>NZ_JBIBWD010000004.1:51059-642040 GCF_043080985.1 Streptomyces sp. NPDC014894
CTCCGCCCCGGTGTCCCGCGCGACCACCCGCGCGCCCTCCGCCCCGGTGTCCCGCGCGCCCGCCCCGGCGTCCCGAGCCCCGCCCGCCCGCGCGCCCTCCGCCCCGGTGTCCCGCGCGACCACCCGCGCGCCCTCCGCCCCGGTGTCCCGCGCGCCCGCCCCGGCGTCCCGAGCCCCGCCCGCCCGCGCGCCTCCCGCCCCGGCATCGGGCGCGCCCGTCAGCTCCACCTCCACCCCGTAGTGGTCCGAGATGAACTCGCCCTCGCCCCTCAGCACCGCCCGCAGGGCCACCGGCCCCCGCAGCAGCACCCGGTCGATCCGCCCCGGCTCCCCGGTCAGCGACCCCAACGCGGCGAGCGGATTGGCCGACGGGTCGAAGGTCGGCCGGTCGTCCCCGGGCCCATGGACGCGGATCCACGCGTCGTCGAGATCCAGCGTCCGCTGCGGACGGTCCGTCGCGTCGTTGAAGTCGCCCATCAGCACGACATCCCCCGGCACGCCCGCCAGCCCCTCCGTCAGCCGGGCCAGCTGCTTCTCGCGCGACGCGGGCCCCTCCGCCGAGTGATCGCTCGTCAGATGCGTCGTCGCGACCGTCAGCGGCCCGTGCCCGGTCTCCACCACCATCGCCAGCACGGCCTTGTGCGGACCGAACGCATGCCGCCCGACCTCCCGCACCGGCGCCCTGCTGAGCAGCAGGAGTCCGTACTCGGCCACCTCCCGGGTGCCCGGGGACAGCGTGTACGTGTCATGGATCCACGGCTGCGCCCGCACCATGGCGAGCAGCTCCGGCTCCACCTCCTGGAGGGCGATCACATCGGCGTCGGCCTCCCGCAGCGCCGCCAGCAGCAGGGGCCGGCGCCGGGCGGTGTCGATGTGCTCACTGCCGTACCGGTCCCACAGCGTGTTCCAGGTCAGCACCCGGATCGGGCCTCCGTCCGGCGTCCGTCCGGCCGGTCCGTCGAAGGCCAGCGGCTCGAAGAACGGAGCCCGCAGCCGGCGCGGATCCCGGGCCAGCCCGGCGCCGGTGGAGCCGATCAGATCGGCCCCCGACGCCCGGTCCCAGACCAGCTCGCCGTCCGCCTCGATGAACAGCACCCGGTGCCAGGGGATCTCCCCGCCCGGTACGAACGAGGTCAGCGGCATCCGCTTGACCCCGGCGCCGCGCCGGTTCACCCCCATCACGAACCGCGCCGGATCGAACCGCGCGTCCCACCGCACCCGGTGGAAGATCTCCTCACTCGTCCGCACTGTCCGCGCCCCCGCCCATTCCGTGCTCTGTCCCGGTCGCTGTCCCCGCGTCCGGGACTTCTGTCCCATGGTCCGTGTCCGGGTCCGTGTCCTCGACGGCCCCATCCGACCCGATGTACCAGGTCCGGTGCGCCTCACCGGGATACGGCGGGGAGAACCGGCCCAGCTGCGCGCGCAGCACCCGCTCCGGCACCGGGTGCGCCCGCCCCGCGTTGCGCCGTACCGCCTCGTCCTCGTCCACCAGCACCACCGCGTGCGTGATCAGCGCGTTCCGCCGCCGGGCCACGGCGTGCACCAGCGATCGCTGACGCCGGTTGAGCGAGGTCGCGTCCCACACCACCGTGCCGCCCCCGGCCGCCTCGGCCAGGGCCGCGTCCAGCCGGCCCAGCCCGGCCCGCAGAATCCCGCCGTTGTCGCGCTGGTCGCCGCGGTCCCCGGCCGCCGCCCTCAGCTCGTCCAGCGACACCTGCCGTGCCGCCGGGAGGGTCCGGGCGAAGGTGCTCTTCCCGCTGCCCGAGACCCCGACCAGCTGCACCAGCCGGGGGTACGCCCCCGAGCGCCACCGCCAGGTCGCCGCCCCGGCCTCGTCCGCGCCGCCGATCCGGCCCTCGGCGTACGCCTGCCGGGCCTCCGCCCGGCACCGGTCGGCCGCCTCCGGGTCCAGACCGCCGAACGGCAGCGGCCCCAGCGGCCGGATCTCCTCCGCGTGCAGCGCCGACCACTCGGTCCGCTCCCGCTCCTCGGCCGTGGCCGCCGAGGTCCGGGCGACGGCGTGCAGTACGTCCAGATCGGCCGCGTACGACATCCGTATCAGCCCGGCCCGCCGCTCCTCGTCCGGATAGGGCCCGTGCACCCCGTCCACCAGTCCCACCAGATCGGCGACTCGCCGCGCGAGCCGCATCCCCAGCGCCCCGCGCAGCCGGGCGGGCAGCGTGGACCGGCGCCGCCCGTGCAGCCCCGAGGCCAGTACGCCGGCGAGGCGCGCGTCCCCGAGCCGGCCGTCGCCCTCGTACCGCTCGGCGGCGGGGGACACGGTCAGCCCGAGCGCCGCCGACAGCTGTCCGGCGTCGGCCGCCGCCCCGGACCGTACGGCCCACAGCGCGGCCCGCGCCCCGAGCCTGTTCTCCACCACCGCCGAGTGCATCCAGTGCGTATCCGTCCGCACATGGCCGGCCCGCACCCACTTCGCGACCCGGTCGCCGAACTCCCGCTGCCCGAAACCGGCGGCCGTGCGGACCACGTACCCCTCCTGCCGGGCGAGGTCGAGCCTCAGCCGCCGCAGGGCCCGTTCGTCGTAGACCCCGCGCCAGAGCACCCGCGGCGACGGGACGCCCAGCCCGCGCAGCACACGGACGGTCCGGTCCCAGTCCAGGCAGCGCCCGTCGGCGTCCCAGACGGAGAATCCGTAGAAGTGCGCGTCGAGATCGCCGTACGGGAGTGAGTGGCGGGCGTACACGTTCTCGCCGCACACCCGCCACCCGGCGGGTATGGCGTGCCCGATGCGCGCCTGGAGCGCCTTCACCCAGGTCCGCGAGGGGTGATGGGCCGAGTCCAGCGAACGGGCGTGCAGACCGTCCGCGTACAGCGTCGTGTTCTCCCCGTCGAGCTTCTCGGTCACGACGACCTCGCGCCCGACGAGCCCGCCGGCGTTCCCGGCGCGCACATCGTCCGCTGCCGCGCCCGGCGACCAGGGGAGATGGGGGGTACGCGGATAGTGCGTGCGCATGGTGACTCGACCCCCGGTGGTGATGATGTGCCGGGTCACTCTACGGACGAAGAGCGGGCCGATCGATCGAATTGTCCGCGCGGCACGCACCGTCCCCTGTGCCTCCCCGGCCCCGGCTCGCTGGTATTCGGACATCCTTCCCGGTCCGCAGCGGGCCGGTCCGCCGTCGCCGGTAGCGTCCGACGGGCTTGAACGCGAACGGGGAGGAGCAGGCGCGTATGGCATGGGACGAGTGGGCGCGGATCAAGGCCGACACGAGCGGCCGGCAGGACGTGCGGACCCGGCTGAACCAGCTCGCACCGGACGGCGGGGGCGGGGGCGCGGCCCCCGATCTGGCGTCGAGTCCGCGGGAGAAGAAGGCGGCGGCGAGGGCGATCAACGACCATCTGGAGCCCGGTGTCCGGAGGGACGGCGGGCTCACGGCGGAGACCATGGGCGCGGCCGCGAAGGAGCTGGGGGCCAGGGACGGTTCCGGTTGGGACGCCGCCGGCGCTCTCAAGAAGGCCCAGAAGACCTGGGAGGCGCAGGTCGCCTCGCTGCTCAGCGGCCTGGCCACCGAGAAGGGGCTGCTGAGCGCCACCGCCGTGGCCCTGGGCGACACGGACGCCGGAGTCGGCGTCCACGTGGCCCGGCAGTCCCGGATAGCCGGTCTGTGACCGGCGAAACCGCCTCGCTCGACGGCTCCATGGGGGATGCGTGCCGACATACCACGAAGTGATGAGCACCGATCTGTCCGCGCTCACCGCGGCCGCAGGCAAGTGGGAGGAGATGGCGGGCCGGTTCAAGGCGCTGGAGGAGAGGTACGAGCGCGAGGTCCACGGGATCACGCTCGACCGGGTCTGGGCCGGGCTGAGCGCCCGGGCCGCCAACGACAGATTCACCGTGACGCTCAAGGAGTTCCGGGGCGCCCGACAGGAGGCCAAGGCGGTCGCCGCCGTCCTGCGCGACGCCCACGCCCAGCTCGCCGACCTCCAGCGCCGGGTGGAGACCGCCCGCGCCGGCGCCGTCGAGGCCGGTATGCGCGTCTCCGACCAGGGCGTCGTCTCCTACGACACCGAGCGCCTCACCCAGGCCGAGCGCACGGCCTATGTCCACGACGGCAACTACCAGCGGGACGTCCGCGCCGCCGCGGCCGAATGGTCCGCCCACATCCGCCGCGCCGTCTACTCCGTCTCCGTCGCCGACGACGGCCTCCGTGTCCTCCTCGAAGCCGCCGTCCGCGACTCCGACCCCTTCGACGGCACCCTGAACGGCTTCAACCGCGAGGCCGCCGACAGCCCCTACCCCTCCCTGGAGGCCGCGGGCAGGGCGGCCGGCATGCCCGAGGACAGAAAACGGATTCCGGAGTGGTGGCGCAGCCTGGACCCGGTCACCCGGGGAGTGCTGCTTCAGGAGCGGGGGGATGAGCTGCGGGCCGCGGGAATCATGGACCCGACTCTGAAATGGACGCCCCCCGACGAAGGGTCGGGAGCCTTCGGCGTGGAGAGGCCGACGCCGAGGGATGTGTGGCTGCACGCGCGTGCATTGGGGATCGCGACCGCTGGGGATGTTGCAGGGCAGGTAGGGGCATCGCGGAATATGCTGCACTACCTCGATGGCACAGGGGAGCCCTTGGATCTCGATGTGGATCGAATTCTTCATGAGGATGAAAAATTTCGGTTGCAAGTCAACGAGTTGCATCTGATGTCTCACCAGGAGTCCTGGCGCAAAGATGCGTTGGATCAGTTCCAAAAAGCTGGAGGTGACAGGACCGTGGTCATCCCGGTGGAGAGCAAGAAAGAAGATCGAACCTTTCGGGGAGGCGAGTGGTTTCATGCAGTCGGATCCCATTCGCAGAACGTATCCGGTCTGGTCTCTGTGAGTCCTGGCGAGAATGGAAAACCTAAAGTTTCGCTCGAATACCAGGTCAATGTCTGGGACCGTTACAACTGGGATGTGGGGAAGTCTACGAAACTTCCCGGAGGTCTCGATATTCGAGACGAAGATATGGGGCGCTTGCATAGAACGGGCATCGCTCAGGAATTTGACATGCGCGGCAGTAGTTCCTTCTACGTCCACGACCTCGATGCCTCCGCACCTTCTGCCCTCATGCCGCGGGATCCGGGACGGGAGGGGACCCGGGCGGATGTGTCCCGCGGTGAGGAGGAGAATCGGTGAAGCATATGCGGCACGCGTGGGAACGATATGCGGTGCGTGTTTTTGTCGCCAGCTTCGCGGTGCTGCTGCTCGCCGGCTGTTCGTCCGCTGACGGGAAGCGAGAAGTCCGCAGAGATTCTTTTCCCTACTGGGAGAAAGACGCGGGAGCCTCGCAGGCTGTCGAATTCATGCGCGTTCAGGTGCCGAAGGGGGCGGTGGAGGTGAAAGGCGCGGTGCGGGTGCAGCCTCAGGAGCGGGTCTATCTGCTGTCGTTCCTCACTGAGGAGAAGGCTGCGGAAGCGGTGGCTGACGATCTTCGGTCGGATTATCCCCTGAAGGTCACGAACGTCTCGTCCTCTCTGAGCGACGATGGTTTCGCGCATCTCGATCTGGTCCTGCCCCATGAGATCCGGGATGTGCGGTCGACGAGTGTCTGCCCTCCGTGCGTCGGAGACAAGCGGCGACGGCACGTCCAAGGTATTGAGATCCATATCGAGGACCGCGCCGACGGTCGCGCACGTGTCTATCTGACCGCTTACTGAGACGGGTGTATCTGAGGGCGTTGTGACGCGCCGGACGGCGCAGGCGGGGTTATGAGGCACGCGACCGGTTTCTCCGTGTCGGCGACTTCTGCGGGCAGATCCCCCGGCCGGGGCTGGTAGGCCGCGAGCAGTTCATCCCGCAGATGCTCCACCGCGTAGGCCGGCACGTCGTCGCGGACCTGGTCGGCGTCCCACGTGGCCCGCCCGAGCAGGTGCCGCATGCCGTCCGGGGCGCTCTCTTCGGCCCGCTCTCAGATGGTCCAGCAGTCTTTGCGCGGCGGGTCCGACAGCAGCCCGAGCGCCCGATCCGACGTCGGGGCTCGGCCCGTGCGAACCGGTCCGTGATCCGGGCCATCAGGCCCGTGAACGCCTCCTGCCGGCGGGCAGGGCTACGCTGTGACCTGCGGTCATCGCATGATCTTCAGTCTTCACACACCGATGATCAACGGTGGCCGCGCCCGTCTCCACAGCGCGTCGGGGTCGCGCCGCGTCTGCCTGCCGTCATGTGTCTGGAGGACCTGTGCAGCGTGGCGAAGTCTGGTGGGTCCAGTTCGACGAGCGGAGGCTGGTCGTCCTGCTGTCGGGAGACGACACGTCCGGGATCCGGGTGATGCAGGTCGTCGCTCCGGCGGGCGTCGACCTCAGCGGTCTGGGCATCGAAGTGACGGTCGGCACCGGTGAAGGACTGCCGTTCGAAGGCGTGTTGCGGCTCGCGTTCCCGCGTCCGGGCTTCACGCCGTGCACGTGGCTGACGACTGTGTCCCGGGACGACCTGATGGAGCGGGCGGCCGTCCTGTCCTCCGTGAAGCTCGGCGAGATCGACGACGCCCTCCGACTCGCCGAACAAGCGCAGGAGCGGACCCCGGCCACGACCGCGAAGCTCAGCGAGATAGGGGATGCCCTCCGGCTCGGTGAACTCGGGTAGACGGAGAAGGGGCCGACGCCCGCGACGGCGTGGGCGCTCCCGGGCGAGATGCTCGACGCCGGCCGCCTCTCACCACCGAGATCACGATCTACGGCCGGAGTGCTGGGACGCGAGAGCGGTGGTTCGACAGCCGCCGCATGTGCCGGGCTCGGGGGCGCGGAAGGCGCGGTCGCAGAGGTCGCAGTTCTGGAGGGGGTGCCGCTCGGTGAGGGGGCGGAAGGGGGGTGGGGGTGGGAGCTGGGCGGTGAGGCGGTGGGCGAGGAGGGCGGAGGGGCGGTGGAGGGGGGTCGGGGGGAGGTTGGCCGTGAGGGCGTGGTGGACGGCGGCGGGGGTGGTGTCGCGCTCCAGCCAGGCGGCGACGCCGGGGGCCAGCTGGGCGGCGTCCCGCGCGGAGAGCAGCAGTCGTGGGTCGGTGCGGTGCAGGCAGGCGAGGAGGTCGGCGGCCTGTTGGAGCAGCGCGGGGGCGGGGAAGCCGGGCCGGGGTACGAGGAGAGGGGCGGGCTCCCGGCGGGCCGGCCGCTGGGGCTCGGCCGGCGGCGGGCGGGTGCCGGGGGCTTCCCGTCGCGCCGGCCGTCCCGGCTGGTTGCAGGAGACGGTGCGGGTGACGATCCGCCCGTCGGGGATCCGCTCGCGCGTGCGCCGCAGATAGCCGAAGGCCTCCAGCTCGCGCAGGGCGGCGGAGATACGGCTCGCGCCCTCGGTGAAGCGGGCGGCGAGGGACTTGATGTCGACCCGGGCCCCGGTCGGCAGGGACTGGATGTGCACGGCCAGACCGATCGCCAGCAGGGACAGCTCGGGGTGCTGGGCGAGGTGGTTGCCGATGACCGTGAAGCGGCTGGTGTGCCGGGAGTTGGCGTGAGTGACGCCGTACGAGTGGTGTGGGCGTCGCGTGTCGCGGGTAACGCCGGACGGGGGATGCGCGGGCGCGCTAGGCTGTTGGGTATCCAACGGGAAGGTCCTTGCTTCCTCGATGGTCAGGCCCTCGCACTGGGATTGCAGTCCCGGCGGGGGCCGACGCATGTCTGCGATCAGGTTGCGCCGCGAGCCTAGGGCACTCAACCCCGCTCATTGCCAGCTCAGTCGAGCATGTTCACCCGTGCGGGTGAGGCCGCGGTGGTGGGCGGTAAAGGTGGGGTTTGGCGAGGTTCTTTCCTCCCGTTTTCCCTTCCGAAGGAGACCGCCCGCGCCACCGGAACCCGCCCGCCCGTGCTTCGGTCGCGGGGCCCGACGTGCCCCGCGACGGCGGTGGGCTTCGTGAGCCTGGCGATCGTCGCCGCCTATGGACACCTATAGAGGGTGCGGCTCGGTTGGCGGCCGAGCCACGTGTTCCGCCGGCCGAGTTGGCGATGTTCACCCATGCGAGTGATGGCCCTCGGAAGGCGCAGAGACGAGATCCCCGCTCCCTCCCGAACAGCCCCGCGTCACCGGAGCCCCGCCCGCCCCGTCCCACGACCCGCTTCAGCCCCGGCTCGCTTGTATTCGGACATCCTTACCGGTCCGTAGCGGGCCGGTCCGCCGTCGCCGGTAGCGTCCGACGGGCTTGAACGTGAACGGGGAGGAGAAGGCGCGTATGGCAGGGGACGAGTACGAGCGCCTCACTCACTCGCTCAAGGACATGCAGAGCATCGAGGGCCGGTCCAACGCGACCGGGACAGAGGGGCTGCCCGAGGCGTATCTGCTCGGCTTCAGCGCCGATCGTCAAGGACGCCCCCTTCAGCCACTACGCGAACGACGGGGCACCGGCCTTCAACCAGTTCCTCAACGGCCTCGACGCCTCCCGAGCCGTCGATACCCCGAGCCACACCACCGCCATCGGCCACTCGTACGGCTCGACCCTCATCGGATCGGCAGCCCGGCAGGGAGATCTCAACACGGACGACGTGATCTTCGCGGGGAGCCCGGGCGTCCGGGTGGGCATCGCCAGTCTGCTGAACCAGGCCCAGGTGGTGGCGGGACAACACAGGAACGTGGAACTTGAAGATTAAGAAGATCAAGCAGTGGGCTGTGGCTCTCCCGCTCGCCTTCGCTCTCGCCTCGATCACAGGATGCGATATGGACTCGGACAACCCGGTGCCCTCGTCGGGAGTGAAGCGCATAGACGCTGCTACGAAAGACACGAAGCAGATCTCCAGCGAAATCCTGGACCTCATCGGAATCAAGGGGGAGACGTCCGAGGGAGGCCCCAGGGTCAGCGAATGCGGTGACGGCAAGGATCGCGAGACCTACTACCAGATGCGGCACCCCTGGAGCCTCACGCCGCCCTCGGGCGATCAGCTCGCGGGCGTCATGGAGCGGCTCAAGAAGAAGCTGCCCCAGCAGGGCTGGAAGATCGTCCACTACGAGCGGGACTCCAGCCCGAACAAGAACCTGCGCCTGACCGGCGACAACGACGAGCGGAAGTTCAGCGTCAGCGTCGTCCATCTGGCGAAGAACGAGCGCCCGCAACTCACCGTGACCGTGGTCTCCGGCTGCTACCAGGTGCCGGAGGGCCAGCGGGTCGACCGCTACTGAACGCGCCCGAAGCCGCCCCCGCCCCGCCCGGACTCGTACCCCGCTGTATGTGATCAACGGCCGATACGGATGGATGAAGAGTGAGCAGGAAGCCTCGGTCCGTGACCGCAGTGCTCGCGGTGGCTCTGCTCTTGGGAGGGTGCTCGCAGGTGGACGGGAACAAGGGGGGCGACGGGGCCGGGGCGGGCTCCGAGGGGGTTCCCGTTCGCTCCGAGGCCGCGGTGAAGCAACGGGTCGCGCGGGCGTCCGGTCAGATCCTCGACGTCATCGGGCTGAAGGACAGGGCGAAGGCCAAGGACTCGATGCCGGTTCCCCTCGGCTGCTCCGATCACCCGGAGGGCTCCGGGGTGCAGCGCGTCAATCACCTCTGGAGCCTGTGGGGGCCCACGGAGGCCGAGCTGGAGGGGGCCATGGACCGGCTGAAGGAGAAGCTCCCCGCAAGCGGCTGGAGCATCGCCGGGGAGGGGCTGGACGACAGCCGTGCGAAGTCGCCGCGGATCGTCGCGGAATCCGATGACGGCCAGGTCGCCGCCGACCTCCGGCTGCGTATCGCGGCGCCCGGCGGGAAGCACGGATCCGCGATCGAGGTGAGCGTCGCCACGAAGTGCTTCCGCGCCGGGCCGGCCGGCTGATCGCCCCGGCCCGGGACGCGGCCGCGCGACTGCGTTCCGTAACCGATCGGGGCCTCGGGTCGGTCCCGGAGGCGCCCGGGCCCGTGCCCCAGCGTCCCCCGCGCGTAGCCCTCGGTGAGCTGGGGTACTCTCTACGGCTCGATTGGCCAGGTCCGTGCCCCGTGTGGCAGACTGTCGGGGTTGCTCGGTTGAGTGCCGATGCTGCGCGCCTCCCGCCGGGAGGACCGGAAGCGAGTCCCACAGTACTCGTCGCTCCATCTGCCCCAGGGCAGCGCTGGGGCGGACGTACGGGAATCTTCCGGGAAGTGTCAGCGGGGTACCGGCCAGGCACTCGGTGGGAGCTCTTCCCTCGATGCGCGGGCCAGGGCCCGCACCCCCTTGGTTGGGAAATCCTTCGGGATTTCTGCGTAGAGGGAGTGCGACACGCCCGACCGCGTGGGTCGGACAAGAGTGCGGTACTCACCGAGTTCCAGAGCGTTTCCACAAACAGACAGGACTACGAAGTAGCCATGGCGGGACAGAAGATCCGCATCCGGCTCAAGGCCTACGACCACGAGGTCATCGACTCTTCGGCGAAGAAGATCGTCGAGACGGTGACTCGCACTGGTGCGTCGGTCGCAGGCCCGGTGCCGCTGCCCACTGAGAAGAACGTGTACTGCGTCATCAAGTCGCCGCACAAGTACAAGGACTCGCGCGAGCACTTCGAGATGCGCACGCACAAGCGCCTGATCGACATCCTCGACCCGACGCCCAAGACCGTTGACTCGCTGATGCGCCTGGACCTTCCGGCCGGCGTTGACATCGAGATCAAGCTCTGAGAGGCACGGAAGAGATGGCAAAGCAGATCAAGGGCGTCCTGGGCGAGAAGCTCGGCATGACCCAGGTCTGGGACGAGAACAACCGTGTCGTCCCGGTCACTGTCGTCAAGGCTGGGCCCTGCGTCGTTACCCAGGTCCGTACGAATGACTCCGACGGCTACGAGTCGGTCCAGATCGCCTTCGGCGAGATCGACCCTCGCAAGGTGAACAAGCCCCTCAAGGGCCACTTCGCCAAGGCCGACGTGACCCCCCGCCGCCACCTGGTGGAGCTCCGCACCTCCGACGCCAGCGAGTACACGCTCGGCCAGGAGATCACTGCCGAGGTGTTCGAGTCCGGCGTCAAGGTCGACGTCACGGGCAAGAGCAAGGGCAAGGGCTTCGCCGGTGTCATGAAGCGTCACAACTTCAAGGGCCTCGGCGCCGGTCACGGCACCCAGCGCAAGCACCGCTCTCCCGGCTCCATCGGTGGCTGTGCCACCCCGGGCCGTGTGTTCAAGGGTCTCCGCATGGCGGGCCGTATGGGCAACGAGCGGGTCACCACCCAGAACCTGACCGTTCACGCCGTTGACGCGGAGAAGGGCCTGCTGCTCATCAAGGGCGCGGTTCCCGGTCCCAACGGCGGCCTGGTCCTGGTCCGCACTGCGGCCAAGGGGGCCTGAGGACTATGAGCACCATTGACATTCTGTCGCCCGCGGGCGACAAGACCGGGACCGTTGAGCTCCCGGCCGAGATCTTCGACGCCAAGGTCAGCATCCCGCTGATCCACCAGGTCGTCGTCGCGCAGCTGGCCGCCGCCCGTCAGGGCACGCACAAGGTCAAGACGCGTGGCGAGGTCCGTGGTGGTGGCAAGAAGCCTTACCGCCAGAAGGGCACCGGCCGCGCCCGTCAGGGTTCGACCCGCGCCCCGCAGTTCGCCGGCGGTGGCGTTGTCCACGGCCCCGTGCCGCGTGACTACTCGCAGCGGACCCCGAAGAAGATGAAGGCCGCCGCCCTGCGCGGTGCCCTCACCGACCGGGCCCGCAACTCGCGCATCCACGTCGTCACCGGCGTGGTCGAGGACGGCATCTCCACCAAGTCCGTCCGGACGCTGATCGGCAAGATCTCGGAGCGCAAGAACACGCTCCTGATCGTCGAGCGCTCCGACGAGGCCGCGTGGCTGTCCGCCCGCAACCTGCCCCAGGTGCACATCCTGGAGCCGGGCCAGCTGAACACGTACGACGTGATCCGCTCCGAGGACGTGGTCTTCACTCAGGCCGCCTTCGAGACCTTCGTGTCTGGCCCCCAGGCCAACGAGACCGAAGGGAGCGACGCCTGATGTCCGAGGCGACCGTTACCACCAAGACCTTCACGGACCCGCACGACATCCTCGTCAAGCCGGTTGTTTCCGAGAAGAGCTACGCGCTGCTCGACGAGAACAAGTACACGTTCGTCGTGGACCCGCGTGCCAACAAGACCCAGATCAAGCAGGCCGTGGAAGCGGTCTTCTCGGTCAAGGTCACCGGGGTCAACACGATCAACCGGCAGGGCAAGCGCAAGCGCACCCGCACCGGTTTCGGCAAGCGCGCCAACACCAAGCGCGCCATCGTGACCCTTGCCGAGGGCAACCGTATCGACATCTTCGGCCAGGTCTCCTAACGGAGACCTCGGTCCGATATCGGACGAGGACTGAGAAATGGGTATCCGCAAGTACAAGCCGACGACTCCGGGCCGTCGTGGCTCCAGCGTCGCCGACTTCGTCGAGATCACGCGGTCCACGCCGGAGAAGTCGCTGGTCCGCCCTCTGCACAGCAAGGGTGGCCGTAACAACACCGGTCGTGTGACCGTCCGCCACCAGGGTGGTGGCCACAAGCGCGCCTACCGTGTGATCGACTTCCGTCGTCACGACAAGGACGGCGTGCCGGCGAAGGTCGCGCACATCGAGTACGACCCCAACCGCACCGCGCGCATCGCGCTGCTGCACTACGCGGACGGCGAGAAGCGTTACATCGTCGCCCCGCGTGGACTGTCGCAGGGTGACCGCGTGGAGAACGGTCCTGGGGCCGACATCAAGCCCGGCAACAACCTGGCGCTTCGCAACATCCCGGTCGGTACGACCATCCACGCCATCGAGCTGCGGCCCGGCGGCGGCGCGAAGTTCGCCCGTTCCGCGGGCACCTCCGTGCAGCTGCTGGCGAAGGAGGGCACCATGGCCCACCTTCGTATGCCGTCCGGAGAGATCCGGCTGGTCGACGCCCGCTGCCGCGCCACCATCGGCGAGGTCGGCAACGCCGAGCAGTCGAACATCAACTGGGGCAAGGCCGGCCGTCTGCGCTGGAAGGGCGTTCGCCCGACCGTCCGCGGTGTCGCGATGAACCCGGTTGACCACCCGCACGGTGGTGGTGAGGGCAAGACCTCCGGTGGTCGCCACCCGGTCAGCCCGTGGGGTCAGAAGGAGGGTCGTACTCGTTCTCCCAAGAAGGCGAGCAACAAGTACATCGTCCGCCGCCGCAAGACGAACAAGAAGCGCTAGGAGCGGGTTTAGATGCCGCGCAGTCTCAAGAAGGGGCCCTTCGTCGACGACCACCTGATCAAGAAGGTGGACGTACAGAACGAAGCAGGCACCAAGAACGTCATCAAGACCTGGTCCCGTCGCTCGATGATCGTCCCGGCCATGCTGGGCCACACGATCGCGGTGCACAACGGCAAGATCCATGTCCCGGTGTTCGTCACCGAGTCGATGGTCGGCCACAAGCTCGGCGAGTTCTCGCCGACGCGCACCTTCCGCGGCCACGTCAAGGACGACCGGAAGTCGAAGCGCCGCTAAGGCGGGGTGTGACCGATCATGACAGACACTGAAGGGACAACCATGGAAGCCAGGGCCCAGGCGCGGTACATCCGCGTCACGCCCATGAAGGCCCGCCGCGTGGTGGACCTCATCCGTGGCATGGATGCCACGGAGGCTCAGGCGGTCCTGCGTTTCGCCCCGCAGGCCGCGAGCGTGCCGGTGGGCAAGGTGCTGGACAGCGCCATTGCCAACGCCGCGCACAACTACGACCACAGTGACGCCAATTCGCTGTTCATCAGCGAGGCGTACGTGGATGAGGGTCCGACCCTGAAGCGGTTCCGGCCGCGCGCCCAGGGTCGCGCCTACCGGATCCGTAAGCGGACCAGCCACATCACCGTGGTCGTCAGCAGCAAGGAAGGAACCCGGTAATGGGCCAGAAGGTTAACCCGCATGGGTTCCGGCTCGGTATCACCACGGACTTCAAGTCCCGCTGGTACGCCGACAAGCTGTACAAGGACTACGTCAAGGAAGACGTCGCCATCCGCAGGATGCTGACGTCCGGCATGGAGCGCGCCGGCATCTCGAAGGTTGAGATCGAGCGCACCCGTGACCGTGTCCGCGTGGACATCCACACCGCTCGTCCGGGCATTGTCATCGGTCGCCGCGGCGCCGAGGCCGACAAGATCCGCGGCAAGCTGGAGAAGCTGACCGGCAAGCAGGTCCAGCTGAACATCCTCGAGGTCAAGAACCCCGAGGTGGACGCTCAGCTGGTGGCCCAGGCCGTCGCCGAGCAGCTGTCCTCCCGTGTCTCCTTCCGTCGCGCCATGCGTAAGAGCATGCAGTCGGCGATGAAGGCGGGCGCCAAGGGCATCAAGATCCAGTGCGGTGGCCGTCTCGGCGGCGCCGAGATGTCCCGCTCGGAGTTCTACCGCGAGGGCCGTGTGCCGCTGCACACGCTCCGCGCGAACGTCGAGTACGGCTTCTTCGAGGCCAAGACGACCTTCGGCCGTATCGGCGTGAAGGTCTGGATCTACAAGGGCGACGTCAAGAACATCGCCGAGGTCCGCGCCGAGAACGCCGCCGCCCGCGCCGGCAACCGTCCGGCCCGTGGTGGTTCCGACCGCCCGGCCGGCCGTGGTGGCCGCGGTGGCGAGCGTGGCGGTCGCGGTCGTAAGCCGCAGCAGAACGCCGCTGCCGAGGCCCCCAAGGCCGACGCCGCTGCCGCTGCTCCGGCTGAGAGCACCGGAACGGAGGCCTGACCGACATGCTGATCCCCCGTAGGGTCAAGCACCGCAAGCAGCACCACCCCAAGCGCAGCGGTATGTCCAAGGGTGGTACGCAGGTTGCGTTCGGCGAGTACGGCATTCAGGCCCTCACTCCGGCGTACGTGACCAACCGCCAGATCGAGGCGGCTCGTATCGCGATGACCCGCCACATCAAGCGTGGCGGCAAGGTCTGGATCAACATCTACCCGGACCGTCCGCTGACGAAGAAGCCCGCCGAGACCCGCATGGGTTCCGGTAAGGGTTCCCCTGAGTGGTGGATCGCGAACGTCAAGCCCGGTCGGGTGATGTTCGAGCTGTCCTACCCGAACGAGAAGATTGCTCGTGAGGCGCTCACCCGCGCTGCTCACAAGCTTCCGATGAAGTGCCGCATCGTTCGGCGCGAGGCAGGTGAGGCGTGATGTCGGCCGGAACCAAGGCGTCCGAGCTGCGCGAGCTGGGCAGCGAGGAGCTTGTTGACAAGCTCCGCGAGGCCAAGGAAGAGCTGTTCAACCTCCGCTTCCAGGCGGCGACCGGGCAGCTCGAGAACCACGGCCGGCTGAAGGCCGTCCGCAAGGACATCGCCCGGATCTACACCCTGATGCGCGAGCGCGAGCTGGGCATCGAGACGGTGGAGAGCGCCTGATGAGCGAGAGCAATGTGACTGAAGAGAACACCGCAGCACGCGGTTTCCGTAAGACCCGTGAGGGTCTGGTCGTCAGCGACAAGATGGACAAGACCGTCGTCGTCGCTGTCGAGGACCGTGTGAAGCACGCGCTGTACGGCAAGGTCATCCGCCGTACGAACAAGCTCAAGGCGCACGACGAGCAGAACGCCGCGGGCGTCGGCGACCGTGTCCTCCTCATGGAGACCCGGCCGCTGTCCGCCACGAAGCGCTGGCGCGTCGTCGAGATCCTCGAGAAGGCCAAGTAATCACCTGAGGGGTTTCCCTCAGGTCAGTTCCGCCAGGCTCGGTGAGGGGTCCCGGCAACGGGCCCCCTCGCCGGGAACCGGCAGACAAATCAGGAGATAGACGTGATCCAGCAGGAGTCGCGACTGCGTGTCGCCGACAACACTGGTGCCAAGGAGATCCTTTGCATCCGTGTTCTCGGTGGCTCGGGTCGCCGCTACGCGGGCATCGGTGACGTCATCGTCGCCACCGTCAAGGACGCGATCCCCGGTGGCAACGTGAAGAAGGGTGACGTCGTCAAGGCGGTCATCGTTCGCACCGTCAAGGAGCGCCGCCGCCAGGACGGCTCGTACATCCGCTTCGACGAGAACGCCGCCGTCATTCTGAAGAACGACGGCGACCCTCGCGGCACCCGTATCTTCGGCCCCGTGGGCCGTGAGCTGCGCGAGAAGAAGTTCATGAAGATCATCTCGCTCGCGCCGGAGGTGCTGTAAGCATGAAGATCAAGAAGGGCGACCTGGTTCAGGTCATCACCGGTAAGGACAAGGGCAAGCAGGGCAAGGTCATTCAGGCCATGCCCCGTGAGGACCGCGTCCTGGTCGAGGGTGTCAACCGGGTCAAGAAGCACACCAAGGCCGGCCAGACCGCTCGTGGTTCGCAGACCGGCGGGATCATCACCACCGAGGCCCCCATCCACGTGAGCAATGTTCAGCTCGTCGTGGAGAAGGACGGCAACAAGGTCGTGACCCGTGTCGGTTACCGCTTCGACGACGAGGGCAACAAGATCCGCGTTGCCAAGCGGACGGGTGAGGACATCTGATGGCTACCACCACCACTCCGCGTCTCAAGACGAAGTACCGCGAGGAAATCAAGGGCAAGCTGCTTGAGGAGTTCTCGTACGAGAACGTCATGCAGGTTCCCGGCCTCGTCAAGATCGTGGTCAACATGGGTGTGGGCGACGCCGCCCGCGACTCCAAGCTGATCGACGGCGCCATCAAGGACCTCACCACGATCACCGGTCAGAAGCCGGCCGTGACCAAGGCCCGTAAGTCCATCGCGCAGTTCAAGCTGCGTGAGGGTCAGCCGATCGGCGCCCACGTCACTCTCCGTGGCGACCGCATGTGGGAGTTCCTGGACCGCACCCTGTCGCTCGCGCTTCCGCGCATCCGCGACTTCCGTGGTCTGTCCCCCAAGCAGTTCGACGGCCGTGGCAACTACACCTTCGGTCTCACGGAGCAGGTCATGTTCCACGAGATCGACCAGGACAAGATCGACCGCGTCCGGGGTATGGACATCACCGTGGTCACCACGGCGACCAATGACGCCGAGGGCCGCGCGCTCCTCCGTCACCTCGGCTTCCCGTTCAAGGAGGCGTGAGCCGTGGCGAAGAAGGCTCTCATTGCCAAGGCCGCCCGCAAGCCCAAGTTCGGCGTGCGTGCCTACACGCGCTGCCAGCGTTGCGGTCGTCCCCACTCCGTGTACCGCAAGTTCGGCCTCTGCCGCGTGTGCCTTCGTGAGATGGCTCACCGTGGCGAGCTGCCGGGCGTGACCAAGAGCTCCTGGTAGTCCTTCCGGCCCGTCGTCCGGACACCGCCCCCCAGGGGCGTCATCCGGACGGCAGCGTTGGACTGGATCACTGGAGTCTCTCGGTAAGCAGAGGGTTGGCGGAGGCCCCGCTCTCCATGGCTTAGGCTGGGAGGGTTGGGCGTCCGCCGCCCGTACGACTTACTACGCCGTAGGTCCCCGCGCCGCACCCGTCCCGCCCCTGTGTGGGGAGAGGGATGGCGCATACAGGAAACCCCGGCGAGAGAGGCCGAAGGCCAATTCATGACCATGACTGATCCCATCGCAGACATGCTGACGCGTCTGCGTAACGCGAACTCGGCTTACCACGACGCCGTCGTGATGCCGCACAGCAAGATCAAGTCGCACATCGCGGAGATCCTCCAGCAGGAGGGCTTCATCACGGGCTGGAAGGTCGAGGACGCCGAGGTCGGCAAGAACCTCGTCCTGGAGCTCAAGTTCGGCCCGAACCGTGAGCGCTCCATCGCGGGCATCAAGCGGATCTCGAAGCCGGGTCTCCGTGTGTACGCGAAGTCCACCAACCTGCCCAAGGTTCTGGGCGGCCTCGGCGTGGCGATCATCTCCACGTCGCACGGCCTCCTGACCGGCCAGCAGGCTCAGAAGAAGGGCGTGGGTGGGGAAGTCCTCGCCTACGTCTGGTAGTCGGGAACGGAGGAAAAGCAATGTCGCGTATCGGCAAGCTCCCCATCCAGGTTCCCGCCGGTGTGGACGTCACCATCGATGGCCGTACGGTCGCGGTGAAGGGCCCCAAGGGTTCCCTCACGCACACCGTCGCCGCGCCGATCGAGATCGTTAAGGGTGAGGACGGCGTGCTCAGCGTCACCCGCCCGAACGACGAGCGTCAGAACAAGGCCCTTCACGGCCTGTCCCGCACGCTGGTGGCGAACATGATCACCGGTGTGACCCAGGGGTACACCAAGGCGCTCGAGATCAGCGGTGTCGGTTACCGCGTCGCCGCGAAGGGCTCCAACCTGGAGTTCCAGCTCGGTTACAGCCACTCGATCCTGGTGGAGGCGCCCGAGGGCATCTCCTTCAAGGTCGAGTCGCCGACCAAGTTCTCGGTCGAGGGCATCGACAAGCAGAAGGTCGGCGAGGTCGCCGCGAACATCCGCAAGCTGCGGAAGCCTGACCCGTACAAGGCCAAGGGCGTCAAGTACGCGGGCGAGGTCATCCGCCGCAAGGTCGGAAAGGCGGGTAAGTAAGCCATGGCATACGGTGTCAAGATTGCTAAGGGCGACGCGTACAAGCGCGCTGCCATCAAGCGACGCCACATCCGCGTCCGCAAGAACGTCTCCGGTACTCCGGAGCGTCCTCGCCTGGTCGTGACGCGTTCCAACCGCAACATCGTGGCCCAGGTCATCGACGACATCGCGGGCCACACGCTCGCGTCGGCGTCGACCCTGGACGTCTCGATCCGCGGTGGCGAGGGCGACAAGAGCGCCCAGGCCAAGCAGGTCGGTGCCCTGGTCGCTGAGCGCGCCAAGGCCGCCGGCGTCGAGGCCGTCGTGTTCGACCGTGGTGGCAACAGGTACGCCGGGCGCATTGCCGCTCTGGCTGACGCCGCCCGCGAAGCCGGGCTGAAGTTCTAAGCCCCGGTTCCGGGACTAACGGACGTAACAGAGAGAGGTAAATCCAATGGCTGGACCCCAGCGCCGCGGAAGCGGTGCCGGTGGCGGCGAGCGGCGGGACCGGAAGGGCCGTGACGGCGGCGCAGCTGCCGCCGAGAAGACCGCGTACGTTGAGCGCGTTGTCGCGATCAACCGCGTCGCCAAGGTTGTGAAGGGTGGTCGTCGCTTCAGCTTCACCGCGCTGGTCGTGGTGGGCGATGGTGACGGCACCGTCGGTGTCGGTTACGGCAAGGCCAAGGAGGTGCCGGCCGCCATCGCCAAGGGTGTTGAGGAGGCCAAGAAGCACTTCTTCAAGGTCCCCCGTATCCAGGGCACCATCCCGCACCCCATCCAGGGCGAGAAGGCTGCGGGCGTCGTCCTGCTGAAGCCCGCTTCCCCCGGTACCGGTGTTATCGCCGGTGGCCCGGTGCGCGCCGTTCTGGAGTGCGCCGGCGTCCACGACATCCTGTCGAAGTCGCTCGGCTCCGACAACGCGATCAACATCGTGCACGCGACCGTGGCGGCCCTCAAGGGCCTGCAGCGTCCCGAGGAGATCGCGGCTCGCCGTGGTCTGCCCCTCGAGGACGTCGCCCCCGCGGCTCTGCTGCGTGCACGTGCGGGAGCGGGTGCGTAATGGCCCGCCTCAAGATCACGCAGACGAAGTCGTACATCGGCAGCAAGCAGAACCACCGCGACACGCTGCGTTCGCTGGGCCTCAAGCGGCTCAACGACGTGGTTGTCAAGGAGGACCGCCCCGAGTTCCGCGGAATGGTGCACACCGTCCGCCACCTCGTGACGGTTGAGGAGGTCGACTGACATGGCGGAGAACAACCCGCTGAGGGTCCACAACCTCCGTCCTGCCCCGGGCGCCAAGACCGCCAAGACCCGTGTGGGTCGTGGTGAGGCGTCCAAGGGTAAGACCGCTGGTCGTGGAACCAAGGGCACCAAGGCCCGTTACCAGGTTCCGGAGCGCTTCGAGGGCGGGCAGATGCCCCTCCACATGCGTCTCCCGAAGCTCAAGGGCTTCAAGAACCCGTTCCGTACCGAGTACCAGGTCGTCAACCTGGAGAAGCTCGCTTCGCTCTACCCCGAGGGTGGCGAAGTCACGGTGGCCGGTCTGGTCGCCAAGGGTGCGGTTCGTAAGAACAGCCTCGTCAAGGTCCTGGGCCAGGGCGAGATCTCCGTGGCGCTGACGGTGACGGTTGACGCCGTTTCCGGCTCCGCCAAGGAGAAGATCACCGCCGCCGGCGGTAGCGTCACCGAGCTCGTCTGAGACCAGTTCAGTGGCTGAAAGCTGAAACATCCGACCGGGGATGCCCTCTCAAATGGGGCATCCCCGGTTGGTCGTTCCAAGGGGGGCACTGTCGCCGGTAAGGTGGCGTGCACTGTTGCTGTAAAGATGCGGGGGCTCTGCCCTCGTGCCCGTATGGTCCGCTTCCGCAGGGGCTGTATGGGATTGCCTGATTCGTATTCGTCGATCCTCAAGACCGTCACCTCTGACGCAGTAGCGCGGGGGTCGCAGGAGGCACCGTGCTCACCGCGTTCGCCCGGGCGTTCAAGACGCCCGACCTGCGCAAGAAGCTGCTCTTCACGCTCGGCATCATCGTGCTGTACCGGATCGGGTCGCACATCCCGGTCCCCGGCATCGATTACCAGAACGTACAGATCTGTGTCAAACAGGCTTCAGAGAGCAACAACAGCCTGTTCGGCCTGGTGAATATGTTCAGTGGCGGCGCGCTGCTGCAGATCACCATCTTCGCGCTGGGCATCATGCCGTACATCACGGCGAGCATCATCCTGCAGCTGCTGACCGTGGTCATTCCGCGGCTGGAGGCCCTCAAGAAGGAGGGCCAGTCCGGTACCGCGAAGATTACGCAGTACACCCGATATCTCACGGTCGCTCTCGCGGTGCTGCAAGGCACCGGCCTGGTCGCCACGGCTCGCAGCGGCGCGTTGTTCAGTGGCTGTCAGGTCGCCAATCAGATCGTGCCGGACCGATCCATCTACACCACCATCGTCATGGTCGTCACCATGACCGCGGGCACCGCCGCCACCATGTGGCTCGGTGAGCTGATCACCGACCGCGGCATCGGCAACGGCATGTCGATCCTGATGTTCATCTCGATCGCGGCCGGCTTCCCGGGCGCGCTGTGGGCCATCAAGGAGAGCGGCAAGCTCGCTCAGGGCTGGATCGAATTCGGCACCGTCATCCTGATCGGCTTTGTGATGGTGGGCCTGGTCGTCTTTGTGGAACAGGCCCAGCGGCGCATTCCGGTTCAGTACGCCAAGCGCATGATCGGCCGCCGCTCCTACGGCGGCACTTCCACGTACATCCCGCTCAAGGTGAACCAGGCCGGTGTCATCCCGGTCATCTTCGCCTCGTCGCTGCTGTACATCCCGGCGCTCGTGGCGCAGTTCTCCAGCGGCACCTCCGGGTGGAAGACGTTCATCGAGTCGTACTTCGTCAAGGGTGACCACCCCTACTACATCACCGCGTACTTCTTCCTGATCGTGTTCTTCGCGTTCTTCTACGTGGCTATCTCGTTCAACCCCGAGGAAGTCGCGGACAACATGAAGAAGTATGGTGGCTTCATCCCGGGAATCCGGGCTGGTCGACCTACTGCCGAGTATCTGAGCTATGTGCTCAACAGGATCACTTGGCCGGGCTCGCTGTACCTGGGTCTGATTGCTCTTGTCCCGACGATGGCGTTGGCAGGCTTCGGAGGCGCGAACCAGAACTTCCCGTTCGGCGGGACGAGCATCCTCATCATCGTGGGTGTGGGTCTGGAGACCGTGAAGCAGATCGAGAGCCAGCTCCAGCAGCGCAATTACGAAGGGTTCCTCCGCTGATGCGAATCGTCCTCGTCGGGCCTCCTGGTGCCGGCAAGGGAACGCAGGCTGCGTACCTTGCCGAGAACCTGTCGATCCCGCACATCTCAACGGGCGACCTCTTCCGCGCCAATATCAGCAAAGGCACCGACCTCGGTCGGAAGGCCAAGTCCTACATGGACGCGGGAGAGCTGGTGCCCGATGAGGTCACCATCGGCATGGCCAAGGACCGGATGGAGCAGCCGGACGCCGGGAACGGCTTCCTGCTCGACGGCTTCCCGCGCAACGTCTCGCAGGCCGAGGCGCTGGACGCGATGCTGAAGTCCGAGGGCATGACGCTGGACGCGGTGCTGGACCTCGAGGTCCCCGAGGACGAGGTCGTGAAGCGGATCGCGGGCCGTCGCATCTGCCGCAACGACTCGAGCCATGTCTTCCACGTGACCTACTCGCCGCCGAAGCAGGACGGTGTCTGCGACACCTGCGGCGGCGATCTGTATCAGCGCGACGACGACTCCGAGGGCACGGTGCGGAAGCGTCTTGAGGTCTACCACACCCAGACCGAGCCGATCATCGACTACTACCGGGGCCAGGGCCTCGTGGTGACGATCTCGGCCCTGGGCAAGGTCACCGATGTGACCCGGCGCGCGATGGACGCGCTGAAGAAGCCCGAGACGGCCTGACGGCAGGCGTTACCCGACAGTACGGCCGCGGTGCCCCGAGGGGTGTCGCGGCCGTACTGTTGAGCGGTGTCCCAGGGCATCGGCCCATAATTGAGCGACCACAGCGGAGCGCCACCGCCTCCGCGAAGGCGGCGGCGATGAGTCCGCGCGGAGGGTGAGGCAAGGCCATGGTGCAGATCAAGACCCCGGAGCAGATCGCGAAGATGCGCGAGGCGGGGCTGGTCGTCGCGGCGATCCACGCAGCGACCCGCGCGGCCGCCGTGCCCGGCGCCACCACCAAGGACCTCGACGAGATCGCCCGCAAGGTGATCGCCGATCACGGCGCGAAGTCGAACTTCCTCGGGTACGGCGGATTCCCCGCGACGATCTGCACCTCGGTCAACGAGATCGTCGTCCACGGCATCCCGGACGAGAAGACCGTCCTCAAGGACGGCGACATCCTCTCCGTCGACGCCGGCGCGATCATCGACGGCTGGCACGGCGACGCGGCCTTCACCGTCTTCGTGGGCGAGGGCCACGCTCCGGAGCTGATCGAGCTGTCCCGGGTGACCGAGCAGTCGATGTGGGCCGGGATCGCCGCGATGAAGCCGGGCAACCGGCTGGTGGACGTCTCCCGCGCCATCGAGACCTACATCCGCCGCCAGCCGAAGCCCGGCGGCGGCCGGTACGGGATCATCGAGGACTACGGCGGCCACGGCATCGGCACCGAGATGCACATGGACCCGCATCTGCTGAACTATGTCGCCCGCAAGCGCGGCAAGGGCCCCAAGCTGGTGCCCGGCTTCTGTCTGGCGATCGAGCCCATGGTCTCGCTCGGCACCCCGCAGACCGAGGTGCTCGCCGACGACTGGACCGTGATCACCACGGACGGCACCTGGTCCTCGCACTGGGAGCACTCGGTGGCGGTCACCGAGGAGGGCCCGCTGGTGCTCACCGCGCCGGACTGCGGCCGCGCCAAGCTCGCGGAGCTGGGCATCACCGCCGCCCCCGACCCGCTGGGCTGAGCCCGTCCGGGGCCCGCGCGGGCCCGCCGGACCGCACCGCGCGCCGGCCTCGGCGCGCCGGCGGATCCCGCCCCGTCCCGATCCGCCCGGTCCGAAGTCGGACCGGGCCTTTCGGGTTCCGGGGCGTAAGGATCTTCCCGGGTGGGCAATCATCCAGGATTAGTCATTTCGAATGGGCTGACGTAGACTGATGCGTCGGCTCTCGTGTACCCGTGTGTCTGCACACGGCGGCGGGAGTCGATCAAGGTAGCCGATTCGAAGGGCGAAGCGTGGCCAAGAAGCAAGGTGCCATCGAGATCGAGGGCACCGTGATCGAGTCCCTCCCGAACGCGATGTTCAAGGTGGAGCTTCAGAACGGTCACAAGGTCCTCGCGCACATCTCCGGCAAGATGCGGATGCACTACATCCGAATCCTTCCGGACGACAGGGTCGTGGTGGAGCTGTCTCCGTACGACCTGACGCGTGGCCGGATCGTCTACCGGTACAAGTAGATCTTGTCGCGCCCTTCCCGGTTCCGGGGCGGGTGTCGGCACTGACCCGGAGAACCTCACCCCATGAAGGTCAAGCCGAGCGTCAAGAAGATCTGCGACAAGTGCAAGGTGATCCGCCGTCACGGCCGGGTCATGGTCATCTGCGACAACCTGCGCCACAAGCAGCGCCAGGGCTGACGCACGCCGACCTGCACCATCGCAGTTCTTCGCGCGACGCGAGCAATTCGTACATACGCAGAACCCGCCCAGCCCGAAAGGGCCGGCGACACCTCCGGCGGGGGCCGGGGACCCGGACGTACCACTCCACAGCAGTGGGGTCGGCGGTCGGGATCCGGTTCTGTGGAAGACCCCCAGAAACACAGGAGCCGTTGAATGGCACGCGTTTCCGGTGTCGACATCCCGCGTGAAAAGCGCGTGGAGATCGCACTCACCTACGTCTTCGGTATCGGGCGCACCCGGTCCAAGGAGATCCTCGCCACGACCGGCGTGAACCCGAACACCCGCGTTCGCGACCTGGCCGAAGAGGACCTGGTCAAGATCCGCGAGTACGTGGACGCCAACCTCCGCACCGAGGGCGACCTCCGTCGTGAGATCCAGGCCGACATCCGCCGCAAGGTCGAGATCGGCTGCTACCAGGGTCTGCGTCACCGTCGCGGCCTGCCGGTCCACGGCCAGCGCACCAGCACGAACGCTCGTACCCGCAAGGGCCCGCGTCGCGCCATCGCCGGCAAGAAGAAGCCGGGCAAGAAGTAGTCCTCAGCGGACGCTGCGGAACGCCGGAGGGCGACCTCCGGGCCCCGCACAGCCAAGCGGTCTTCGCTGTAGGACCGACCACCTCCCGTAGGAGATATAGATGCCCCCCAAGGGTCGTCAGGGCGCTGCCAAGAAGGTGCGCCGCAAGGAAAAGAAGAACGTCGCTCACGGCCACGCGCACATCAAGAGCACGTTCAACAACACCATCGTCTCGATCACGGACCCGTCCGGCAACGTGATCTCCTGGGCCTCCGCCGGCCACGTCGGCTTCAAGGGCTCGCGCAAGTCCACCCCCTTCGCCGCGCAGATGGCCGCCGAGTCGGCCGCCCGCCGCGCGCAGGAGCACGGCATGCGCAAGGTCGACGTCTTCGTCAAGGGTCCCGGCTCCGGCCGTGAGACCGCGATCCGCTCCCTCCAGGCCACCGGCCTCGAGGTCGGCTCGATCCAGGACGTCACCCCCACCCCGCACAACGGCTGCCGTCCGCCCAAGCGTCGTCGCGTCTGACGCTCGCTTGAGCCGAGTGGCTGTGGTTACGGGCGGTACGGCTCCTTCGGGTCGTGCCGCCCGTACCCTTGTAAGACATCCGTCGGGCGTCAAATAGCGGGCGCCCACGACTGAAGGATTTCCCCATGCTGATCGCTCAGCGTCCCTCGCTGACCGAAGAGGTCGTCGACGAGTACCGCTCCCGGTTCGTGATCGAGCCCCTGGAGCCGGGCTTCGGCTACACCCTCGGCAACTCCCTCCGCCGTACGCTCCTCTCCTCGATCCCGGGTGCGGCGGTCACGTCCATCCGCATCGACGGCGTCCTGCACGAGTTCACCACCGTGCCGGGTGTCAAGGAGGACGTCACCGACCTGATCCTCAACATCAAGCAGCTGGTCGTCTCCTCGGAGCACGACGAGCCGGTCGTGATGTACCTGCGCAAGCAGGGCCCGGGTCTGGTCACCGCCGCCGACATCGCGCCCCCGGCCGGCGTCGAGGTGCACAACCCCGACCTGGTCCTCGCCACGCTGAACGGCAAGGGCAAGCTGGAGATGGAGCTGACCGTCGAGCGCGGTCGCGGCTATGTCTCCGCCGTCCAGAACAAGCAGGTGGGCCAGGAGATCGGCCGGATCCCGGTCGACTCCATCTACTCCCCGGTGCTCAAGGTCACGTACAAGGTCGAGGCGACCCGTGTCGAGCAGCGCACCGACTTCGACAAGCTGATCGTCGACGTCGAGACCAAGCAGGCGATGCGCCCGCGCGACGCCATGGCGTCCGCCGGAAAGACCCTGGTCGAGCTGTTCGGTCTCGCCCGCGAGCTGAACATCGACGCCGAGGGCATCGACATGGGCCCGTCCCCCACGGACGCCGCCCTCGCCGCCGATCTCGCGCTGCCGATCGAGGAGCTGGAGCTGACGGTCCGCTCCTACAACTGCCTCAAGCGTGAGGGCATCCACTCCGTGGGCGAGCTGGTCGCGCGCTCCGAGGCGGACCTGCTGGACATCCGCAACTTCGGCGCCAAGTCGATCGACGAGGTCAAGGCGAAGCTGGCGGGCATGGGCCTGGCGCTCAAGGACAGCCCCCCCGGATTCGACCCGACCGCCGCCGCCGACGCCTTCGGCGCCGACGACGACGCGGACGCCGGTTTCGTGGAGACCGAGCAGTACTGATCCTCCTCCGGCGGGGCCCGCGGATTCGCTCCGCGGGCCCGGCCCGAGTTCTCGACCGCCGGACGGGCCCTTTCCCGGGCCCTCCGCCGGAGCGCCGGGCCTCACCGCCCGGCCGGACTTCCCCGAGGCAGCCGCCCCGGGGGAACTGACACCGGTACCTGACACGGCCGGTGCAGCACACAAGGAGAAACACCATGCCGAAGCCCGCCAAGGGCGCCCGTCTGGGCGGCAGCGCCGCGCACGAGCGTCTGCTCCTCGCGAACCTCGCGAAGCAGCTGTTCGAGCACGGCCGCATCACCACGACCGAGGCCAAGGCCCGCCGCCTGCGTCCGGTCGCCGAGCGCCTGATCACCAAGGCGAAGAAGGGCGACATCCACAACCGTCGCCTGGTGCTGCAGACGATCACGGACAAGGGCATCGTGCACGCGCTCTTCACCGAGATCGCTCCGCGGTACGCCGAGCGCCCGGGTGGCTACACCCGTATCACCAAGGTGGGCAACCGCCGCGGTGACAACGCGAAGATGGCCGTGATCGAGCTCGTCGAGGGCGAGATCGCGAAGAAGGCCACGGTCGACGAGGCCGAGGCCGCCACCAAGCGCGCGGTGAAGGAGGACGCCCTCAAGAAGGAGTCCGCCGAGACCGAGACCGTCGAGGACGCCAAGCCGGCCGAGGCCGCCGCGGAGTCCAAGGACGCCTGATCCGGGCTCCCCGCGAGAGCGGGGACGCTCCGGACGGCCGAGCCGCCCCTCGCCGGGCGGCCGCGCGTCCTGGCGATCGGTGAACGGGCCCGTTCCCCTCGGGGAGCGGGCCCGTTCCGCTGTCCCGGGGCTCTGAGAGGATCTGTTGCGTGAGTGATGACGTGGAGCCCGGCTCGGTCCGGGTGCGGCTGGATCTGTCGTACGACGGAAAGGACTTCTCCGGGTGGGCCAAGCAGGCCGGCGGCCGGCGCACCGTCCAGGGCGAGATCGAGGACGCGCTGCGGACCGTGACCCGGTCCTCCCGGACGTACGAGCTGACCGTGGCGGGCCGCACCGACGCCGGAGTGCACGCGCGCGGACAGGTGGCCCATGTGGATCTGCCCGCGGAGGTCTGGGCCGAGCACCGGGAGAAGCTGCTCAAACGGCTCTCCGGGCGGCTCTCGCGCGATGTGCGGATCTGGCGGGCCGCGGAGGCCCCCCAGGGGTTCAACGCGCGGTTCTCGGCGATCTGGCGGCGTTACGCCTACCGGGTGACCGATCACCCCGGGGGCGTCGACCCGCTGCTGCGCGGCCATGTGCTCTGGCACGACTGGCCGCTGGACGTCGACGCCATGAACGAGGCCTCGGCCCGGCTGACGGGCGAGCACGACTTCGCCGCGTACTGCAAGAAGCGCGAGGGCGCGACGACCATCCGCACCCTTCAGCGGCTCTCCTGGGAGCGGGACGCGTCCGGGATCGTCACCGCGACGGTGCGCGCCGACGCCTTCTGCCACAACATGGTGCGCTCGCTGGTCGGCGCCCTGCTCTTCGTCGGCGACGGGCACCGGCCGCCCGAGTGGCCCGCGAAGGTGCTGGCGGCGGGGGTGCGGGACTCGGCCGTGCATGTCGTCCGGCCGCACGGGCTGACCCTGGAGGAGGTCGGCTACCCCGCCGACGAGCTGCTGGCCGCCCGGAACCGGGAGGCCCGCAACAAGCGTTCGCTGCCCGCGTCAGCCGGCGGGATCGGCGACTGCTGCTGACGCCTGGGCGTTGCCCCGGCGCACGATCTGGCGGAAGGTGAACTCCGCCAGATCGTCGCCGACCTGGTACGCGGCGCGGTCGCCGGTGGTCACGGACTTGGCCGAGGTGTAGCCGGTCGCGGTGAAGTAGGCGTAGCGCCCGTAGGAGTTCGCGGTGTAGCGGCAGACCGGGCCGCCCTTGCAGAAGGTGGGGACGCCGGGGCTCATCAGCGGGGCGACGGTCTTGCCCCTGGTGGTCTTCGCGACCGCGCGGCGGGCCTCGCTCTCCTGGCCGAAGACCGCGACCCCGACGGTCACCGCGAGTCCCTCGCGGCTGTAGGTGACGCGGAAGACCTGGTCACAGCCGTTGTCGCGGAGGACCGCGCCGAGGCCGCCCTGGGTGGCGGGGGCGCAGTCGGCGGTGCGGGCGGTCGCGCCCTTGGCGTACGCCCGGCCGCCCATGGTGAGCTTCTTGCCCGGGAAGAGGGTGTCGGCGCTGAGCGGGGCGGTGTCCTTCCGCTCGCTGGAGATGAAGTCCTTCGGGTTCGGCGGGGCCGGCGGGGCGACGGAGGAGAAGGCGGGCTCGGGCCGGGTGGAGTCGCTGGGCAGCTCCTGGGGGCCGGGCAGTCCGCTCGCGGTGGCCGAGGGCGACTTCGCGTCGCCGTCCGCGTTCTTCTGGGAGGAGACGATCGCGGTCGCGACGAGACCGGCGACCGCTGCGGTGGCCAGCACTCCGCCGCCCACGGTGAGCCGGCGCCTGCGGCGGGCCCGGGACGCCGAGGCGTCGGCGAGCGCGGCCCAGTCCGGGGTCCCGTCCGGCGGCGGCGGTCCCTGCGCGCCGAAGGGATCCGCCGGGCCCTGCCGTGAGCCGTACGGGTCCTGCTGGGCGCCGTAGGGATCCTGCTGGGCGCTGTACGGGTCCTGCTGGGCGCCGTACGGGTCCTGCCGCGAGCCGTACGGATCCTGCTGCTGTCCGCCGGACCCCCACGGAGGTCCCCCCTGCCCAAAGCTCATGCCGCGCATCCTAAACCGGTTGGGCGGCACGGGTCCCGGGGGCGAGAATCGCGGTATGGGACATCTTGAGGCGGCACATCTGGAGTACTACCTTCCCGATGGGCGGGTGCTGCTCGGCGACGCTTCGTTCCGGGTGGGAGACGGCGCGGTGGTCGCCCTGGTCGGGGCCAACGGCGCGGGCAAGACCACCCTGCTGCGGCTGATCGCGGGGGAGCTGGAGCCGCACGGCGGCTCGGTGCGGGTCAGCGGCGGGCTGGGGGTGATGCGGCAGTTCATCGGCTCGGTGCGGGACGAGCGGACCGTACGGGATCTGCTGGTGTCGCTGGCCCAGCCCCGGGTGCGCGAGGCGGCGCTGGCGGTGGACGAGGCCGAGCGGCTGATCATGACGGTGGACGACGAGGCCGCGCAGATGCGGTACGCGCAGGCGCTCAGCGACTGGGCGGAGGCCCGGGGCTATGAGGCGGAGACCCTCTGGGACATGTGCACCACGGCCGCGCTGGGCGTCCCCTACGAGCGGGCCCAGTGGCGGGAGCTGCGGACGCTGAGCGGCGGCGAGCAGAAGCGGCTGGCGCTGGAGGCGCTGCTGCGGGGTCCGGAGGAGGTGCTGCTGCTGGACGAGCCGGACAACTATCTGGACGTGCCCGGCAAGCGCTGGCTGGAGGAGCGGCTGAAGGAGACCCGTAAGACGGTGCTCTTCGTCTCCCACGACCGGGAGCTGCTGGCGCGCACGGCGGAGAAGATCGTCAGCGTGGAGCCCAGCCCGGCCGGTTCGGACGTCTGGGTGCACGGCGGCGGATTCGGTACGTATCACGAGGCGCGCGCGGAGCGGTTCGCCCGGTTCGAGGAGCTGCGGCGGCGCTGGGACGAGAAGCGGGCCCAGCTCAAGCGGCTGGTGCTGGACATGCAGCAGTACGCGTCGCGCAGCGACGAGATGGCGTCGCGCTACCAGGCGGCGAAGACCCGCTTCCGGAAGTTCGAGGAGGCCGGGCCGCCGCCCGAGCCGCCGCGCAAGCAGGAGATCCGGATGCGACTGCGCGGCGGGCGCACCGGGGTGCGGGCGGTGACCTGTGAGCGGCTGGAGCTGACCGGGCTGATGAAACCGTTCGACCTGGAGGTCTTCTACGGCGAGCGGGTCGCGGTCCTCGGTTCGAACGGCTCGGGGAAGTCGCACTTCCTGCGGCTGCTGGCGGGGGAGGGGACGGTGGCGCACACCGGGGCGTGGAAGCTGGGCGCCCGCGTCGAGCCCGGCCATTTCGCGCAGACCCACGCCCATCCCGAGCTGCTGGGCCGCACGCTGGTGGACATCCTGTGGACCGAGCACGCCAAGGACCGGGGCGGGGCGATGTCGGTGCTGCGGCGGTACGAGCTGGAGGGCCAGGGCGACCAGAGCTTCGACAAGCTGTCGGGCGGGCAGCAGGCGCGCTTCCAGATCCTGCTGCTGGAGCTGCGGGGCACCACGGCGCTGCTGCTGGACGAGCCCACGGACAACTTGGACCTGGAGTCGGCGGAGGCGCTCCAGGAGGGGCTGGAGGCGTACGAGGGGACGGTGCTGGCGGTGACCCACGATCGCTGGTTCGCACGTACGTTCGATCGCTATCTCGTCTTCGGCTCCGACGGGGTGGTCAGGGAGACCCCGGAGCCGGTGTGGGACGAGCGGCGGGTCGACCGGGCCCGATAGATTTTCCGCCGTTCTCCGGCCGGTTCTCACGGGGCTCCGGGGGGTTGCGGGGCCCCCGGAGCGCCCCGCGTTTTGACCCGTCCGGCGGTGCGCGGGTAAGCTGCTGCTTCGTTATGCGTATTGGCTTGCTCTATCTCACGTGAGGGGCCCTTACGCCGGTCCACCGGCCGATGACCAGCGGCAAGCACCCGGGTTGCGTCCCCGTCGTGCTGCCAGCGCTGGTGTGATCGTCCGGCTGGCCTTGTCAGGACCCGCTCCCAGAGCCCTCGGGCTCAGGGAGACCCACTCACTGAAGAAGCGAAGGCTACGACCGTGCGTACGTACAGCCCCAAGCCCGGCGATGTCACGCGCCAGTGGCACATCATCGACGCGCAGGACATCGTCCTGGGCCGTCTGGCGACTACGGCAGCGAACCTCCTCCGGGGCAAGCACAAGCCGATCTACGCCCCCCACATGGACATGGGCGACTTCGTCATCATCATCAACGCCGAGAAGGTTCACCTCTCCGGCAACAAGAAGACCCAGAAGATGGCGTACCGCCACTCCGGCTACCCGGGCGGTCTGCGCTCCGTCCGCTACGACGAGCTGCTGGCCAAGAGCCCCGAGAAGGCCGTGGAGAAGGCCATCAAGGGCATGATCCCGAAGAACACCCTGGGCCGTCAGATGCTCTCGAAGCTGAAGGTCTACGCGGGCGAGAACCACCCGCACGCTGCTCAGCAGCCTGTACCGTTCGAGATCACCCAGGTCGCGCAGTAGTTCCGGCCATCCCCTAAGACGAAAAGAATCTGAGGAACATCGTGGCCGAGACCACCGCCGAAGCCCCCGTCGTCGAGGGCGAAGAGACCGAGACCTACGCCGAGGTCACCACCTTCGAGTCGGAGGCGCCCGTCGAGGGCGAGTACACCTCCGAGTCCCTCGCGTCCCGTTTCGGTGACCCGCAGCCGGCCGCCGGCCTGGGTCGTCGCAAGAACGCCATCGCCCGCGTCCGGATCGTCCCGGGCACCGGCAAGTGGAAGATCAACGGTCGCACCCTTGAGGACTACTTCCCCAACAAGGTGCACCAGCAGGAAGTCAACGAGCCCTTCAAGGTGCTCGAGCTCGACGACCGCTACGACGTCGTGGCCCGTATCTCGGGCGGCGGTGTCTCCGGTCAGGCCGGCGCGCTGCGCCTGGGTGTGGCCCGTGCGCTGAACGAGGCGGACGTGGACAACAACCGCGCCCCGCTGAAGAAGGCCGGCTTCCTGAGCCGCGACGACCGCGCGGTCGAGCGCAAGAAGGCCGGTCTGAAGAAGGCCCGTAAGGCCCCGCAGTACAGCAAGCGTTAATCGCCTGCTCGGTCTGCTTTTTCGTACGCCCCGGCAGCACTCCGTGCTGCCGGGGCGTACGTCTTTCCATACCCGGGTCCGTGATCACGCCCATTTACCACGGTCCGGAGCGCACATTCACCACCACCTCGGGCGTAGAACGGGCATAAAGCGTTCATAGGCTTGCTGTTTCGGAGCATCACGGACCAATTTCGGAGGACAGCTGTGGGACGACTCTTCGGCACGGACGGTGTGCGCGGTGTCGCCAACGCGGATCTGACGGCGGAGCTGGCGCTGGGCCTCTCGGTCGCCGCAGCGCATGTGCTCGCCGAGGCGGGAACCTTCGCGGGACACCGGCCGACCGCCGTGGTCGGACGCGATCCACGGGCGTCGGGAGAGTTTCTGGAGGCCGCCGTCGTGGCGGGCCTCGCGAGCGCCGGGGTGGATGTGCTCCGCGTCGGCGTGCTGCCCACTCCGGCGGTGGCGTATCTGACCGGTGTGCTCGACGCGGACTTCGGTGTGATGCTCTCCGCCAGCCACAACGCCATGCCGGACAACGGCATCAAGCTCCTCGCCCGCGGCGGGCACAAGCTCGCCGACGAGCTGGAGGAGCGGATCGAGGCGGTCTACGAGCAGCACCGGACCGGCGCTCCGTGGGACCGGCCGACCGGGGCGGGCGTCGGGCGGGTCACCGACTACGACGAGGGCTTCGAGAGGTACGTCGCCCATCTCGTCGCCGCCGTGCCCAACCGGCTCGACGGGCTGAAGATCGTCCTGGACGAGGCGCACGGCGCGGCGGCCAGGGTGTCGCCGGAGGCCTTCACCCGGGCCGGCGCCCAGGTCGTCACCATCGGCGCGGCCCCCGACGGGCTCAACATCAACGACGGCTGCGGCTCGACCCATCTGGGGCAGCTCAGGGCCGCGGTCGTCACCCACGGAGCCGACCTCGGCATCGCCCACGACGGCGACGCCGACCGCTGCCTCGCGGTGGACGGCTCCGGCGAGGAGGTCGACGGCGACCAGATCCTCGCCGTCCTGGCGCTGGCGATGCGCGAGGCCGGGACGCTCCGCGGGAACACCGTGGTCGGGACGGTCATGTCCAACCTCGGCTTCAAGATCGCGATGGAGCGCGAGGGGGTGGAGCTGGTGCAGACGGCCGTGGGCGACCGCTACGTCCTGGAGTCGATGAAGCGGGACGGGTACGCGCTCGGCGGGGAGCAGTCCGGGCATGTGATCATCCTCGATCACGCCACCACCGGGGACGGGACCCTCACCGGTCTGCTGCTGGCCGCGCGGGTCGCGTCGACCGGGCGCTCGCTGGCGGAGCTGGCCGGGGTGATGGAGCGGCTGCCCCAGGTGCTGATCAATGTGCCGGATGTCGACAAGTCGCGGGTGCGTACGTCGGCGGAGCTGGCGAACGCGGTGGCGGAGGCGGAGCGGGAGCTGGGGGCGACGGGGCGGGTGCTGTTGCGGCCGTCCGGGACGGAGCCGCTCGTACGGGTCATGGTCGAGGCGGCGGACATCGAGCAGGCCCGCTCTGTCGCGGAGCGCCTCGCCGACGCGGTCAAGTCCGCCCTCGGCTAGGCCGCGGGCCGCGTGGCGCCTGGCGCCGGGGGGTTTGCGCCTTTCGGCGCCGGGCGGGGTGGGGGTTGTGCGTTTCGGTGTGGGTGGGTGTCGGCCGCGGGTCGTTCTTGGCTCGGGTTCGTCCTCAATCGCCGGACGGGCTGGGTTTGCCGGCCGGGTCGGGATTGCTCGCCGGGGCGCGTTTGCTCGCCTGGTCGGGGTTGTTCGCCGGGTCGGGATCGTTCGCCGGACGGGCTGGATTCGTTCCCCTCGGCGGGCGTTTGATTTCCAGCCTCGCCGGTGCTTGGGGCGAGGGGAACAACTCAGCCTGTAGGCGTTTGGGGCGCGGGGAACAACTCAGCCTCGCCGGCGTTTGAGGCGCGGGGGGCGGGGCGGAGCCCCGGGGGTGGCCGTCTGGTCGGCTGCGGGGCCCTGTGGCCCGGGTTCGTCCTCAATCGCCGGACGGGCTGGGTTTGCTCGCCCGGTCGGGATTGCTCGCCGGGGCGCGTTCGCTCGCCGGGTCGGGATTGCTCGTCCGGTCGGGTTGGCGCGCCCGGTCGGGATCGTTCGGCGAGGTGGGATTGCTCGCCCGGTCGGGATTGCTCGCCGGGTCGGGATTGCTCGCCCGGTCGGGATTGTTCGGTGGGGTGGGGCGGAAGGGGCGGTGGGGGAGGGGGATTTTCTGGATGAGGAGGGTGAGGGTGCCCGCGAGCACGATGCCCAGGAGATTGAGCAGGAGCTGCTCCACCGACCCCACCGCCTGCCGGTACTCCCCGAAACTGAACGCCACCGCCGCGTTCGCCGCCGCCGGCACCGTCGTCACCGAGATCGCCACCCCCACCAGCGCCCCCGACTTCGCCGACGTCAGCGACAGCATCCCCGCCATCCCCGCCAGCGCCGACACCACGAGCGAGAACGCGTCCGGCTGGAAGATGAAGCTGGTGTTGGGCCGCGCCGCGTCCAGCATCGCCGTGTCGAACAGCTCCAGCCACGCCATCAGGAAACTGAAGCCCACGGTGATCAGCATCGCCGCCGCGAACCCCGCCACCACCGCGATCAGCGACCGCCGCACCAGCGCGGCGGACCGGCGCACCACCCCCGTACAGATCCCCGCGAGCGGCCCGAACTCCGGCCCCACCGCCATCGCGCCCACGATCAGGATCGGGTTGTCGAGCACCACGCCGCAGGCCGCGATCATCATCGCCAGCGAGAGGAAGGCCAGGTAGGTGACGGAGAGCGTCGACTCCTCGTGGGTCGCCTCCGTCAGCTGCTCCCAGAGCACGGCGTCCGCGCTCTCCCCGGGGGCCGCCCGCTCCGCCTTCTCGGCGTGCTCGGAGAGCGAGAGATCGATGTTCTCGACGGCGATCGACCCGCACTCGTCGATCCCGAGCGACCGCAGACCGCCGATCAGCTCGTCCCCGGCCTCCCGCGCCACATCGCACAGCACCAGATCGCCCCGCGGGTGCAGGGCCGCGCCGGGCACCACCGCCACATGGGTGGTGCCGACGGTCCGCTCCACCAGCCGCACCACCTCGGCGGTGCGGTCGGCCGGGGTGATCAGACGCAGATGGAGCACGGGCGGGAGTCCCCTCAGAGCTTGCGCAGCGACAGACGCTGGACCGTGTGGTCCGGGCCCTTGCGCAGCACCAGATTGGCACGTCCGCGGGTGGGAGCCACGTTCTCCAGAAGGTTCGGCCGGTTGATCGTCCGCCACATGGTGCGGGCGTACTCCAGGGCCTCCTCCTCGGAGACCTGGGTGTACTTGCGGAAGTACGAGAACGGATTCTGGAACGCCGTCTCGCGCAGCTTGCGGAACCGGCTCAGATACCAGCGCTCGATGTCCTCCGGCCGGGCGTCCACATAGACCGAGAAGTCGAAGTAGTCGGCGAGACCCATTCGGGTGCGTCCGTCGCTGCCCGGCTGCGCGGGCTGGAGGACGTTGAGCCCCTCCACGATCAGGATGTCGGGACGGCGGACGGTGAGCCGCTCGCCGGGGACGATGTCGTAGATCAGATGGGAATAGACCGGTGCGGTGACCTCGTCCCGGCCCGCCTTGATGTCGGCGACGAAACGGGTCAGCGCCCGCCGGTCGTACGACTCGGGGAAGCCCTTCCGCGACATCAGCCCGCGGTTCCGCAGCTCCTTCATCGGATAGAGGAAGCCGTCGGTGGTGACCAGCTCCACCCGGGGGTGCTCGGGCCAGCGGGCGAGCAGGGCCTGGAGGATGCGGGCGACGGTGGACTTGCCCACCGCGACCGAACCGGCGATCCCTATGACGAAGGGCGTGCCGCGCTGCTCGCCCTGCCCGCGGCCCGCGTCCCCGAGGAAGGTGTTCAGCGCGCCGCGCAGCTCGCCGGTGGCCTGGACATAGAGATTGAGCAGCCGGGAGAGCGGCAGATAGACGTCCCGCACCTCGTCCAGGTCGATGACGTCGCCCAGCCCGCGCAGCCGCTCGACCTCCTCGGCGCTGAGCGGCAGCGGGGTCTTGTCCCGCAGGGCGCTCCACTCCGCGCGCGTGAGGTCGACGTACGGCGTCGGCCCGTGCTCGGCGCGGCGGTGGGCGCCGGAGGACGTGCCCGGCGATCCGTTCGGCGGCGTGCCCGGCGACGCGCTCGGCGGTGTGCCCGGTGTGCTCTGTGCTGGCGAAGAGATCACCCTCATATTGTCGGGGGTGCGCGCGTCCCTCGGGTGGTGTGCTCGGTCACGCGGGGGAGCCGCCGTAGGCTGCCGACATGTGCGGAATCGTGGGTTACGTCGGCGGTCGGTCGGCGCTCGACGTGGTGGTCGCGGGGCTGCGGCGGCTGGAGTACCGGGGCTACGACTCCGCCGGCGCGGCGGTCCTCTCCGACGGCGGGCTGGCCGCCGCGCGGAAGGCGGGCAAGCTCGTCCATCTGGAGAAGGAGCTGAAGGACCGGCCGCTGCCCGACGGGTCCGCCGGCATCGGCCACACCCGGTGGGCCACCCACGGCGCGCCGAACGACGCCAACGCGCATCCGCATCTGGACAACGCCGGGCGGGTCGCCGTCGTCCACAACGGCATCATCGAGAACTTCGCCCCGCTGCGCGCGGAGCTGGCCGGCCGCGGACACACGCTCGGGTCCGAGACGGACACCGAGGTCGTCGCGCATCTGCTGGCCGAGTCCTTCTCCTCGTGCGGGGATCTGGCGGAGGCGATGCGACAGGTCTGCCGACGGCTGGAGGGCGCGTTCACGCTGGTCGCGGTGCACGCGGACGAGCCGGACGTGGTGGTCGGGGCGCGCCGGAACTCCCCGCTGGTGGTGGGCGTCGGGGAGGGCGAGTCCTTTCTCGCCTCGGACGTGGCCGCCTTCATCGCCCACACCCGGTCCGCGCTGGAGCTGGGCCAGGACCAGGTGGTGGAGCTGCGCCGGGACGGGGTGACCGTCACCGGCTTCGACGGGGCTCCGGCCGAGGTACGGGCGTACCACGTGGACTGGGACGCCTCGGCCGCGGAGAAGGGGGGTTACGACTGCTTCATGCTCAAGGAGATCGCCGAGCAGCCGAGGGCCGTCGCCGACACCCTGCTCGGCCGGATCGACGGCGCGGGGGCGCTGGTCCTCGACGAGCTGCGGATCCCGGCCGCCGTGCTGAAGGAGACCGCGAAGGTCGTGATCGTCGCCTGCGGGACGGCCTTCCACGCGGGGCTGGTCGCGAAGTACGCCGTCGAGCACTGGGCCAGGATCCCGTGCGAGGTGGAGCCGGCCAGCGAGTTCCGCTACCGGGACCCCATCCTGGACGACCGCACGCTGGTGATCGCGATCTCCCAGTCCGGCGAGACGATGGACACCCTGATGGCGCTGCGCCACGCCCGTGAGCAGGGCGCGCGGGTGCTGGCCGTCTGCAACACCAACGGGTCGACGATCCCGCGCGAGTCGGACGCGGTGCTCTACACGCACGCCGGTCCCGAGGTGGCCGTGGCGTCCACCAAGGCCTTTCTGACGCAGCTGGTGGCCTGTTACCTGGTGGCGCTGTATCTGGGGCGGGCGCGCGGGACGCTGCGGGACGAGGAGGTCCGCGCCGTCGTCGGCGAGCTGGCCGCCGTGCCGGGCGCGATCGAACGGGTGCTGGCGGCCATGGATCCCGTACGGGAGCTGGCGCGCTCGCTGTCCGGCGCGGGCGCGGTGCTCTTCCTGGGGCGGCATGTGGGGTATCCGGTGGCGCTGGAGGGGGCGCTGAAGCTGAAGGAGCTGGCGTACACGCACGCGGAGGGGTTCGCGGCGGGGGAGCTGAAGCACGGGCCGATCGCGCTGATCGAGGAGGGCCTGCCGGTGGTGGTCGTGATGCCGTCGCCCGGGCGGAGCCCGGTGCTGCACGACAAACTGGTCTCCAACATCCAGGAGATCCGCGCGCGCGGGGCCCGGACGGTCGTGCTCGCGGAGGAGGGGGATGATGCGGTGGCGGCGTACGCGGACCTGCTGATCCGGGTGCCGGCCGTGCCGGCGCTGCTGCAGCCCCTGGTGGCGACGGTGCCTCTGCAGGTCTTCGCCTGTGAGATGGCGACCGTGCGGGGGCACGATGTCGACCGGCCGAGGAATCTGGCGAAATCTGTGACGGTGGAGTGAGCGGATGATCATTGGGGTGGGGATCGATGTCGCGGAGATCGACCGGTTCGCCGCGTCCCTGAGGCGTACGCCCGGGATGGCGGCGCGGCTCTTCCTGGAGCGGGAGCTGCTGCTGCCCAGCGGAGAGCGGCGCGGGCCGGCCTCGCTGGCGGCGCGGTTCGCCGCGAAGGAGGCGCTGGCGAAGGCGCTCGGCGCGCCGGCCGGGCTGCACTGGACTGACGCCGAGGTCTACGTCGAGGACAACGGCCGCCCGCGGCTGCGGGTGTACGGGACGGTCGCGGCGCGCGCGGAACAGCTGGGGGTGCGTTCCTGGCACCTCTCGTTGAGCCATGACGCGGGGGTGGCCTCGGCGGTGGTGATCGCCGAGGGGTGAGCCCCCCTCGGCGGGAGGCGACCCGGGCGGCCCGGGGTCCTGACCCGGCAGGCAAATCCAGCCTGTCCGGCGTTTGAGGACGGACCTTGGGTGCGGGGGCGTGAGGCCGGTCGGGTGGCCGTTCTCGGGGCTCCGCCCCGAACCCCGCGCCTCAATCGCCGGCGGGGCTGGGTTCTTTCAAGCCCGTCCGGCGTTTGAGGACGGACCCGGGGCACAGGGGCCTGAGGCCGAACAGGCGGCCGTTCTCGGGGCTCTGCCCCGAACCCCGCGCCTCAATCGCCGGCGGGGCTGGTTTTCCCCATTCCGCCCGGCGTGGCAGGGGCACTGGCTCGTCGGTCGAGCGATGCCGACCCGGCAGGCAAACCCAGCCTGTCCGGCGTTTGAGGACGGACCTGGGGCGCGGGGGCGTGAGGCCGGCCGGGTGGCCGTTCTCGGGGCTCTGCCCCGAATCCCGCGCCTCGATTGCCGGCGGGGCTGGAAATTGAGCGCCCGGCGTGGCAGGGGCACTGGCTCGTCCGGCGAGCGATGCCGACCTGGCAGGCAAATCCAGCCTGTCCGGCGTTTGAGGACGGACCTTGGGTGCGGGGGCGTGAGGCTGAGCAGGCGGCCGTTCTCGGGGCTCTGCCCCGAACCCCGCGCCTCGATTGCCGGCGGGGCTGGGTTCTTTCAAGCCTGTCCGGCGATTGAGGACGGACCAGGGGCGCGGGGGCCCGAAGCAGGACAGGTGGTCGGATGGCGGGGGCCCCGCCGCCCTCCCGGCCGATGAGAGGGAGGGGGGCGGGGCCGGTCTTGGGGTGGGTGGGGTCAGGGGGATGTCATTCGGCGGCGCAGGGCCAGGGCGGCCGCGCCGAGGGCGGTGAGGGCCGCCGCGGCGAGGGCGAACGGGAGCACGGTCGCGCCGGTGGAGGCGAGCTTGCCGTCTCCGCCGTGGGCGGAGCCCCCGCCGGTCCCTCCGCCGCCCGCGGTTCCGCCGGAGGCCGAGCCTCCGGAGCCCGAGGAGTCGCCCGAGCCTCCCGAGTTCGAGCTTCCGGAGCTTCCGGAGTCGCCCGAGCCCCCGGCGGATCCTTCGCCTCCGCCGGAGTCGCCCCCGTCGGAGTCGCCGCCCCCGGAGCCGTCCGGCCCGGGATCCGGGTCGTTCGGCGACGGTGAGGGCGACGGGTCGGGATCGGGGTCGGGGGCCGCTGTCACGGACACCTCCGCCCCTGTTGAGCGGGTGCTGCCGACGGGGTTGGAGAACACCGCGCGGTAGCGGTTTCCGTCGTGCTCCACGGTGGCGCGGAAGGAGAACTCCGGGCCGTAGGAGTCCGCTATCGGCTGCCAGCTCCTGCCCTCGTCGGTGCTGACCTCCCAGGTCGCGCTCGGCTCCGGCGTCCCCTCGCCGGCGGCCTTGAGCACCGCCTGCTTCCCGGCCCGGACGGTGACCGCCTTCGGCTCGGCGGTCACGCCCGGCGAGACCTGGCGCTGGGTCTGGACGACCTTGCCCGTGCCGTTGGAGACGGTGAAGAGGGTGTGGTTCTTCGCGTCCAGGGCCAGTCCGGTCGGCCTCTTGCCGGTCTCCAGCACCTGGAGGACCTTGTGCCGCGCCGGGTCCACGACGGCGACCGTGCCGCCGGTGAACTGGGCGGCGTAGAGCGTGCCGGTGCCGGAGTCGTACGCCAGGGACTGCGGGTTCCCGCTCACCGTCACCGAGCCGGTGACCTTGTGGCTCTCCAGGTCCACGATCGAGACGGAGTTGACGCCCATGTTGGCGACGTATCCGGTGCCGGTCTCGGAGTCGACGGCCACGCCCTGGCTGCCCATGCCGGTGGTGCCGAGGCTGAGGCTGCCGGTGAGTCTGCCGGTGGCCCCGTCGATCCCGTCGAGGTTGTTGGTGAGGACGCTGTCCCCCTGGGCGCGGCCGACGTACACCGCGTAGCCGATGTGCCGCTTGGTGTCCACGGCGAGATCGGCCGCCGTGAAGGCGAGCGCGGCGGGTTCGCCGACCGCCTTCCAGCCCTTGGCGTCCTTGGTGTCGTACACGGTCACCGTGGGTTCGTCGCGGTTCTTGTTGGCGACGTAGAGCCGGTCGGCGGCCGGGTCCATGGCCAGCCGGCCGACGCTCTCCTTCACCACGGGCGTCCGATTGTCGATGATCTTGCCAGTTTTGGTGTGGTACGTCGCCACGCGGTCGTCGAGGCCGAGATGGAGCGCGCCGGACCCCGCGTCGAGCGCCATCGACTGCGCGACGCCGGGCAGTTCGACCGGGTCGCCGACCGGCGCGCCGGTGAGGGTGTCGTAGACGCTCAGCCGTCCTTCGGGGGCGGTGCCCGTGCCGCTGACGTAGACCCGACCGGCGGCGGGATCCACCGCCGCGCTCACCACGCCGCCCGAGGTCGGCGCGTACTGCCGCACCTCGGTGTGGCGGACCGTGCCCGGAGGGGTCTCGGGGGTGGGCGGGGAGCCCTTGCCGAAGGTGATCGGGACGATCACGTCCTGTTTCCGGTCGGAGATGTCCGTGTGGTCGGCGCGGGTGACGATCGCGCAGGACTCCTTGGCGCAGTCGGCGTTGCTGTCCTTGATCTTGACCGTCAGATCGAAGGTGAAGCCGCCCTTGCCGTCCTTGACGGTGAAGGGGCGGACGAGGTCCTTGGCGTAGTCCGGCGGGTTGTTGGAGATCCAGATGGAGGAGCCCGATCCGCCGGTCAGGTCCATGCCGCCCAGGCAGGGGCTCGGCGGTTCGCCGGGTTTCTTCGGGATCACGCAGACGGCGAGGTAGACGCCCTGGGCGGGGTCGTAGCCGGAGCCGGTCACGGTGACCCGCTGGCCCGCCGGGTCGATGTCCTTGACGGCGGAGACGGTCAGCTTCTGGCCGGTGGGGCCCGTGGCCTCGCCGGGGTCGGCCGCCCGCGCCGGGCCCGCGGCGGTCAGGCCCGCCACGAGCAGCAGCGCGGCGGCCATGACCCGCCGTCCTCGTATGGATCTCTTGGCACGTGGAAGCATGATTTAGGAGAAGGTCACCGGAACGTAGACGTCGTACTTGCGGTCATTGCTGTCGAAGTGGTCGGCGCGGGTGACGACGGCGCAGGTGACGCCGGACTGGCCGCAGGTGACGGTCGCGCTGATCTTCGCCTTGACGTGGATGTTCACGTTGAAGCTGCCGGTGCCGCCCGCGCCGTTGGTGTAGGGGGAGGAGTTGTTCGGGGACATCCAGTACCACTGGTTGTTGATCCAGTGCGAGGCGCCGGTGGAGCCGGCCTCGTCCTGGCCGCCCAGACACGGGGTGGGCTTGCTGTTCCAGGTGGACTGGTTGTTGACGTCGACTCCGGCCGGTATCGCGCAGAGGCCGACGTAGATGCCCTGGGACTGGTTGTAGCCGCTGCCGACCACGTTCACATTGGCGCCGGAGGCCGGAGCCGTGGAGGGCGCGGTGACCGAGAGGGTGTAGGGCGTACCGCCGTCGTTGATCGTGCGGTTCACGGTGGCCGCGGAGGCGGAGGAGGCCAGGCCCAGGGTGAGGGCGGCCGCTCCGATGACGGCGACGGCGGCGCGGGACGCGGTGCGGGCGGCAGAGCGCATGGAAAGGACACCTTTCGGAGTGCGGGCACACAACCTGTGACCGCTTAGGTAAGGCAAACCTAAGTTCCACTTGAGGGTTCGTCAAGACTCCGGCGACGGCGGTCCGCACGGGCAACTCCTCCCCTGACCGGCGCGATTGCCTCGCCGGCGGGCTTGGGGGTACGGGGTCCGGTCCGCGCCGCACCCGGCGGCGCCCGGGCCCCGGGGGGTGGCCGCTCCGCGCGGGGGTGGTGGGGTGCTCGGCTTCGGGGTGCGGGTGCGTGTCGCGCTCGGCGGCGTCCTGCCCCGGGATGGCTGCTCCGTGCTCGGTGGTGCCCGGGCCCGGGTGTGGCCGCTTCGAGCCCGGTGGTGTCCGGGCCTCGGGGTGGCCGCGCTGTGCTCGGCGGCGTCGGGGCTCAGGGGGTGGTTGCTCCGTGCTCGGAGGTGTCCGGGACTCGGATGTGGCCGCTTCGCGCGCGGTGGTGTCCGGGCCCCCCCCCGGGGGTCGCTGCTCCGCGCGGGGGTGGTGGGTGCTCGGCTTCGGGGTGCGGATTCGTGCCGCGCTCGGCGGCGTCCTGCCCCGGGATGGCTGCTCCGTGCTCGGTGGCACCCGGGCCCTCGGGGGTGGCCGCTTCGAGCCCGGCGGCGGCCGTGCCTCGGGGGGTGGCCGCTCGGCGCGGGGCGGTGGGGTGCCCGGCTTTGGGGGTACGGGGACATCCCGCGCTCGGCTGGGCGGCCGGGGTGCTCGGTGCCGGGCGCGGTGGGCATACGGCGTGGTGCGGTGTGGTGCGGTGCTGCGGGCGACCCGGCCCGGTCCGCCCGCCCGTCGGGGAACGGCGAGCGGCGGGTGGCCCCGCCGCCCGACCGAGCGCGGCACCGTTGGGGGCGGCAGCCGGCGGGCGGCCCGGCCGGAGCCGCCCACCGGGCGGCCGTCGGGAAGGTGACGTCCCGATCCGCCTCGCCCCCCCCGGCCCGTGCCCGCCCGCCTCGGGCGGCCTGTTCGGCGCGGAGGGGCGGGGGCTGGGGCAGACTCGGGGTATGCGAATCGCTTATCGCGTGGAGACCGTCAGGGCCGCCGAGGCTGAGCTGATGGCCCGGCTGCCGGAGGACGCGCTGATGCGGCGCGCGGCGGCCGGGCTCGCCGCCGTCTGCGCCGATCTGCTCGGCCGGGTGTACGGGGCCAGGGTCGTCCTGCTCGTCGGCGCCGGGGCCAACGGCGGGGACGCGCTGTACGCGGGCGCCGCGCTCGCCCGGCGGGGCGCGGGGGTGGGCGCGGTGCTGCTCGCACCGGACCGCGCCCACCCCGCCGGGCTCGCCGCCCTCCTCCGGGCGGGCGGCCGGATCGCGGAGGATCCCTTCGCGGTGCTCGCGCCGGCCGATCTCGTCCTCGACGGCATCACCGGCATCGGGGGCCGGGGCGGACTCCGCCCCGACGCGATCCCTATCGCCCGCGCGGCGCGCGGCTCCGACGCGGTCGTCGTCGCCGTCGACCTCCCCAGCGGGGTCGACGCCGACACCGGCGAGGTGCGCGGCGAGGCCCTGCGCGCGGACGCCACCGTCACCTTCGGGACCCACAAGGCGGCGCTGTTGATCGACCCCGCGCGCGAGTACGCCGGGACCGTACGGCTGGTGGACATCGGCCTCGAACCCGTGCTGCCCTCGGTGCCGGAGCTGGAGTCGCCGCAACACCACGATGTGGCGCGGCTGTTGCCCGAGCCGGCCGGGGAGAGCGACAAGTACCGGCGCGGCGTGGTCGGCGTCGTCGCCGGATCCGAGCGCTACCCGGGCGCGGCGGTCCTCGCGGTCGCGGGAGCGCTGCGCGGGGGCGCGGGCGCGGTGCGGTACGTCGGTCACGCGGCCGACGCGGTCGTCGCCCGCTTCCCGGAGACCCTGGTGCACGCGGGCCCGCCCGCGAAGGCGGGCCGGGTCCAGGCGTGGGTGGTCGGCCCGGGGCTCGGCGAGGACGACGACGCGGTGCGCGAGGTGCTCGCGTCCGACGTACCGGTGCTGGTCGACGCGGACGGGCTGCGTCCGCTGGACCCGGCGGCCGTGCGCGCCCGGTCCGCGCCGACCCTGCTCACCCCGCACGCCGGGGAGGCCGCCGCGCTGCTCGGCGTCGCCCGGGAGGAGGTGGAGGCCGCGCGGCTGGCGTCCGTACGCGAACTGGCCGCGCGCTACGGGGCGACGGCGCTCCTCAAGGGCTCCACCACGCTGATCGCCGGACCCGACGCCCGCACCCCGGTCCGGGTGAACCCGATGGGCACCCCCTGGCTCGCGACCGCCGGCAGCGGCGACGTCCTCTCGGGCCTCGCGGGCTCCCTCCTCGCCGCGGGCCTCCCGCCGCTCGACGCCGCGACCGCCGCGGCCTATCTCCACGGCCTCGCCGCCCGTCACGCCTCGGCGCGGGGCGTGCCGATCACCTCGTACGAGGTGGCCGACTCCCTCGCGGCGGCCTGGCGGGACGTCCGGTCCGCCCGCTGAACCGCCCCCGCCGCACTCGTGCCCCGGGGTCCCGGGGGAGCCGTCCGCGAGCAGGCGCGCAGGAGCCCGCGGCGGGTGCGGGACCTGTCGCGGGGGCCCGGCGCGGCGCTCTGCGAGAATTGGCGCGATGACCCAGACACCGCCGCCCAGCCGAGTCCGTGCCGAGATCGATCTCGACGCCCTGCGAGCCAATGTGCGCTCGCTGCGCGCCCGCGCGCCCCGCGCCGCCCTGATGGCCGTCGTGAAGTCGGACGCGTACGGGCACGGCGCGGTGCCGTGCGCCCGGGCGGCGATCGAGGCCGGGGCCGCCTGGGTGGGCACGGCCACGCCCCAGGAGGCGCTCGCGCTGCGGGCCGCCGGGATCCCGGGGCGGATCATGTGCTGGCTGTGGGCCCCCGGCGACCCGTGGCGGGAGGGCGTCGAGGCCGATCTCGACATGTCCGTCAGCGGAATGTGGGCGCTCGCCGAGGTCACCGCCGCCGCCCGGGAGGCCGGCCGCCCCGCCCGTATCCAGCTCAAGGCCGACACCGGCCTCGGCCGCAACGGCTGCCCGCCCGCCGACTGGCCCGAGCTGGTCGCCGCCGCGCTCGCCGCCCAGGCCCGGGGCGAGGCCGTCGTCACCGGCCTCTGGTCCCACTTCGCCTGCGCCGACGAGCCGGGCCACCCCTCCATCGCCCGCCAGCTCGCCGCCTTCCGCGAGATGGTCGCGTACGCCGAGGGGGAGGGGCTCGACCCCGAGGTCCGCCACATGGCCAACTCCCCGGCGACGCTCACCCTCCCCGAGGCGCACTTCGACCTCGTCCGCACCGGCATCGCGATCTACGGAATCTCGCCCAGCCCCGAACTCGGCACCCACCGGGAGCTGGGCCTGCGGCCCGTCATGACGCTCGCCGCCTCCGTGGCCCTGGTCAAGCAGGTCCCGGCCGGGCACGGCGTCAGCTACGGCCACCACTACATCACCGCCGAGGAGACCACCCTCGGCCTGATCCCCGCCGGTTACGGGGACGGCGTCCCCCGGCACGCCTCCGGCCGGGGCCCCGTCATGATCGGCGGCGAGTGGCACCGGGCCGCCGGACGCATCGCGATGGACCAGTTCGTCGTCGATCTCGGCGGGCAGAAGGTCCAGGAGGGCGCGGAGGCGCTGCTCTTCGGCCCCGGCACCCGGGGCGAGCCCACCGCGCAGGACTGGGCGGACGCCGCCGGCACGATCGCGTACGAGATCGTCACCCGCATCGGCTCCCGCGTCCCGCGCGTCCATCTGCACGAGGCCTGCGCCGGCTGAGCCCACGGCGGAGGCGGACCGGGACCGGCGAGGCACGACGGCGAGGAGAGCTGCACGGTGAGCGAGACCAGCACGGGGGAGGCCGCGGCCGCGGTGGCGAGCGCCGCCGCGACGGGGAACTGGCGGCGCGCGGGCATCGCGGGCGCGGCGATCGGCGTGATCGCGGCGGGCGCGGCCGCCGGAGTCGCCGTCGAGCGGCTCACGGTCAGCCGCTCCATCCGCAAGAAGGCCCGGCTCGCCCTCGATGTCTCGGGACCGTACGGCGCCCTGCGCGGCGCCCCCGGCCGGGCGCTCGCCGAGGACGGCACCCGGCTCTACTACGAGATCGACGAGGTCGACCCCGAGGCGGGCGCGCCCCGCCGCCGCCGGCTCTTCGGCCGCCGGGACCCCGCCCCCGTCACCGTCGTCTTCAGCCACGGCTACTGCCTCAACCAGGACTCCTGGCACTTCCAGCGCGCCGCCCTGCGCGGACTGGTCCGCACCGTCCACTGGGACCAGCGCAGCCACGGCCGCTCGGCCCGCGGCGCCGCCCAGACCGGCCCCGACCGGACGCCCGTCTCCATCGACGACCTCGGCCGCGATCTGCGGGCCGTCATCGAGGCGGCGGCCCCCGAGGGCCCGCTGGTGCTGGTCGGGCACTCCATGGGCGGGATGACGATGATGGCGCTGGCCGGACAGTTCCCCGAGCTGATCCGGGACCGGGTCGTCGGCGTCGCCCTCGTCGGCACGTCGAGCGGCCGGCTCCGCGAGGTCGACTACGGGCTCCCGGTCGCCGGGGTCAACGCGGTGCGCCGGGTCCTCCCCGGGGTGCTGAGGCTCCTCGGCTCGCAGTCCGAGCTGGTGGAGCGGGGCCGCCGCGCCACCGCCGACCTCTTCGCGGGACTCATCAAGCGGTACTCCTTCTCCTCGAAGGAGGTGGACCCGGCGGTGGTCCGGTTCGCCGAGCGGATGATCGAGAGCACCCCCATCGACGTGGTCGCCGAGTTCTACCCGGCCTTCGACGAGCACGACAAGACGGCCGATCTGACCGCCTTCGGCGACGCGCCGGTGCTGGTGCTGGCCGGGGACCGGGACCTGGTCACGCCCAGCGCGCACAGCGAGGTCATCGCCGATCTGCTGCCCGGCGCCGAGCTGGTGATCGTGCCGGACGCCGGGCATCTGGTGATGCTGGAGCACCCGGAGGCGGTCACCGACCGGCTGGCGGATCTGCTCGCCCGGGTCGGGGCCGTACCGTCAGCCGCTAACGTTGGCCCGTATGGAAGCACCGCACAGCCCGGCGGCTGAGACGTCCGCCGCCCATCTCGCCGTCGACTCCGCCGCACAGATGCTGGAGCTGGGACGGCGGCTCGCGAAACTGCTGCGCCCCGGCGATCTGGTGATGCTCACCGGTGAGCTGGGCGCGGGCAAGACCACGCTGACCCGGGGCCTCGGAGAGGGCCTCGGCGTGCGCGGCGCGGTCACCTCGCCGACCTTCGTCATCGCCCGGGTCCATCCCTCGCTCGTCGGCGGGCCCGCCCTGGTCCATGTGGACGCCTATCGGCTCGGGGGCGGACTGGACGAGATGGAGGACCTCGATCTCGACGTCTCGCTGCCGGATTCGGTGGTGGTCGTGGAGTGGGGCGACGGCAAGGTGGAGGAGCTGTCCGACGGGCGGCTGCATGTGGTGATCCACCGCGTGGTCGGCGACACGGACGACGACCGCCGCCAGGTCGCCCTGACGGGGTACGGCGCACGCTGGGCGGACGTGGATCTCTCGGGAGCCTGAACTCCGAGCCGGGCCGCGTGACCTGGGTGGACGCGGGCGGACGCGGGCGGACGCGGGTGGACCCGGGCGGACCCGGGAGACACGGGCGGCGAAGGGCCTGTGACACGTGGTGAGGGCCGTCATGCCGAATATTCCGACAACATGTCGGGAAAATGTTGTGCGGGCCGTGCCCGGTGTGTTCACATGGTACGGAGACAAGGTTAGGTCTGCCTAACCAAGCCTGCCCCCGCAATCCAGGAGGCAACCATGTCGGCGCCCGAGCGCGATTCCCAGCCATGGCGTCGGCGGCCGCCCGCCGAGCCGTCGCAGCCGTCCGTCCTGACCGTCCCCGTGAAGCCCGCCGCCGCGCAGGGCGTGCCCGGCGATCCTTCCGGGCTCTCCGTGCCGTCGAAGCCCTCGTCGGCGGCTTCCGGCCCGGCCGGGCCTTTCAGGTCCTCCGGGCTCTCGATGAGCGCCCTGCTCGCGTCCTGCGCCGCCGCCCGCGCGGTGTCCACCCCGCCGAGCCCCCCGGCGGCCCCCGCCGCGCGCCCGCTGCCCAGGGCCGAGTCCGCCAGGCCCCCGTCCCCCTCCTCCGAGGGGCGCGACGCCGCGTAGAAGAGCGGGCCGGGACCCGTCGGAACGTCCCGTCGGGCCTTGGCCGGTTCACGCGTACGGGCGTATTCGCGGGGCGCGCCGGACGGGCCGGCGCCGGGCCGCCCGCGGTGCGGGGCCGTCCGCCTACGGGACCACGACCACCTTGGTGCCGATCGTGGCGAACCGCCACATCGAGTCGCCGTCCGCCCGCATCATCCGGACGCCGCCCGTGCGCTTCTCCGGGTCCGGCTCCGCCATCGAGCCGTTCACCGCGGCGCTGAAGCCGATCGACACATCGTCCGTGCTCGCGAACCGCACCACATGCTCGATCGCGACCCCGTCCGAGCCGGAGACCTGCCCCGACCGCGAGGTCACCGCGTACGAACCGGGCTTCGGATTCACCGTCGACGGCATGACCTGGAAGGTGCGGCCGACCTTCTTCCGCCCGGTCACCAGCCACACCCGCCGGTCGGACAGGCCGTAGACGACCCGGGTGCCCGAGCCGGTGTCCGAGGGCAGCGCGAGCGGGTTCCTCGGCTTCTGCTCGGGGCTCTTCGCGGAGGGCGCCGCGCTCGGCGACGAGCCCCGGGGCGCGCCGAGGGCGCCGGGGACGCTCGCCGAGGCCTGGTAGGCGAGGAAACAGACGGCGGCCAGCGCGGCCGCCGTGAGCCCGGCCACCAGTCCCGAACTGCTCCGTGCCACCGCGTCCCGCCTTTCGCAGTCTTTTGAATGTTTATGTCTCCGGCCGACCGTAGCAGCAGGCGTCCGCCGGACCGGGGCGCGACAGCGTCCCGCGCGGGAGCCGTAGGCTGTTTGCGTGCTCTTGCTCGCCGTGGATACCGCCACTCCCGCCGTCACCGCCGCTCTTCACGACGGTTCCTCCGTCGTCGCCGAAACCAGCCGGGTGGACGCGCGCCGCCACGGCGAACTGCTGCTGCCCGCCGTCGACCGGGTCCTCGCCGAGGCCGGGGTGAAGCTGGACTCCGTCACCGCCGTGGTGACCGGCGTCGGCCCCGGCCCGTACACCGGGCTGCGCGTCGGCCTGGTGACGGCCGCGTCCTTCGGCTCCGCCCTGGGCGTGCCGGTGTACGGCCTCTGCACGCTGGACGGGCTCGCCCACGCCTCCGGTCTCCAGGAGCCCTTCGTGGTCGCGACGGACGCCCGCCGCAAGGAGGTCTACTGGGCGCGCTACACCTCCGCGCGCGAGCGCGTCGGCGAGCCCGCCGTGGACCGCCCGGCCGAGATCGCCGACGAGGTCGCCGGGCTGCCGGCCGTCGGTGCGGGCGCGCTGCTCTATCCCGAGACCTTCCCCGACGCCCGCGCGCCCGAGCACGTCTCCGCCGCCTCGCTGGCCTCGCTGGCCGTCGCCAAGCTGGCCGCGGGGGAGGAGTTCCTGCCCCCGCTGCCGCTCTATCTGCGCAGGCCGGACGCCCAGGTGCCGAAGAACTACAAGGTGGTCACGCCGAAGTGAGCACCGCCCCGGACCCCGTGCTGCGCGAGATGCGCTGGTGGGACCTGGAGCCCGTGCTCGACCTCGAACACGCGCTCTTCCCCGAGGACGCCTGGTCGGCCGGGATGTTCTGGTCCGAGCTGGCCCACGCCCGCGGACCGCGCGCCACCCGCCGCTATGTCGTCGCCGAGACCGACGGGAAGATCGTCGGATACGGCGGCCTCGCGGCGGCCGGCGGGCTCGGCGACGTCCAGACGATCGCCGTCTCCCGCGAACAGTGGGGCACGGGCCTCGGCGCCCGGCTCCTCACCGATCTGCTCCGCCACGCCACCGCCTTCGAGTGCGACGAGGTCCTGCTCGAAGTGCGGGTGGACAACATCAGGGCCCAGAAGCTGTACGAGCGCTTCGGTTTTGAGCCCATTGGATTCCGCCGGGGCTACTACCAGCCCGGCAATGTCGACGCGCTCGTCATGCGGCTCCATGTGCAAGGGAATGTTTACTGATGGCTGACGAACCGCTGGTACTCGGTATCGAGACCTCCTGCGACGAGACCGGTGTCGGCATCGTGCGCGGCACGACCCTGCTCGCCGACGCGGTGGCCTCCAGCGTGGACACCCACGCGCGCTTCGGCGGAGTGGTCCCCGAGATCGCCTCCCGGGCGCATCTGGAGGCGATGGTCCCGACGATCGAGCGCGCGCTGAAGGAGGCGGGAATCGCCGCCCGCGACCTCGACGGCATCGCGGTCACGGCCGGCCCCGGCCTCGCGGGCGCGCTGCTGGTGGGCGTGTCGGCGGCCAAGGCGTACGCGTACGCCCTCGGCAAGCCGCTCTACGGGGTGAATCATCTGGCCTCGCACATCTGCGTCGACCAGCTGGAGCACGGCAAGCTGCCCGAGCCCACGATGGCGCTGCTGGTCTCCGGCGGTCACTCCTCGCTGCTGCTCGCCCCCGACATCACCAGCGATGTGCGCCCGCTGGGCTCGACCATCGACGACGCGGCGGGCGAGGCGTTCGACAAGATCGCCCGGGTGCTCGACCTCGGCTTCCCCGGCGGTCCGGTGATCGACCGGCTGGCCCGGGAGGGCGACCCGGCTGCGATCGCGTTCCCGCGCGGGCTGAGCGGCTCGCGGGATCCGGCGTACGACTTCTCCTTCTCCGGGCTCAAGACCTCGGTCGCCCGCTGGATCGAGGCCAAGCGCGCCTCGGGCGAGGAGGTGCCGGTGCGGGACGTGGCCGCGTCCTTCCAGGAGGCCGTGGTCGATGTGCTGACCCGCAAGGCGGTACGGGCCTGTGTGGACGAGGGCGTCGACCATCTGATGATCGGCGGCGGGGTGGCGGCCAACTCGCGGCTGCGGGCGCTCGCCCAGGAGCGCTGCGAGCGGGCGGGCATCCGGCTGCGGGTGCCCCGGCCCGGGCTCTGCACGGACAACGGCGCGATGGTGGCCGCGCTGGGCGCGGAGATGGTGGCGCGGAACCGGCCCCCGTCGGATCTGGAGCTGTCCGCGGACTCCTCGCTCCCGGTGACGGATCCCCATGTCCCGGGAGCCCACGCGCACGCGCACTCCCACAGCCATGACCACGATCATGTGCACGAGATCAGCAAGGACAACCTCTACTCATGACCGGTACCGGCGTCGTCACCCTGATGTGGGAGGCCCGGGCCGTCCGGGGCCGGGGCGCGGAGCTGCTGGAGTGGGCCCGCGCCCAGCGGACGGCCCGGGAGCCGCTGCGCCGGGAGACCTTCCGCGCCGCCCAGGACCGGGTGCTGGTGATGACCTGGTGGGACGGCGCGGCGGGGACGGCGGGCGGCGCGGACGGGCCGCCCGAGCTGCCGGAGCCCCCGGCGGATCTGATCACCCGGGCGGTGCACCGCTGGCGGTTCGAGTCCCTCGGCACGGACTGACGGCTGCCGACCGGGCCCGCGACCGGACCGGCCCCGGGCCGACCGCGCCTGTGGACCGACCCGGCGTGTGACCGGTCGGGTCCGCGGGCCGAGCGGCTCCGCCCGGTCCTGGCTCAGCCGCCGCCCGGGCCGCCCGGCGCCCCGGCCCGGCCCAGCAGCCCGTCCACGACCGCCGTCAGCTGCTCCTCGACGTCGTAGCGCTGGAGTTCGTCCCAGCGGGGGGCCAGCGCGGTCAGCCGCGGCAGCTCGGCCCGGTCCTCCTCGGTGAGCGTCGCGGGGAAGTGCCGGGGGCGGTCCGGCTCCCGCGCGCGCCGCTCGCGGGCCGCCCGGAAGACCAGGTCCCCGTAGACGAAGTGCCAGATCGTGCGGTACGCGGCCACCGCCTGCGCCTCGCTCAGCCCGCACGCCATCGCGCTGTCGAGGATCTCCTCGGCGATCCACAGCGCCTGCCTGTCGGTGAGATCGCCGAGCGCCAGCACCTTCAGCACCCACGGCACCCGGCTCAGCACCTCGTGCATGTGCAGCGAGACCGTCACCAGCCTCGCCCGGGGATCCTCCGGCAGCTCGGGCCGGGGGAAGGCGGCGGAGACCCCGGCGAGGGTGAGCAGCAGCAGCTCGTCCTTGTCCCGGACATGGTGATAGAGCGCCATCGGCGTACTGCCGACCTCCTTGGCCACCCGCCGCATGGACACGGCGTCCACACCCTCCTCCTCGATGATCCGGCGCGCGGCGGCGACGATCGTCTCCGGATCCAGCCTGCGCGGACGTCCGGCGCTTCGCTTCTTCTTCGCTCCCTCGACCACTCGCGCATTCTCCCGCGCGGCCGTCCCCCAGGGCGCTCCGCCGTCCGGCCGCCCCTTTTTCTATACGCGTATAGTAATCTCGCCGCGTCAAGGGGCCGAAGGGATCTGCCGAAGAAGGAGACATGACGAACAACCAAGCACGAACGGCGCGTTGGGTGCTCACAGCGGTGCTCACCGTGCAATTCACGGTGGCGCTGGACATGTCCGTGGTCAATGTGGCGCTGCCCGACATGCGCGACGACCTCGGCTTCACATCCGACGGCCTGCAATGGGTCGTGGGCGCCTACGCGCTCACCTTCGGCGGGCTGCTGATGCTCGGCGGCCGGCTCACCGACCTCGTCGGCAGCCGCCGCGTCCTGGCCGCCGGACTCGCCGTCTTCGGACTGGCGAGCCTCGTCGGCGGACTCGTCCAGTCGCCCGGCGCGCTGATCGCCGCCCGCGCCGTCCAGGGCGTCGGCGCGGCCGCCCTCGCCCCCGTCGCCTTCACCCTGATCACCGTCACCTACCCCGCCGGACCCGCCCGCTCCAGAGCGCTCGGCATATGGGGCATGGCCGGCGCGGCCGGCGGCGCCGTCGGAGTGCTGGCCGGCGGCCTCCTCACCGACGCGGCCGGCTGGCGGGCCGTGATGCTGGTCAATGTCCCCATCGTCCTCTTCGCCCTCGTCGCGACCGCCCGCGCCGGACTCCCCGCCGGCCCGGACCGGTCCGCCGCACCGCGCCTGGACGCCGCCGGAGCGCTGCTCGTCACCGCGGGCATGTCCCTGCTCGTCCTCGGCGTCGTCCGCACCGAGAGCCTGCCCTGGGGCTCGGCCCAGACCCTGCTCACGCTCGGCGCGGCGGCCCTGCTGCTCACCGCGTTCGTCGTGGTGGAGACCCGTACCCGCCAACCCCTGCTGCGCGTCGGACTGCTCGGCGTACGGCCCGTCCTCGGCGCGAATCTCTTCTCGCTGCTCCTCAGCTCCGGCCAGTTCGCCGCCTTCTACTTCTGCTCGCTCTACATGCAGCAGGTGCTCGGCTACGGGGCCACCGCGACCGGCATGGCGTTCCTGCCCTTCTGCGCCGGGGTGGTGGCCGGCTCGCTGATCGCCGCCAGGGCGGTCGCCGTCGTCGGCGTCCGCGCGCTCCTGTCGCTGGGCGGGGCGCTCGGGGCCGCGGGGCTCGCCGGATTCGCCCTCACCGCCACCCCCGACGGAAGCTTCGCCTCCGCCATTCTGTGGCCCTCGCTCCTCGGCAGCGTCGGCATCGGCCTCAGCTTCGTACCGCTGGGCACGGCCGCGACCACGGACGTCGCCCCCGCCGAGACGGGCATGGCCTCCGGGCTGCTCAACAGCTCCCGCCAGATAGGCGGCTCGCTGGGGCTGGCCGTCCTGGTCACGGCGGCCGCCGCGGTCACCGGATCGCGCACCGGCCCGGCCGCGCTCGCGGAGGGATACCGCGCGGCGTACTGGGTCTGCGCCGGGCTGCTGCTGGTGGCGTCCCTGGCGGCCCTGGCGCTGGTGCCGCGCCGGACCGGCGCGGCACCGGTGGCCGTCCCGGTGACTTCCGCGAAGAATTCCGGTGCGGGTGTCGATTCCGCCCTGCCCCGTTCGACACAGGGGTGAGAGGCGGGAAAACGGTCCCGCGCTCAGGGAACGCATCCGAGGAGTCACCATGCCCCGCTATCTGACGCTGATCCGCGTCGACGAGCGCAATGTCCCCGCCCAGGGCGTCAGCGAGCAGCTGATGCGGCGGATGGGCGAGCTGATCGAGGAGATGACCCGGGCGGGAGTCATGCTGGAGACCGCCGGGCTCGCCCCGACGTCCGAGGGCGTCCGCCTCACCTGGTCCGGGGGAAGGGTCAGCCACACCGACGGCCCCTTCACCGAGTCCAAGGAGGCCGTCGGCGGATACGCCGTCGTCCGGGCCCGCGACCGGGCCGAGGCGCTCGAATGGACCGAACGCTTCCTCCGGGTCCACGAGGACTACTGGACGGTCACCGCCGAGGTCCGCGAGATCGCCGAGGGCTGAGGCCCGGCACGTTTGCCCGTACGCCGCGAGGCTGTTCTGATGGGCCGGTGACGGCAGCGAGCGCGGTGGAGACCGTATTCAGGATCGAGTCGGCGCGGATCATCGCCGGTGTCACCCGGATCGTACGAGACGTGGGCATCGCCGAGGAGATCGCGCAGGACGCTCTGGTCGCCGCGCTGGAGCAGTGGCCGGAGTCGGGCGTTCCGCGGAATCCGGGCGCCTGGCTCATGGCCACCGCCAAGCACCGCGCGATCGACCTCGTACGGCGCAAGGAGACCTACGCCCGCAAGCTCGCGGAGGTCGGGCGGACCCTGGAGGACGTGCCGCCGCCCGAGCCCGCGGGCGCCGACGACATCGACGACGATCTGCTGCGGCTGATCTTCACCGCCTGCCATCCGGTGCTCTCCACGGACGCCCGGATCGCGCTCACCCTCAGACTCCTCGGCGGACTCACCACCGAGGAGATCGCCCGCGCGTATCTGGCGGCCGAGTCCACGGTCGCCCAGCGCATCGTCCGCGCCAAACGCTCCCTCGCCCGGGCCGGCGTCCCCTTCGAGGTGCCCTACGGCCCCGACCGGGCCGCGCGCCTGGACTCCGTGCTCGAAGTCGTCTACCTGATCTTCAACGAGGGCTACTCGGCGACCGCGGGCGACGACTGGCTGCGCCCGGCGCTCTGCGAGGACGCGCTCCGGCTCGCGCGGGTGCTGGCCGGGCTGATGCCCGGGGAGCCGGAGGCGCACGGGCTGGCCGGGCTGCTGGAGCTCCAGACCTCGCGGATCCCCGCCCGGACCGGCCCCGACGGCCGCCCGGTGCTCCTCGCCGACCAGAACCGCACCCGCTGGAACCAGCTCTTCATCGGCCGGGGCTTCGCCGCCCTCGCCCGCGCCGCCGAGACGGGCGGCCCGCCGGGCCCGTACGTCCTCCAGGCGGCGATCGCCGCCTGTCACGCCCGGGCGATCCGCTACGAGGACACCGACTGGCGCTCCATCGCCGCGCTCTACGGGCAGCTGGTGGCGAAGGTCCCCTCCCCGGTGGTGGAGCTGAACAAGGCGGTCGCCGTCTCCATGGCGGACGGGCCGCGCGCCGGTCTCCAGCTGGTGGACGCCCTCGCGGACGAGCCCGCGCTGAAGGCGTACCACCTGCTGCCCAGCGTCCGCGGCGATCTCCTGGCCCGCCTCGGCCGCACCGCCGAGGCCCGTGACGAATTCCGCCGCGCGGCCGGTCTGACCCGCAACGAACGCGAGCGCGAACTCCTGCTGGCCCGCGCCGAGGCCCCGGCGGGGCCCGCGGACTGACGGGCCGTCCGGGGCCTGCGGGCTGACGGGTCGACGGGCCGTCCGGGGCCTGCGGGGCCTCCGGGTCCTGCGGGTCGACGGACCGTCCACGGTCCTTCGGGCGCGGTCAGCCGGCCGGGTGGCCGATCAGCATCGAGGGCGCGCCCGCGACCCGGGTCAGGAAGACCGTCGCCGCGTTCGGCCCCTGCGGCTTCACCTTGCGGCGCAGCTCCTCCGGCTCCACCGCCGAGCCGCGCTTCTTCACCGTCAGGGAGCCGACGCCGCGCTCCCGGAGCAGCGCCTTGAGCCGCTTCAGATGGAAGGGGAGCACATCGGTGATCTCGTAGGCGGTGGCGAAGGGCGTGTCCGGCCGCCGCTCGTCCGAGGTGATGTACGCGATCGTCTCGTCGATCAGCCCGCCGTTCAGCTCCTCGGCGACCTCGGCGACCAGATGCGCGCGGACGACCGCGCCGTCCGGCTCGTACAGATAGCGGCCGACCGGGCGGACCGGCGGATTCGGCAGCCCGCGGCCGGTGAGCGAGCGCGGGCCCGGCAGCAGGGTCGCGGTCACCCCGCTTCCGGCGGCCGCGCCGGCCGCGCGGGCCCCGCGCCAGAGCACCGCCTCCTTCACATCGCCCCCGTCCGAGATCCACTCCGCGTCGAAGTCCTCGGGCACCAGCTCGTGCGGCACCCCCGGAGCGATCTTCAGAGCGGCGTACGGGCGGGACCTGGCCGCGCCGATCGCCCAGGACAGCGGCGGGGAGTACGCCTCCGGGTCGAAGACCCTGCCCCGGCCACCCCGGCGCGCGGGGTCCACGAAGACCGCGTCGTACGCCGAGGCGTCGACCTCCGTGACATCGGCGCGGCGCACCTCGATCAGCTCCGCGAGACCGAGGGCCGCCGCGTTGGCGCGCGCCACGGAGGCGGTCAGCGGATCGCGGTCCACGGCCAGCACCCGGATCCCGGCCCGGGCGAGCGCGACCGCGTCGCCGCCGACGCCGCAGCAGAGGTCCGCGACCGAGCCCACGCCGAGCGCGGCGAACCGCCCGGCCCGGTACGCGGCGACGGAGGCGCGGGTCGCCTGCTCGACGCCGTTCGGGGTGAAGTACATCCGGTACGCGTCCTCCGCGCCGAACTTCGCCGCCGCGCGCTGCCGCAGCCGGGCCTGGCCGAGGGCGGCCGAGACCAGCTCGGCCGGGTGTTCGCGGCGCAGCCGGGTGGCGATCGCCAGCTCCCGCGCGGGGTCGAAGTCGCGGAGCGCGGCGAGCAGGGCCTGGCCCTCGTCGGTGAGGAGCGGGGAGAGGTCGTTCACCTGGACATTGTGGGCCAAGTGTCGGGGGCGGTGTGGGCCGGCCGGGGGACGGTCGGCCCGCGCCGGAGGTGTCGGCCGGGCCCGGGGGGTCCGTGCTGACAGGATCCAGCGCCATGCAGCTAAGCAGACAAAACGGAAACATGATGGAGAAACGTCTCACCTCGCCCCGGCGCTGCGGGGTCGCCGCCGCCCTGCTGATCGCCCTGCTCGGCTCGGCGTGCGCGGCCGAGAAGCCCGGCGAGAAGGGCGACGGCGCGCACCGCGAGGCCGCCGCCGCGGGCGGGGAGGGGAAGAAGGCCGCCCCGGCGGGCCCCGGCGGCTCCCCGGCCCAGCGCGCCGAGGACGTCAAGCGCTCCCAGGTGCTGCGCGCCGCCGCGGCCCGCAAATGGGGCCTCGATCACACCCCGCTGGCCGCGCCCCCGCCGCCCGCCGTCAAGCCCGCGATCACCACCCGCGACGGCTTCGAGGTGGCGGGCGGCGAGTATCTGCCGCAGGTCTTCACCACCGTGCCGGTGACCGAGCGGGTCGTCTTCCTGACGATCGACGACGGCACGGAGAAGGACCCCGACCTGCTGCGGATGATGTCCGATCTCCAGATCCCGTACAGCGCCTTCCTCAGCGACTACGTGATCAACGACGACTACGGGTACTTCCGCGAGATGCGCGACCGGGGCGTCGCCCTCCACAACCACACCCTGAACCACCGCTACATGCCCGGCCTCTCCTACAGCGCCCAGAAGCGCGAGATCTGCGGCCAGCAGTCCAGACTCGCCCGGCTGTACGGGAAGCGCCCCCCGCTCTTCCGGCCGCCGTACGGCAACTACAACCAGGACACCCTGCGCGCCGCCAAGGAGTGCGGCGTCAAGGCGGTGCCGCTCTGGGCCGCCGAGGCGTTCCCCGACCGTATGGAGTGGCGCGAGTGGGACCGGGACCTGCACCCGGGCGACATCATCCTCACCCACTTCCGGGGCACGGAGGACTGGGAGGGGACGATGCCCGACATGATCCGGCAGGTGATGAAGACGGTCACGGAGAAGGGGTACGCGGTGGCCAGGCTGGAGGACTACGTCTAGCGGGCCTGCGCGCCGCCCGGGGGCCGGGGCCCTCGCGGCTCCCGGGTCCGCGCGGCCGGGCGCTCCCTCGGCGGGCCTGCGCGCCGCCCGGGTCCGGCGGCCTGCGCTCCCTCGCGATCACGCCATCAGGGGCACTGTATTGGCACTCCGCTTGACCGAGTGCTAATCGCGGTCATAGTCTCGGCTCTGGCACTCCCCACCGGAGAGTGCCAATAAGGCGACGGGCAGATCCGGCACCCGCGACGACGGATCCACCTGGTCGCCACCCCAGACAGTCAAACCCCGAGATCTCCGAAGGGGGAGGTCGGACCGTGACGACCACCAGCTCCAAGGTTGCCATCAAGCCGCTCGAGGACCGCATTGTGGTCCAGCCGCTCGACGCCGAGCAGACCACGGCCTCTGGCCTGGTCATCCCGGACACCGCGAAGGAGAAGCCCCAGGAGGGCGTCGTCCTCGCCGTGGGCCCGGGTCGCTTCGAGAACGGCGAGCGCCTGCCGCTCGACGTCCAGACCGGCGACGTCGTCCTGTACAGCAAGTACGGCGGCACCGAGGTGAAGTACAACGGCGAGGAGTACCTCGTCCTCTCGGCCCGCGACGTGCTCGCGATCATCGAGAAGTAGGTCGGATTACCGGGGCTCGCCCCGGAGTCTCCGTACCCCGTTTGTTTTTTGAACCGCGCCCCTGGCCCCCGCTGACAGTCATATCCGGGCGCTGGGGGCGCAGTTCGTATCACGAAGAGGACTGAAACGCTCCATGGCGAAGATCCTGAAGTTCGACGAGGACGCCCGTCGCGCCCTCGAGCGCGGCGTCAACAAGCTTGCCGACACCGTGAAGGTGACGATCGGCCCCAAGGGCCGCAACGTCGTCATCGACAAGAAGTTCGGCGCCCCCACCATCACCAACGACGGCGTCACGATCGCGCGCGAGGTCGAGCTCGACGACGCGTACGAGAACCTCGGCGCCCAGCTGGTGAAGGAGGTGGCCACCAAGACCAACGACATCGCTGGTGACGGCACCACCACCGCCACCGTGCTGGCCCAGGCGCTGGTCCGCGAGGGCCTGCGCAACGTCGCCGCCGGCGCCTCCCCCTCTTCCCTGAAGAAGGGCATCGACGCCGCCGTCAAGGCCGTGTCCGAGGAGCTGCTCGCGACCGCCCGTCCCATCGAGGACAAGGCCGACATCGCCGCCGTCGCCGCGCTCTCCGCGCAGGACCAGCAGGTCGGCGAGCTGGTCGGCGAGGCCATGGACAAGGTGGGCAAGGACGGTGTCATCACCGTCGAGGAGTCCAACACCTTCGGCCTGGAGCTCGACTTCACCGAGGGCATGGCCTTCGACAAGGGCTACCTGTCCCCGTACATGGTCACCGACCAGGAGCGTATGGAGGCCGTCCTCGACGACCCGTACATCCTGATCAACCAGGGCAAGATCTCCTCCATCCAGGACCTGCTCCCGCTGCTGGAGAAGGTCATCGCGGCGGGCGGCTCCAAGCCGCTGCTGATCATCGCCGAGGATGTCGAGGGCGAGGCGCTCTCCACCCTGGTGGTCAACAAGATCCGCGGCACGTTCAACGCCGTGGCCGTCAAGGCCCCCGGCTTCGGCGACCGCCGCAAGGCGATGCTCCAGGACATGGCCGTCCTCACCGGCGCCACCGTCATCGCCGAGGAGGTCGGCCTCAAGCTCGACCAGGCCGGTCTGGACGTGCTGGGCTCCGCCCGCCGCGTGACCATCACCAAGGACGACACCACCATCGTCGACGGTGGCGGCAAGTCCGAGGACATCGCGGGCCGCGTCGCGCAGATCAAGGCCGAGATCGAGTCCACCGACTCCGACTGGGACCGTGAGAAGCTCCAGGAGCGTCTCGCGAAGCTGGCCGGCGGTGTCTGCGTGATCCGTGTCGGCGCCGCCACCGAGGTGGAGCTGAAGGAGAAGAAGCACCGTCTGGAGGACGCCATCTCCGCGACCCGCGCCGCGGTCGAGGAGGGCATCGTCTCCGGTGGCGGTTCCGCTCTGGTCCACGCCGTCAAGGTGCTCGAGGACAACCTCGGCAAGGAGGGCGACGAGGCCACCGGTGTCGCCGTCGTCCGCCGCGCCGCCGTCGAGCCGCTGCGCTGGATCGCGGAGAACGCCGGCCTGGAGGGCTACGTCATCGTCTCCAAGGTCGCCGAGCTGGACAAGGGCCAGGGCTACAACGCGGCCACCGGCGAGTACGGCGACCTGGTGAAGGCCGGCGTCATCGACCCGGTCAAGGTCACCCGCTCCGCCCTGGAGAACGCCGCCTCCATCGCGTCCCTGCTCCTCACGACCGAGACCCTCGTCGTCGAGAAGCCCGCCGAGGAAGAGGCCGACGCCGGGCACGGCCACGGCCACTCCCACTGACGCACCCCACCGCACCGCGGTAACCCCCGCCGGGCCCGGCACCCCCACCAGGGGGCGCCGGGCCCGTCGGCGTTCCGCGCCCCCGCGGCCGGCCACCCGGTGGTGCTCGGGTCCCTGTGCCCCGGATCCGTCCTCAATCGCCGGACGGGCTGGGTTTGCCGTCTCTCGGGCTGTGGTTGCGTGGCTGCGCATTTCAGCCTCGCCGGCGTTTGAGGCGGGGGGTTCGGGGCGGGGTCCTGGGGCGGGTTGGACTTGTGTGTCTGGTGCGGGGGGCTGTGGGAATTTCAGCCTCGCCGGCGTTTGAGGCGCGGGGTTCGGGGCGGAGCCCTGGGGGTGGCCGCCTGGTGGTGCTCGGGCCCCTGTCCCCCGGGGTCCGTCCTCAATCGCCGGACGGGCTGGGTTTGCCGTCTCTCGGGCTGTGGTTGCGTGGCTGCGCATTTCAGCCTCGCCGGCGTTTGAGGCGCGGGGCCTCGGGGTCAGGCCTCGCGGGTGAGGGAGTCGGCGTGGACGGGCTCGGAGAACGGCGCCCCGTCCCCGTACCGCTCCAGCTCATCCAGCGCCACCCCCGCCATACGGTGCAGCTCATTCCCGAGCGACCCGGCCACATGCGGCGTCAGCAGCACATTCGGCAGCCCGTACAGCGGCGACCCCGCCCCCGGCACCTCCGGCTCCGTCACGTCGAGCACCGCGTCGAGCCGCCCCGACACCAGCTCCGGCAGGAGCGCCTCCTCGTCCACCAGCGAACCGCGCGCGGTGTTGATCAGCGTCGTCCCGTCCGCCATCAGCGCCAGCCGGCGCCCGTCGATCAGATGCCGGGTCTCCGGCAGCTGCGGGGCGTGGACCGAGACGACGTCACTGCGCGCGCAGAGCGCGTCCAAGCCGGACGACTCCACCCCCAGCGCCCGTGCCCCGGCCTCCGACACATAGGGGTCGTACAGCAGAACCCGCAGGTCGAAAGGGTTCAGCAGCTCGATCACGCGCCGCCCGATCCGGGACGCCCCGACGATCCCCACCGTACGGCCGTAGTTGCCCGCGTCCCCCAGCTCCCGCCCCCAGTCGTGCGCGGCGCGCAGCTCCGCGTACCGCCGCGCCGAGCGGAGCACTCGCTTCCCGGAGAAGAGGATCGCGGCGAGGGTGTACTCGGCGACGGGCAGCGCGTTGACGGACGCGGCGGAGGACACGGCGAGCCCGCGCTCCCAGCAGGCGTCGGTGATGTGGTGCTTGACGGACCCGGCCGCGTGCACGACCGCGCGCAGCCGGGGAGCGGCGGCGAGCACCCCGGCGGTGAGCGGGGGAGCGCCCCAGCAGGTCAGCAGCACCTCGGCGCGGCCGAGCGCGGCCCGTACGGCGGGGGTGGGGTCGGCCAGTTCGTGCGCGACGAGCCCGGGGTCGGTCCGGGCGAGCGCGGTGAGCCGCTCCCGGTGGCGCGCGGTGAACAGCCGTTCGGCGATCCCCGGGCCCATGGCGAGCAGCACCTCGGGCCGGCGGCGGCCCGTGCCCCCGCCCCCGGTCACCGCGGGCCGTACTTGCGGCCGGTCTTGGAGCTGATCCCGCCGAGGACGCCCCGGGGCGCGAGCTTCACCAGCCCCATCAGCGCCTTGTACCTGGGGTCGGGGATCGAGACCGCCCGGCCGCGCGCCAGATCGGTCAGCGCGGCCGACACCAGCTTGTCGGCGTCCAGCCACATCCACCCCGGGATGTTCTCGGTGCCCATCCCGGCCCGCTGGTGGAACTCGGTGCGGACGAATCCGGGGCAGAGCGCCATCAGCCGTACGCCCGTCCCGGCCAGGTCCCGGGCCGCGCCCTGGGTGAACTGGACCACCCACGACTTGGACGCGCCATAGGTCCCCCGGGGGACGAAGGCGGCGACCGAGGCCACATTGACCACGGCCCCCCGGCGCCGCTCGCGCATGCTCGCGGCCGCGGCCGAGGTGAGCCGCAGCACCGCCTCGCAGTGCACCTTCAGCATGGTCAGCTCATCGGCCATGGACACTTCCAGGAAGCGTCCCTTGTTGCCGAACCCGGCGTTGTTGACGAGCAGGTCCACCGGCGCGCGGCGGTCGGACAGCCGCTTCTCGACCGCCGTGATCCCGTCCTCCGTCGACAGATCGGCGGTCAGCACCTCGGCCTCGATGCCGTGCCGGTCGTGCAACTCGGTGGCCTGCTCCTGCAGTCTGGCGGTGTCGCGGGCCACCAGCACCAGGTTGTGCCCCTCGGAGGCGAGCCGTCGCGCGAACGCGGCGCCGATGCCCGCGGTCGCTCCCGTGATCAGTGCAGTCGTCATAGGCGGCACGTTAGTGCCCCGCCGCCGGGCGGGGCACCCTCGGGGGCGCGGGCTTCGCCGCACGTCACCGGGCACGTCGCCGAACCCGCACCGGGCACGACGCCGGCACGGCACCGGGCACGTCGCCGGGCGTCGCACCGGGTACGACGCCCGGCGCGTCCCCGGGCGCGTCAGCGGAGGGCGCCCCGCTCGACGTACGCCCGCGCGGTGGCCAGCAGTTCGGGGTGGAGCGCGTCGCCGGCCGCGAGCACCTCCGGCAGCAGGGCGCGCTCCAGGGTCGCGGCCCGGAAGGCCATGCTCACCGTCACGTCGTGGGCGGGCCGGTGGACGATCTCGATCGGATCGCCCGCCCGGATCTCGCCCGGTTCGAGGACCCGCAGATACGCGCCGGTCCCGGCGTGCCGGGTGAAGCGCCGTACCCAGCCCTTCTCGCCGAGCCAGTCGGCGAAGGTGCGGCAGGGGACGCGTCCGGCGGTCGCCTGGAGGACCAGCCGGTCGCCGATCCGCCAGCACTCGCCCACCAGGGCGTTGTTCACATCGAGACCGCTGGTGGTGAGGTTCTCGCCGAAGGCTCCGTTGGGGAGCGCGCGGCCCAGTTCGCGCTCCCAGAAGTCCAGATCCTCGCGGGCGAAGGCGTACACCGCCTGATCGCTCCCGCCGTGGTGGCGGAGATCCCCGATGTCGTCCCCGGCGACTCCGCTCGCCCCCACGCCCTTGGGGCCCGGGTCGCTCACCAGGACGGGGCCGTCGGAGGGCCGTTTGTCGATCGCGGTGGGGACGTCGCTGTACTCCACGGTCCTGGTGCGGCCCGTGTTCACGGTCAGAAGCTGCATTCGGCCACGGTAGACGCCCGGACATCAAACGATCTAGCGAATAATTGTCGATTGACCCAAGGGGTGCTTATAGTGAAATGGTGATCGAGGCCCGTCATCTCCGAGTCCTGCGCGCGGTGGCCGCCACCGGCTCCTTCTCCGCCGCCGCCCGCACCCTGGGCTGCACACAGCCCGCCGTCAGCCAGCAGATGAAGGCCCTGGAGACCTCCGCGGGCACCCCCCTGCTGGTCCGCGCGGGCCGGGAGATGCGGCTGACCCAGGCGGGTGAGGTGCTGGTGCGCCACGCCTCCGGCATCCTCGCCGGGCTCACCGCAGCGGAGGAGGAGATCGCCGCCATCGCCGGGCTGCGGGCGGGCCGGGTCCGGCTGGTCTCCTTCCCCAGCGGCAGCTCCACCCTGGTGCCCACCGCCCTGGCCGCGCTCCGGGCCGCCCACCCCGGCACCCAGGTCTCGCTGGTCGACGCGGAGCCGCCGCGCTCCGTGGAGATGCTGCGGGAGGGCGACTGCGACATCGCGCTCGCCTTCCGCTACGGCGGCGCGGCCGAGCGGGGGGCGGAGTGGGACGACCTGATCGTCCGGCCGCTGCTCACCGACCGGCTGGTGGGCCTGGTCCCGGAGGGGCACCGGCTCGCGGACGCGGGCGCGGTCGCCATCGGGGACCTCGCCGAGGATCCCTGGATCGCGGGCTGTCCGCGCTGCCGCCGTCAGCTGGTCGAGGTCTGCGAGGAGGCCGGTTTCACCCCGCGCATCGACTTCGCGACCGACGACTACCCGGCGGTGATCGGCCTGGTCGGCGCGGGTCTGGGGGTCGCGGTGCTGCCGGAGCTGGCGCTGGAGTCGGTACGTCCCAAGGGGGCGCGCGCGATCACGGTCGACCCGCCGGTGGTCCGGGAGATCGTGGCGCTGACCCTGCCGGACCTCTCCCAGGTGCCGGCCGTCGCGGCCACCCTGGATCAGCTGGCCCTGGCCGCCTCCCGCTGACGCCCTGCCCGGCGCGCCGGGTCCGGGCCGTGGGTCGTGGGCCGTGCCGCCGGTCCGGGCGCACACGCGGCGCCGGAGGCGGTACGGGCGTTCCCCGGCGCGCGGGTCGTGCCCGGGGCGGTCCGCCGTCCGGGAGCGCTCGCGGGCGTCCCGTACCGCAGGCTGTACCGCGCCGTGGCGCGAGCCGTGCCCGTGCCCGTCCACTGCCCGAGCCGTGGGCCCAAGACCAGCAGGAACGTTTCTGCGCAGAAGTGGCGAGGCGGAGCCTCAGCCCTGGCCGGATCCCGTCGAACTCGCCGCCGGGATCAGCCGGTGTCGCGCGCGTCCCATCAGCTCCTCGCGCTCGTCCTCCGTCAGACCGCCCCACACTCCGTAGGGCTCCCGCACCGCCAGTGCGTGCGCGGCGCACTCCGCGCGGACCGGGCACCTCATGCACACCTCTTTCGCCGAGTTCTCGCGCGCGCTGCGCGCCGCGCCCCGTTCCCCCTCGGGATGAAAGAAGAGCGAGCTGTCCACCCCGCGGCAGGCCGCGAGGAGCTGCCAGTCCCACAGGTCGGCGTTGGGTCCGGGAAGGCGGGAGAAATCTGCCATAGCGCTTGCCCCTTGAAACGGTGCTGAGCGGATTCGGTCAGGTCGCGTCGCGGGAGCGGGGGACGCGAGCGGCGTCCGGCGCCCACACGCTGCCCCACGACCGTACATCTACTGTGTTAGTAGATGTAAATATGACTCATTGCGAATCTAGCCACAGACACCGCTAAAAGTGAAGAAAATCAGCTAAATGGTGCATCCGGTACAAAAGAAGAACCGTTCCCCCGCGGCGCTCGCCGCCGTACCGGCCTCCTCGCGTGAAGTGCTGAAGAGTGCGGCCCGGGCCGTAACTCTTTCGAGTGACCATCGTTGGTAGTGCGGAGGCGGTTGAAGGAACAAGCGCTCGGGCACATGTCCGAGAGCGTTCAACCGCACAGGTGAAGAAACGTACCCAGCCTGGAGGCTCAAGGTGACGCGCATCAGCTGCGGAGGGCGGCCATGACATCCGTCCTCGTCTGCGACGACTCCCCGCTTGCCCGAGAGGCGCTCCGCCGCGCGGTCGCGACCGTGCCCGGCGTCGAGCGCGTGACGACCGCGGCCAACGGCGAGGAAGTCCTCCGCCGCTGGGGCGCCGACCGCTCGGATCTGATTCTGATGGATGTACGCATGCCCGGCCTGGGCGGTGTCGAGACCGTCCGCCGGCTGCTCTCCGCCGACCCCGGCGCCCGGATCATCATGCTCACCGTCGCCGAGGATCTCGACGGGGTGGCGCTCGCGGTCGCCGCGGGGGCCCGCGGCTATCTGCACAAGGACGCCTCCCGCGCCGAGCTGCGCGCGACGGTGACCCAGGCGCTCGCCGACCCGACCTGGCGGCTCGCCCCGCGGCGGCTGCGCTCGGCCGAGATGGGCGCCGCGCCCACGCTCACCGCGCGCGAGATCCAGGTGCTCGAAGGGATGAGCCACGGCCGCTCCAACGCGGAGATCGGCCGGGAGCTCTTCCTCTCCGAGGACACGGTCAAGACGCACGCCCGCCGCCTCTTCAAGAAGCTCGGGGCCTCGGACCGGGCGCACGCGGTGGCGCTCGGATTCCGCTGGGGCCTGGTGCGTTAGGTCCGTTCATGGGGTGCCCGGGGGGTGCGACGGACCCCGCCCGCCGTACGGTGGGCGGGGAGACGGGCGGCCGCGGGCATCCGTTTCCCTCGCGATGCCGCATCCTTGAGGTGTGGAGTTCCTCGGGGACGAGTCCGGCGAGCGGAAGGGGAGGGCGCAGGCAATGAGTTCCGGCGCACCTGCTCATAACGCTTCGGTGCACAACATGGGACACGGTGCCACGGATCAGCGGGCGCCGATGCACCATGGACCGATGCGTGACGACAACACCACGGTCATCGGTGCGCTCGTTCACCGGGCCGTCGACGGAGACGAGCAGGCCACGCACGATCTCCTCGCGCATGTCCACCCGCTCGCGCTGCGCTACTGCCGCACCCGGCTCAGCCGGCTGCCCGGTGACGCTCGCCACTTCGTGGAGGACCTCGCCCAGGAGGTCTGCGTCGCGGTGCTGATGGCCCTGCCGCGCTATCGGGACACCGGCAGACCCTTCGAGGCGTTCGTCTTCGCCATCGCCACGCACAAGGTCGCCGATCTCCAGCGGGCGGCCATGCGCCACCCGGGGTCGACGGCCGTGCCCTCCGACGAGATGCCCGAGCGCCCCGACGACTCGCTCGGGCCCGAGGAGCGCGCCCTGCTCAGCGACGACGCCGAGTGGGCGAAGAGGCTGCTGGCCAATCTCCCGGAGAACCAGCGGGAGCTGCTCGTGCTGCGGGTCGCCGTCGGTCTGACCGCCGAGGAGACGGGCCAGATGCTGGGCATGTCCCCGGGCGCGGTCCGGGTCGCGCAGCACCGGGCGCTCAGCAGACTCCGCGCGCTCGCCGAGCAGTGAGAAGGGCCCGTGCGGGCGGCCGGGCGCGGCTCGTACCGTCCGCCCGGTGAGGCGCGGGCGTGCTCGTACCGGCGGGTCGGTGAAGCCTGTACCTTCCGCCGGGCACTGCTCGTACCGCCGGGTCGGTGACCCGCACCGCCCGCCCGCTGAAACTCGTACCGCCCCCTCGGCGGGCGGTCCCGCCGGCCCGGTGAACCGTACGGATCCCGGGCCCGTTCCCCGTCCGTACGATGTGTGTATCACCACACAAAGCCGTCGGCCGGTCGTGATCGTGGAATGAGCGGGCGTCCGGGGCCGTTAGCATGGACATCCGCACCGATCAAGGCCATTTGGGGAAGGTGTCATGACCAACGTCGACGGAGTGCCCGAGAAATTCGCGACACTCGGGCTGACCTACGACGATGTGCTGCTGCTGCCGGGCTCCTCGGACATGGCTCCCGACCAGATCGACACCTCCTCGTACATCTCGAAGAACGTCCGGGTGAACATCCCGCTGCTCTCCGCGGCGATGGACAAGGTCACCGAGTCCCGGATGGCGATCGCCATGGCCCGTCAGGGCGGCGTGGGCGTGCTGCACCGCAATCTCTCCATCGCCGACCAGGCCAATCAGGTCGACCTGGTCAAGCGCTCCGAGTCCGGCATGGTCACCGACCCGATCACGGTGCACCCCGACGCGACCCTCGGCGAGGCCGACGAGCTGTGCGCGAAGTTCCGCATCAGCGGCGTCCCGGTCACCGACCGCGGCGGCAAGCTGCTCGGCATCGTCACCAACCGTGACATGGCCTTCGAGTCGGACCGGGGCCGTCAGGTCCGCGAGGTCATGACCCCGATGCCGCTGGTCACCGGCAAGGTCGGCATCTCCGGCGTCGACGCCATGGAGCTGCTGCGCCGTCACAAGATCGAGAAGCTTCCGCTGGTCGACGACGCGGGCGTCCTCAAGGGCCTGATCACGGTCAAGGACTTCGTCAAGGCCGAGAAGTACCCGAACGCAGCCAAGGACGGCAACGGCCGGCTGCTCGTCGGCGCGGCCGTCGGCGTCGCGGGCGACGCCTTCGAGCGCGCCCAGGCGCTGGTCGAGGCGGGCGTCGACTTCATCGTCGTCGACACCGCCCACGGCCACTCCCGGCTGGTCGGCGACATGGTCGCCAAGATCAAGTCGAATGCCTCGGGCGTCGACGTCATCGGCGGCAACATCGCCACCCGCGACGGCGCGCAGGCGCTGATCGACGCCGGTGTCGACGGCATCAAGGTCGGCGTCGGCCCCGGCTCCATCTGCACCACCCGCGTGGTCGCCGGCATCGGCGTCCCCCAGGTCACCGCGATCTACGAGGCTTCGCTCGCCGCCAAGGCGGCCGGCGTCCCGGTCATCGGCGACGGCGGCCTCCAGTACTCCGGCGACATCGCGAAGGCCCTGGTCGCGGGCGCCGACACGGTGATGCTCGGCTCGCTCCTCGCGGGCTGTGAGGAGTCCCCGGGCGAGCTGCTCTTCATCAACGGCAAGCAGTTCAAGTCCTACCGGGGCATGGGCTCGCTGGGCGCGATGCAGACCCGCGGCGAGCAGCGCTCCTTCTCCAAGGACCGCTACTTCCAGGAGGGCGTCGCCTCCGACGAGAAGCTGGTGCCCGAGGGCATCGAGGGCCAGGTGCCCTACCGGGGTCCGCTCTCCGCCGTCGTCCATCAGCTGGTGGGCGGTCTGCGCCAGTCGATGTTCTATGTCGGCGGGCGCACGGTCCCCGAGCTGCAGGACAACGGCCGGTTCGTCCGGATCACCTCGGCGGGGCTCAAGGAGAGCCACCCGCACGACATCCAGATGACCGTCGAAGCACCGAATTACAGCAGGAAGTAACAGCGGGAAGCAGTCGCCCTCGCCCGACAGGGGCGGTTCCGGTTCTCCGGATCCGCCCCTGTCGTATGCGTCGGGGATACTGGTAGGCGCAGACATAGAGGGAAAGGCCACACAAGGTGACTGAGATCGAGATCGGGCGCGGCAAGCGCGGTCGCAGGGCGTACGCGTTCGATGACATCGCCGTCGTACCGAGCCGGCGCACACGGGACCCGAAGGAGGTCTCGATCGCCTGGCAGATCGATGCCTACCGCTTTGACCTGCCCTTCCTGGCCGCTCCGATGGATTCCGTGGTCTCTCCGCAGACCGCGATCCGCATCGGCGAGCAGGGCGGCCTCGGCGTTCTGAACCTCGAGGGCCTCTGGACGCGGTACGAGGACCCGCAGCCGCTGCTGGACGAGATCGCCGAGATGTCGTCCGAGGCCGCGACCCGCCGCCTCCAGGAGATCTACGCGGCCCCGATCAAGGAAGAGCTGATCGGACAGCGGATCAAGGAGGTGCGGGACTCGGGCGTCGTGACGGCCGCCGCGCTCTCCCCGCAGCGGACCGCGCAGTTCTCCAAGGCCGTGGTCGACGCCGGGGTGGACATCTTCGTCATCCGCGGCACCACGGTCTCCGCCGAGCATGTCTCGGGAGCGGCCGAGCCGCTCAATCTGAAGCAGTTCATCTACGAGCTGGACGTTCCGGTGATCGTGGGCGGCTGCGCCACCTACACCGCGGCGCTCCACCTGATGCGCACCGGCGCGGCCGGCGTCCTCGTCGGCTTCGGCGGCGGGGCCGCGCACACCACCCGCAATGTGCTGGGCATCCAGGTGCCGATGGCGACGGCGGTCGCCGATGTGGCGGCGGCCCGCCGGGACTACATGGACGAGTCCGGCGGCCGGTATGTCCATGTCATCGCCGACGGCGGTGTGGGCTGGTCCGGAGATCTGCCGAAGGCGATCGCCTGCGGTGCGGACGCCGTGATGATCGGCTCCCCGCTGGCCCGTGCGACGGACGCGCCGGGTCGCGGCCGCCACTGGGGCATGGAGGCCGTCCACGAGGACGTGCCGCGCGGCAAGCTGGTCGACCTGGGCATCGTGGGCACCACCGAGGAGGTCCTCACCGGCCCCTCGCACACCCCCGACGGTTCGATGAACTTCTTCGGCGCGCTGCGTCGCGCGATGGCGACGACGGGTTACAGCGAGCTGAAGGAGTTCCAGCGGGTCGAGGTCACGGTCGCGGACTCCCAGCACAGCCGCTGACGGTCCGGCCGCGGCTCGCCGGGAGCGGGACACGCCCCCGGTCAGGGCGGCGGCGGTACGCACGGGAGGGGCCCGGCGCCATCACGGTGCCGGGCCCCTCCCGTCTGTCCGCCTCCGTGCGCCGGGGGCCGTCACGGCCGGTGGGCGAGCGGTGCCCGCGGGCCGTCACAGCCGGTGGGCCGCGCCCGCCGGAGTGGCCCCGCGGGTGTCCAGGAGGAGCTGGGCCTTCACGGCGAGCCCCTGGAGGTCGTAGGTGCGGTGATGCTGAAGGAGCACGGTCAGGTCCGCCGCGGCCGCCGCCTCGTAGAGGGAGTCCGCGCGGGGCACGGGCCGGTCGCGCACCCGCCAGTCGGGGACGTACGGATCGTGGTAGCTGACGGCCGCGCCGAGGTCCATCAGCCGGCGGGCGATCTCCTGGGCGGGGGAGCCCGCGAGATCGGCGAGGTCCGGTTTGTAGGTGGCGCCCAGCAGCAGCACCCGGGCTCCCCGGGCCGATTTCCCGTGCTCGTTCAGCAGGGTGGCGCAGCGCTGGATGACGTACTGCGGCATCCGCGCGTTGATCTCCTGGGCGAGGCCGACCATGCGCAGCGGATGACCGGGGGTGCGGCCGCTGTACGGGACGACTCCGGGGTCCAGCGGCACGCCGTGGCCGCCGACGCCGGGGCCGGGGCGGAAGGCCTGGAAGCCGTACGGCTTGGTCTCGGCGCAGCGGATGACGTCCCAGAGGTCGACGCCGAGGTCGTGGCAGAGCACGGCCATCTCATTGACCAGGGCGATGTTCACATGCCGGAAGTTGGTTTCCAGGACTTGGACCGTCTCGGCCTCGCGCAGTCCGCGGGCGCGGACGACCTTGTCGCTGAGCCGTCCGTAGAAGGCGGCGGCGGACTCGGTGCAGGCGGGGGTGAGGCCGCCGATGACCTTGGGAGTGTTGGTGTAGTCGTGGGTGCGGCTGCCGGGATCCACTCGGCCGGGGGAGTAGGCGAGGTGGAAGTCGCGGCCGGCCCGCAGTCCCGAGCCGTCCTCCAGGATCGGGCGGAGCACGGAGTCCGTGGTGCCGGGCTGGACGGCGGATTCGAGCAGCACGGTGGTGTGCGGGCGCAGCCGGGCGGCCAGGGCGCGGGCGGCGTCGGTGAGGGCGGTGAGGTCGAGGTTGCCGTCCGGGCCGAGGGGGGTGGGGGCGCAGATCGCGGCGGTGCGTACGCGGCCGAGTTCGGCCGGGTCGGTGACGGTCCTGAACCCCTGGGACAGCATGCGGCGGATGTCGGCGGGGGTGCGGCCGGCCGCCGGTTCGGTGAGATGCCGCGGGTCGGGGTCGTAGCCGATCGTCTCGATGCCTGCGGCCACGGCGGCCTGGGCGAGGGGCAGGCCGTGGTGACCGAGTCCGATGACGGCGAGGTCTGCGGGCATGCGTGGGCCGTCCTTCCCTTAGCCGGAGGGGAGCGTGGGCGCAAGCCCTGTGGGCGGAACGGGCGGGCGCAATGTCAGACTAGGCGTAAATATGACCGTTGTGCGGTATTGCGGGGGCGTGGCTGGCCGCGTCGTGTCCGGTCTTGTCCACAGGCGGTGGCTGAAGTGCGTGACTGCGGACAGAATCGATGGTGAGCCCGGTCGCCGGGTCCGCGGGTCGCGGGCCGGGGCCGCCGGGCCGGTACGGGAGTGCGGGCACGGAGCCCGGGCAGAGGTACACGGGGGCGACGGGAGGACAGCGCAGTGAAGACAGCGACACTGGGACCCGAAGAGCGCGCCCAGGCGCTCGCCGGCATGGCCGAGCGAGAGCTGGACGTGCTGGTCGTCGGCGCGGGAGTGGTCGGCGCGGGCACCGCGCTGGACGCGGTGACAAGAGGGCTCTCCACCGGACTGGTGGAGGCCCGGGACTGGGCATCGGGCACATCGAGCCGCTCCAGCAAGCTCATTCACGGCGGGCTGCGCTATCTGGAGATGCTGGACTTCGCGCTCGTCCGGGAGGCGCTCAAGGAGCGGGGGCTGCTGCTGGAGCGCCTCGCGCCGCACCTGGTGAAGCCCGTGCCCTTCCTCTATCCGCTGGAGCACAAGGGCTGGGAGCGGCTCTACGCCGGATCGGGCGTCGCGCTCTACGACGCGATGTCGGTCTCCTCCGGGCACGGCCGGGGTCTGCCCGTGCACCGCCATCTCTCCCGCCGGCAGGCGCTGCGGGTGGCGCCCTGTCTGAAGAAGGACTCCCTGGTCGGCGCGTTGCAGTACTACGACGCCCAGATGGACGACGCCCGCTATGTGACGATGCTGGTGCGCACCGCCGCGAGCTATGGGGCCAAGGTCGCCAGCCGGGCCCGGGTCGTCGGCTTTCTGCGCGAGGGCGAGCGCGTCGTCGGCGCCCGCGTCCAGGACGTCGAGGGCGGCGGGGAGTACGAGATCCGCGCCAAGCAGGTGGTCAACGCCACGGGCGTGTGGACGGACGACACCCAGGCGCTGATCGCGGAGCGCGGCCAGTTCCATGTGCGCGCCTCCAAGGGCATCCATCTCGTCGTCCCCAAGGACCGGATCCACTCCACGACCGGGCTGATCCTGCGCACCGAGAAGTCCGTGCTCTTCGTCATCCCCTGGGGACGGCACTGGATCGTCGGCACCACCGACACCGACTGGGATCTCGACAAGGCGCACCCGGCGGCCTCCAGCGCCGATATCGACTATCTGCTGGAGCACGTCAATTCGGTCCTGGCCGTGCCGCTGACCCGGGACGACGTCCAGGGGGTCTATGCCGGGCTGAGGCCGCTGCTCGCCGGGGAGTCGGACGCCACCAGCAAGCTCTCCCGCGAGCACACCGTGGCCCATCCCGTGCCGGGACTCGTGGTCGTCGCGGGCGGCAAGTACACCACCTACCGGGTGATGGCCAAGGACGCCGTGGACGAGGCGGTGCACGGACTGGACCAGCGGGTCGCCGCCTGTGTCACGGAGAATGTGCCCCTGACCGGCGCCGAGGGATACACCGCCCTGTGGAACGCCCGGGCGAGGATCGCCGCCCGCACCGGCCTCCATGTGGTCCGGGTCGAGCATCTGCTCAACCGGTACGGCTCGTTGACCGAGGAGGTGCTCGACCTCATCGCCGAGGACCCGACCCTCGGCGAGCCGCTCGGCGGGGCGGACGACTATCTGCGCGCCGAGGTCGTCTACGCGGCCTCGCACGAGGGAGCCCGGCATCTGGACGATGTGCTGACCCGGCGCACCCGGATCTCGATCGAGACCTTCGACCGGGGGACCCGCAGCGCCCGCGAGTGCGCGGAGCTGATGGCCCCCGTCCTGGGCTGGGAGAAGGCCCAGATCGAGAAGGAAGTGGAGCACTACGAGAAGCGGGTTCAGGCGGAACGGGAGTCGCAGCGGCAGCCCGACGATCTGACGGCGGACGCCGCACGGCTCGGGGCGCCGGACATCGTCCCGCTCTGACGGCCCGCAGGTCCCATGGGCGCTGGTCCTGTCCACGGGCCGGCCCGGGGTCCACGGTCCGGCGGGGTGCACGGTGCGGCGGGGTGCGCGGTCCAGTCGGCCGGGGTCCACGGGCCGGCCGACCGGGGGCCACGGTCCGGTCCGGTCCGGGTCCATGGGCCGGCCCGGGGCGGGGTGCGCTCGGCGCGCCGTGTGCGCTCGGCCCTTGCCCGCTCGGCCCCGGTGCGGGCGGTGCGCGCGGTGCGCCGGCCGTGTGCGCCGGGCCGTCTCGCGCCCCTCGTCCGGCGGCGGATGACGTCCCGTCCGCTGCCGCACGGGCTGTGACGTACCGTCTGTGGTCCCGGCACGCCCGGAGCGCCGGGCGGTGAGCCTCGCCACGGAAAATGGCATGGTGGGGGTTTCAACCTGGGGAGTCCGCACCGGTGGTCGGCGGACCCGGGAGAGACGCCCGTCCCGGAGTGAGGGACAATGAACGCTCTGCCAAGGCGTGTTACCGCATCGCGCGGGAGCGGCAGGCGCGGGCGAAGACCACGGATCGCAGAGGGGACGCATGTCGGAGGCGGAGCAGTCGCGGAAACCCCAGCAGGACAGGTCCACCGGTTCCACGACGTCAAAACCGGACGAGTCCGGCGAAGCGGCAGGGCGACCCGCGGGGGACGCGGGCGCCGACGCGCCGGGCGAGGGAACGGCGGCGTTCCCGGCTGCGCGGACCGGCTCCCGGTCCGGGGCGGGGTCCGGAGCGGCTGACGCCGATACAGACGCGCCGCGCACGGGCGGGGTTGAGTCCGGCGACAAGGTCGCGGACGACAAGCCCGGCGACAAGCCCGGCGACGCGATCGGCGACAAGCCCGGCGACGCCGGCGCGCTCCCCGGTTCGCTGCCCCGCCAGGCGAACGGCAGAGAGACCGCGGCCGCGGGGGCCGGGCAGCGGGAGACCGCGACGCCCGCGCCGTCCCCGGCTGCGGACGGAAGCGCGCCGGGCCGGGGCGGCCCGGCGGCGGGACGGTCCTCCGGCGCCGGACGGGACCGGACCCCGGCGCGCGGCGCCGAACGGCCCGCCCCCTCCGGCCGGTCCGCCGCCCCCTCCCAGGGAAGGTCGCGCCCCTCCGGCCGCGGCGACTCCGAAGGACGGCTGCTCTCCGGGCGGTACCGGCTCGACGGCGTGCTCGGCCGAGGCGGCATGGGCACGGTGTGGCGGGCGGTGGACGAGACCCTCAGCCGCACCGTCGCCGTGAAGGAACTCCGCTTCCCGACCAGCATCGACGAGGAGGAGAAGCGCCGCCTCATCACTCGCACCCTGCGCGAGGCCAAGGCGATCGCCCGGATCCGCAACAACAGCGCGGTGACCGTCTACGACGTGGTGGACGAGGACGACCGCCCCTGGATCGTGATGGAGCTGGTCGAGGGCAAGTCCCTCGCCGAAGTCATCCGCGAGGACGGCACCCTGACGCCCCACCGGGCGGCCGAGGTCGGGCTCGCCATCCTCGACGTGCTGCGCTCGGCGCACCGCGAGGGAATCCTGCACCGCGACGTGAAGCCGTCCAATGTGCTGATCGCCGACGACGGCCGGGTGGTGCTCACCGACTTCGGCATCGCCCAGGTCGAGGGCGACCCGTCGATCACCTCCACCGGAATGCTGGTCGGCGCGCCGTCGTACATATCGCCGGAGCGGGCGCGCGGCCACCGCCCCGGACCCGCCGCCGACCTCTGGTCGCTCGGCGGACTGCTCTACGCGAGCGTGGAGGGCTGCCCGCCCTACGACAAGGGCTCCGCGATCGCGACGCTGACCGCGGTGATGACCGAGCAGCTCGACCCGCCGAAGAACGCGGGCCCGCTGGAGGAGGTCATCTACGGCCTGCTCGCCAAGGACCCCGAGCAGCGGCTCGACGACCGCGCGGCCCGTGCGCTGCTCACCAAGGTGCTGCTCGCGCCCACCAGCCCCGAGCCGCCGCAGGACGCCACCCGGGCGATGGTGCTGCCGCCGATCCCGCCGCCCGCCGCGCCGAAGACGAAGAACAAGATGGGCCCCGCGCCGGTCCGGAGCGCCGGAGCCGGAGTCCCGGGGGCGCTCGGGAGCCCCGGAGCCGCCCCGCAGGCCGCGTCGCGCCCGCCGATGCCCGGCGGCCCCGCCCAGCCGCCCGTCCAGCGGGCCGCGCGGACCCGCGCCCCGCTCACCGACGTGGTGCCCCGCCGCACCCTGGTGATCACCGCCGTCGTGCTGGTGCTCGCCATCGTGGCCACCGTGCTCTATCTGAACCTGGGCGACGACGACGGCAAGAACACGGGTACGGGCGAACCGGCCGCCTCGACCGGGGCGAAGACGCCGGGCGGCGACAGCACGTCCGGCGACAAGACGCCCGACGGCGAGACGGGCCAGTCCGCCGACACCGGCGCCGCGCCCGGCCCGGGCGACGAGCCGGACGACTCCCCGGAGACCTCCGGCGACGACGGGAAGGACGACGGCTCCGCGTCGTCCGGCTCCCCGTCGTCCGAGGACTCCAAGGACGAGTCCAAGGACGATCCCAAGGACGACTCCAAGGAGGACGCGCTCCCCGACGGGTACGACACCGTGTCCAACGGCCGGTTCCGCTTCGCCATGGCGATGCCCGGGGACTTCCGGATGACCGGCGTCGCGGGCCAGAACTCCGGCGGGATATTCAGCGCGAAGGGCGGCTTCCCCCGCGTCCAGGTCGACTTCAACGACAGCCCCCGCGACGACGCCGCGGCCGCCTGGAGCGCCGCCGTGGCCGGCACCCGCGCCCTGAGCGACGGCTACAAGCACCGGGGCATCAAGAAGGTCGAGTTCAACGGCTATCCGACCGTCGCGGACTGGGAGTTCGAGCGGAATCAGAAGGGCGAGCGAATACGCGTCCTGAACAGGGGTTTCAAGGTCGACGGCCGACGCGGCTACTCGATCATGGTCAGCTGCCCGGCGGGCGAGTGGAACAAGCCGGAGTGCCGGACGCTCCGTGAGACGGCGTTCGCCACGTTCGAGCCCAAAGGCTGAGCGAGGGCACGTATCGTGAGAGCCCGGAGACGGCCCGCGAGGCCAACGGCGCGCCCGCCGAGGGGAATCGGGGCCCGTGGCTCCGCACCGGTCCCGGGGACCTCGGCCCGGCCGGTGTGATCCGGCCGGTTGATGGGCAGCTCGGTTGAGGGGAGGCGACATGGACGAGTACGCGGGAAGGGTGCTGGCCGACCGCTACCGCCTGCCCCTGCCCCCGGCCGACGCGTACGAGCTGGTCGTGACCCGGGCCTTCGACACCTACAGCGGCCAGGAGGTGCTGGTCCGCCAAGTGCCGCTGCCGGAGATCGTCGAGGCCGAGGTGGTCGACGCCGACGGCATGTCCGGCCCCGTTCCGACCGGCCGGGGGCAGGGGCGCACCGCCGCCGCCCGGGGCCCCGCCGACCCGGCCGTGCAGCGCGCCGTCGAGGCCGCCCAGGCCGCCGCGCAGATTCCCGACCACCCCCGGCTGGACCAGGTCTTCGACGTCTTCGCGGAGGCCGGCTCGCTGTGGATAGTGAGCGAGCGCGTCGCCGCCCGCCCGCTCGCCGCCCTGCTGGCGGAGCAGCCGCTCACCCCGTATCGGGCCGCCGAGGTCGCCTCCGACGTACTGACCGCGCTGCTCATCCTGCACGCGCACGGCTGGACCCACCGGAACATCACCACCCGTACCGTGCTGGTCTGCGACGACGGCCGCATCGTGCTGACCGGCCTCGCCGCGGGCGCCGCCGAGGAGGCGCTCTGCGGCTACGCGCCGGTGCCCCAGGAACTCCCGGACGGATTCGCCGACGAGCTTCCGGCGTACGACGACGACGCCGAAGGCCCCGGCGGCCACCCGGAGCCCGGAGCGTACGGGGACGACGCCGACGACGCGGATCACGCCGACGAGGGCGCGTACGACGACGCGTACGAGGACCCCGACGGTCTGATACCGGGCGGCGGCGACGCGTACGACGCGGACGACGACGATCACGGCGACGAGCTGGGCATCTTCCGGAACGACCGGGACGACGCCGGGGACGACCGGGGCGGCTTCCGGGACGACCGGGACTTCCGGGACGGGGAGGCCGGGGCGCGGTCCCCGGAGCCCGGGCCCGTCCGGCCGTACGGCGGAACCTCCCGCGACGGCGGCGCGCCGGATCTCCGGGCCGCCCGGACCGGCGCGATCGCGGCCTACCGCGCGGGCGCGGGGGCGGCCCGGAGCGGCGAGGAGCAGCGCCCCGGCGGCGTTCCCGCGCAGGGCGGCCAGGACCCCGACTGGTGGGCGCGCAAGCCGGGAGAGCCCGCCCCGGGCCCCGCCCGCCACCCGGACCGCGATCCCGACGCCCACAACGACGACGCCTACAACGACGACGACGCTGCCGACGACGGGCACGGCGAACCCGACGACCGGGGCCACGGCCACGCCCGGCTCGCGGGCACCTGGCACGACTCCCCGTTCCCCGGCCGGGACGGCCCGCCGCCGCTCCCCGCCGGCGGCGGCTTCCTGCCCGCCGAGCCCCGGGCGCTCCCCGCCCCCCGGACGCCCCGGCCGCTCTCCGGCGGCGAGGGCCCGGGCCCCGGCGGACCCGCCCCCGCCACCGCCCCGTACCGGGAGAGCGACCCCTACGGCGTACGGCGGCCCGCCGCCGTCACCGGCCCGGCCGGCGACGACCGTGCCGCCCTCCCCGCGCGCCGCTCCGGCGGCGCGCCCGCGCCCGTCACCGCGTCCGCCGCCGCCGGCGGCTGGGACCGGGGCGGCGCGGGCCGGGAGGCGCTGCGCGCAGACGCCCGGCGGAAGCCCCTGCCCGACCCCGTCCCCGCGCCCGCACCGGGCCGCTGGGACGACGCCGTCACGGGCGACGACACCCCCGTCTACCGGGGCCCCGCCACCCCGCTCGCCGCCGAACGGGCCCGGCAGGCCAGGATCGCCGTCGTCGGCGCGGTCACCGAGCGCTGGGCCCCCGAACAGGCCGGCCCCGTCCACGAGAACTGGCAGCTGGCCGCCCCCGTCGGCCCCGCCACCGACCTCTGGGCGCTCGGCGCGCTGCTCTACCGCGCCGTCCAGGGCCACGCCCCCTACCCCGAGGAGAACGCCGCCGAGCTGGTCCAGCTCGTCTGCTCCGAGCCGCCCGCCTTCGCCGAGGAGTGCGGCCCGCTGCGCCCGGTGGTCGAATCCCTGCTCCGTCAGGACCCCACCGAGCGCCCCGACGTGGAGGAGCTGCGCGGCTGGCTCCGCTCGCTGGTCCGCTCGGCCCCCGAACCCGAGGCGGGCGTCGGCGTGGTGCCGCTGCCGCCGAGCGCCGCCGACGCCAGCAGGCTTCCCGTCGTACGCCGCAGGGGCGAGCTGGTGCGCCGCCGTCGCCGGGGCTCCGCCGAGGTCGTCCACGGCCGTCACCGCCACAAGAAGCCCCGGCCCGAGCGCCGCCCGCGCTCCCTGGGGCGCGTTCTGCTGCTGCTGATCCTGCTGCTCATGGCGGGCGCCATCGCCTACGCCATGATGTTCATGCCCAAGTCCGGCGACCAGGACGGCGCCCGGCCCCAGGGCGGGGCCGATCCCCGTCCGACGGCCTCGAAGAGCCCGGACCCCGAGCGCACCACGCCCGCGCCGCCGTCCCGTACCGAGTCGCCCGGCTCCCGCCAGCCGCAGACCTCCGCCCCGGCCGGGAATGTGCCCGAGGGATTCGCCCAGCGCGAGGACCCCGAGGGCTTCCGGACCGTCGTGGACAAGAGCTGGCAGCGCCGGCCCATCAACGACATCGGTCAGATCCGTTACAGCGACGGCGACTTCACCCTGATCGTCGTCCCCGGCCGGGACAGCACGGCGAGCGCCGGCGAGGATCCGCTGACCTATCAGAGCGAGCGCCAGCGCGAACTCCAGCCGTACCGCGACTCGTCCTGGGCCGAGGCCACCGGGCTGCGGCGGATACAGGTCGGCCAGCGGGTCATGGCCGAGGGCCAGTACAGCTGGCAGGACGCCAACGGCCGCCAGGTGTACGTCCGTAACCTGGTCATGGTCCTCGACGGCCGCTATCACATCGTCCAGGTGATCGGCCCGGACGAGCAGCGCGACAAGGTGACCGCGGCGTACCGGGCGGCCGCGGACTCCTACCGTCCGACGCGCTAGACCGCGCAGCCGACTCGTACCCTCCGACGCGCGGGACCGCCGCCGTACCGCACCCCCGGAAGCGTCGCCGAAAGCGCCGCCGCAAGCGTCGCCGGATCGCGTTCCCCGGCCCCGGCAGCGCATCTCGTCACGGCACTTGGGCCTGTCGAGGTTTCCGGCTGCCGACCCCGTTCCGTAATCTGTGGCCCCATGGAACGGGTGGGGAACGTGGACGATTCACAGAGCACGGGGCCGGGGCTGCTGCTCGCCGGGCGGTATCGGCTGGGCGAGAGCATCGGCAGCGGCGGCATGGGCAGGGTGTGGCGCGCGCACGACGAGGTGCTCCACCGTGTCGTGGCCATCAAGGAACTGACGGCGGGTATGTACGCCAACGACGCGGACCGGACGGTGCTTCAGGCCCGTACCCGCAAGGAGGCCCGGGCCGCGGCCCGGATCAGCCACCCGGGCGTGGTCACCGTCCACGATGTGCTCGACCACGACGCCCGCCCCTGGATCGTCATGCAGTACGTCGACGGCGACTCCCTCGCCGACGCCACCCGCGACGCCGGGCGAATATCCGTCGGCCGCGCCGCCCACATAGGGCTCCGGGTGCTGCGGGCGCTGGACGCCGCGCACGCCGCCGGGGTCCTCCACCGGGACGTCAAGCCCGCCAACGTCCTGCTCGGCCGGGACGGCCGGACGCTCATCACCGACTTCGGGATCGCCGCGATCGAGGGCGACTCGACGATCACCAGAACCGGCGAGATCGTCGGTTCCATCGACTACCTCGCCCCCGAGCGGGTGCGCGGCGCGGACCCCGGGCCCGCCTCCGACCTGTGGTCGCTCGGCGCGACGCTGTACACGGCGGTGGAGGGGGTGTCGCCGTTCCGGCGCTCCTCGCCGCTGTCGACCATGCGGGCCGTCGTGGACGACGAGCCGCGCCCGCCGGAGCACGCCGGTCCGCTCACCCCCGTGATCATGGCGCTGCTGCGCAAGGAGCCCGAGGAGCGCCCGTCGACGGCGGAGGCCGAGCGGATGCTCCGGGAGGTGGAGGAGAGCTGGACCCCGGCGCCGGTGGGCGTCGACCATGTGCCCACGGCCCCGCTGGTCCAGAACCGGACGTATCCGCCCGCCGACACCAGGCCGACGCTCCCGCCCGACGCGGGGCGCGCCGGCCGGCTGCGGAAGACGGCGATCGCCCTCGCCGTGACGGCCGTCGTGATCCTGGGCTCGGGGTACGCCGCCTACACCCAGCTCGGCGACGACGGGAAGAGCGGGGACGCCGCGAGCGGGCCGCCCTCCGCCGCGCCGTCGCCCGGCGCGGACTCCGGGGCGGGAGCGGACGGTACGAAGCCCGGGGCCACGCCGGAACGGGCCGGGCAGCGGTCCGCCGCGCCGTCGGACGGGACTGATTCCCAGGCCGGTGCGGGCGGCGACTCCCGGGCCGAGCCGGGCGGCGGCGAACGGGGGGTTCCCGAGGGCTGGCGCAGAGTGCAGGACCCGGCCGGCTTCAGTCTGGTCGTCCCCAAGGGCTGGTACCGCATGGCCGCCGGCGGGCAGATCGACTACACGCCCGACGGCGGCCGTCACCGCATCCGGATCGGCATCGACCCCGCGCCCGACTTCGACGACCCGTACGACCATCTGCTCGACCTGGAACAGGAGCTGGGCAAGCTGCCCGACTACACCCGGGTGACGCTCACCCCCAATGTCTACCGGGACCAGGAGAAGTCCGCGCTCTGGGAGTTCACCTGGACCGAGCGGCAGACCTTCCCCGGGCCCCGGCGGGCCATCGACCAGATGTACTTCGGGGACGACGGCACCGAGTACGCGCTCTACATGTCGGCCCCCGCGGAGAGCTGGGCGACCACGCGCGAGCAGTTCGACACGATGCTCCGCGGCTGGCGGCCCCCGCGGTGACCGCCGCCGCCCCGGTCACGGGTCGGCAACCGCCGTTCGCCGCCGGTGGCATTCGGCACCGGGTCTTCGCCAGGATGTGGGCATGACGAACAAGCGGGGACGCGCGAACGAGCCCACCAGCTATGAGCTCAGGCCGCCGGACGCCGCCCAGGAGCCGCCCGGGACGCCCGCCGGGGCCCCGGCCCCGCCCGCCGTACGCGCGCCGGTCTCCGCGCCCGCTCCGGCCCCGCCCGCCGTACGCGCGCCGGTCTCCGCGCCCGCCCCGGCTCCGGCCCCGCCCGCTCCGGCCCCGGTCTCCGTACCCGCTCCGGCACCGGCCTCCGTACCGCCCTCCGCCGGCGTACCCGCTCTCGCTGTCGGCGTACCCGCTCCCGCTGCCGCCGTCGGCCCGGCGCACGGCGTCGGGCGGCTCGTCGGCGGGCGCTATCGACTGGTCGGCAGGCTCGGGCACGGCGGCATGGGCACGGTCTGGCGGGCGCACGACGAGGTCGTCGACCGCGAGGTCGCCGTCAAGGAACCCCGGCTGCCGGACCATCTCGGCGCGGCCGAGCGCGACAAGGCGTATCTGCGGATGCGCCGCGAGGCGCGCGCCGCCGCCCGGATCGACCACCCCTCCGTCGTCACCATGCACGATGTGGTGATCGAGGACGGCAGGCCGTGGATCGTGATGGAGCTGGTGCGCGGGCAGTCCCTCGCCGACCGGCTCCAGGACGGCACCCTCGATGTGCGCGAGGCGTCCCGGATCGGCCTCGCCGTCCTCGGCGCGCTCTCGGCCGCCCATGACGCGGGCGTGCTCCACCGGGACGTCAAGCCCGACAACGTGCTGCTCGGCCGGGGCGACCGGGTCGTCCTGACCGACTTCGGCATAGCCCAGGTCGAGGGCGAGCAGGGCCTCACCGAGACCGGCGGCTTCGTCGGATCCCCCGAGTTCATCGCCCCGGAACGGGTCCTCGGCCGCCACCCCGGCCCCGAGTCCGACCTGTGGTCGCTCGGCGTGGTGCTGTACGCGGCGGTCGAGGGGATGTCCCCGTACCGCCGCTCCCACGCCCCGGCGACCCTGCAGGCCGTGCTCTCCGCCGAGCCCCAGACGCCCGCCCGGGGCTCGGGGGCGTTCGGCACGCTGGTGATGCGGCTGCTGCGCAAGGATCCGGCGGCGCGGCCCGGCGCGGGCGAGGTCCGGCAGATCCTGGAGCAGCTCTCCCTCCCGCCCCGGACCGTCCTCGACTCCACCCGCGCGCACCCCGGCGCCGACGGGGGAGCCGGGGCGGGCGGCGGTCCGCGATCCGCACTCCGGAGCCGCCGGGCGCGGTACGGGATCGGCGGCGGGGTGCTCGCGGCCGCCGCCGTCGCCGGGCTCCTCGCCCTGGATCCCTTCGGCGGCGACGGCGAGGGGATGCCCGCGGGCTGGGAGGTGCGCTCGGACCGCGAGGTGGTGTCCGCGAATCTCGCCGTGCCGTCGGAGTACCGCCGGGTCGAGGGCGACCAGGGCTCCAGCGTCAGCTACGAGGACCCCAGCGGGGTCTTCCAGATCTATCTGGAGCGGGTCGAGACCGCCGAGGAGGAGGACGAGCTGCCGCCGACCCGGGACGCCTGGCGCGCCCATTACGAGAAGGGCGGCGACAACGGCACCGAGATCGAGGACCAGAAGGTGACGATCACCGCCTCCAGCCAGCAGGGCCGTACGGCGTTCGACACCACCGTCGACCATGTGCCCTACAGCGCCCCGGGCGACGACCCGGTCCGCCACCGCTGGCAGGAGCGCGTCGTCGGCGAGGGCGAGGGCGCGGACCAGGTCTACTGGCGGCTGCGGGTCGCGGGCCCCGCCGAGGGATGGGCGGCGAAGGAGGGCGAAAAGCTGTTCGAGCGGATCGTCCGGCATCTGGAGATCCAGGATCTCTGACCGCCTCGCCCGTACTCCATTCGCCGACAACCCCCTGATCAGGGCTGATGTGCCAGCGATCGCTGGCGTGGTGGTGAGGGCCGGGTGAAAGCTGTTACCGACGGGTACCCAAAGCGTCGATCCCGGCATACGCTCGGCCCCATGACGGACTCGCACGCCCCCGCCGCCGCTGCCCCTGTCGGCGTCAACCCCGTAGCCGCCGCCCCGGCCGGCGCGCGCACCGCCGCCGACGTGGCCACCCCCGAGGTGGTCGCCCAGCTGGTGAGGGGAGTCGTCGGCTCCGGCCGCACCGCCAACCACACCCCCTTCACCGGCGCGAAACTGGCGGACCTGCCCGAGTCGACGCCCGAGGACGTGGCCGAGGCCTTCGCGCGCGCCCGCGCGGCCCGCGGCGCCTGGACCGCGACCCCGGTCCGCGCCCGCGCCGCCGTGCTGCTGCGCTTCCACGATCTGCTGCTCGAACGGCAGGCCGAGATCCTCGATCTGATCCAGCTGGAGACCGGCAAGGCCCGCCTCCACGCCCACGAGGAGGTGCAGGCCGTCGCCCTGGCCGCGCGCCACTACGGCCGCCGCGCCCCCGCGTATCTGCGCCCCCGCCGCCACGCGGGCGTCGTCCCGGTGCTCACCAGGACCACCGAACTGCGCCACCCGCGCGGGGTCGTCGGCCAGATTGCCCCCTGGAACTACCCGCTGGAGCTGTCCGTCGGCGACGCGCTCCCCGCGTTCGCCGCGGGCAACGCGGTGGTGATGAAGCCCGACACCGAGACCGCGCTCACCGCCCTGTGGGCCCGCGATCTGCTGGTCGAGGCGGGACTGCCCGCCGAGGTCTTCCAGATCGTGCTGGGCGAGGGGCCGGTCGTCGGCCCCGAGGTCGTCCGGCACGCCGACTACGTCTCCTTCACCGGCTCCACCCGCACCGGCCGCGAGGTCGCCCGGGGCGCGGCGGACCGGCTGGTGGGAGTCTCCCTCGAACTCGGCGGCAAGAACGCCATGCTCGTCCTCGCCGACGCCGATCTCGACCGGGCGGCGGCCGGCGCCGTCCGCGCCTGTTTCTCGTCGGCCGGACAGCTGTGCATCGCCGTCGAGCGGCTCTACGTCCACGAGTCCGTCGCCGACCGGTTCATCGAGCGCTTCGCGGAGCGGACGCGGGCCATGCGCCTCGGAAACTCCCTCTCGTACGGGGCCGACATGGGCTCGCTCGCCGGGGAACGGCAGCTGGAGACCGTCGTACGCCATGTGGACGAGGCCGTCGCCAAGGGCGCGACCGTCGTCGCCGGCGGGGTGGCCCGCCCCGACATCGGACCGCTGTTCTACGAGCCGACCATCCTCGACGGGGTCGAGCCGCCGATGGCCGTCTGCGAGGAGGAGACCTTCGGTCCGGTCGTCTCCCTCTACCGGTTCGCCGACGAGGACGAGGCCGTCGAGCGCGCCAACGCCACCGAGTACGGGCTGAACGCGAGCGTCTGGTCGCGCGACGGAAAGCGGGCCCGCGCCCTCGCCGCGCGGCTGCGCACCGGCACGGTGAACGTCAACGAGGCGTACGCGGCGGCGTACGGGAGCGTCCACTCGCCGATGGGCGGGATGAAGGATTCCGGCCTCGGTCGCCGGCACGGCTCGGAGGGCATCCTCAAGTACACCGAGGCGCAGACCGTCTCCCAGCAGCGATTGATGCCGCTCGCGCCCGCGTTCGGGATGGACGACGAGGCGTACGCGGCGCTCATGACCCGTTCCCTGAAGGCGATGAAGGCCCTGGGTCTGCGCTGAGCCCCTTCCGCGAAGGCCCCCGTTTTCTGTGGTGAGGAGAGCGATGTCCGCGGATCTGCCCGCCGACGGTCCTGGTCCTGGTCCCGGACCTGGACCTGGTCCCGGTCCGGATTCCGGTTCCGGTCCAGGTTCCGATTCCGGTTCCGATGAGGGCTACGACTACGACGTGATCGTCATCGGGTCGGGCTTCGGCGGCGCCGTCTCCGCGCTCCGGCTCACCGAGAAGGGCTACCGGGTCGGCGTCCTGGAGGCCGGCCGCCGCTTCACCCGCGAGACGCTGCCGAAGAACTCCTGGGACCTGCGGAACTTCCTGTGGGCCCCCGCGCTCGGGCTCTTCGGCATCCAGCGCATCCATCTGCTGGGCAAGGTCATGGTCCTGGCCGGCGCCGGGGTGGGCGGCGGCTCGCTGAACTACGCCAACACCCTCTACGTACCGCCGCCCGCGTTCTTCCGGGACCCGCAGTGGCGGGACATCACCGACTGGCAGCGGGAGCTGGCCCCGTACTACGACCAGGCACGGCGGATGCTCGGCGTCCGGATCAACCCGACGATGACCCCGTCCGACGTCCATCTGAAGGCGACCGCCCAGGCGATGGGGATCGGGGACACCTTCCACCGGGCCCCGGTGGGCGTGTTCTTCGGCGACGGGCAGGACGCCGACGGGTCGGTCGTGGCGGCCCCCGGGCAGCCCGCCGCCGATCCCTACTTCGGCGGCGCGGGCCCCTCCCGCACGGCGTGCACCGAGTGCGGCGAATGCATGACCGGCTGCCGCCACGGAGCGAAGAACACCCTCAACGAGAACTATCTCCACCTCGCCCAGCGGGCCGGCGCGGTGATCCACCCCATGACGACCGCCGTCACCCTCACCGAGGACTCCCGCGGCGGCTTCGCCGTCGGCACCCTGCCCAGCGACGACCGGCGCCGGGGCCGGGGACGCACCTTCCGGGCCGCCCGCGTCGTCGTCGCGGCCGGCACCTACGGCACCCAGACCCTCCTCCACCGCATGAAGGACACCGGTCTGCTGCCGCGGATCCCGGCCCGGCTGGGCGAGCTGACCCGGACCAACTCCGAGGCGCTCGTCGGCGCGCAGACCGACAGCCGGCGCTACCGGGCGCGGCACGGCGCCGCCCGGGTGGACTTCACCCGGGGCGTCGCGATCACCTCCTCGATCCACCCCGACGAGAACACCCACATCGAGCCGGTGCGCTACGGCAGGGGCTCCAACGCCATGGGCGGTCTGACCATCCTCCAGGTGCCGTACCGGACCCGGGCCCGGGTCGCGGGCTGGCTCGGGAACATGGCCCGGCACCCGGTGCGGGCGGCGCGGTCGCTCTCCGTCCGCCGCTGGTCGGAGCGGACCATCATCGGGCTGGTGATGCAGTCCCTGGACAACTCCCTGACGACGTACCGCAGACCGGCCGGGCCGGGCAAGGGGCTGCTCACCGCCCGGCAGGGCCACGGCGCGCCCAACCCCACGCAGATCGCGGCGGCCACCCGCGCCGCCTCCCTCCTCGCCGAGGAGATCAACGGCTTCCCGGGCTCCAACATCGGCGAGCTGATGGGCACTCCGCTCACCGCGCACTTCCTGGGCGGCTGCCCGATCGGCGCGTCGGCGGAGTCCGGGGTGATCGACCCGTACCACCGGCTCTACGGTCACCCCGGCGTCTCGGTGGTGGACGGGGCCGCGGTCACCGCGAATCCGGGCGTGAACCCCTCGCTGACCATCACCGCGCAGGCGGAGCGGGCGATGTCGCTGTGGCCGAACAAGGGCGAGCCCGACCCGCGCCCCGAACAGGGCGCGGAGTACCGTCCCCTCGCACCGGTCGAGCCGCTGCGGCCGGTCGTGCCGGAGGGCGCGTTCGGCGCGCTGCGGCTGCCGTTCCTGGGGATTCCCGAGGTCCCGCCCCGGAGTTGAGCGCGGACGCCGGGGCGGTCCTGGACGGGGTCTGGCAGGGGTTCTGCCGGAGGTTCTGGCGGGGGCCCTGGCGGGGGCCCTGGCGGGGGCTCTGTCGGGCCTGTTCGGGTCCGCCCCGGTGTCCGCCGTACGCCGGGACGGGTTACGCGGCGGCGTCGCCCCGGCGGCGCCTGAGGGCGAAGACGACCCCGGCTCCGGTGAGGACGGCGACGCCGCCGGCGACGCCGATCGCGGGCAGCGCGGAGTCGGAGCCCGTCGCCGCGAGGCTGCCGGTGACCTTCGACCCCGTACCGCTGCCGACCACGGGCTTCTGGGTCGGGACGGGGACCTTGCCGCCCTCTTGCGGTTCGGTGCCGTCGGTGTCGGCGCCCGCCTCGGCGATCCGGAAGCGGTAGGCGACCTCGCCGTCGCCCATGCAGTCGTCCTCGCCGTACCGGTACACCCCGGCGCCGAGCGCGAAGCCCGCGCCCGCCGGAGCGCCCGCCCGGACGTCGATCCGCAGCGGGAGGGACACCTCGTGGCCCGGCTTCAGCTCGTCGGACCAGCCCGCGAAGCCCACCGCCTCGCCGTCCGGCCCCCGCAGGTCCTGCCAGCCGCCCGACTCCTCGTCGAACGCCTGGAGCCGGACCTGACCCGAGGTGAACAGCTCGTCGCCCATCCGGTCGGCGGAGGCTCCGGCGTAGTAGGCCGCGGTGAGCAGGGTCTGTGACGAGGTGTTGCGGACGTCGAGGGTGAAGGAGCGCCAGCCGCTGCCCGCGGCGATCTCGCCCGGCAGGCCATTGATCGACATATCGACCTCGACCTCCGCGCACTCCTCGTGGAAGCCGTCGTCCTCGTCCGGGTCGTCGCTCCTCGTGGGAGCCGGGCTGCTCGTCGTGGGGCCTGAGTCGCCGCTCTTCCCTGGCGCGGGGGAACTCGGGGCCGGACCGCTCGACGTGGAGCCTCCGGGGGTCCGCGACTCGTTCACCGCGGGGCTCGACGCCCCGCCCGACGGGGTGCCGGCGGGCGTGCTCGCGCCGCCGCTCGGGTCGGCGCTCGTGCTCCGGCCCGGGTCCGGGCTCTCGCTCGTGCTCTCACTCTCGCTGGTGTCCGGCGCGGGGGACGAGGACACGGCCGCCGACTTCCCGTCCGCGGTCTCGCCCTCCACCGCGTGGGCGAAGGGCGCGGCGAGGAACGTGGCGGGAGCCAGAACGGCGGTCGCGGCGGCGACGGCCAGGGCGCGGCGGAGCTTCATACAGACCTCGGCGGTGTTCGGGCGCCGCGCGGGCTGTGCGGCGCCGGATTCTGCGGGGCCTCAGGGGCGGGAGTGCATGGTGAGGCCCTTGGTACGCATGGTTGACCCGCGTTCGACCAGAAGGGTTGTCCCGATCTGACGGAAAAGGGTGTGTGATCCACATCACATTCGAGACGCATGGGCAAGGGCCCCGCGGTGGTGTTCCGCGGGGCCCTCGGCGGTCGGCACCGACGGCGGGCTCCGCCGGTGCCGAGGGCGGCGCCGGGGGGTGCGCCGCAGGGGGAGAGGTCGTTACGTCGTCGGTGCGTCGGTGCGTCGGTGCGTCGGTGCGTCGGTGCGTCGGTGCTTAGGGCGCGCCGGACGCGTGGGACAGCGGGGAGGAGCGGGGGAGCCGGGTGCGCCGCGGGGAACGGGGGTGCGGTTCTTCGCGCATCGTGCGGGACGGCGTACGGCTCGCGCAACCATCCGGACCGGATCGCCGCCGACCGGGACGGGAACGCGACCCCGGCGGGCCGTCCGTTGGGCGGCCGGCCCCGGGCGTCCCCGGAACCGGCCGCTCGGGGTGACCGGGCTGCTGTCCCCTGCCGACCGGCCACACGCGCTGGTGCGAGGTCCCACGACGTGCCTGAGACACGTCACACGCTCCAGCGGTGCCACGCGTGGTTTCCTTCGAGGCCGCCCCTGGCTGGCACGGACACCGGGACCAACGAACCCCCGCCGCGTGCGGTCACGCTCCGTACGAGTGAGAGCGGACCCGAACTCAGATACGGCCCCGGCACAGCTCCAGCAGCGTCATCGCCAGCGCCGTCCCCGGCTTTCCGAGCGCCTCGCGGAAATGGCCGAGAACCTCCATCTCGCGGGCGAGGTTCACCCGCCGGCCGCCGGAGGCGATCCGCGCCTCCTGGATCACCGCGGACACCGCCATCCGCTCGTGGACGAGGCCGATGATCCGGTCGTCCAGCACATCGATCCGCTCGCGCGCCCCGGCGATCCGCCCGGCCGCCTCCTCGGTGCGGGCGCCGGTCCACTCGGTCCCCGTCCGCGCCGCCCCGGCGTCGGCCGGCGCCGGGACGTCCGGCGCCGGGACGTCCGGTGAGGGTGAGGGCGCCGGTGTCGCGTGGGGCGCGGTGGTCGGTGCGGGCGTCGCCGAAGTCCGCGGCGAAGTCGTCGGCGCGGCCGTTCGGGGGGATGTCGTCGTCATGACTGCGGGCTCCTGTGCCGTTCGGAGCCCCGGGCGCGGGACCCGGAAACGCGGAGCGCCCCGGGCCTGTCGGCCCGGGGCGCTCTGGAAAGTCTGCTCTTCAGCGGAGTGAGCAGCACGACCATGGCAGCCGGACGGGCCCGGTGCCATAGGTAAAGACGAAGGTCTGCTGCTCACGCATGCGGTCAGTATGGACCGGGGGAGCGCGCGGGGCCAAAGCCGGGCCCGGATGGTGAGACGGGGACGACCCTCCGCACCCCGGTAGAATCGGGAGAACCGAAACCCCCCGCCGGAAGGCCGCCAGTGTCCTCAGCGTCTCCCGCTGCCGCGCCCGATGTCGTACTCGTTGTCGACTTCGGCGCGCAGTACGCCCAGCTCATCGCCCGTCGCGTCCGTGAGGCCCGGGTCTACAGCGAGATCGTCCCGTCCTCCATGCCGGTGTCCGAGATGCTGGCCAAGAACCCCCGCGCGATCATCCTCTCCGGCGGTCCCTCCTCCGTCTACGCCGAGAACGCCCCCCGTCTGGACCGGGCGATCTTCGAGGCGGGCGTCCCCGTCTTCGGCATGTGCTACGGCTTCCAGCTGATGGCCACCACCCTCGGCGGCACCGTCGACAACTCGGGCGCGCGGGAGTACGGACGTACCCCCCTGCACGTCAGCAAGGTCGGCTCGACCCTCTTCGAGGGCACCCCGGCCGAGCAGCCGGTGTGGATGTCCCACGGCGACGCCTGCTCCGCCGCGCCCGAGGGCTTCACCGTCACCGCGTCCACGGACGTCGTGCCGGTCGCGGCCTTCGAGAACGACGAGAAGAAGCTCTACGGCGTGCAGTACCACCCCGAGGTGCTGCACTCCACCCACGGCCAGCAGGTCCTGGAGCACTTCCTCTACCGGGGCGCCGGCATCGAGCCGACCTGGACCACCGGGAACGTGATCGAGGAGCAGGTCGCGGCCATCCGCGAGCAGGTCGGCTCCAAGCGCGCCATCTGCGGTCTCTCCGGCGGGGTCGACTCCGCCGTCGCCGCCGCCCTGGTGCAGAAGGCCATCGGCTCCCAGCTCACCTGCGTCTATGTCGACCACGGTCTGATGCGCAAGGGCGAGACCGAGCAGGTCGAGAAGGACTTCGTCGCCGCCACGGGCGTTCAGCTCAAGGTCGTCGACGCCGAGGAGCGCTTCCTGGCCGCCCTCGCCGGGGTCTCCGACCCCGAGGAGAAGCGGAAGATCATCGGCCGCGAGTTCATCCGGGTCTTCGAGCAGGCGCAGGCCGAGATCGTCGCCGAGGGCGCCGCCGACGGCGAGGAAGTCGCCTTCCTCGTGCAGGGCACCCTCTACCCGGACGTCGTGGAGTCCGGCGGCGGCACCGGCACCGCCAACATCAAGTCCCACCACAATGTCGGCGGCCTCCCCGAGGACCTCGAATTCCAGCTGGTGGAGCCGCTGCGCCAGCTGTTCAAGGACGAGGTCCGGATGGTCGGCCAGGAGCTGGGCCTGCCGGACGAGATCGTCCAGCGCCAGCCCTTCCCCGGCCCCGGCCTCGGCATCCGCATCGTCGGCGACGTCACCCGCGAGCGGCTCGACCTGCTCCGCGAGGCGGACGCCATCGCCCGTGAGGAGCTGACGGCGGCCGGTCTCGACCGTGAGATCTGGCAGTGCCCGGTGGTCCTCCTCGCCGATGTGCGCAGCGTCGGCGTCCAGGGCGACGGCCGGACGTACGGGCACCCCATCGTGCTCCGTCCCGTCTCCTCCGAGGACGCCATGACGGCGGACTGGACCCGGATGCCGTACGACGTCCTGGCCCGGATCTCCACCCGCATCACCAACGAGGTCGCCGACGTCAACCGCGTCGTCCTCGACGTGACCAGCAAGCCGCCGGGCACCATCGAGTGGGAGTAATCCCCACCCGGCCCCCAGGCCCGCTCGCCGATGCCGTCGCTCACCTCCGTGAGCGGCGGCATCGCCGTCTCCGCACCCGGCCGCCGGCCATTCGCTCCGGCGAAACAGCCCCATCCGGCGGACAGCTCTCCGCCGATCGGCCCCGGGACCCGGCGGTCGCCCGGTAACGGCTCGACGCTCGCGGGGCCGCCCCGACCGGCCGCCCCGCCCGGCCGTCGGCCCCCGCAGTACCGGCCCGAAGGCCCGCCGGGTGCGCGCGAGCAGCGGTGAGCGGGCCCGCCGGCGGTGAGCGGCGGCGAGCGGCGGTGACCGAACCGTCGCCGAGCCGGGCGCGTGATTCTCCCCGCCCCCGGATACGTATCTTCACTCCGGGCGGAACGCGCGACGAGGCTCCACGGGACAGGAGAGACGGAGCGGCACGGCACGCGGACCACAGCCGGACGGATCGCGTTCGACGGACGGAACACGGCTCGACCGGTCATCGCTCGGACGGAACAGGGCTCGACGGAGAACAGGGAGAGCGATGACGTACACCCAGCGGGCGACGGCCGGGCGCACGGCCGCCGACGACGGACCGGGAGACGACGGCTGGAAGGCCCGGGCGAGCCATTTCGCCCTGCTGCCCCTGCGGATCTTCCTCGGCATCACCTTCGTCTACGCCGGGTTCGACAAACTCACCGACAGCCACTTCCTCGCCGCCGAGGGCATCGGCTCCCTCGGCGACCAGCTCCACGGCGTCCGTGACAGCTCCGCCGTGCCCGGCCTGATCGATCTCGCCCTCAACAGCCCCGAAGGCTTCGGCTACGCCATCGCCCTCGGCGAGGTGGCCGTCGGCCTCGGCACCCTCATCGGCCTCTTCGCCCGGATCGCCGCCCTCGGCGGCGCGCTGATCTCGCTGAGCCTGTGGCTCACCGTGAGCTGGCAGACCCAGCCCTACTACTACGGCAACGACCTCATCTATCTGATGGCCTGGCTGCCGCTGGTGCTCGCCGGGGCCCCGGTGCTCTCCGCCGACGCCCGTATCGCCGAACGGCGGCGGCGCACACCGTAGTGCGCGAAGCCCGCGGCGCCGGCCAGCACGAGCCCGGTCAGCACCACCGGGAACGCCGCATACCAGGGGGCGTCCCAGGCCCCGCCCGCGTCACCCGCGTAGAGCAGCGTGGTGGCGAGCGCCGAGATCCCCGCTATCAGCCGACCCGGCAGGAAGCCGTGCACGATCCCCCGGCCCTCCTTCCCCGGCGGCCGCCCCTGCCGCTCCGGCCCCCGATCCTCATGACCCGGCACGGGCCACCTCCACCTGTCCGAGGCCCACTTCGACGTTCAGCTCCAGCGTCCCCGACGGCTCGGCGCCCTTGGGCGCGGGCAGCATCGCCCGCTCCACCTGGTCGGGCGATATGTCGATGTCGTTCTTCCGCTCACCCGGCAGTCTGATGTCGCCGAGCCCCGCCTCGGCCCGCAGCCTCACCGAGGCGTCCTCGGGTATGAGGATCTTGAGCCGGCCGGCCCCGACCTCCGCCGTGGTGGAGACGGTCTTCCCGGCGGGGACCGAGAGCGCCGAGAGATCCAGGGTCGCCGCGCCCGTGCCCAGCTCGTACCGGGGCTGGAGCGCGGTCACCGACGGCGGCTTCCAGTCCGTCCGGGCCCATCGGGTGTCGATGTCCTTCGGCAGCGCCGCCGCGCCCGCCAGCAGCGCCGCCGTGAGCACCGTCATGAGCACCGTGCCGAGGCCCGTGCGCCCCAGCATCGAACTCACCGCCAGACCGAGCCCGAACACGCCCAGCGCGCACGCCAGACCGATCTGGAGACTCGTGCCCAGCGGACTGCCGTCCCAGCTCAGCCTGGTGCCGAGGAAGCCCGCGAGCAGGGCCAGCGAGAAGACCGTGCCGCCGATGCCGCGCGGACCGCCCGCACCCGCCGGGGCGGGCCGCCCCTTGCCCGGGGCGCCGGGCGACTCCAGCACCTCCTCGGGCCCCCACAGATACCCCGACGACGACGGCTCCGCGCCGACCTCCCTCACCGTCGGATGCCGCCACCACGAGGGGCTGTCCGGCGCGGGCGGCGCCTTGGTCTCGGGCGGCGCGTCCGGCGCCGCGTGCGCGGCGCTCTGATCCGCCGCCCCGCTCTCCGGAGCGGCCGTGCGCCGCCGGCGCGACCACACGGCCGCACCGGACATCGCCAGCACGAGCAGCGCCGCGAACGCGATCGTCCCGCTGTTGGACAGCATCGTCAGAAACAGACCGCACCCTATGAGCGCGAGGAACAGCGCCGTCAGCGCCGCTCCCTCGACCCGCCCCGAGAGCAGCCGCCGCGCCTCGTTCTCCCTCTCGTCCTCCACCGGGATCAGCAGCCAGGCGAAGCCGTAGACGATCAGGCCGACGCCGCCGGCGACCGAGAGCGCCCCCACCACGATCCGGAAGATCACCGGATCTATGTCGAAATACCGGCCGAGCCCGCCGCAGACCCCGCCCAGCACCTTCTGGCGGGAGGTGCGGCGCAGTGGCCGGGACTCGGGGGAGAGCCCCGGCTGCCCGTCGGCGGGTCCGTCCGGCGCCGCCCGGTGCGGAGTGGTCGGCTGAGTCATACGTCCATGGTGACGGCCCCGGGCCCCGGACGGCACCCGGGCCGACCCTGGCCCGTCCCTGATATCCGTACACGGATTCCCGCCCACCGATCAGGGTCGGTTTAAGGGTCGCCCCTGATACCGCCGCCCGGCCGCGCGTGTGACGATCGAGTCATGCCCGTCGCCACGCCCCGATCCGCCGCATCCCCGCGCGCTCCGGCGCCCGAGGACGTCCCGCTGCGCAAGCTCTACCGCAGCGCCGACGGCCGTCTCCTCGGCGGCGTGGCGCGCGGTCTCGCGGGCCATCTCGGCCTGCCCGTGATCTGGGTGCGGCTGGTCTTCCTCGGTCTCTTCATGGCCGACGGCCTCGGCGCGCTGCTGTACGCGGTGTTCTGGATCGTCGTCCCGCTCGGCGTCGGCGGGCGCACGCCCGAGCCGCGCTCCGTCTTCGAGGTCACCGGCGACGGCCGGCGCAGACTGCGCAAGCCCGACAAGGGCCAGCTCTTCGCCATGGTCGCGCTCCTCTTCGGGGCCGCGATCTTCATCAGCGATCTGGAGACCAGGAGCAGCGCCAATCGCTATGTCTGGCCGACGCTGCTCGTCGGAGCCGGAGTGGTGCTGGTGTGGCGGCAGGCGGACAATGCCCGCCGCGCCCGCTGGACCGAGGCCAACAGCCGCCGCCGCAGACTGTTCCAGCTCGGCCGGGGGCTCGCCGGAGTCGCCCTGGTCGGCCTCGGCCTGGCCGTCTTCATGGTGGTCCGCGGCTCGGCCGCCCAGCTCGGCAATGTGCTCACCGCCGCGATAGCCGTCATCGCCGGCATCGGTCTGCTCGCCGGCCCCTGGCTGGTGCGGATGACCCAGGACCTCTCCGAAGAGCGGACGATGCGCATCCGCGCCCAGGAGCGCGCCGAGGTCGCCGCCCATGTCCATGACTCCGTCCTCCACACCCTGACCCTGATACAGCGCAACGCCGACGATCCGGGCGAGGTCCGCCGCCTCGCCCGCGCCCAGGAACGCGAGCTGCGGAACTGGCTCTACCGCCCCGAGGGCACCGGCAAGGACGAGGCGGAGGAGCCCGACACCCTCGCCGAGGCGGTCAAGAAGGCGGCCGCCGAGGTCGAGGACAAGCACGGCGTCCCGCTGGAGGTCGTGGTCGTCGGGGACTGCCCCCTGGACGAGAAGCTGACCGCCCAGATGCAAGCCGCGCGCGAGGCGATGGTGAACGCGGCGAAGTACGGTGGCCAGGGCGGGGCGGTCCAGGTGTTCGCCGAGGTCGAGGGCCGTACGGTCTATGTGTCCGTCCGGGACCGGGGCCCCGGTTTTGACCTGGATTCCGTTCCGGACGACAGAATGGGCGTCAGAGAATCGATCATCGGCCGGATGCAGCGCCACGGCGGGACGGCCCGGCTCCGTCCGGCCCCCGGCGGGGGCACGGAAGTGGAGCTCGAGATGGAGAGGGCGGCGGACGAATGACGACCGAGGCAGCGAGCGAGGGCGTCGAGCGGCGGGTGCGCGTGGTGCTCGTCGACGACCACCGGATGTTCCGCACCGGTGTGCAGGCGGAGATCGGCGAGACCGACCGCACCGGAGTGGAAGTGGTCGGCGAGGCCGCCGACGTCGACCAGGCCATCACCGTGATCACGGCGACCCGCCCCGAGGTCGTCCTGCTCGACGTCCATCTCCCCGGCGGCGGCGGGGTGGAGGTGCTGCGCCGCTGCGCCTCCCTGATGGTGGCCTCGGAGGACCCCGTGCGCTTTCTCGCGCTGTCCGTCTCGGACGCGGCGGAGGACGTGATCGGAGTGATCCGCGGCGGTGCGCGCGGCTATGTCACCAAGACGATCACCGGAGTCGATCTGGTGGACTCGATCTTCCGGGTCCAGGAGGGCGACGCGGTCTTCTCGCCGAGGCTGGCCGGCTTCGTGCTGGACGCGTTCGCCTCCACGGACGCGCCCCCGGTCGACGAGGACCTGGACCGGCTCACCCAGCGCGAGCGCGAAGTGCTCAGGCTGATCGCCCGGGGCTACGCGTACAAGGAGATAGCCAAGCAGCTCTTCATCTCGGTGAAGACGGTGGAGTCGCATGTCTCCGCGGTGCTGCGCAAGCTCCAGCTCTCCAATCGGCACGAACTGACCCGGTGGGCCACGGCCCGTCGGCTGGTCTGACCGTCCGCCGCCGCCGGCACCTGCTCAAAGCGGCCAACTACGGCCGCGGAATACGGCCCTCGGCCCGACCCGGGCCACCGGAATCCATCCTTCAGTCGTCGCAGGTGACACCGGACGTCGACCGCTGACGGCGGCCTTCCGCCGCTGGCGCGCGGGGGTTTGAAGCCGGATCAATTCCTGGACACGCCCCTGTGTGGTGACCCACAGCCATGGCAGTATCGCCCTGAGCAGTCGGCCCAGTTCATCACGAGTTGGCGGAGGAACCGTGAGCGGCACGTCGGTGGGGTTCAGAACGAGCTACGGCGTCCCCGGGAATGGCGCAGGCGCCATAGCCGGTTACGTCTGGCGAAAGTCCAGCTACAGCGCCAGCGGCGCCGGACAGTGCGTCGAGGTCGCGGCCCGCCCCCGCACCATCCATGTCCGTGATTCCAAGAACACCCGCGGACCGGCGCTCGGGGTGGCTCCCCGGGCCTGGACCGCCTTCGTCGCCTACGCGGCGGAGCAGGCGGACTGACCGGGCGGCGCCGGGGCGGGCGCGGCCGGGCCGCGGCGGCGGTCCGGCGGGCGGCTCGGCGGCCCCGGCGGCTCGGTGACCCTGTGATCCGAGCGATCCCGGTGATCCAAGCGATCCCGGTGATCCGAGCGGTCCCGGCGGCCCAAGAGGTCCGAGCGGTCCGGCGGGCGGAGGTCACGCGGGACGGGCCGCGCCCGCGAACGGCATCTCGTCGATCGGGGCGATCCGGACGGGCGCGCCCGGCCGGGGCGCGTGGATCATCCGGCCCCCGCCGATGTAGAGCCCGACATGGCTGATGCCGGAGTAGAAGAAGACCAGGTCGCCGGGGGCGAGAGCGGATCGTGACACGCGCTGCCCGGCACTGATCTGGGTGTAGCTGGTCCGCGGCAGCGAGACCCCGGCGGCCCGCCACGCGGCCTGGGTCAGACCGGAGCAGTCATAGGCGTCCGGGCCCGTCGCGCCCCAGACATAGGGCTTCCCGAGCGCCCCATGGGCGTAGGCGACGGCCTGCGCGGCACGGGCGTTGGGCGCCGGGACCGAGGGGGCCGCGGCGGGCCGGGCGGTCTCCCCGCCGGAGGCGTACGCGGCGCGCTGTTCGGCGGTCAGCCGGCGCAGCAGCCGCTCAGCGGTGTTCAGCTTCTGCCGTACGGTCGCCTTGTGCCGGGCCAGCTCGTCACGGCGGTCCGCGAGGTCGGCCATGCGCTGACCGGCCTCCGTTCTGACCCGCTCGATCTCGGTCAGCTCCCGGCGCACCTCGGCGACCTGGGCGGCCTGCCGCTCGCCGGCCCGTTCGGCGATCGAGGCCCGTCGCAGAAAGCTGTCGGGGTCGGAGCTGAGCCCGAGCCGTACGGACGGATCCATGCCGCCCGACCGGTACTGGGCGGTGGCGATCGAACCGAGAGCGTTCCGGGCGCTGTTGAGGCGCTCCGTTCTGCGGGCCGCCTCGTCGCGCAGTCGCTCCAGGGACTCACGGGTCCTGGCGATCTGTTCGGTGGCCCCGTTGTACTTCTCGGTGGCCGCCTCCGCCTCCCGGTAGACCTGGTCCACCTGGGCCTTGATCTGGGCGGGGGTGCGCGCGGGCTCGGCGTGACCGGTGCCGCCGAGGGCGCCCGCGGTCGCCGCCCCGGCGAGCGCGAGGGATCCGGCGGTCCGGGCGGCGGGCCCCCGGAACGGATTCAGCCTGGGCTTCCGGTGCTTCCGATGTGCGGCCACGGGGGCGTCCACGTCCTTTCGCGCCGCCGGCGGCCTGGCGCCGGCGTCTCTCTCGGGTTCTGTCAGGACGCTAGACCGGGAGGTCACGGGGGCGGGGCGTAAGGATCGAATCTGGTCGAAGGTGGACGTGTCGGCCCGCATTCTGCGAGCGGGATGGCCACTGTGATCACCTTCTCCGTGCCACTGCGACCGATGTGGCGAATGAGGCTTACCTGACCTCAGCGGGTGATACAGGGGCGGTTAGGCTCCGGCCCATGGACATACTCATCAATGTCTTCGTCGCCCTGCACATCATCGGAATCGCCTCCCTGCTGGGCGGATTCCTCACCCAGATGAAGGCGATGGGGGCCGGTACGGCCCGCTTCACCCCGGCCATGCTGCACGGCGCGCTGACGATGCTGGTGACGGGCGTCGCACTGGTGGGGCTGAATCAGGCCGACGACCAGACCGTGAACAACATCAAGATCGGCATCAAGATGGCCGTGCTGGTGGTGATCCTCGGGCTGGTCTACGTCAAGCGGGACGAGGAGACGGTGGAGAAAGCGCTGTTCGGCGCGGTGGGCGGGCTGACGGTCGTCAACATCTTCATCGCGACGCTCTGGACCTGAGCCCGCCGGGCGGCCCCGCGCCTCCGGCCGTACGGTGACGGAACCGGCCCGTCCGGCTGCGCGGGGTGAGGGGCGGGACGGGCGCGGTCTCGCGATGAGGGGGCGAGTTGTCAGTGCGGCCGCCTAGACTCGGAGAGCGATGAGCAGCCTCTTTGACGACCAGTTCCTGGCGAGCCTCCAGACCACCCCGGAGGAGCCCCCGCCGCCGCCCGAGGACCACGAGGACCATGAGGGCCGGGCCCGGGAGGAGATTCCCGACGATCTCTTCCAGGGCGCCTTCGACGTCCCCCCGGCCCGCGACGCGTACCACCGCGACGGCGCCCCGAGGACCGTGGTGGACCCCGACGCCCTGCTCGACGGGCTGAACGATCAGCAGCGCGCCGCCGTCGTGCACACCGGGTCGCCGCTGCTCATCGTGGCCGGCGCGGGCTCCGGCAAGACCCGGGTGCTCACGCACCGGATCGCCCATCTGCTGGCGACCCGCAGCGTCCACCCCGGGCAGATACTGGCGATCACCTTCACCAACAAGGCCGCCGGCGAGATGAAGGAGCGGGTCGAGCAGCTGGTCGGCCCCCGCGCCAACGCCATGTGGGTCTCCACCTTCCACAGCGCCTGCGTCCGCATCCTGCGCCGCGAGTCCAAGAAGCTCGGCTTCACCTCGTCGTTCTCGATCTACGACGCGGCCGACTCCAAGCGTCTGATGGCGCTGGTCTGCCGGGATCTGGACCTCGACCCGAAGAAGTTCCCGCCGAAGGCGTTCACCGCCAAGGTCTCCAACCTCAAGAACGAGCTGATCGACGAGGAGACGTTCGCCGACTCGGCCGCCGACGGCTTCGAGAAGAGCCTCGCCGAGGCGTACCGGATGTACCAGTCGCGGCTGCGCGAGGCCAACGCCCTCGACTTCGACGACATCATCATGACCACCGTCCATCTGCTCCAGGCGTTCCCCGACGTCGCCGAGCACTACCGGCGCCGGTTCCGCCATGTCCTGGTGGACGAGTACCAGGACACCAATCACGCGCAGTACACCCTCGTGCGCGAGCTGGTGGGCACGGGGTACGAGGACCTGCCCCCCGCCGAGCTGTGCGTCGTCGGCGACGCCGACCAGTCGATCTACGCCTTCCGGGGCGCGACGATCCGCAACATCCTCCAGTTCGAGGAGGACTACCAGGACGCGACGACGATCCTCCTGGAGCAGAACTACCGCTCCACCCAGACGATCCTCTCCGCCGCCAACGCGGTCATCGAGCGCAATGAGAGCCGCCGCCCCAAGAATCTGTGGACCAACGCGGGTTCGGGTGCGCAGATCACCGGCTATGTCGCCGACACCGAGCACGACGAGGCGCAGTTCATCGCCGACGAGATCGACCGGCTCACCGACGCGGGCGACGCCCGGGCCGGCGACGTCGCCGTCTTCTACCGGACGAACGCGCAGTCCCGGGTCTTCGAGGAGATCTTCATCCGGGTGGGCCTGCCGTACAAGGTCGTCGGCGGGGTCCGGTTCTACGAGCGCAAGGAGGTCCGGGACGTCCTCGCGTATCTGCGGGTCCTGGCCAACCCCGAGGACAATGTGCCGATGCGCAGGATCCTCAATGTCCCCAAGCGGGGCATCGGGGAGCGCGCGGAGGCGATGATCGACGCGCTCGCGCTGCGGGAGAAGATCACCTTCCCGCAGGCGCTGCGGCGGGTCGACGAGGCGTACGGCATGGCGGCCCGCTCGGCCAACGCGGTCAAGCGTTTCAATGTGCTCATGGAGGAGCTGCGGACGATCGTGGACTCCGGCGCGGGTCCGGCGGTCGTCCTCGAAGCCGTGCTGGAGCGGACGGGCTATCTCGCCGAGCTTCAGGCCTCCACCGATCCGCAGGACGAGACCCGGATCGAGAATCTCCAGGAACTGGCCGCGGTCGCCCTGGAGTTCGAGCAGGATCGCGCCGAGGAGGAGGGCGCGGGCACGCTCGCGGAGTTCCTGGAGAAGGTCGCGCTGGTCGCCGACTCCGACCAGATCCCCGACGAGGACGAGGACGGGTCCGGCGTCATCACCCTGATGACCCTGCACACCGCCAAGGGACTCGAATTCCCCGTGGTGTTCCTGACGGGCATGGAGGACGGCGTCTTCCCGCACATGCGCGCCCTGGGACAGGCGAAGGAGCTGGAGGAGGAGCGGAGGCTGGCGTATGTCGGCATCACCCGCGCCCGCGAGCGGCTCTATCTGACCCGGGCGTCCATGCGGAGCGCGTGGGGGCAGCCTTCGTACAATCCGCCGTCGAGGTTCCTGGAGGAGATCCCGGTCCGGCATCTGGAGTGGAAGCGGACGGGCCCGATGGCGGCGCCCGCCGGGCCCACGTCCGGGCTGGGCTCGCGGCTCTCCACGTCCACCACCGCGCGCGCCTCGTCCTCCGGCTTCGCCACCCGGCGCGGCGGAGCGTCCGAGAAGCCGGTGGTCTCGCTGACGGTGGGGGACCGGGTCACCCACGACCAGTTCGGACTGGGGACCGTGGTGGAGGTCAGGGGGACGGGTTCGGACGCGCAGGCGACGATCGACTTCGGGGACGCCAAGCCGAAGCGGCTGCTGCTGAGGTACGCGCCGGTCGAGAAGCTCTGACACGGGCGGCGGCGCGGCCTCGCCGCGCCGCTCCCGCCGGTCCGGTGCCGCGTCCGGGCATACGCGTGTGCGGTGTGGATTGCCGTGCCGTGAGGGCGCGTGGTCCTGGAGGCCCGCCGCCGTGGGCAGCCCGGCGGGATCCGGGAGGCGGGGCCTAGGTCGGGTCGAGGCCCTTGCTGCGCAGCCACTGGAGCGGGTCGATCGTGGAGCCGCCCCCCGGCCGGACCTCGAAGTGGAGGTGCGGGCCGGTGGAGTTGCCGGAGTCTCCGGCGTATCCGATGACGTCGCCGGCCTTGACCGAGCCGGAGCGGATCTTGGCACTGCTCAGATGGCAGTACCAGGTCTCGGTGCCGTCCGGGGCGGTCAGGATGATCATGTTGCCGTAGGCGCTGTTGTACTGCGTACGGACGGTGCCGTCGCTCGCGGCCAGCACATTGGCGCCGTACGGCGTGGGGAAGTCGATGCCCGTGTGCAGGGCCATCCAGTTGACGCCGGACTCGCCGTAGTAGGTGCTCAGGCCCTTGCTCTCGACCGGTACGGAGAACTTGGGGCGCATCGCCTCGCGCCGCTCGGCCTCCGCCGCGCGCTTCTTCCGCTCGGCGTCCTGGCGCGCCTTGAGGTCGATGCGCTCCTGGGTGCGGGAGGCGCGGTCGCCGAAGTCGCGGGCCTCGGCGTCGAGTGCCGCGAGCTGGGTGTCCATCTTGTTGTTCGCGGCGGCCGTCTTGGCCGCGGTGGCGGCCACATCGGCGGCGGCCAGCTTGGTCTCGTCCTTCTTCTTGGTGTCGCCCCCGCCTCCGCCGAGGCCCCCGACGGAAGCGGCGGCGATGCCCGCGACGCCCATGACACAGGCGGAGGGGACGGCGATCGTGAAGAGGGCGGAACGCTTGGCGGGGGTGCGGCGGCGGCCGCGGCTTCCGCCGCCGCCCGAGCCGGAGCGCCGGACGGGGCGCGGAGTGACGGGGTCGACCGCGACGATGGGGTCGAGTTCCCGCTCGGAGTCGTACTGGTGATCGATGTCCGTCTCGGAGATCACCGGGAGGCTGGCCGTGTCGCCGATCCGCGGGGCCGGGGCGGAGTCGGACTCCGCCTCGCCGGGGCCGAGATCGATGACGTCGGCCGCCTCCTCGGCGTCGAAGCCGCCGTCATAAGGGGCCTCGTACACCGGAGTCGTATATCCGGAGGCGTCGGCGGCGAAGTCGTGGGAGAGTTCCTGGGCCTGCTCGGACACCGCTTCGGCGGTGAAGTCCGCGCCGTACTCGGGAAGGAACTCCTGTTCGGGCGCGAAGGGCTGCGGTACGACGCCTTCCGCGAGCGGGGCGGCCTCCGCGCCGACGCCCGTGTTCCAGGCGGTGGTGTCGTAGGAGCCGGTGTCGAAACCGGCGGCCGGCCACTGGTCGGCGGTGTCGTAGGCGAAGGCGGGGGCGGGCTCGAACTGGCCCGGCTGGGCGGGCTGGTTCCACGCGGTGGCGTCCCACTGGCCCGAGGTGTCGTACGCGACGGCGGTGTCCTGCGGCGCGAACTGCTGGACCTGCTCCTGCGCGGCGTAGGCGTCATAGCCGCCGACCGTCTGCTGTGCGCCGGTGTCCCACTGGGTGGCGTCGTACTGACCGCTGTGACCGGCGTCGTAGCCGCTGTCCTGACCTCCCGGCAGCGCACCGAAGAGCGGATCGGTGTCAAAGCTGCCGGTGGGGTAGTCGTCGTGGCCGACGTGCCCGGCGTGGGCGTGCTGGTCGTTCACCAACTTCTCTCTCGCCTCGGCAGCAGGACCTGGGTTCTGGGGCCATGGAACTGACCGGGTCTCCCAGAGGGGAACCAGTGGCCGCGACTGTACCCGGCGGTATGCGACGGCGACAATCTTCCTGAGGTTTTGAGGATTCAGGAAACGGGCATTCGACCGTCTTTCGCAGGGCTGCACACACACCTTTGGCTCTATGTTCGAAATTAGTTCGATCGCTCTGCCGTCGGGGGCACGATGGGAAGGACATCGGGAGCCGGGTCTGTCGAGTCATTTTTCTCCAGCGCCCGCCGGATGCCCGCCGCGACGGCGGGGTGGACCGGCATGGCGAGATGCCCGACCCCGCTGACCTGCACGTTCTCCGTGATGAGATCCGGGTGTTCGATACGCGCCGTCTCGATCGGGACCATCAGCTGGTCGAGATCGCTCCAGAAACTCACGAAACGCGTACGGCAGCCGGGGGCCGGTCCGCGCAACTCCTCGATGAGACCGGAGCCGGGGCGCATCTGGCGTACGACGGGGTGGGCGCTGGCCAGCGGCGCCACCGTCGTACCGGAATGCGGGGTGCCGAGTGTGACGAGGGTGCGCACCCGAAGGTCACCGCCGAGGCACTGAATGTAATAGCGGGCGATGAGCCCGCCCAGACTGTGCCCGACGATGTCGACCTCGCTCCGGCCGGTCCGGGCGCAGATCGCCTCGATCTGGGTGCCCAGCAGCGCGGCGGCCGCCCGGATGTCGGGCGTCAGCGGGGAGTGGTTGAGGCATTCGAGATGACGCCAGCCGTGCCGCGCGAGCGAGCGGCGGAGCAGGACGAAGACCGAGCGGTTGTCGACGAAGCCGTGGAGCAGGACGACCGGGGGGTGGTCCGCGCCGCCGGGAGGGCAGCCGAGCGGGGTGGGAGCGGTGGCTCCGGCGAGGGGATCCTCCGCCCCGGGCCCCTCGGAGGGGGCCGCGCCCGGGCGGACGGGGTGCTCGGCGGTGAGGCCGGTCGGATAGAGCAGCACATGCCCGGCGAGAATCGCCAGCTCAAGGGCGGTGGCACGGAGCAGGGCGGCGGGCGCGCGCAGATCGTGGACGCCGCGCAGCACACGGAAGGTCTCCGGATTCAGCGGATTCAGGCTCAGCGCGCCCAGACCGAGAAGGCCCAGGCCGATGGGGATCGGGCTCCGCGGCCGACAGGCGCCCAGCCTCCGGGGGAAGGACAGAACCTTCATGGGCCGACCTCCGTACGACACACGGCGGACTCCGTCGTCCTCCGCATGCCCTCATGGGGCCCCTTCAGCGCTGCCCGGATCTCCTGTCCGCGTCTGTCTCCGTGTCGGTCGTCGGTCTCCGTCGTCCACGGCAACGGCGCCGTGTCTCCGTGCCACCCGGCCGGCGGCGCGGGGAACGGCCTGAAGCGGCTCCCCTGCGGCGGATCCGCGCGGCTGACGCCGTCGCCGCGGATGCGTCGCATGGCGAACATGTCCCACTGTGTGATTTCCCCCTCGGCGTCGTCCGTGAAACGGCCCGGTGCGAGATGCTGGAGATAACGTTCGTTCACTTGCGGTGGAGCCGGGTCTGTGGAGGCAGTGATGGGTGTGACGGGACCGATCCGCGTTGTGGTGGCCAAGCCGGGACTTGACGGCCATGACCGGGGGGCGAAGGTGATCGCGCGGGCGCTGCGCGACGCGGGTATGGAGGTCATCTACACCGGGCTCCACCAGACGCCCGAGCAGATCGTGCACACGGCGATCCAGGAGGACGCCGACGCGATCGGTCTGTCGATTCTCTCGGGCGCGCACAACACGCTCTTCGCCAAGGTGATCGAGCTGCTGAGGGAACGTGAGGCGGAGGACATCAAGGTCTTCGGCGGGGGGATCATCCCCGAGGCGGACATCGCGCCGCTGAAGGAGCTGGGCGTGGCGGAGATCTTCACCCCGGGGGCGACGACGGGGGCGATCGTGGAATGGGTGAACGCGAACGTGCGCCAGCCGGCGGGGGCCTGAGGCCCCGGCCGGGCGCGCGTGGGCCGGTCCGGTGCGGCTGAGGGCCCGTTGGTGGGCGTGCTCGCGGGCAGGCGCTCGTGGCCGGTGGCCGGGCGGGTGACTGAGGCCGGGGACCGATGGCGACGGTCCGGGCCGCCGGCCCAGGGGCGGCGCAGGGGCGCGGCGCTCGGCGGCGAGGGCCTCGCTCATGGGCCGGACCCTTCGGCGCGGGCGGGATCGCCGTCCTGCGGGGCGGTCAGTTCGTGGTGCATGGCCGCGCGGAGGCGGAGGGTGGAGACGAGCCGCTGGAAGGCCTCGGACCAATAGCCCCCGGCGCCGGGGGCCGAGGACTCGGTCTCGTCCGGCGTCGCGGTCAGCAGGGCGAGCCGGCTCGCCTCCGCCGGGTCCAGACAGCGCTCCGCCAGCCCCATCACCCCGCTGAAGCTCCAGGGATAGCTTCCCGCGTCCCGGGCTATGTCGAGCGCGTCGACCACCGCGCGGCCCAGCGGCCCGGACCAGGGCACGGCGCAGACGCCCAGCAGCTGGAACGCCTCCGACAGGCCGTTCGCCGCGATGAAGTCCGCGACCCAGTCCGCCCGCTCCCGCTCCTCCACCGTCTCCAGCAGCCGCGCCCGCTCGGCGAGCGAGGAGGGGCCCGGGCCGGACTCCGGAGGGGCGCCGGGCGCGCCGAGCAGCGCCCGCGACCACTCCGCGTCGCGCTGGCGCACCGCGGCCCGGCACCACGCGGCGTGCAGCTCCTCGCGCCAGCCGTCCGTGACCGGGAGCGCGACGATCTCCCGCGCCGTACGCCCGCCGAAGCGGTCCGTCCAGACGGACAGCGGGGCCGCCGCCACCAGCTGTCCCAGCCACCAGGAGCGTGCGCCGCGGCCCGTGGGCGGGGTCGGCGACACCCCGTCGCGCTGCATGTCCGCGTCGCAGTCGTGCGGGGCTTCCACGGCCGCCGCGGGTCCGTCGCCGGTCAGGTCCGGGCCGACGCAGGACACGGCCCGCTCGGCCATCCGTCCGGCGAGGGCGGAGCGGGGCAGCGCCGAGAGCAGCTCGGCGGCCGTCGCCCGCACATTGCGGCTGCGGTCCGCCAGCGCCTGTTCCAGGAAGGGCTCGTCGGCCTCGGACAGCCCGGCCCGCAGGGAGTCCAGGAACATCAGCCGGTCCTCGGCCCGCTCCGTGGCCCAACTGCCCGACAGCAGCGCGAGCGCGCGGCCCGCGTCCCGCTCGCGGACCGATGTCAGCAGCGCGACCCGTTCGGCGAACAGCCCCTCCTCCCACAGCCGCTGGACCGCCTCCGCGTCGGCCGCCTCGGGCAGCCGCGCGCCGCCGCCCGACGTGCTCCGCAGCGCGAATCTCCACTCCGGGTTGAACCGCGCCAGCCACAGCCCCCGGGACCCGGCGAAGGCCAGTGCCTGCGGCCGCAGATCCGTACGCGCCCGGGCGGCGTCCAGCAGCGCGGGCAGCAGCGGCGGCGGAGGCCGGTAGCCGTGCTCATTGGCCGTGGCCAGCCACTGGGGCAGCAGCTCCGTCAGATCGGGGGCCGCGCCCCGGCGGCCTCCGGACGGCTGGGCCGAGCGGTCGGCCAGCAGCAGCGCGAGCCGCCGCCGGGCCGCCGCGGGGAGCGGCGGCCGGTCGTCCCGCGGCGCGGGCTCCGGCGGCGCGGCGGCGGGCGCGGGCACCAGGCCGGCCCTGCGGCGCACGGTCTGCACCGCCGCCGCGTCGAGCAGCGCGGCGGACGCCTCCTTCCCTCCGGTCAGGACCGCGCGCGGCGGCGTACGCCGATCGGTGCCGAGCAGGGCCGAGGTCACAAGCTCTTCCCACAGCGCGGTGTCGGCGGTGCTGGTCATGGCGTCCTCCGTACTTTCACAGCTCGGGACTTTCACGGCTCCGGACAGTCATGGCTTCGGACAGGCACGGGCGAGCGAACGGGGCAAGGGGGGGCAGGGAGACGGCGGGGCGGGCGGGACCGGGAGGGCGGCGGGACGGGAGGGGGACGCCGGTCCTTCGGCCCTGCGCGCGGCGAGGGCCCGGGACTCCCCCGGATCCGGGCCCCGGCTCGCACCCGCGCCCGGCCCGGGCCACGGCGGCAGTACGGGACCGTCCCCGGGCTGCCGGGGGACGGCGCGATCCACCGCCCGGTCCGGGCCAGCCGGTCAGACGAGCGCGACCGTCTCCGGGCTCTCCGCCGACCAGGCGGCCAGCGGCGTCACCCCCTGGTGGCCGCACTCGCCGAAGACGGTGACCGGGCCGCCGCCGGAGAGCGCCGCGAGCTTCCACAGCCCGGGGCGGGAGAGCGCGGCCCGGGCGATGGGCAGCGCCGACGATCCGTCCGCGTCCGCCAACTGCCAGCCGGCGCCCTCGGGGACGGGTATCACCTCCGTCAGCGTCACCGGCCAGGCGTCCAGCCAGGGATCGTCACACAGCGCCCGCCCGTACGCGTCGAGCGCGGCCGACACCGAACCGCCGGGAGGCGGAGCGCCGATCGGCACCGGCGACCCCACCCGGTCGCCCAGCTCCGCCCGCAGCCCGCCGCCGCCCCGATGGGGGACGAGCACGGCCTCCACCGCCGTCCCCACCGCGAGCGGCGACTGAGGGGCGCGGCCGGCGGCCCCGAAGGACAGCAGCAGCGCGGTGCGCCGCGACTCCCTCCCGTACACCCAGGTCCGGCGGGTGGTGAGCTTCCCGTCGGACACGTCGTACTGAGCGAGGACCAGCCATCGGTCGCTCACGGGCGGGCCGGCGGCGGGGGCGGTGAGGCCGACGCGTGTCCGCACCGTCGCGGCCAGCGGCTCGGGCAGCCGCTCGACGCCCAGCCAGGCCGTGTCCAGCAGATGGGTCATCGCGCACTCCTCCAGCAGCCGCACCGGCCAGCCCGGCCCCGAACCGGGGAGCGCCCCCAACTCCCGCACCCGCGCCGCCAGCCCCGGAGCCTGGGCGTCGACCATGCGGGCCGCCGTCTCCTCCCACAGCCCGTACCCCGACCGCTCGGCCGCCGCCAGCCCGCCGCGCAGCAGATCCGTCAGCCGCCGCTCCAGCTCCGTCGCCCCCGCCGTGATCCGCTCGGCGCGCCGCTCGGCCCTCCGCCGGGCCGCCTCGGGATCGGCCGTCGCCCCGGACCGCCCGCCGCCCCGGCCGGCCACCGCTCCCGCCGGCCGCTCCCCGCCGCCCCGCAGCCACTCCTCGGCCCACTCCGGCACGGGGCCCGCCCCCACGGCCCCGTCGTCCGCCGCCCACAGCAGCAACAGACCCAGCACGTGCTTGCACGGGAGCTTCCGGCTCGGACAACTGCATTGATACGAGGGGCCCGTGGTGTCCACCACCGTCCGATACGGCGTGCCGCCGCCGCCCTTGCACAGACCCCAGACCGCGCCCGCCCCGCTCGCGCCCGCGGCCGACCACGGGCCGGGCCCGCCGAGCCCCTCGCCCGCCGCGCGTGACCCGGCGTCAGAAGCCAGCGACAGCACCCGCTCCGCTGTCCAGCGAGCCTCGGACGCCGCAGGGTCCGCGGGCTCTCCCCCGCTCGATCGCAACATGCCCACGACGTTACGGGCCGGCACTGACAATCGGCTCTGACCTGCGAAGACGATCGATTGTCAGTGGCGTGGTGCAGGGTTGAACACACATCGGGTCGAGCGATCTGAAGGGGGATACATGACCGTGTCCAATTCCACCGCGGGCACCGGTGCCGAGGTTCTGCGGCCCCACGCCGAAGACGCTTTCGCGGATGAGCTGAAGGCGCTCGCGGAGGCCGACGACCGACCCCGCCCGGCCGGCTGGCGGCTCTCGCCGTGGGCCGTCTCCACCTATCTCCTCGGCGGTGTGCTGCCGGACGGCGGAAAGGTGATCACCCCCAAGTACGTGGGCCCGCGCCGGATCGTCGAGGTCGCCGTCACCACGCTCGCCACCGACCGGGCCCTGCTGCTGCTCGGCGTGCCCGGCACCGCCAAGACCTGGGTCTCCGAGCATCTCGCCGCCGCCGTCAGCGGGGACTCGACCCTGCTCGTCCAAGGCACCGCGGGCACGCCCGAAGAGGCGATCCGCTACGGATGGAACTACGCGCGGCTGCTCGCCCACGGCCCCAGCCAGGAGGCGCTGGTGCCCAGCCCCGTCCTGCGCGCCATGTCCGAGGGCATGACCGCGCGGGTCGAGGAGCTGACCCGCATCCCCGCCGATGTGCAGGACTCACTGATCACGATCCTCTCCGAGAAGACGCTCCCGGTCCCCGAGCTGGGGCAGGAGGTGCAGGCGGTCCGCGGGTTCAATCTCATCGCCACCGCCAATGACCGCGACCGCGGGGTCAATGAGCTGTCCAGCGCGCTCCGCCGCCGTTTCAACACCGTCGTACTGCCCCTGCCCGCGACGCCCGAGGCGGAGGTCGACATCGTCTCCCGCCGCGTCGACCAGCTCGGCCGCTCGCTCGATCTGCCCCCGGCCCCGGAGGGGCTGGAGGAGATCCGGCGCGTCGTCACCGTCTTCAGAGAGCTGCGGGACGGTGTGTCGGCCGACGGCCGCACCCGGCTCAAATCGCCCTCCGGCACCCTCTCCACGGCCGAGGCGATCTCCGTGGTCACGGGCGGTCTGGCGCTCGCCGCGCACTTCGGGGACGGAGTCCTGCGCCCCGGGGACGTGGCGGCCGGCATCCTCGGCGCGGTGGTGCGGGATCCGGCGGCCGACCGGGTCGCCTGGCAGGAGTATCTGGAGACCGTGGTCCGCGAGCGGGACGGCTGGCAGGACTTCTACCGCGCCTGCCGGGAGGTGAGCGTATGAGCGGCCCGCTGCTGCTCGGAGTGCGCCACCACGGCCCGGGATCGGCGCGGGCGGTGCGGGCCGCGCTGGAGGCCGCGGAGCCGGCGGCGGTCCTGATCGAGGGGCCGCCGGAGGGCGACGCGCTGCTCGCCCTGGCGGCCGACGAGCGGATGCGCCCGCCGGTCGCGCTGCTCGCCCACGCGGTGGACGATCCGGGCCGGGCGGCGTTCTGGCCGCTCGCCGAGTTCTCCCCTGAGTGGGTCGCGATCCGCTGGGCGCTGGCGCGCGGGGTGCCGGTGCGGTTCATCGACCTCCCGGCGGCGCATTCGCTCGCGGCGCCGGACGAGGAGCCCCCGGGGGAGACGGCTCCGCCGGGCGGCCGGGCCGCGAAGGGGCGGTATCCGGCGGGCCGGGGCGACGGGGCGGCGGCCGCCGTGTCCGGTCCCGCGGGATCGGCGCCCGATGGCGCGGCGGGCGCCGCGCTCGCTCACGCGCCGGGCCCGTCGGCCGGTTCCGCGCGGGGGCCCGTGTCCGGTCCTGCGGCAGGTCCCGGGTCGGAGGCCCTGTCCGGTCCCGTTCCGGACGCGGGGGCCGGGTGCGCTCCGGGGGCCGGGGCGGGGCGTTCCGCCGAGGGCGCGACGCCAGGGGGACGGACACCGGGCGGGGGCGGCGCCGGGGTGGGGCCTTTCGGGCCGGGTCCGTCGGCGGATGTCGTGCCGGACGCCGTGTCCGGGGTTACGGAGGCTTCCGGCGCGGGCCCTCGGGCGGCCGACGCCGGGGGCGGGTCGGCGGACCCCGAGTGGGACGCCGTTCCGGGCGGGGCCGCCGCCGGCTTCGAGGAGGACACCGGCTTCGAGGGGGACGCCGGGCCGGGCGGATCGACGCTCGGGCCCCGGGCGGGCCGGGCGCGGTCCGAAGGCGCGCCCCTCGGGGCGGAGAAGCGAATCGGAGCACGCGCGGGCGGCGGGCCCGCCCCGGGCGGGACGGTCGTCGACCCGGAGTGGGACGCCGTGCCGACGGCGGCCCGGGGGCGGGCGGGGGCGGATCCCGAGTGGGACGCTCTGCCGGGGACGCCGGGCCGGAGCCCGCGCCCGGCGAGCGGGGCCGGTCCCGGCCCCGGGGCGGAGCCGGTGAGCCGTACGGCCGGGGCGGCGATCGGACGGCCGGCGGGGGAGCGTCCGGCCCGTGACGTCCGGGTCGACCCGCTCGCCGCGCTCGCCGAGGCCGCCGGGCACGACGACCCCGAGCGCTGGTGGGAGGACGTCGTCGAACACCGCGGCGGCCCCGGCGGCGGTGATCCCCTCGCCCCCTTCGCCGCCCTCGCGGACGCCATGGACGAGCTGCGCGCGGTCCACGGCCACGGCGGACATGAGCGCGATCTCGTCCGGGAGGCCCATATGAGGCTCCGGCTGCGCTCCGCGCGCAAGGAGTTCGGGGACCGGGTCGCCGTCGTCTGCGGGGCCTGGCATATCCCCGCGCTCCGGCGGAAGACGACCGTCGCCGCCGACAAAGCCCTTCTCAAGGGGCTGCCCAAGGTCAGGACCGAGATCACCTGGGTGCCCTGGACCCACCGCAGGCTCGCCCGCCACAGCGGCTACGGCGCGGGGATCGACTCCCCGGGGTGGTACGCGCATCTCTTCCGGGCCCCCGACCGCCCCGTCGAGCGGTGGATGACCGAAGTCGCCGGTCTGCTCCGCGCCGAGGACCGGATCGTCTCCCCCGCCCATGTCATCGAGGCCGTCCGGCTCGCCGAGTCCCTCGCCGTCCTGCGCGGCCGCCCCCTCCCCGGACTCGCCGAGACCGTCGACGCCGTCCGGTCCGTGATGTGCGACGGCTCGGACGTCCCGCTCGACCTCGTCCGGGACCGGCTCATCGTCGGGGACGTCTTCGGCGAGGTCCCCGACGACGCCCCCGCCGTCCCCCTCCAGCGCGACCTCAACCGCTCCCAGCGCTCCCTCCGGCTCAAACCCGAGGCGCCGGAGCGCGAACTGGAACTGGATCTCCGCAAGGAGACCGACGCTGCCAGGAGCCGGCTGCTGCACCGGCTCCGGCTGCTCTCCGTCCACTGGGGCGTCCCCGTCGCCGGGCGGGGGAGCACCGGCACCTTCCGGGAGAGCTGGCGGCTGCGCTGGGAGCCCGAGCTGCACGTCAAGGTCGCCGAGGCCGGAGTCTGGGGCACCACGGTGCTCTCCGCCGCCGCTGCCGTGGCCGAGCACCGGGCCCTCACCGCCGCCGACCTCGCCGACGTCACCTCGCTCGCCGAGGAGTGTCTGCTCGCGGAGGTCGCCGACGCCCTCCCCGTGGTCATGCGCGCGCTCGCCGACCGTGCCGCGCTCGACACCGATGTGGGCCATCTCGCCCAGGCCCTGCCCGCCCTGGCCCGCTCCCTCCGGTACGGAGACGTGCGCGCCACCGACACGGCCGCCCTCGCCGAGGTCGCGGCCGGGCTCGCCGAGCGGATCTGCGTCGGACTGCCGCCCGCCTGCACCGGGCTCGACGCCGAGGGCGCCGACCGGATGCGGGGGCATCTCGACGCCGTCCACACCGCCGTGGCACTGCTCCCCGACGCCCGGAAGCCCGCCGAGCACTGGCGCTCGGTGCTGCACCGGCTCGCCGCCCGGGACACCGTGCCCGGGGTGATACGCGGCCGGTCGGCCCGGCTCCTCCTGGACGAGGGCCGGCTGGACGAGAGCGAGGCGGCGAGACATATGAGCCGCGCGCTCTCGGCCGGCACCCCGCCCGCCGAGGCCGCCGCCTGGATCGAGGGCTTCGTCGGAGGCTCGTCCGGCGGCGGAATGCTCCTGGTCCATGACGAGCGCCTGCTCGGACTCGTCGACGCCTGGCTGACCGGAGTGCCGGCGGACGCGTTCACCGATGTCCTGCCGCTGCTGCGCCGGACGTTCTCCGCCTATGACCCGGGCGTTCGCCGCACCCTGGGCGAGCTGGTCCGGCGTGGGACGGCCGGGCCCGGCGGCGGTCCGGCCCGGCCCGCCACCGCCGTCGTCCCCGGCTTCGGCCCCGGGCTGCACGAGGAGCGCGCCGACGCCGTACTGCCGGTGCTCCGACTCCTCCTCGGCATGGACGAGGCCGTCGACCGGGACACCGGGACCGGGGGCAGGAGCACCGAGACCGAAGCCATCGCCCCCGCCCCCGGCACCGACGCCTGGGGCGGCCACGGCAGCGGGACCGCCCACCGCACCACCGCCCACCGCACCGGCGGCACCGCCCACCACACCGGCGGCGACGGCGGCGGCGATGAAACGCACGGCGATTCGACGGGGGTACGAGCATGAGCCCGACGGCAGAGCGGACGGACCGGGCGGACCGGGTGAGCAGGCCAGACGCGACAGACCGCACGGACCCCTCGGACCCCACGGACCCCACGGAGAGCACGGAGGGCAGAAACCCCGCGGAGGGCACGGCCCCCACGCCCCCCGCCCGCCCGGCGGATCAGGACGAGCGGGTGCGGCGCTGGCGGCTCGTCCTGGGCGGGGGCCCGGCCGACGGCACCGGCCGCGCGCTCGGCGGCACGGACGCGGCCGTCGACGGAGCCCTCACCGCCCTCTACGGCCAGGGAGAGGGAGCCGGCCGAAAGCCCGGGGGCGCCGGGGCCGGGGGCGGCGGGGCCGCCGGCGGCCGGAGCCGGGGCGGCGGGCTCGGATCCTCCGCGCCGTCCGTCGCCCGCTGGCTCGGCGACATCCGCGCCTACTTCCCCACCTCCGTGGTCCAGATCATGCAGCGCGACGCCATCGACCGGCTCGGTCTGGCCACCCTGCTCCTGGAGCCGGAGATGCTGGAGGCGGTCGAGGCGGACGTCCATCTCGTCGGCACGCTCCTCTCCCTCCACCAGGCCATGCCCGAGACCACCAGGGAGACCGCCAGAGCCGTGGTGCGGAAGGTGGTGGAGGACCTGGAGAAGCGGATCGCCGCCCGCACCAGGTCCACGCTCACCGGCGCGCTCGACCGGTCCGCGAGGATCAGCCGCCCCCGCCACCGGGACATCGACTGGGACCGCACCGTCCGCGCCAATCTCAAGAACTATCTGCCCGAGTTCCGGACCGTCGTCCCCGAGCGGCTGGTCGGCCACGGCCGGGCGTCGCGGTCGCTGAAGAAGGAGGTGGTGCTCTGCGTCGACCAGTCGGGCTCGATGGCGGCCTCCGTCGTCCACGCCTCGGTCTTCGGCGCGGTGCTGGCCTCCATGCGCTCCCTCGACACCCGGCTCGTCGTCTTCGACACCTCCGTCGTGGACCTCACCGACCAGCTGGACGACCCCGTCGACGTGCTCTTCGGCGCCCGGCTCGGCGGCGGCACCGACATCAATCGGGCCCTGGCCTACTGCCAGTCCCGGATATCCCGGCCCGCGGACACCGTCGTCGTGCTGATCAGCGATCTGTACGAGGGCGGCATCCGGGACGAGATGCTGAAGCGGGTGGCGGCGATGCAGGCGTCGGGCGTGCGGTTCGTGACCCTGCTCGCACTCTCCGACGAGGGCACGCCGGCGTACGACCGGGAGCACGCCGCGGCCCTCGCCGCACTGGGCGTTCCGGCCTTCGCCTGTACGCCGGACCTCTTCCCCGAGGTCATGGCGGCGGCCCTGGAGAAACGCCCGCTGCCCGTGCCCGACGTCTGACGCCGAGGGCCGCTCCGACCAGGGTCTCGGGCTCCGCCGGACGGCGGATTTCGGATCGCAGGCAGGGAGCCGCTTTCGCATCTGTGACCGTTCTCACCACTGATGTGTGAGCTGGGATTTAGGGAGGTACGGGCCACGGGGATACTCTGCGAGGCGGACATGCCGCGTGCTCGGACACCGTGCGCGCTTCCCTTGTGACATCGCATGTGACATCGCAGTCACGTTGCCCTTCGCGGCACGCCCACGCAGAAAACGAACCGCGATCATCAGAAAAGGGACGGACGCGCGTGGACCTGTTCGAGTACCAGGCGAGGGATCTCTTCGCCAAGCACGGTGTACCGGTGCTGGCCGGTGAAGTCATCGACACGCCTGAGGCGGCGCGCGCGGTGACCGAGCGTCTGGGCGGCCGTTCGGTCGTCAAGGCGCAGGTGAAGGTCGGCGGCCGCGGCAAGGCCGGCGGCGTGAAGCTGGCCTCCAGCCCGGATGACGCGGTCGAGAAGGCCGGTCAGATCCTCGGCATGGACATCAAGGGCCACACGGTCCACAAGGTCATGCTGGCGGAGACCGCGCCCGACATCGCCGAGGAGTACTACGTCTCGTACCTCCTCGACCGCACCAACCGCACCTTCCTGGCCATGGCCTCCGTCGAGGGCGGCATGGACATCGAGGAGGTCGCGGCCACCAAGCCCGAGGCCCTCGCGAAGATCCCGGTCGACGCCAATGAGGGCGTCGGTCCGGAGAAGGCCCGCGAGATCGTCGCCGCCGCGAAGTTCCCGGCGGAGGTCGCCGACCAGGTCGCCGACATCCTGGTGACCCTGTGGAAGACCTTCATCGCCGAGGACGCCCTCCTCATCGAGGTCAACCCGCTGGCCAAGGTCGCCGACGGCCGCGTCATCGCGCTCGACGGCAAGGTCTCCCTCGACGAGAACGCCGACTTCCGCCAGCCGGAGCACGAGGCGCTGGAGGACAAGGCCGCGGCCAATCCGCTGGAGGCCGCCGCCAAGGCCAAGAACCTCAACTACGTCAAGCTCGACGGCGAGGTCGGCATCATCGGCAACGGCGCGGGTCTGGTCATGTCGACCCTCGACGTCGTCGCGTACGCCGGTGAGAACCACGGCGGGGTCAAGCCCGCCAACTTCCTCGACATCGGCGGCGGCGCCTCCGCCGAGGTCATGGCGAACGGCCTGGAGATCATCCTGGGCGACCCGGACGTCAAGTCCGTGTTCGTCAACGTCTTCGGCGGCATCACCGCCTGTGACGAGGTCGCCAAGGGCATCGTCCAGGCTCTGGAGCTGCTCAAGGCGAAGGGCGAGGACGTCACCAAGCCGCTCGTCGTGCGCCTCGACGGCAACAACGCGGAGCTGGGTCGCAAGATCCTTTCCGACGCCAACCACCCGCTCGTGCAGCGCGTGGACACCATGGACGGCGCGGCCGACAAGGCCGCCGAGCTCGCGGCGAAGTAAGGGATCAGACCACCATGGCTATCTTCCTGACCAAGGACAGCAAGGTCATTGTCCAGGGCATGACCGGTGCCACGGGCATGAAGCACACCAAGCTCATGCTGGGTGACGGCACCAACATCGTCGGCGGTGTGAACCCGCGCAAGGCCGGTACGACGGTCGACTTCGACGGCACCGAGGTACCGGTCTTCGGCACCGTCGCCGAGGCGATGAAGGAGACCGGGGCGGACGTCTCGGTGCTCTTCGTGCCCCCGGCCTTCGCCAAGGCCGCCGTCGTCGAGGCGATCGACGCCGAGATCCCGCTCGCCGTCGTCATCACCGAGGGCATCGCGGTCCACGACTCGGCCGCCTTCTGGGCGTACGCCACCAGCAAGGGCAACAAGACCCGGATCATCGGTCCGAACTGCCCCGGCCTGATCACCCCCGGTCAGTCCAACGCCGGCATCATCCCGGGCGACATCACCAAGCCCGGCCGTATCGGACTGGTCTCCAAGTCCGGCACGCTGACGTACCAGATGATGTACGAGCTGCGCGACATCGGCTTCTCGTCGGCCGTCGGCATCGGTGGCGACCCGGTCATCGGCACCACGCACATCGACGCCCTGGCGGCCTTCGAGGCCGACCCGGAGACCGAGCTGATCGTGATGATCGGTGAGATCGGCGGCGACGCCGAGGAGCGTGCGGCCGACTTCATCAAGGCCAATGTCACCAAGCCGGTCGTCGGCTATGTCGCGGGCTTCACCGCCCCCGAGGGCAAGACCATGGGCCACGCCGGCGCCATCGTGTCGGGCTCCTCCGGCACCGCGCAGGCGAAGAAGGAGGCCCTGGAGGCCGCGGGCGTCCAGGTCGGCAAGACGCCGACCGAGACGGCCGAGCTGGCCCGCGCCCTGCTCAACGGCTGACACCGAACAGCTGAACAGCCGGAGCGACGGCACCAGCGGTAACGACGTCCGGGCCCGCGTCCCCTTCCCGGGGGCGCGGGCCCGGACGTTTTCGCGTCCTTCGGCCCGGGCGCGGCAGGGCGGCCGGGCCGGGGCGTACGGGTCAGGGGATCCGCGGCACCAGCCGCTCGGGCCCGTGCACCGGCTCGGAGAGCAGCTTCTCGCGCAGCTCCCGCCCCTGGTCGGTGAGCCGCTGCGGACCGGCGTGCGCCGGGATGCCCTCGACCCGCCGGCCGGGGGCGACCTCCGGTTCGTACTGACTCGGCGCGGTGGCCAGCGTGAAGCCGGTCGCCCCGATGATCAGCGCGGTCACGGTGAGCGCGGTCCGCGTCCAGAACCACACCAGCCGCTCGCTGCCCTCCCGTACGGAACGCGCGGGCGCCGGCTGCGGCACCGGGCAGGCCTCGGTGAGCGCGGCGAGCCCCGCCTGAAGGGCCTCGGCGGTGTCCAGCTTGGGCAGCCGCCGGGCGATGGCCTGGCGCGCGTGCAGCACCCGGTTGGCCGCCGCCGGGGTGCTCGCCTCGGTCTCCGCCGCGGTCTCGGGCAGATCGAGCCCCAGCCCGTCGTAGAGCACCAGCGTCCGGCGGTACGGGGGCGGCAGCTCCAGCAGCGCGTCGAGCAGCGCCCGCTGCTCCTGGCCCAGCGGCGGCACGTCCGGATGGCGGTGCGCGGGCCGCAGCCGCTGCCAGGGCGACATGGCGAACTCGTACGCGGCGGCCCGCACCCACCCGACCGGATCCCGGTCGCGGGCGACCTCGGGCCAGTTCTGCCAGGCGGTGTGGAAGGCGCGCTCGACGGCCTCGTGGGAGAGCCCGCGCCGCCCGGAGAGCAGGAAGGCCTGGCGTACGAGGGCGGGGGCGGCGTACGCGTAGAGGGCGTCGAACGCCTCGGCGGGCGTCGGCTCGCCGGGGCGCGGGGGCTGCTCGGGGTCCCGTTCCGCCCAGGCCGGAGGGTGCTTTCGGGTCTCCTCCCGCGCCCGTTCGGGTGGTTCCGGCCGGGGGGCCGGGTGGGCGACGGGGGGATGGGACTTCGGAGGGTGCGGCGGGAGGGGCCGGGGGGCGCGTTTGGCGGCGGGTTCGGGGCGGGTGAGCGAGTGCGGCCGTTCGGGCTTCTCCGGGGCCCGGCCGCCGAGCGACCCGCCCCCGGACCCGGGCCGTGACACAGCCCCGGAACCGGATCCCGCGCCGGACCGCGACGTCGAACCGGTCCCTGTTCCTGCCCCTGTCCCGGAGCCGAGCCCGGCCTCGGACCCCGGTCCGGGTGCTCCGGTGTCCTGACGCGCCTCGGGCGGCGGGTGATCGGACCCGCCCCCGACCCGGGCGTGCGCCGGAGCCAGGGCGGGCCTATCGACCCGGGCGGGCGTCTCGACGCGGGCCGCCGCCTTGGCCGTGGCCCGCGCCCCGGCCCGGCGCCGGACCCGGGGCCCGGCGGACCCGGTCCGCGCTGCCGTTTGACCTGCGGCGGTGTCCGGGGCCCCGGCCGAGGCGGCGGCCGGAGCCGCGCCTTCCGCACCCGGACCGCCTTCCGCCCCCGCACCCGGACCGCCTTCCACCCCCGGACCCGGGGCCTCCGCGCCCGTGGGCGCCGCGGGGCCCGTACACCCCAGCAGCCTCGCGTACGCCTCACGACGGCGCCCCCGCGGTTCGCTGCGGCCCGTCTCCCACGCGCGGACGGTCGCTCTGGTGACGCCGACCGCCGCCGCGACCTCCTGTTCGCTCAGCGACTTCGCCTCGCGCAGCCTGCGCCGTTCCTTGGGCGACGGCAGCGGGGTGTCCGAAGCGGAAGGGGCGTTGCTCTGGGTCATGAAGGACTCCCCGAAGCGCTCCACTCGGCAGAAAAGTACATAAACGTATCTTGAGCGACACAACGGCTATTCGCCCGTTACATGGATAGAGCGCGTGTCGTTGGCAGCATGGCGGCGTGACCCAGACGACCGATCACGGTCCTTCGTACGCTCAGCCGCCGGTCCTGGTGCAGGGCGGCCGGCGAGCCGCGCTGGTCGCCTGTCTCGTCCGGGGGGCCACCGCGGCGGGGCTCGGGCTCGGCGCGTTCGCCGTGCTGGTGATGGCGGTGTGGATCAGCTCCCCGTACCCGGACAGCGGTCCGGACGGGGCGCTGCACGTCGCCGCCGCGTGCTGGCTGCTCGCCCACGGCACCGAACTCGTCCGGGAGGGCACGCTCTCCGGGCAGCCCGCGCCGGTCGGGGTGGCTCCGCTGCTGCTGATGGCGCTGCCCGTGTGGCTGATCGTCCGGGCGGCGCGCGACGGGCTGGTGCCGGACGAGGACGGCCGGCGGCCACGGCCCTCGCCATGGGGCGCGGTGTGCGCGGTGAGTGCGGGATATCTGCTGGTGGCGGCGGTGGTGACGCTCTACGCGACCGGGGGTTCGCCCGCCGCGGACCCGCTGAGCGCGCTGCTGCGGATCCCGCCGCTGACGGTGGGCTGCGCGATCGCCGGGGTCTGGACCGCGAGCCGCCGGCCCGACGGGCCGCTGCCGGAGTGGCTGCCCGGAGCGGCCCGGGTGCGGCTGGCCCGCACCCGGGTGACCGTCGCCCTGCGATCGGCCGCCGCCGGGGCGCTGGTGCTGGTCGGGGGCGGTGCGCTGCTCGTCGCCTCGGCGCTGGTGTGGCACGCGGACGCGGCCCAGGACTCGTTTCTGCACCTCGCCGGGGCCTGGTCGGGCCGGCTCGCGGTGCTGCTGCTGGGGATCGCGCTGGTGCCCAACGCGGCGGTGTGGGGCGCGGCGTACGGACTGGGGCCGGGCTTCGCGCTCGGTACGGGGTCGGTGGCCACCCCGCTGGCGCTGACCGGCGACCCCGCGCTGCCGCCCTTCCCGCTGATCGCCGCGATTCCGGCGGAGGGGCCCGGTACGCCGCTGAACTGGGCCTGCGCGGCGGTGCCCGCGGTGGCCGCGCTGGTGATCGCCTGGTTCACGGCGGACTCCGCCGCGCCCCGGTACGGGGAGCGCGAGACGGCCTGGAGCAATCGGGAGACCGCGTTCGCCGCGCTGCTGGGCTCGGTCGGCTGCGCGGTGCTGATGGCGCTGCTGGCCGCCGCCTCGGGCGGGCCGATGGGCTCGGAACGGCTGGTGGCGTTCGGCCCGGTGTGGTGGCTCACGGGTGCGGCGGCGCTCTGCTGGACGACGGCGATCGCCGTCCCGGCGGCGGTGGCCGTGCGGATCTGGCGGGTGGTCACCGGATACGGGACGGGAGCGGGGGTACGGCGCGGCCGGCTGCGGCTGCGCTCGGCGCGGCCGGCCGGAACGGGCCGTCGGGGGCGGTCCGGGGCGGGGGCCGCGACGGGCGGCGCGGCGGACGAGTCGTTCGGGACCTACGACTTCCTGCCGGAGCGTCCGCCGCTGGGCGCGCCCCAGGGGGCCGCCGGCTCCGAGCCGGACCTCGACCTCGGACTGGATCTGATCCTGGCCCCGCCGCCGCCCACCGTGGACCGGACGGCGGCACCAGAAGCGGAAACGGAATCTGTGCCAGGGCCTGAGGCGGCGGGGGAGAACAAGACAGAAACGGAACTCGAAGTCGAACCGGCTCCAGCCCTGGCGCAGACTCCGGCTCCGACCCATGGACCGCGCCCGGAGCCAGAGTCAGAGCCGGAGCCAGAAACGGAACCGAAACCGGAAGCAGAACCGGGAGCGGAAGCAGAACCCGAGCCGGAACACGACCCGGTCCCGAAGCCCCCGGCACATCCGGCGAAGGCGGCGGCCCCCGAAGCCCCGGCTCTCGAAGCTCCGGCCTCCAAGACCCCGGCCTCCAAGACCCCGGTCGCCAAGACCTCGGCCCCCGAGGCGCACGCCCCCGAAGGACCCCGAGCCCCCCAAGCGCCCCCGAATCCAGAACCCCCGAGCCCGCCCGGATCCCCCCGGGCCAGACCGTGGGCCGCGCCCGCCAGCCCCTGGCCCAAGGCCCCCGAGGAGCCCGCACCCGGGGAGCCCGCCGCCGACGAGGCCCCCGGGGACGGACCGCCGGCTACTCGGTGACGCCGATGAGGTCCCGCAGCGGCTCGGGCAGCTTCTCGTTGCAGGACAGCTGGGCGTCCTTCGTCAGCGCGTCCCGCTCACAGGTGTAGAAGTCGCGGTAGACCAGCTGCGCGGTGAACGCCGCCGCCACGATCGCCAGCGCGATGCCGCCCATCACCAGACCGGTGATGGCCGCCGTCCGCTGGGAGCGGTTCGAGAGCCGCCCCGGGCCGGCGGCCCCGGCGGCTCCGGTGGGCGCGGGGGCCGGTGCGGCCGTGGCGTCGGCGGCTCCCTTCCGTCCGTCGCCGGCCTTCCCCCGCAGGGAGCTGATCGACCAGTACAGGGCCAGCGCGCCCAGCAGCAGCGCGATCTCGGTGAAGTCGAACACCGCGAAGAAGAACGCCCACATACCGGAGAGCAGGGCGTACCGCGCGCGTCGCTGGGTCGGGTCGGTCGGGTCCCAGCGCGGTCCGGGGGGAGTGCCGCCGGGGCCCTGCTGGCCGCCGTTCGGCGCGTTCGGCCCGGGGCGGCCGCCGAAGCCGCCGCCCGACGAACGGCCCGGCTGGCGGCTGCTCCACTGGCTGCCCCAGCCGCCCCGCCCGCCCCGGTCGTCCGAGGAGCCGTCGGAGGAACCGGAACCTGAATCAGAACCGGAGCCCGAACCGGAACCGGAGCCGGACTGGTCGGAGGAGCCGTTCGAAGGCTGCCGCGGCTGCCACGGCTGGTCCGGCTTCCCCTCCGGCGGCGGCGCGAAGGGGTTGTTGTCGTCCGTGGACTGGCGCTCCCGCGGCAACAGGAGGTCCGTACGGCGGCGTCGGTCCGGCATCTGGTGAACGTCTTCCCCTCAGACCCTGGTGCGGACGGGTCTTGTGTCGTGGATCCCGTCGGGAGACGGGTCGTTGTCCCCTGACGCTACCTCCCGGCCACGCCCCCGTCCCGTGGGGGCCGTCCCGTGTGCCGGTATCGTTGCTGACGGTCGGCCTCTTCGTAGAGTTCCCCGTATCGGGGAGCGCGAGTCATTCGTACGACCATACAAACGCGTCGGCTTCCGCGAGCGCAACGGAACCCGCGCGCGGAACACCGTGAGAAACACCCGAGACACCCGCCTTCCGCACGCGAGAAAGAGACCCGCCGTGGCCTCCCCGCCCTCCTCCGCAGGCCCTGCCCGCCTGGTCGTCCTCGTCTCCGGCTCCGGCACCAACCTCCAGGCGATCCTCGACGCCGTCGCCGCCGACCCCGGCGGATTCGGCGCGCGGGTGGTCGCCGTCGGCGCGGACCGCGACGGCATCGCCGGTCTGGAGCGCGCCGAGCGCGCCGGGCTGCCGACGTTTGTCTGCCGGGTGAAGGACCACGATTCGCGTGACGCCTGGGACCGCGCCCTGGCCGAGGCGACCGCCGCGTACGAGCCGGATCTGGTGGTCTCGGCGGGATTCATGAAGATCGTGGGCAAGGAGTTCCTCGCCCGCTTCGGCGGGCGGGTCGTCAATACGCACCCCGCCCTGCTGCCCAGCTTTCCCGGTGCCCACGGGGTGCGTGACGCGCTCGCGTACGGAGCCAGGGTCACCGGGTGCACCGTCCACTTCGTCGACGACGGCGTCGACACCGGCCCGATCATCGCCCAGCGCGCGGTCGAGGTCCGGGATGCGGACGATGAAGCCGCTCTCCATGAGCGGATCAAGGATGTCGAGCGAGCGCTGCTCGTCGAGGTCGTGGGGCGTCTGGCCCGTAACGGCTATCGCATTGAGGGACGAAAGGTAGTTTTCCCGTGACTGTTGACCCCACTGAGGCCGCTGTGGCTGCCGTCGCCGCCGAGGCCGGGAAGCGGGCCGTCCGGCGGGCGCTGGTCAGCGTGTACGACAAGACGGGCCTGGAGGACCTCGCCCGCGGTCTGCACGAGGCGGGCGTGGAGCTGGTCTCCACCGGCTCGACCGCCGCGCGGATCGCCGCCGCCGGAGTGCCGGTCACCAAGGTCGAGGAGCTGACCGGCTTCCCGGAGTGCCTGGACGGCCGGGTCAAGACGCTGCACCCGCGCGTCCACGCCGGAATCCTCGCCGACCTGCGGCTGGACTCCCACCGCGAGCAGCTCGCCGAGCTGGGCGTCGAGCCCTTCGGCCTGGTGATCGTGAACCTCTACCCCTTCCGTGAGACGGTCGCCTCCGGCGCGTCCCCGGACGAGTGCGTCGAGCAGATCGACATCGGCGGCCCCTCGATGGTCCGCGCCGCCGCCAAGAACCACCCCTCGGTCGCGGTGGTCACCAGCCCCGGACGGTACGCCGACGTCCTCGCCGCGGTCCGCGACGGCGGCTTCGATCTGAACGCCCGCAAGCGCCTCGCCGCCGAGGCGTTTCAGCACACCGCCGCGTACGACGTCGCCGTGGCCTCCTGGTTCGCGTCCTCCTACGCCCCCGCCGACGACTCGGGCTTCCCCGACTTCGTGGGCGTCACCTACGAGCGCTCGAACGTGCTGCGGTACGGGGAGAACCCGCACCAGGGCGCGGCGCTGTACGTGAGCGGGGACGGCGGCGGGCTGGCCGGCGCGGAGCAGCTGCACGGCAAGGAGATGTCGTACAACAACTACACGGACACGGACGCCGCGCGCCGTGCCGCGTACGACCACGCCGAGCCGTGTGTGGCGATCATCAAGCACGCCAACCCGTGCGGGATCGCGGTCGGCTCCGACGTCGCCGAGGCCCACCGCAAGGCGCACGCCTGCGACCCGCTCTCCGCGTTCGGCGGTGTGATCGCCGTCAACCGTCCGGTCACCGTCGAGCTGGCCGAGCAGGTCGCGGAGATCTTCACCGAGGTGATCGTCGCCCCGGCGTACGAGGACGGCGCGGTCGAGGTGCTCGCCCGCAAGAAGAACATCCGGGTGCTGCGCTGCCCCGGCGCGCCCTCCGGCGCGATCGAGGCGAAGCCGGTCGACGGCGGCACGCTGGTGCAGATCACCGACCGGCTCCAGGCCCCGGGCGACGACCCCGCGAACTGGACGCTGGCGACCGGGGACGCGCTGAACGCCGAGGAGCTGGCCGAGCTGGCCTTCGCTTGGAAGGCGTGCCGGGCGGTGAAGTCCAACGCGATCCTGCTCGCCAAGGACGGCGGTTCGGTGGGCGTCGGCATGGGCCAGGTCAACCGGGTCGACTCCGCGAAGCTCGCGGTGGAGCGCGCGGGCGAGGAGCGGGCCAGGGGCGCGTACGCGGCCTCGGACGCGTTCTTCCCGTTCCCCGACGGGCTGGAGATCCTCACGGCCGCGGGCGTCAGGGCCGTGGTCCAGCCGGGCGGCTCGGTCCGCGACGAGCTGGTGGTCGAGGCGGCCCGGAAGGCCGGCGTGACCATGTACTTCACGGGTACGCGCCACTTCTTCCACTGACACTGACACCGGTGCCGGCGGGGCGCGGTGTGGCGGGGCGGGCGGCGAGTGGGATGACATCGCCGCCCGCCCCGGTCCGGGGCCCGCTCGGCGGGCTCTGAGACGCACGGGATCAACGGGCTCAACGGGGTCTGTGGGGCTCAGCAGGGCTCCGGGCGCTCAGCAGCTCGGCAGCCACTTCACCGAGCGGATCAGCACCTCGCCCTCCAGATTCCGCCGCTCCAGAGGCTGGATGCAGCCCGCCGGCTCCTTGAAGTCCGGCTCCTTGAAGTACCGCGCGCCGGGCAGTTCGTCCCCGTACCCGTTGTTGAGGACCGAGCGCGGCGGGGCCTGACGCCCCCAGTCGCAGGCGGCGAGCCCGGAGCTCCAGTCCCGTTCGTCGTCGTACCAGGCGCACATCTCGCCCTCGCCGTCCTTCTCGCTGAAGAAGCAGACATGGCCGACGTCGCAGCGTTCGTACCCCGCCGCCTCCGCCGTGGGCGTGCCCCGGACCACCAGCATCAGCAGGGTGCACGCGACGACGGCCGCCGCCGTCGAACTCCAGCCGACCGGGGAGCGGAAGCCCGATCCGCGCCGTGTCCCGCGCCGCCGCCCGAGCGGGGGACGGCCCGGGAGCCGGCGGGGGAGCCGGGGCGACGGCGGCAGTCCCGCGGCCGTCTCGACCCGGCGCAGCAGCTCGCCCGTGTCCAGCTCCACCCGTTCCTCGTGGGTGCGGGCCAGACAGTCCGTGACGATGCCCCGCCACGGCGCGGGCAGCTCGTCCGAGAGCCGCAGCTCCTCCTCGCCCCGCGCGTACCGTACGGCGGCGTCCCGGCGGGCCCCGGGCGTGGCTCCGGGCAGCGGCAGCGTCCCGGTGAGCACGAGATGGGCGAGGACGCCGAAGGCCCAGAGGTCGGCGGTGGTGCGGAGGTGCCGGTCGCGCTCGCCCGCGCCGCCCCACAGGAGTTCGGGCGCGGCGCAGTCGGTGGTCTGGAAGGCCGGGGCGTAGCCGTGGGCGCCGTGCGGCTCGGTGGCCTGGTGGAAGTCGCCGAGCCGGACGGTCCGGTCGGCCATCAGCAGCACATTGCCCGGTTTGAGGGCTCCGTGCACCCAGCCGGCGTGGTGCAGCTGGTGGAGGCCCTCGCAGAGTTGGGCGAGGAGCGCGGGGCCGGCGGCGGGGCGCGGGCAGCGCCGGAGCAGCGCGTCGAGGGAGCTGTCGGCCCGCTCCAGCACGACGACGGTCGCGCCGTCGAGGAGGGGTTCGGCGGGGTCGTCCACCGTGCTGATCCCGTACATCCGGATCAGCCGGGGCCGCTGGAGCCTGCGCAGCACCTCCGGTTCGCGCGCGGCGAGTTCCCGGAGCCGGTCGAGCTGGCGGGGGGAGCGGGTGCCGGCGGGCAGGAATTTCAGCGTCGCCTCGGCGGGGCCGGCCGGGGCGTCCGGGGCGCGCCGGCCCGCGTAGACGGTGGCGAACGCGCCCGAGGCGAGCGGTTCGCGGACCTCCCAGGGGCCGACGCGATAGCCGCGCGGGACCGGCAGGGCCAGTGAGTCGAAGTGCAAATTCATCGGACCCGCTCCACTCCAGGCTCGATCTCCGGCGTCGTGCTCGGCGATGCGTCGACGGCGCCGTTCAGACGCCCGACGCTGTTGACGCATACGTCACTGCCCGCGCCCACCGCGCGGTGCGCGTTCACCGTGCGGTGCGCGTTCACCGTGCTGTGCGGGGCGGGGTCCAGGTCCGGGCGCCCGGACGGCGGGGGCATCGCGATGACGTCGTACACGGCAGGCTCCTTCCGTGGAGTTCCGCTCGACGGAGCACGTCCTCATGGTAGGAATCCGCGATAAACGTCCGCACAACAAACGCATATCGCGGCGTTATCACCGCGCTCACGCCGGTACGCGGAAGGCCGTGACCGCCGTCGGAGAAACGGGGGTCACGGCCTTCACCTCTCCGGTGCGGAGAGCCGATCAGTGGCGGGGGCGGTTGAACCAGGCCCCGCCGTCGGACTTGCCGACGAACACCGCGATGAGAATCGCGAGAACGGTGTGGGCGAGACCGATGATGATGAACGGATAGATTCCGAGGATCGCCGTGATGATCGCGAAGACCATCGTGGTGATGCGTATGCCGTTGCCGCCCTTGGCGAACTTCACGGCGAGGAAGATCGCGAGCGCGCCCCACAGCAGAACCAGGACGCCCATGCCGTAGACGGCGCCGCTGGAGAAGTCGGCGAGGTCCTGGAACTGGACGTCGTCCTTGAGCGCCGGGTCCTCCTTCGCGGCGTTGATCGCCGCGCCGGAGAGGAACATCAGCACCGCGCCGATCACCTGGAAACCGGCGATCACGTAGAGCATGACGCGGGCGGCGCTGACGCTGCCGGGCATCTTGGACGGGGCGCCGCCGTCGAAGCCGTCGTAGGGCTGGACGGGCGGGGCCTGCGGGTAGCCGTATCCGGGCTGCGCCGGGGGCTGGCCCTGCTGGGGGTAGCCGTAGCCCGGCTGACCGCCCTGCTGCTGCTGGCCGTAGGGGTTGTTCGGGTCGCCGAAGCTCATGGCGAAAATTCCTCCGTGGGAGTGCGGGGACGACGCGGTCCGAATGGAGGAAGGTCACATGATCAGCGGTTCGCCCCCCAGACTTTCCGCGGCACTGCAGCGGTCATCGTGGTATTAGCGCTGACTTTTTGTCCAGTCGGTATCCCAAGGTGTTGTGCAAGTGCAACCTCTGGTTCCGGTCATCGGGACGCGGTGGGAAGGGGCGGGCGGGACCGTTCGCGTACCGCCGGGGCGGATGCGGGAGGCTTACGGGAGGGCCGGGCGCGGGCGGGATTGGAACCGGGGCGGGTCCATCCGCCAGGATGTGTCCATGACCGCCCAGATTCTCGATGGCAAGGCCACCGCAGCCGCGATCAAATCGGAACTGACCGCCCGCGTGGCGGCCCTCAAGGCGAAGGGAGTGACGCCCGGTCTCGGGACCCTGCTGGTCGGGGACGACCCGGGCAGCCGCTGGTACGTCAACGGCAAGCACCGTGACTGCGCGCAGGTCGGGCTGGCCTCGATCCAGCGCGAACTGCCCGCCACCGCCACCCAGGAAGAGATCGAGGCGGTCGTCCGGGAGCTGAACGAGAACCCCGACTGCACCGGCTACATCGTGCAGTTGCCGCTCCCCGACGGCATCGACGCCAACCGGGTGCTGGAGCTGATGGACCCGGCCAAGGACGCGGACGGGCTGCACCCGATGAGCCTCGGCCGGCTGGTGCTCGGGATCGAGGGCCCGCTGCCCTGCACCCCGTACGGGATCGTCCGGCTGCTCCGTCACCACGGTGTGGAGATCAAGGGCGCGCATGTGGTCGTGGTCGGGCGCGGGATCACCATCGGGCGGCCGATGCCGCTGGTGCTGACCCGTAAGTCCGAGAACGCGACGGTGACGCAGTGCCACACGGGTACGCGTGACCTCGCCGCGCATCTGAAGCGGGCGGACATCGTCGTCGCGGCGGCGGGGGTGCCGCATCTGATCAAGCCCGAGGATCTGAAGCCGGGCGCGGTGGTGCTCGATGTGGGCGTCAGCCGGGACGAGAACGGCAAGATCGTGGGGGACGTCCACCCGGGCGTCGCCGAGGTGGCGGGCTGGGTGGCCCCGAACCCGGGCGGCGTCGGCCCGATGACCCGTGCGCAGCTGCTGGTCAATGTGGTCGAGGCGGCGGAACGCGCGGCGGGTCTCGGCGCGGCGGGCTGACGGAGAGAGGCTGCCCTCATGGGCGTACGGATGAACGACGACCAAGAGGTGGAGGGCGGCGCCTCGGCGGGGCGCGCCCGCAAGCCCGAACCGGCGGCCGCCTCCGGCGGAACCCCCGAACCGGCTCCCGGGCCCACGGCGGAGCCCGGGGCCGCCGCGGGACCGGCCCCCGAGGCGCGCGCGGGCCGGAAGCAGGAGCCCGGGCCCGACACGGAGCCCGGGGCCGAGTCCCAGTCGGAGCCCGGGCCCGAGCCCGGGTCTGAGTCACAGTCCGGGTCTGAGTCACAGTCCGGGTCCGGGTCCGAGCCCGGGGCCGGCGGCTCGTCCCCGCGGCGACGGCCGCCGTCCCTCACCACGGACACCGCGCGCCCCGAGGGCGGCGGCCGGGCCGCGCCCGGGGACGCCCCCGCCCCCGCGCGCCAGTGGCCGCTGCTCACGGTGCTGGCGCTGGTCGGCGCCGGTCTGCTGATCGTCGGCCTCGACCCGTTCGCGCAGGCGTTCCGGATCGGCGCGCTCCTGGTCGGCGCGGGTCTGCTCACCGGGGCCGCGCTCCGCCGGATCCTGCCGTCGGTCGGCATGCTCGCCGTGCGGTCGCGCTTCACCGATCTGCTGACGTACGGACTGCTGGGCGGCGCCATCACCCTGCTCGCGCTGCTGGTGCAGCCGGAGCCCTGGCTGGAGCTGCCGTTCCTGGAGGACGTGGTCCGCTTCACGTTCCGGGAGTAGCGCGTTCACCAGCGGTTCGTTCCGGAGACGCCCGCCCTTTCCCCCGAGGAAGGGCGGGCGTCGTCCGTGTGAGCCAGAGTCGTCCGTGCGCCCCTCCCGACTCAAGGGACGGGTGTGGCCTGTGGCACGGAAGTGACCATTCCGTCGCGGTGTGATCGTCCTGTCGCGAATGGCACACTGTGGCGGCGGCCGAGATGGGGCGCACAAGGAGCGCGTGCGCCGTCCCGGATGCTCCCGTGCACGCCGGTGTCAGAAGCTGACATCCTGGACCCGCGCATCTCATCGGATGGTCCGATCTGTCGGCACCGGACGGCGCGAGGGTGGACGGGCGCGGGTCGCGGCATCCGCGTTCGGGGGACAAAGGGGAAACACCATGGCTCGCTGGAAGGCGCTTCCGGAGGATTTGGATCCGGAAGTCCGTGAGTTCGCCGAGCAGTTGCGTCGGCTCGTCGACCGCAGTGGGCTCAGCATCGCCGCGGTGTCGGACCACACCGGCTACAGCAAGACGTCCTGGGAGCGTTATCTCAACGGGCGGATCCTCGCGCCCAAGGGAGCGGTCGTCGCGCTGGCCGAGGTGACCGGCACCAGCCCGATCCATCTCACCACCATGTGGGAGCTGGCCGAACGGGCCTGGAGCCGGGCGGAGGCGCGCCACGACCGGACCATGGAGCAGATACGGATCTCCCAGGCCCGGGCCGCCCTCGGCGAGGACGCCCCGAGCGCGTCGGGTCCGGGCTCCGGCGGCCCCCAGAGCCGTACGGCCGACCCCGGGCCGGACCGCGTCGCCGCCTGGCCCCCGTACAAGGACCAGCTGGAGCAGGCCGTGGGACCGGCCGGACCCGGTCACGCCGCGGGGCCCGGCCGGCGCCGGCCGGCTCCGTCGCACAGCGGCCGCCACTCGGGCCAGAACGGCGGCGGCCGCGCCGCGTCCGGCGGCAACAGTCGCAAGGCCCTCATGTTCCTCGGCGGAGTGGTGGGCGCGCTGGCCGTGGTCGCCGCGGCCGTGCTGCTGACCGACCTCGGCGGGGGCGGCGACAAGCCGAAGCCCGTCGCCGAGCCGAAGCCGTCCGCCTCCGCGAGCGCCTCGGCGCTGCCCGACGGCGTGAAGTGCTCCGGCGAGAAGTGCGCGGGCGGGGACCCGCAGGTGATGGGCTGCGGCGGCGAGTTCGCCAAGACCGTCTCGACCGCCGCCGCCGGCACGGCGAAGATCGAGGTCCGCTACAGCGAGGTGTGCCGGGCCGCCTGGGCCCGCATCACCCAGGCGGCGCCCGGCGACACGGTGGAGATCAGCGTCGGCGGCAAGGGCAGCCAGAACGGCCTGGTGAACGCCGACAACGACGCGTTCACCCCGATGACGGCCGTCGCCGAGGGAACGAAGGCGACGGCGTGCGCGACGGTGAAGGCGACGGGCGCGAAGGTCTGCACGGACCAGTGAGGCCGGCGGGCGCGCGGGTCCGCCCGGACCGGTGACGGCGACCTGGGCCGGGCCGCGCGGACGGCGACCGGTTCCGGGGTCCCGTCCACGCTCATGAGGCCGGCCGGCGCCGAGGTCCGCGCACACCCGGGGCGGGCGGGCCGGACCGGGCGGCTCCGGAGCGGGAGCACGGGCGTGAGCCGCGCCACAAGGGGCCGACGGTCACCGGCCTGCGGGGTCGGATAGCCTGACCGCTGGATGTCTCTTCACATCAAGATTCGTCTTGAGAGTCGTCCTGGGAATCCGTCACGGAGTCGCACTTCCGTTCGGGATCGCAGGGATTCGTGAGGGGTGGGAAGGGGCGTCCCGGACCCGGGGCAGGGACCCCCACCGCCAGCTGTCTTACGGAGATCGCCATGACCCGCACTCCCGTCAACGTCACCGTGACCGGCGCGGCCGGCCAGATCGGCTACGCGCTGCTCTTCCGCATCGCCTCGGGCCACCTGCTCGGCCCGGATGTGCCGGTCAAGCTGCGCCTGCTCGAAATCACCCCGGCGCTGGGCGCGGCCCAGGGCACCGCCATGGAGCTGGACGACTGCGCGTTCCCGCTGCTGCGCGGCATCGACATCACCGACGACCCCAACGTCGCCTTCGACGGCGCCAATGTGGCCCTGCTTGTCGGCGCCCGCCCGCGGACCAAGGGCATGGAGCGCGGTGACCTGCTGGAGGCCAACGGCGGCATCTTCAAGCCGCAGGGCAAGGCCATCAACGACCACGCGGCGGACGACGTCAAGGTGCTCGTCGTGGGCAACCCGGCCAACACCAACGCGCTGATCGCCCAGGCCGCCGCCCCGGACGTACCGGCCGAGCGCTTCACCGCGATGACCCGCCTCGACCACAACCGCGCCCTCTCGCAGCTGGCCGCGAAGACGGGCTCCACCGTCTCCGACATCAAGCGCCTGACGATCTGGGGCAACCACTCGGCGACCCAGTACCCCGACATCTTCCACGCGGAGATCGCGGGCAAGAACGCGGCCGAGGTCGTCAACGACGAGGCCTGGCTCGCGGACACCTTCATCCCGACCGTCGCCAAGCGCGGCGCGGCGATCATCGAGGCCCGCGGCGCGTCCTCCGCCGCCTCGGCGGCCAACGCGGCCATCGACCACATCCACACCTGGGTCAACGGCACGGCGGACGGCGACTGGACCTCGATGGGCATCCCGTCGGACGGTTCGTACGGCGTCCCCGAGGGCCTGATCTCCTCCTTCCCGGTGACCGCCAAGGACGGCCGGTACGAGATCGTCCAGGGCCTGGACGTCAACGAGTTCTCCCGCGCCCGCATCGACGCCTCCGTGCGCGAGCTGGCGGAGGAGCGCGACGCGGTGCGCGCCCTCGGCCTCCTCTGATCCGCACACACCCCGCGTATCGCCCGCCCCCGGCCGCTTCGGCGCCCGGGGGCGGTGTGCGTCGCGCCTGGACTCCGGGAGGCCGCCGTGGGCGGACGGATCGTCTTTCTGAACGGAACGACCAGCTCGGGTAAGTCGAGCATCGCCCGGGAACTGCTGCGCACCCTGGACGAGCCGTACTTCCACATGCCCGTGGACGCCTTCCACGCGATGCGCACCCGCCAGGAGTACCCGCCGGACCGGATGGAGCGGCTGCTCGAACGGACCTGGCGGGGCTATCACCGGGCGGTCGCGGGAATGGCCGCGGCGGGCAACAACGTCGTGGTGGACCATGTGCTGAGCCGGCCGTGGCGGCTGCGGGACTGTCTGGACCTCTTCGTCCCCGAGGACGTCGTCCTGGTCGGCGTCCACTGCTCCCTGGCGGAGCTGGAGCGGCGCGAACGGGCCCGGGGCGACCGGCCCGTTGGGCTCGCCGCCCAGCAGTTCGACCGGGTGCACGCGCACGGGGTGTACGACATCGAGTGCGACAGCGGCGTCGACCCGCCCGAGGAGTGCGCCCGGCGGATCAAGGAGTTCCTGCCGCTGGCGCCCCGGCCGACGGCCTTCACCAGGCTCCGCTCGTGGGAGGCGGAACCCGTCGAGGGCTGACCGTCCCGCGCCGGACGGCGGCGGCCCGGGGGGACGGGGACCGACCGGCGCGGGGGCGGGGGCCGGCCGGTTTACGTGGGGATCAGCCGGTGGACGCGGGGCCGGGCGGTGGAGGGGAGAGCCGGGGATCAGTTCGGGTAGGCGAGGCCGAAGCGGCCGCCGGCGGGGACTGTGCCCAGGGTCACGGGGCCGTAGGCGAAGGCTCCCTCGGCGCTGACACCGTCCGCCGTGGAGGTGAAGACCCAGACCGCGCCGTTGAAGGAGTTCTCGCCCGGGGCGGTGGCGGCCAGCTCCGAGAGGCCGTCGCCGTTGGAGTCGACGAGCTTGGTGGCGGCGCCGAATCCGTCGGCGGGCTCGGCGGTGCCGGGCACTCCCGCGTTCCCCTGGAAGAAGGTGCGCGCGCCCTCGCCGGTCGGCCCGCCGGCGGTGCCGCGCAGGGCGAGCACCGCGCCGGAGCGCTCCTGGTCGGGCGCGTCCTTGCCGGTGGCGCCGACCATGACGTCCCCGTACCCGTCGCCGTCGGCGTCGCCGATGGAGACCGCCGTGCCGAAGGCGTCCAGCGGCCCCGCGCCGCCCGGCATCCCGGCGGCGTCCTGGTGGAGGTCGCGGGCCTTCGCGCCCGCCGGGCCGCCGGCCGAGCCCGGGACATAGGTGATCTTGCCGCCGGTGGGGAGGGCCGGCTCATGGGCGTACGCCCGGGTGTGGCCGACGACGATGTCCTCGAAGCCGTCCTTGTTCACATCGCCGATGTCCAGGCTCTCGCCGCGCACGGTGGTGCGCCCGAACCCGCTGACGTACGCGGGGGAGGCCAGCCCCTGGCGGGTGCCCTTCCAGTGCATCAGCTCGGGGGTGGTCTGCTCCCCGTACCCCTGGAGTCCGGCGATGTCGGTGATCCCGTCGCGGTTCAGATCGCCCGCGGCCAGCTCCACCATCCGCTCGTCGCGCTGGTTCGGCACCCGCGAGGTGCGGGTGGGGGAGCCCTCCCGGCCGAAGGGGCCCGACAGCAGCCAGAGTTCGTCGCCGTGGCCGGTGGTCGCCACGTCGGAGCCGCCGTCGCCGTCGAAGTCGCCGGTGACGATATGGCTGCCCGAGCGCCGCTCCGAGCCGTCGAGCAGAATCGCCCCGCCCGCGAGCCCGTCGGGGCCGCCCCAGATCACCGAGAGGGTGCCGTCGGCGTTCGCGTCCTCGTTCGGGGAGCCGACGACGAGATCCGCGTACCGGTCCTCGTTGAGGTCGGCGGCGGCCAGCGCCGTGCCGTACGCGTCGCCGGCTCCGGCCCGGCCGGGTATCCCCGGGGTGTCCTGGTGGATGATCTGCTTGCTCTCCAGCCGCAGGCCCGACGGGGAGCCGTACAGCACCGACACATAGCCCGCCCGCTTCTTGCCGTCGACGGTCGCGAGCGGCGCGGCGACGGCGAGGTCCTGGTACCCGTCGCCGTCGAAGTCCTCGGTCGGCTCCGGGGCCCGGGTCTCGGCGGCGATCCGGCCGACGGGTCCGGGGTCGCCGGTGTCGGCGAAGGCCGCCGGAGCCGTCAGGGTGCCGGCGACCGCGAGCGCGACCAGTTTCAGACCACGGGACACACGGCGTGAGTTCACGATCGGACCTCATTGGGGGCGTGGGAGGGGCGAGGGGGGTGAGCGCGCGGCCCGCACGGGAGACGGGCCACGCCCCTGCTTGACCCACGAGGCTCCGGAAGGGTTGCCCCCGGTTTTCCGCCACCGTCCCGGGGCGCACCCGATCCCGCCCTCGCGGTCCGGACCCTGACCCGATCCTGATCCGGACCCTGATCCGGGCCAGGGTCCGGCCCCTGGCCCCGGGGTCCGGACCCCGCCCACGCCCCCCTCAGCCGACGAGATCCCCCGCCCGCAGCCTCTCCGCGATCTCCCGCACCGCGCCCGCCGCCCGGCGCTGGAGATACGGGCCGAAGGTGATCCTGGCCGCGCCCAGCCGGCCCAGCTCCGCCGGGGACCGGCCGTCGCCCGGGCGCGGGGCCGCGTTGACGGGGATCCGGGCCGCCTCGCTCAGCAGCGGGAGATGCTCGGGCGGCATCATGATCGGATAGACGCAGTCCGCGCCCGCCGCCGCGTACAGCCGGGCCCGGGCGGCCCCCTCCGCCGGATCCGCGACCCCGCGCAGGAACGAGTCGATCCGCGCGTTGACGAACAGGGACCCGCCCGCCTCCGCCCGTACCTCCGCCAGCCAGTCGGCGTGCCGCCCGGGGTCCTGGAGCGCCCCCGCGCGGGAGTCCTCCAGATTGCAGCCCACCGCGCCCGTCTCCAGCAGCCGGGCCACCAGCTCCTTCGCGGAGAGCCCGTACCCGGCCTCGACGTCCGCCGAGACCGGCACGTCCACCGAGCGGACGATCCGGGCGACGGCGGCGAACATCTCCCCGGCCGGGGTGTCGCCGTCCTCGTACCCGAGGGAGGCCGCCACCCCCGCGCTCGGCGTCGCGAGCGCCTCGAAGCCCGCGTCGGCGAAGGCGCGGGCGGCGGCCGCGTCCCAGGGCCCCGGCAGGACCAGGGGATCGCCCGGGGCGCGGTCGTGGTGCAGGGAACGGAAGATCTCGACGGACACGGCGTGGCTCTTCTCTCTCCGTACGGCGGCACTCCGCGCACGGCGGTTCGGCGTACGGCATTTCGGCGTACGGCGTTTCTCCCGCACGGCGGTTCCGCGCGCGGCTGTTCCGCGTACGCGACTCTCCGGTACGGGCGGGGGCGGACGCTTCAGTGGGTGTGCCGCTGCCGCCGGGACCCCGGCGTGTAGTGGCCCGGCACCGCCCGGGTGGTCACCTGGAACCGGTTCCAGGCGTTGATCACCGTGATCGCGGCGATCAGCCGGGCCAGCTCCGGCTCCTCGAACTCCCGCGCCGCCCGCTCGTACACCCCGTCCGGGACGAACCCGTCGGTGAGGACGGTGACCGCCTCGGTCAGCTCGATCGCGGCGATCTCCCGGGCCGTGTAGAAGTGCCGGGACTCCTCCCACGCGGAGAGCTGGACGATCCGCTCCACCGACTCGCCGGCCGCCAGCGCGTCCTTGGTGTGCATGTCGATGCAGAAGGCGCAGCGGTTCAGCTGCGAGGCCCGGATCTGCACCAGCTCCAGGAGCAGCGGATCGAGGCCCTCGCGGGCGGCGGCGGCCAGCTGCGCCATGGCCCGGTAGACGTCGGGGACCAGCTCCATCCAGCGCAGCCGGGGGGAGTGCTCGGGGTTGCGTCCGCTGCTCTGCTCGTCGGTCTCAGTGCTCATGACCACGAACCTAACCCCGGGGTGGCACACGGGTATGGTCCATTCCCATGTCGGATTCCTGGGCCACTTCGCGGATGGACGGCGCGGGCGCGGACCTCCATCTGGAGCTGCGCGGGCCCCGGTTGCGCGCCGGTCTGACGGACGCGCTGCGCGAGGCCGTACGCGGCGGCCGGCTCGCCCCCGGCGCCCGGCTGCCGTCCTCCCGCACGCTCGCCGCCGATCTCGGCGTCGCCCGCAACACCGTCGCCGACGCCTACGCCGAACTCGTCGCCGAGGGCTGGCTCACCGCCCGCCAGGGCTCCGGGACCCGAGTCGCGCCCCGGTCCGGCGGCCCCTCCCCGGCAGCCGGTCCGGCCGCCCCGCCCACCGCCCGCGCCACCCGCCCGGGCCCCCGCCACAGCCTGCTCGCGGGCTCCCCCGACCTCGCCGCCTTCCCCCGCGCCGAGTGGCTCAGGGCGTCCCGCCGCGCCCTGACCGCCGCCCCCAACGACGCCTTCGGCTACGGCGACCCGCGCGGGCGGATCGAGCTGCGCACCGCGCTCGCCGGCTATCTGGCCCGGGTGCGCGGCGTGCGCGCGGACCCCGACCGGATCGTGGTCTGCGCGGGCTTCGCCCACGGGCTCACGCTGCTGGGCCAGGTGCTGCGGGCCCGCCGGGTGCGCGCGCTGGCCGTCGAGTCGTACGGGCTCGGTCCGCACCGGGAGATCCTCGCCGGCCAGGGGCTGCGCACCCCCGCGCTCCCCTTCGACGCGCGGGGCACCCGGGTCGGCGGGGAGCGGGATATGCCGCGCGCGGCCGGGGCGGTGCTGCTCACCCCGGCCCACCAGTTCCCGATGGGTTCGCCGCTCCACCCCGACCGGCGATCGGCCGTGGTGGACTGGGCGCGGGCCAGGGGCGCGCTGGTCCTGGAGGACGACTACGACGGCGAGTTCCGCTACGACCGCCGGTCGGTGGGCGCGCTCCAGGGGCTCGACCCGGACCGGGTGGTCTATCTGGGCACCGCCGCCAAGGCGCTCGCGCCGGGGCTCCGGCTGGGCTGGATGGTGCTGCCCCGGGAGCTGACCGACGAGGTGCTCCGCGCCAAGGCCCCGTACGGCGGGGCGGAGTGGACGTCCAGCTCCCTGGAGCAGCTGACGCTGGCCGAATTCATCGCCTCGGGCGCGTACGACCGTCATGTACGGGGGATGCGGCTGCGCTACCGCCGCCGCCGGGACCAGCTGGTGGCCGCGCTCGCGGAGCGCGCGCCCGGGGTGCGGGTCAGCGGTATCGCGGCCGGGCTGCACGCGGTCCTCGAACTCTCCGACGGCGCCGAGGCCGCCGTGGTCCGGGAGGCGGCCCGCCGGGGGCTGGCCGTGGAGGGCCTCTCCCGCTTCCGGCACCCCGGCGTCCCCGGCGGCCGGGACGCGCTGGTGGTCGGATACGGCACCCCGCCCGACAGCGCGTGGGCGGGCGCGCTGGACGCGCTCTGCCGGGCGCTGCCGGGACCGGGCTCCGGCGCGTCGGCCGGACCGGCGGAACCGTCGGACCGCGCTCTGGCGTGAAGTGTTCGACGGGTCTGGAGGGGGCCGTGGGACGGAGTGGGTGCGATGACCACTAGTCTGTCGGCGTTTCAGCACCTTTCCACAACAGTGTGTTTTTCGAACGGGGGCGGCCGGCTGATGGCGCGACGCAGACTGAGGTCGAGCACGGTGGTGCTCGGCGGCATGGGCCTACTGGCGCTGACGATCACCTCCTGCGGGTCCGATCCCGACAAGCGGTGCGCCGACCGGTCGACCTACGAGAACCTCCCCGGCTACGAGTGCGACTCCTCCAGCGGCAAGGGCTCCCACTACTACGGCGGCAAGGTCAAGGGCGGCACGGTCGAGGGCGGCAGCTTCGACAAGTCGGCCGTCGACCGGGGCGGTTTCGGCTGCTCCGGCTCCGGCTCCGGCGGCGGCTGAGCCCGGACGACAGCCGATGAAACGTCACACCATCGAGCCCCGCCCCGGCTGGCAGGAGACGGTCGAGGAGCAGGGCTGCGTCTATCCGCTCACCCGCCACCCCGACGGCTCGCTGCGCCCCTACTGGGACGAGAGCGCCTACTACGAGTTCTCCCTCCCCGAGGTCGAGGCGCTGGAGGAGGTCGTCGAGGAACTCCACGCCATGTGCCTCGCCGCCGCCGCGCACATCGTGGAGCGGGACCGCTTCGCCGATCTCGGCGTCACCGACCCGAGGCTCGCCGGGCTGATATCCGAGTCCTGGCGCCGCAGGGCCGAACTTCCCTCGATATACGGCCGGTTCGATCTGCGCTACGACGGCACGGGCCCGGCCAAGATGCTGGAGTACAACGCCGACACCCCCACCTCGCTGGTGGAGGCCGCCAGCCCGCAGTGGTTCTGGATGGAGGAGCGCTTCCCCGGCGCCGACCAGTGGAACTCGCTCCACGAACGGCTGGTGGCCGCCTGGAGGCGACAGGCGCCGCTGCTGCCGCCGGGACCGCTGCACTTCGCCCACTCCGACGGGGACGAACTCGGCGAGGATCTGATGACCGTCGCCTATCTGCGCGAGACCGCCCAGCAGGCCGGACTCGACACCGAGGCGCTCTCGGTGGAACAGATCGGCTGGGACCGGCTCTCCGGGCGGTTCGTCGACGACCGGCTGCGCTTCATCCGCTCCTGCTTCAAGCTCTACCCCTGGGAGTGGCTGGCCACCGACCGCTTCGGACCGCATGTCCTGGACACCCTGGACAACGGCGGCGGCACCGGCACCACCTGCTGGATCGAGCCCGCCTGGAAGATGCTCCTCTCCAACAAGGCGCTGCTCGCCGTCCTCTGGGAGCTGTATCCGGGCCATCCGAACCTGCTCCCCGCCTATCTCGACGGCCCCCGCGAACTGGCCGCCGAGCGCGGCTATGTGGCCAAGCCGCTGCTCGGCCGCGAGGGCGCGGGCGTCACCGTCCACGAGCCGGGGCACGCCCCCGTACAACGCGACGAACCGTGCTGCTACCAGGAGCTGGCCCCGCTGCCCGACTTCGACGGCAACCGGGTGGTGCTCGGCGCCTGGGTGGTCGAGGACGAGGCGGCGGGACTGGGGATCCGCGAGTCCGCGGACCTGATCACGGACGAGTACGCGCGCTTTCTGCCCCATGTGATCCTCTAGCGATCGCGATCGCGATCCGGGTCCGGGTCCGGGCCCGGGTCCGACACGGCGCGATCCGGGCCCTGGCCCGTACCGGCGCGATCCGGGCCCTGGCCCGTACCCCGCCGGTACGGGCCCCCGCCCCGCCCTCGGTCCCACAGCGCCCCTCAGTCCGACAGCACCGCCCGCAGCTGGTCCAGCCCCCAGTCCAGATCCTCCTTGGAGATCGTCAGCGGCGGGGCGATCCGGATCGTCGAGCCGTGGGTGTCCTTGACCAGCACCCGCCGCTCCAGCAGCCGCTCGGAGATCTCCCGGCCGGTGCCGCGCGCCGGGTCGATGTCCACCCCCGCCCACAGACCGCGCCCGCGCACCGCGCGCACCGCCCCCGTACCGGCCAGCAGTCCCAGCTCGCGGTGGAGATGGTCGCCCAGCTCCTCGGCGCGCCGCTGGTACTCGCCGGTGTTCAGCATCGCGATCACCTCCAGCGCCACCGCGCAGGCCAGCGGATTGCCGCCGAAGGTCGAACCGTGCTCCCCGGGCCGGAAGACCCCGAGCACCTCCCGCGAGGAGACCACCGCCGACACCGGCACCACCCCGCCGCCCAGCGCCTTCCCCAGCAGATACATGTCCGGGACCACGCCCTCGTGCTCACAGGCGAAGGTCCGGCCGGTCCGGCCGAGACCCGACTGGATCTCGTCCGCGACGAACAGCACGTTCCGCTCACGGGTCAGCCGGCGCACCCCCTCCAGATAGCCCGCGGGCGGCACCAGCACCCCGGCCTCGCCCTGGATCGGCTCCAGCAGCACCGCCACGGTGTTCTCCGCCGTCATCGCCGCGCTCATCGCGGTGAGATCGCCGTACGGCACGATCTGGAACCCGGGGGTGTACGGGCCGAAGTCCGCCCGCGCCTCCGGGTCCGTCGAGAAGCTGATCACCGTCGTCGTCCGGCCGTGGAAGTTGTCCGCCGCGACCACGATCTTCGCCAGGCCCTCGGGGACGCCCTTGACCCGGTACCCCCACTTGCGGGCGGTCTTCACCGCCGTCTCCACCGCCTCCGCGCCGGTGTTCATGGGCAGCACCGTCTCCATGCCGCACAGCTCGGCCAGCCGGGTGCAGAAGTCGGCGAACCGGTCGTGGTGGAAGGCGCGCGAGGTGAGGGTGACCCGGTCCAGCTGGGCCTTCGCCGCCTCGATCAGCCGGCGGTTGCCATGGCCGAAATTGAGCGCCGAGTATCCGGCGAGCAGATCGAGATGACGCCGCCCCTCGACATCGGTCATCCACGCGCCCTCGGCGGAGGCGATGACGACGGGGAGCGGATGGTAGTTGTGCGCGCTGTGGGCCTCGGCTGCGGCGATGGCGTTCGTCGATGCGGACACGGGATCTCCGTTCGGTGGACACAGGCATCGGGCGCGGGGCGGGGTGTTGCCCCTGTTCCTATCGTCGCTCGCGCGCCGCACGGGGAAACCTCCGAGGCTCTAAGGTGGACGGTACGCACGGCGACTGGCGTACGCGGACCGACCGCGGTGGAGCCGTGCCCGCAGGAGCAGACGAGACACCGCCCGCCTGGGTGTCCCGGCCACCCGGTCGTTTCCGGGCGCCGACCGCCCTGCCCGTGGCGGGAATCGTGGAAGGCGTCCCGGCGACCGCCCGGGAGCGCCGCCGGACAGCCGTCCGGGCCGCCCCCGGGGACCCTGTCGTCACGAGGACCCGGAGGACACCATGACCGACCGACCCCACCCCGCCCTCTTCGCCGCCGACCCCGAGCTGGCCGAGCTGGTCTTCGCCGAGGAGCGGCTCCAGGCGGAGACCCTCCGCATGATCGCCAGCGAGAACTATGTCTCCCGCGCGGTGCTGGAGGCCTCCGGCACCGCCCTCCAGAACAAGTACAGCGAGGGATACGCGGGCCGCCGCTACTACGAGGGCCAGCAGAACATCGACCGGGTCGAGCGGCTCGCCGTCGCCCGCGCCAAGGACCTCTTCGGCGTCGAGCACGCCAATGTGCAGCCCTACTCCGGATCCCCGGCCAATCTCGCCGTCCATCTCGCCTTCGCCGAGCCCGGCGACACCGTGCTGGGCATGTCGCTGCCCATGGGCGGCCACCTCACCCACGGCTGGGGCGTCTCGGCCACCGGCACCTGGTTCCGGGGGGTGGGGTACGGCGTGCGCAGGGACACCGGCCTGGTCGATCTCGACGAGGTCCGCGAGCTGGCCCTCAAGGAACGACCGAAGATCATCTTCTGTGGCGGCACCGCCGTCCCCCGGACCATCGACTTCGCCGCCTACGCGGAGATCGCCCGGGAGTCCGGCGCGGTCCTGGTCGCCGACGTCGCCCATATCGCCGGACTGATCGCGGGCGGCGCGCACCCCTCGCCCGTGCCGTACGCCGATGTGATCTCCACGACCACCCACAAGACCCTGCGCGGCCCGCGCGGCGCGATGCTGATGTCCCGCGAGGAGCACGCCAGGGCGCTGGACCGGGCCGTCTTCCCCGGGCTCCAGGGCGGACCGCACAACCAGACCACCGCCGCCATCGCGGTCGCCCTCCACGAAGCGGCCTCGCCCGCCTTCCGGGAGTACGCCCACGCCGTCGTCGCCAACGCCCGCGCGCTCGCCGACGAGCTGCTCGCCCGGGGCTTCGACCTGGTCTCCGGCGGCACCGACAACCATCTGATCCTCATGGACCTCACCTCCAGAAAGGTCCCCGGCAAGGTCGCCGCCAAGGCCCTGGACCGGGCCGGGATCGTCGTCAACCACAACGCCGTCCCCTACGACCCGAGGAAGCCCTTCGACCCCTCCGGCATCCGCATCGGCACCCCCGCCCTCACCTCGCGCGGACTGGGCACGGACCGGATGTCCGCCGTCGCCGACTGGATCGACCGGGGCGTCCGGGCGGCCGGCTCCGGCGACGAGGACGCGCTGGCCGCGATCCGCCGGGAGGTCGCCGAACTGATGGCCGCACACCCCGCCCCGGGGCTGCCCGGCTGACCCGCGCCCCGGGGGCCCGCCCGCCCGGACGGGCCCCCGGGAGGGCCGCCGCGCCACGCCGTCCCGGCGGACGGCCCCACCGGCGCACGGAGCGCTCTTCCGCACCTGAGACAATGGCGCGCATGGCCCAAGACCGTCTGCATGGCTCCGCCGAGCCCCCCCGTCCCCGAGCCCTGTCCGGCATCCAGCCCACCGCCGGCTCGTTCCACCTCGGGAACTACCTCGGAGCGATCCGCCAGTACGTGGCGCTTCAGGAGACCCACGACGCGTTCTACATGGTCGTGGACCTGCACGCGATCACCGTGCCGCAGGATCCGGCCGAGCTGCGGGCCAACACCCGGCTCGCCGCCGCGCAGCTGCTCGCCGCCGGTCTCGACCCCGACCGCTGCACCCTCTTCATCCAGAGCCATGTGCCCGAGCACGCCCAGCTCGGCTGGGTGATGAACTGTCTGGCCGGCTTCGGCGAGGCGTCCCGGATGACCCAGTTCAAGGACAAATCGGCCAAGCAGGGCGCGGACCGGGCCACCGTCGGACTCTTCACCTATCCGATCCTCCAGGTCGCGGACATCCTGCTCTACCAGGCCGACGCCGTCCCGGTCGGCGAGGACCAGCGCCAGCACATCGAGCTGACCCGCGACCTCGCCGAGCGCTTCAACACCCGCTTCGGGGACACCTTCACCGTCCCCGCGCCGCACATCGTCAAGGAGGTCGCGAAGATCTACGACCTCCAGGACCCGGCGATCAAGATGAGCAAGTCGGCCTCCACGCCCAAGGGCCTGATCAATCTGCTCGACGAGCCGAAGGCGACCGCCAAGAAGGTCAGGAGCGCGGTCACCGACACCGACACCGTCATCCGCTTCGACCCGGTCGGCAAGCCCGGCGTCAGCAATCTCCTCACCATCTACTCCACCCTCACCGGCACCACGGTCGCCGCGCTGGAGAAGGAGTACGAGGGGAAGATGTACGGGGCGCTCAAGACCGACCTCGCCGAGGTGATGGTGGAGTTCGTCACGCCGTTCCGCACCCGTACGCAGGAGTATCTGGACGACCCCGGGACACTGGACTCGGTGCTCGCCCAAGGGGCCGAGAAGGCCCGCTCGGTGGCCGCCGAGACGCTGGCCACGGCATACGACAGAGTGGGCCTCCTGCCGGCCAAGCACTGAGCGAGCCCTCCAGTATGGGGCCTCGCGGCCCCGTTCCGCTGTGTCCAACGCCTCTGGCCACACAGGCCGTACAGCCGCCACACTGGCGGCTGTACGGTTCCCGTTCCGGCGGGGCCGAATCGTCCGATGGGTGTCACCGCCCACCCGAAGTGTGAAGGAGAACGACGTGGGGACCGTCACGCTCGGCGTTTCGATCGCGGTCCCGGAGCCCTACGGCAGCCTGCTCCAGGAGCGGCGCGCGAGCTTCGGGGATCCCGCCGCCCACGGCATTCCCACCCATGTCACCCTCCTGCCGCCCACGGAGGCCGACCCCGGGCTGCTGCCCGCCGTCGAGGCGCACCTCGCCGAGGTCGCCCGGGGAGTGCAGCCGTTCCCCATGCGGCTCAGCGGGACCGGGACCTTCCGGCCGGTCTCCCCGGTCGTCTTCGTGCAGATCGTCGAGGGCGCGGCGGCCTGCTCCTGGCTCCAGAAGCGGGTCCGGGACGCCTCCGGGCCGCTGGTGCGCGAGCTGCAGTTCTCGTACCACCCGCATGTCACCGTCGCCCACGGCATCGCCGAGGACGCCATGGACCGGGCGTACGAGGAGCTGGCCGACTTCGAGGCGGCGTGGACCTGCGCCTCCTTCTCGCTCTACGAGCAGGGCGAGGACAGCGTCTGGCGGAAGCTCAACTCGTACGCCTTCGGGGGCGGCGGCTCGGTGCCCGCGCAGGGCTCCCCGGCGGACCGGCCCGCCTCCGCCCCCTTCACCGGCTGACCGGCCGAGGACCGCTCCTCAGAGCGGCAGCCGGCGGAACAGCGGGCGCGGCAGATGCCGCAGCGCCGCCATCGCCGGCCGCAGCGCCCCCGGCACCCACACCGTCTCCGAACGGCGGCGCAGCCCCAGCTCCACGGCGGCGGCGACCGCCTCGGGCGTGGTGGCCAGGGGCGCCTCGGGCAGCCCCGCCGTCATCCGGGTGCGCACGAATCCGGGGCGTACGACCATCACATGGACGCCCGTCCCGTACAGCGCGTCCCCCAGCCCCTGCGCGAAGGCGTCGAGGCCGGCCTTGCTGGAGCCGTAGATGAAGTTGGTGCGCCGGGCCCGCTCGCCCGCGACGGAGGAGAGCACCACCAGGGAGCCGTGCCCCTGGTTCTGGAGCGCCGCCGCCGAGATGAGCCCGGCGGACACCGCGCCCGTGTAGTTGGTCTGCGCGACCCGCACCGCCGCCGGGGGATCGCCCTCGTCGTTCGCCTGGTCGCCCAGGACGCCGAAGGCGAGCAGCACCAGATCGATGTCGCCCTCGGCGAAGATCTTGCCCAGCGTCTCCTCGTGGGCGGCCGGGTCCAGCGCGTCGAAGGCCGCCGTACGGACCTCGGCGCCGAGCGCGCGCAGCCCCTCGGCGGCGGCCTCCAGCTCGGCCGAGGGCCGTCCGGCCAGCCAGACCGTACGGGCGCGGCGGGCGATCAGCCGGCGGGCGATCGCGAGCCCGATCTCCGAGGCGCCGCCGAGGACGAGCAGGGACTGCGGGGTGCCGAAGGCGTCCTTCATGACTGACTGCTCCTGTACGTGAGGGGGTGCGGGGCTCACAGGGCGAGCCGGCGGGAGAGGTCGGAGGCGAAGACCCCGCGCGGATCCAGCCGGGCCCGCAGCGCGCGGAAGTCCCCGAGCCGGGGATACATCCCGGCGAGCAGCTCGGGGCGCAGCCGGGAGTCCTTGGCGAGATAGACCCGGCCGCCCGCCTCCGCCACCTCCTCGTCCAGCTCGTCGAGGAACGCGCCCAGACCGCCGAGCCCGGCGGGGATGTCGAGCGCCAGGGTCCAGCCGGGCACGGGGAAGGAGAGCCAGCCGGGGTCGGACTCGCCGAACCGTTTGAGGACCGCGAGGAAGGACGGGCAGCCCCGGCGGGCGATCCGCCGGACGATCCGCCGCAGGGTCTCCTCCCGGCCGTGCCCGACGACGAACTGGTACTGGACGAATCCGTCCCGGCCGTAGATCCGGTTCCAGTGCGGCACCGCGTCCAGCGGGTGGAAGAACGCCGGGATCCGCTGGAGCCCGCCGGTCCGGGAGCGGGGGGCCCTGCGGTACCAGAACTCGTTGAACAGGGCGACCGTGGTGCGGGTCAGCAGCCCTCCCGGTACGAAGGCGGGGGGCGCGGGCAGCCGTCCGGGGCGGAAGGCGAGCGGGTCGCGGCGGGCCCGGGCGGGCAGCGCGTCCAGGGGGGCGTGGTCGCCCCGGGTGAGGACCGCGCGGCCCAGCGCCGCGCCGGGCGCGAGCAGATCGATCCAGGCGACCGAGTAGCGGTGGCGGTGGTCGGTGGCGGCGATCCGGGCCATCGCGTCGTCCAGATCGGTGGCGCGCTCGGTGTCGACGCACATCAGGGAGGTCTCCACCCGGTGCAGCCGGAGGGTCGCCGAGAGGATCACCCCGGTCAGGCCCATACCGCCGGCGGTCGCGTCGAAGAGATCGTCGCCGGGGACGGCGGTGACGACCGTGCCGTCGGCGGTGAGCAGCCTCAAGGACTCGACATGGCGGGAGAAGGAGCCGCTGACGTGGTGGTTCTTTCCGTGGATGTCCGCGCCGACCGCGCCGCCGACGGTGACGTGCCGGGTGCCCGGGGTCACGGGGACGAACCAGCCGAGCGGCAGCAGCACCTCCATCAGCCGGTGCAGACTCACCCCCGCGTCGCAGACGACCGTCCCCGCCTCGCCGTCCAGGCGGTGCACGCGCCGCAGACCCGTCATGTCGAGGACCGTGCCGCCCGCGTTCTGCGCCGCGTCCCCGTAGGCCCGGCCGAGCCCTCGGGCGATGCCGCCGCGCACGCCCCACGCGCGCACGGCGGCGGCGGCCTCGTCGTGGGTGCGGGGGCGCAGCACGGAGGCGGTGGTGGGCGCGGTGCGGCCCCAGCCGCTGACGGAGACGAACGGGTCGGCGGGGGCCGGGGGAGCGGTGGGGAGAGGGTTCTCGACAGGCATGGTTGCGACCGTATCGCCGTGTATGCCCACATTTTTGGAGTGCCTGGTGGACTCGCCGAAATGGGTGATTAAACGAGTGTCATCAAAGAATGGCGAGAAATGTCGAGCGGTCGCCCAGAAGAGTCGCCCGGAGAGCCGGGCCGGGCTCATCGGAAGGGGTGGCGCATGCGATACGCCGACTGCGCGGCGGCCGACGGACGACTCCTCGCGGCGCTGCGCCACTGCGGGCGCCGGCCGGGGGTCGCGGCCGCCGCCCGGACGCTCTCCCGCACCGGCGAGCACGGAGCCCTCTGGCTCGCGGCCGGACTCGCCGGGGCCGCCGCCGACCGGGAGCGCCGGGGGCCCTGGCTGCGCGCCACCGCGGTCGTCGGCGCCGCCCATCTCGCCAGCCTCGGCCTCAAATGGACCCTCCGCCGGCCGCGCCCGGGCCCGGTGCCTTCGACTCTCGGCCGGCCGCGCTCTGTGCCTTCGATTCTCCGCCGCCCGGGCATGGGCCCGAGCCCGGCGCCTCCGGCTCTCCGCCGGCCGGCGGTCCCGGACACCGCGCCGGAGCGGCCCGCCGCCCGCGCGGACGCGTCGCCCGAGGCCCGGGGCGCGGGCCCGGCGCGGCTCGGGCCGCTGGTGCCGACGGCGGGGCCGTACTCCTTCCCGAGTTCGCACGCGACCTCGGCCGCCGCCGCCGCGGTGGCCTACGGCGCGCTGTACCCGGCGGGGGAGACCGCGGTGGCCGCCCTGGCCGCCGCCATGTGCGTGTCACGGCTGGTGGCGGGCGTGCACTATCCGACGGACGTGGCCGCGGGCATCGCGCTCGGCGGGCTCGCCGCCCGGCTCGGCGCACCCCGGACGACCGCCGGACGCCCCCGCCCGAGGCGGAGGGCGGCGCGATGACCGAGCGCGCCACCGCCCTGCTGGGCCGCCCCGAAGACCGGCGGCGGCGCACCCCGGACGGCGCCCCGCCGCCCGGCCCCCGGTCCCTGCCCGGCGGGCTGCTCCGGTCCGCCCGCCCCCGGCAGTGGGTCAAGAACGCGCTGGTGCTCGCCGCCCCGGCCGCCGCCGGCGAGCTGGACTCCCTCCACAACACCGCCCGGCTCGCCGTCGTCTTCCTGCTCTTCACCTCGGCCGCCGCCGCCGTCTACCTCGTCAACGACGCCCGGGACGCCGAGGCCGACCGCGCCCATCCGGTGAAGTGCCGCCGCCCGGTCGCCGCGGGCGAGGTCCCCGTACCCGTCGCCTACGCGACGGGCGCGCTGCTCGCCGCCGTCGCGGTCGCCGGGGCCGCCGCCTTCTGCAACGCGCTGACCGGCGCGCTGCTCACCGCGTACCTCTCGATGCAGTTCGCCTACTGCGTCTGGCTCAAACACGTCCTCGTGGTCGACATGGCCGTCGTCACCACGGGCTTTCTGATGCGGGCGATGATCGGCGGGGTCGCGCTCGACATCCCGCTCTCGCGCTGGTTCCTGATCACGACCGGCTTCGGCGCGCTCTTCATGGTGGCCGCCAAGCGCTATTCCGAAGCCGTCCAGATGGCCGGCGCGGGCGGGGCGACCCGGGCCCTGCTGACTGAGTACACCACCGGCTATCTGCGGTTCGTCTGGCAGCTCGCCGCAGGCGTGGCCGTGCTCGCCTACTGTCTGTGGGCGCTGGAGGGCGGCGGCGGGGACGGCGCGGCCCTGCTGCCCTGGCGGCAGCTGTCGATGATCGCCTTCATCCTCGCCGTACTGCGGTACGCGGTCTTCGCCGACCGGGGCACGGCGGGCGAGCCGGAGGACGTGGTGCTGCGCGACCGGGCGCTCGCCGTCATCGCCCTGGTGTGGGCGGCCATGTACGCGCTCGCGGTGGCCGGTTTGTGAGCTGTGGCTTCTTCGGACGCGGGGGGCACATACCGGGGCAGGGAGGGTAGGCGTACGCCATGGACTGGTTGACAAGGATTCCGATCGCCGGCCCCTGGCTGGCCCGGCTGATGCGGACCCACGCCTGGCGCTCGTACGAGACCCTGGAGCGGGTGCACTGGACCCGGCTCGCCGCGGCCATCACCTTCCTCAGCTTCCTCGCGCTCTTCCCGCTGATCACCGTCGCGGCGGCGATCGGCGCCGCGCTGCTCAGCCAGGAGCGGCTGGCCGATCTCCAGGACCGGATCGGCGACCAGGTGCCCGGGATCTCCGACCAGCTCGACATCGGCTCGCTGGTCGCCAACGCGGGTACGGTCGGTCTGGTCGCGGGCGCGCTGCTGCTGTTCACCGGCATCGGCTGGGTCGGCTCGATGCGGGACTGTCTGCGGGCGGTCTGGAGTCTGGACGACGAGGACGAGGGCAATCCGGTCCTCCGCAAGCTCAAGGACGCGGGCGTTCTGCTCGGCCTGGGCGCGACCGCGCTCGCCTCCCTCGCCGCCTCGGCGCTCGGCTCCTCGGCGGTCGGCTGGAGCGCGGACCGGCTCGGCATCGACCAGGGCGGGGTCGAGGGCGTGCTGCTGTCCGCGGCCGCCATCGCCATCGCGGTCGCCGCCGCGTTCCTGATGCTGCTCTATCTGCTGACCCTGCTGCCCGGGGTGCACCCGCCGCGCCGCCGGCTGGTGGTGGCGGCGCTGCTCGGCGCGGTCGGGTTCGAACTGCTGAAGCTCCTGCTCAGCGGCTATATGCAGGGGGTCGCGTCGAAGAGTCTGTACGGGGCGTTCGGGGTGCCGATCGCGCTGCTGCTGTGGATCAACTTCACCGCGAAGCTGCTGCTGTACTGCGCGGCCTGGACGGCGACGGGCAGCGCGGACGCGGAGAAGGCGGAGGACGGGGAGCACGCGGAGGACGCGGAGAACGCGGAGGACGGCGAGAAGGAGCCCGGGCCGCCGACGGAACGGACGGAACCGCCGGAGACCGGGCTGCCGGGGCGCTCGGGCCGGGCCGGCGGGCCCGCCCCGGCGGCGTGACGCGCGGTCGGCTCAGCCGCGCCGGGAGGGCCAGCGCCGGTTGACCACGAACACCGCCGCCGCCAGCGCGATCAGCGCCCCGCCCGCGATCGCGAGCGCGGTGCCCATACCGCCGGAGGTCTCCTTCCGGTCCGCGGCGGAGGCCGTCTTCACCGCCGGGGCGTCCCCGGCCGCCCCGCCGTCCGCGTCCCCGTTCCCGTTCACGGCCGGTCCGGCCTTCCCCGTGTCCTTGTCCGGAGCGGATCGCGGGGCCACCAGCTCGCCCACGGGAGTGACCTTGCCGGAGGCCGCGAAGCCCCAGTCGAACAGGTCCGCCGCCTCGCGGTAGACGGCGTTGCTCTCGTCCGAGTCCGGGTTCATCACGGTGACCAGGAGCACCTTGCCGTTCCGCTCGGCGACCCCGGTGAAGGTGGCCCCGGCGTGGGTGGTGTTGCCGTTCTTGACGCCCGCGACGCCCTTGTACGGCTCGATCCCGTAGTCGCCGGTGAGCAGGCGGTTGGTGTTCTGGATCTCGAAGGTCTCGCGCTTCTTGCCGTCCATCTCGCCGGGGAACTCGGCGCTGACGGTGGAGCAGTACTCGCGGAAGTCCTTCTTCTGCATCCCGCTGCGGGCGATCAGCGTCAGGTCGTACGCGGAGGAGACCTGGCCGGCGGCGTCGTAGCCGTCCGGCGACACCACCTGGGTGTCGAGGGCCTGCAGCTCCTCGGCGTGCGCCTGCATGTCCTCGACGGTCTTGTCGATGCCGCCGTTCATCGCCGACAGCACATGGACCGCGTCGTTGCCGGAGCGCAGGAAGACGCCGAGCCACAGATCGTGCACCGAGTAGCTGAGGTCCTCCTTGACCCCGACCAGGCTGCTGCCGGGGCCGACGTTCTCCAGCTCGGCGGAGGAGACCTTGTGGGTGGTGGCCTTGGGCAGCTTGGGCAGCAGGGTGTCCGCGAAGAGCATCTTGAGGGTGGAGGCCGGGGGGAGCCGCCAGTGGGCGTTGTGCGCGGCGAGCACATCGCCGTTCTCCGCGTCCGCGACGATCCAGGACCGTCCGCTCAGCTCCTTGGGCAGCACGGGCGCGCCCGCGCCGAGACTGACCTGGGTGCCCGCCCTGCCGAGCAGTGAGCCGCCGATGGTGGACATGGCGGCCGGGGGGTTGGGCTGCTTCCGTGACGTGCTCTTGGACTTGCCCTTCGGCTTGTCGTCGTGGGAGTCCGCGACGGCGGGGGCGACGAGGAGGAGGGGCAGGAGCGAGGCGGCGGCGACCGTCAGCACTGACTTCCGCACGGTCTTCTTCAGAGCAGACACGGACGTGAAAGTACAGGGAAAAGTAGAAAATATGCTTATCGGGTTCATGGCGCGCCGAGAAGACCGCCGGGACAGCCCACCCGGCGCGACCCGGTCCGGGGAGGCCCCTGATACTGGGTGGATGAAGCTCAGCCGCCCCGTGTCCTGGTTCCTGCTCGCCTTCGGGGTGTGGAGCTGGTTCATCTGGGTCACTTTCGTCAAAAACCTGTGGCAGGACGGCAGCGGGCTGGCGTTCGACGACGCGGGGGACCCGACCGGATACTTCTGGGTCCACCTGGTTCTCGCCATCACGTCGTTTCTTCTGGGGACGGCTGTCGGAGTCATCGGGTTGCGCGGGGTTCGCGCCTTGCGGCGCGAAGAATAGGGGAGCTGTCTGTGATTGTGGTCGTCCTGCTGGTCATGATCGCGGTGATCGCTCTGCTCGCGGGGGCGCACTGGTACGTCTGGCGCAGACTCGTCGGCGACACCGCCCGGCCCGGCTCCACGGCCCGGCGGATCGGCACCGCGGCGATCTGGGTCCTGCCCGCGTTCTCCGTGGGAGCGCTGGTCTCGGGCCGCGCCGGGGCCCCGTTCCGACTGGAGCAGACCCTCGCCTGGCCCGGGTATCTGTGGCTGGCGCTCCTGCTCTATCTGGTGCTGTGGCTGCTGGTCGGCGAGGCGGTCCGGGCGGTGTGGCTGCGCCGTACGAGGAAGGCCCCTCCGGTCGCGACGGGGACGCCGCCTGTGCCGGAGGGGCCTGCCGGATCTCCCGGACCCGCCGGGACGGACGGCGGGACCGCCGCGACGACGGCCGGGCCGCCCGCGGCGACCGCCGCCGGGACGATCCGCGAGGACGGCACGGCGACGGCGCTCGCGCCCCGGGCCCAGGCCCAGCCCCACGCCCAGGCCCAGCCCCATGCCCATGCTCCGGCTCAGGCCCCCGGCGACGCGGACGGCGGCCCCGCCGCCGCCCCGGCCGACACCGAGGCCCAGGAGGCCGGGGCGTCCCACGAGGTGAAGACCGCCCACGAGGTCAGGGCCGGTCACGACGTCAGGTCCGCCCTTGAGACCGGGGCCGTGCCCGAAACCGCCGCGCCCCGGCCGGTCTCCCGGCGGCTCTTCGTCTCCCGGGTGGTGGGCGGCGGAGCCGCCGCCGCGGCGCTGGCGACCGTGGGCCACGGCACGTACGGCGTTCTGCGCGGCCCCCGGGTCAAACGGGTCACCGTGCCCCTCGCCAAGCTGCCGCGCTCGGCCCACGGCTACCGGATCGCCGTCGTCAGCGACATCCACCTCGGGCCGATCCTCGGCCGGGGCCACACCCAGCGGATCGTCGACGCCATCAACTCCGCCCAGCCCGACCTCGTCGCCGTCGTCGGCGACATGGTCGACGGCAGCGTCGCCGACCTCGGCCCGGCCGCCGAACCCCTCACCCAGCTCCGGGCCCGCCACGGCTCCTTCTTCGTCACCGGCAACCACGAGTACTTCTCCGGCGCCGCCGAGTGGGTCGGCCATGTCCGGGAACTGGGGCTGCGGCCGCTGGAGAACGAGCGGGTCGAGATCGCCGACGGCTTCGACCTCGCCGGGGTCAACGACATCGAGGGCGAGGCCACCGGCGAGGGCCCCGACTTCGCCAAGGCGCTCGGCGACCGGGACCCCGCCCGCGCCTCCGTGCTCCTCGCCCACCAGCCCGTGGTGATCCACGACGCCGTCGAGCACGGGGTGGACCTCCAGCTCTCCGGACACACCCACGGCGGACAGCTCTGGCCCGGCAACTACCTCGCCGAGCTGGCCAATCCCACCGTCGCCGGGCTGGAGCGGTACGGGGACACCCAGCTCTACGTCACCCGGGGAGCCGGGGCCTGGGGCCCGCCCGTCCGGGTCGGGGCCTCCTCCGACATCACCGTCGTCCAGCTCGCCTCCCGCGAGGCCTGACCCGCCGCGAAGCCCCGCGTAGGCCCGTACCGCGCGCACTCCTGGGCCGCGTACCCCGTACCGTCCCCGGCCCGGGCGTGCGGGCTACTCGGCCGGGGGCGTCGCGGCGGTCCTCTTCCGGGCCGCGGCGGTCTTCCGGCGCGCCGGCGCGGTGCTCTTCCCGGCCGCCGAGTTCTGCTTGCGCACCGCGACCGACTGGGCCATCCCCGGCAGCAGATCGGTCAGCAGCTCGTGCACATCGTGGACGAGCGGGCGCAGCACCCGGAAGCGGGCGAGGACGATGCCCCGCGCGGTGAGCCGGGCGCCCTGCTGGGCGAGGCGGCGGCTCCGCTCGTGGCCCTCGGAGCGGTCGAAGACCCAGTAGAGGACCAGCCCCATCTGGGAGAGCCACATCAGCTCGGGGAAGGCGTCCGCCAGTTCGGCGGGCACCTTGGTCTTCGCCCCGGCCAGCGTCTCGCGATGGACCGCGATGGCCTCCTCGCGGGCGTGCTCCGACTCGGTGGAGAAGGGGCTGAGCGGGCTCTCCGGGTCGGCCGCGTTCTTGAAGAACTGGGCCGCGAACTCGTGGTACGGCTCGGCGATCTCCAGCCAGGCGAGCAGCACCCCGGCGAGGCGCGCCTCCAGCTGGGTCTCCTTCTCCAGCACGGGCCCGACCGCCGCCCGGTGCTCGGCGGCGATCCGGTCGTAGAAGCCCTGGATCAGGTGCTCTTTCGAGGAGAAGTAGTAGTACGCGTTCCCCACCGAGACGCCGGCCTCTTTGGCGATGGCCCGCATCGTGGTCTTGTCGTAACCGTTCTCCTGGAACAGCCTCAGGGCCGTCTCGAGGATGAGCGTGCGGGTCTGCTCGCTCTTGGGGGCGCTCTTGGGGGCCTGCACGTCCGTCACGGTGCCGAGCCTAACGGGGGATCTCGCACCGGTCGTCGCAGGGCGGACCGGCCGTATCCCCGGGCGTCCCGGCCGGGGCGCCGGGCGCGGCGGCCTGCGCCCCGGACAGCTCGCGGTACTTGGCCGCGGCGAGCATGGTGACCCGGACGAAGGGCGCTCCGGCGGGGGTGGCGAGCCAGTGGGCCCTGGGCCGGTGCTCGGCCAGCGCCCACAGACAGACGATCCAGGCCGCCGAACCGCTGTAGATCTGGCCGCGGTCGCCGATGACGGTGATCTCCCGCAGGGTGCGCCGGTGGTCGAGGGCGGGGAAGAGGCGGTGCGCCTCCTGGGAGCCGGCGGGCACCAGGTTCAGCGGGACGAGCTGCCGCTGACGCCTCAGCCAGTGCCGGAGGTGGACGCAGAGGGAGCAGTCGGCGTCGTAGAGGACGGTCAGCCGGCGCAGCGGGGTGCTCCGGAGGGCGGGGGCGGTCATGGCGCTCACACTCCGGCCGGGCCGGCGGCGGGCGGGGCCGGGGGAGTCCACGGGGCCTTGCCTGCGGGCGCGGTCCAGCCCTGCGGCCCGACCGGCGGGGTCATCTCGCGCTCCATCCGGCTCCGGCGGCGGATCTTGTTGAGGACGTAGACATTGCCCAGGTGCAGGACGCCGAGGACGAGCAGGACGACGCCGAGCTTCACCGAGAGGGCGTCGAAGAGGTCGCGGGTGTTCCCGATGTCCTGGGCGACGCGCAGATACAGGGCGACGAAGCCGAGGTTCACCAGGTAGAAGCCGACGACCAGCAGATGGTTCACGGCGTCGGCGAGCTTCTCGTTCCCGTGCATCACATCGCCGAGGAAGATGCGCCCGTTGCGGCTGAGGGTGCGGGCCACCCAGACGGTCAGCGCCACGCTGACGAGCAGATAGACGATGTAGCCGATCACGTTGAGGTCCATGCCCCACGCTCCTTGAACGCGTTCAAAAAGGCTGACACGGATGACAGTAGACCTGTTTTTGAACATGTTCAAGACCGTTGGGAGGGGTGGGTGAGCCGTTCGTGGCAGGCCGAAAACCGTTCGCCGCGCGGGCGATCGCGGCCTAATCTGCCCTCGATGACTCTTGCTCATGACATGACCGGTTCGGGCCCCACGGCCGTCCTGCTGCACTCCACCGTCTGCGACCGGAGGATGTGGGACCCGCAGTGGCGGGCCCTGGAGAAGACCGGACACCGCCTGGTGCGCTGCGACTTCAGGGGGTACGGTGACACCCCGGCGTCGGACGTCCCCTACACCGACGCGGACGATGTGCTCGCCCTCCTGGACGAACTCGGCGTGGAGCGGGCCGTGCTCGTCGGCGCCTCGTACGGCGGCCGCGCCGCCCTGGACATCGCGCTCCGCGCGCCGCACCGCGTCACCGCGCTCGCCCTGCTCTGCCCCGGCCTGCCCGACCTGGAGCCGAGCCCCGCGCTCGCCGACTTCGACCGCCGGGAGACCGAACTCTTCGACGCGGACGAGCTGGAGGCGGCTGCCGAACTCAACGCCCGCGCCTGGCTGGGCCCCGAGGCCGGCCCGGCCGTCCACGAGTCGGTGGCGGCGATGCAGCTCGGGGCCTTCCGGCTCCAGTCGGCGGCCGCCGAGGAGTACGACGGGGCCACCGACTTCGACGTACCGTCACTCGCCGGGGTCCGCGCGCCCGCGCTGGTCCTCTCCGGCGGCCACGACTTCCCGTGCTTCCGCGCCTCCGCGGCCCGCGCGGCCGCGCTGCTCCCCGGCGCGGACCACCGCGAGCTGCCCTGGGCCGGTCATCTGCCGGGCCTGGAGCGCCCGGAGCCGATCACGAACCTGCTCACGGAATTCCTCACCGGGCCCGCCCGGCGGCCTTGAGACATCTCCCGTACGCGCGGGGCGGCCGCCGGGCTCGCCGGCCGCCCCACCCGCGCGCCGTCACATGGCGCTGATCGAACGGGCGTAGCCGATCTGGCCCATGACGTGGTGGAAGAGATGCGGGTGCACGGCCGGGATCATCGTGGAGTGGTGCTTGCCGCCGCTGGTCACGGTGACCTGGACGAAGCCCGACGTCTCCTTCTCCTTGATCAGCAGAAAGAGCAGCCCCAGCCCGCACGCCCCCACGAACAGGACCGCCAGCACGATGGCGTACACCGGGATCTTCTCGTCGGTGCGCGACAGGTCCGACGCGTTCCACACCGCGCCCCGCAGCGGCATCGCCCCGGCCGGCGTCATGATCGAGTCGCCCACCACCGTGATGTCCCCGATCGCCAGCGCCGGCGCCCCGCCCATCGGCGTCCCGTACCCGGGCACCGGGATCCCGCCGGGCTGCGTCGGCGAATACCCCGGGCCGCCCTGCGGGGGATGGCCGTACCCCGCCGTCGCGTCCTGCGGATACCCGTACGGCTGCTCGGGCCCCCACTGATACTCGGGCTCCCCGTCCGGCCGGTACGGATTCGGCTCACTCATCTCGTGTTCCCCGCTTTCCGCCCCTCGAGTCAGAGGCCCTCTGATCCTGCCAGGTCCCCCACCCCCACAGAAGCCCGACGCCCCACGGGCCCGCCGCCCCCGAGCCCTGAGGCGGCTGGAGTCGTACGCGTAGACGTACGCGCGCGAAGGCCCCGCTCCCGGGTGTCGGGAGCGGGGCCTTCGGGGTGAGGCGGGGGCCGGGAGGGTCAGAAGCGGCGGGTGATCAGGGCGCGCTTGACTTCCTGGATGGCCTTGGTGACCTCGATGCCGCGGGGGCACGCGTCGGTGCAGTTGAACGTGGTGCGGCAGCGCCACACGCCGTCCTTGTCGTTGAGGATCTCCAGCCGCTGCTCGCCGGCCTCGTCGCGCGAGTCGAAGATGAAGCGGTGGGCGTTGACGATCGCCGCCGGGCCGAAGTACTGGCCGTCGTTCCAGAACACCGGGCACGACGAGGTGCACGCGGCGCAGAGGATGCACTTGGTGGTGTCGTCGAAGCGCTCGCGGTCCTCGGCGGACTGGAGGCGCTCACGGGTCGGCTCGTTCCCCTTGGTGATCAGGAACGGCATGACGTCGCGATAGGCCTGGAAGAACGGCTCCATGTCCACGACGAGGTCCTTGAGGACCGTCAGGCCCTTGATGGCCTCGACCGTGATCGGCTTCTCCGGGTTGATGTCCTTGATCAGCGTCTTGCAGGCCAGCCTGTTCTTGCCGTTGATCCGCATCGCGTCGGAGCCGCAGATCCCGTGCGCGCAGGAGCGCCGGAAGGTGAGGCTGCCGTCGACATCCCACTTGATCTTGTGGAGACCGTCGAGGACCCGCTCCTTGGGGTCGATCTCGATCGGGAAGTCCTCCCAGACCGCGTGCTCCGACACCTCGGGGTTGAAGCGGCGGATCCGGAAGGTGACCGTGATGTAGGGGGAGGCGGCGGACTCCGCCTCGACCTTGTCCAGTACAGGGGTAGCCATCAGTACTTACGCTCCATCGGCTGGTAGCGGGTCTGGACAACCGGCTTGTAGTCGAGACGGATGGTCTCGGCGCCGTCGTCGCCCACCTCGCGGTACGCCATGGTGTGGCGCATGAAGTTGACGTCGTCGCGGTTCGGGTAGTCCTCGCGGTAGTGACCGCCGCGGGACTCCTTGCGGGCCAGGGCCGAGACGGCCATGACCTCGGCCAGGTCGAGCAGATTGCCCAGCTCGACGGCTTCCAGCAGGTCCGTGTTGAAGCGGCGGCCCTTGTCCTGGATGGACACGTTCTTGTAGCGGGCGCGCAGCTCGCCGATCTTCTCGACCGCGGTCTTGATCGTCTGCTCGGTGCGGAACACCATCACATTGGCGTCCATCGTCTCCTGCAGCTCACGTCGGATCTCCGCGACCCGCTCGTTGCCCGTGGAGTCGCGCAGCCGCTCCACCTGCTCGCGCACGAGGGAGCCCGGGTCCTCCGGAAGGTCGACGAAGTCGGCCTTCGCGGCGTACTCGGCCGCGGCGATGCCGGAGCGCTTGCCGAAGACATTGATGTCGAGCAGCGAGTTGGTGCCCAGCCGGTTGGCGCCGTGCACCGAGACGCAGGCGACCTCGCCGGCGGCGTACAGCCCCGGTACGACGGTGGTGTTGTCGCGGAGGACCTCGCCCTGGACGTTGGTCGGGATGCCGCCCATGGCGTAGTGCGCGGTCGGCTGGATCGGGATCGGGTCCGTGTAGGGCTCGATGCCGAGGTAGGTCCGCGCGAACTCGGTGATGTCCGGGAGCTTGGCGTCCAGCTGCTCCGGCGGCAGGTGGGTCAGGTCCAGATAGACGTGGTCGCCCTCGGGGCCGCAGCCCCGGCCCTCGCGGATCTCCGTGTAGATGGAACGGGAGACGACGTCGCGGGAGGCGAGGTCCTTCATGACGGGGGCGTACTTCTCCATGAAGCGCTCGCCGTCCTTGTTGCGCAGGATGCCGCCCTCACCGCGGGCGCCCTCCGTGAGCAGGATGCCCATCCGCCAGATGCCGGTCGGGTGGAACTGGAAGAACTCCATGTCCTCCAGCGGCAGCCCGCGCCGGTAGCAGGCCGCCTGGCCGTCGCCGGTGAGGGTGTGCGCGTTGGAGGTCACCTTGAAGAACTTGCCGGTGCCGCCGGAGGCGTAGATGACGGCCTTCGCCTGGAAGATGTGGATCTCGCCGGTGGCCAGCTCGTACGCGACGACGCCCGCCGACTTCTTGACCCCGTCGACCTCGGTGATCAGCTGGTCCAGGACGTAGAACTCGTTGAAGAACTCCACGCCCTCCTTGACGCAGTTCTGGTACAGCGTCTGGAGGATCATATGACCGGTGCGGTCGGCGGCGTAGCAGGACCGGCGGACCGGGGCCTCGCCGTGGTTGCGCGAGTGCCCGCCGAACCGCCGCTGGTCGATGGTGCCGTTCGGCGTCCGGTTGAACGGCAGGCCCATCTTCTCCAGGTCGAGGACCGCGTCGATGGCCTCCTTCGCCAGGATCTCGGCGGCGTCCTGGTCGACCAGGTAGTCACCGCCCTTGACCGTGTCGAAGGTGTGCCACTCCCAGTTGTCCTCTTCCACATTGGCGAGCGCGGCGGCCATGCCGCCCTGCGCGGCGCCCGTGTGGGAGCGGGTGGGGTACAGCTTCGTCAGTACGGCGGTACGGCTGCGCTTGGTGGCCTCGATGGCCGCGCGCATGCCCGCGCCGCCGGCGCCGACGATGACGGTGTCGTACTTGTGGATCTTCATTGTTCGTCAGCCCCGGCTTTAGCGGATGTTCGGGTCGAAGGTGAAGATCACCAGCGTGCCCAGCAGGATGGTGAACACCGTGGCGGTGTACAGCAGGCCCTTCAGCCACAGACGCGTGTTCGGGCGCTCGGCGTAGTCGTTGATGACGGTACGCAGGCCGTTGGCGCCGTGCAGCATGGCGAGCCAGAGCATCAGCAGGTCCCAGACCTGCCAGAACGGGGACGCCCAGCGGCCGGCGACGAACGCGAAGCCGATCTTGGAGACGCCGCCGTCCAGCACCAGCTGGATCAGCAGATGGCCGATGACCAGGACGACCAGCACAACGCCGGAGAGACGCATGAAGAGCCAGGCGGCCATCTCGAAGTTGCCGCGGGTGGCGCGCGGGGTCTTCCCGGTGCGCTTGCGCGGGGCCTCGATGAGAGGGGCCGGATTGTCCACGTCGTAGAGCGGGCCGCCCTCGACGGGACTGATGGCGGAAGTGGTGTCAGCAGACATGTCCGGCCTCAGCTCCCGAAGACTTCGCGTGCGGCGTGGCCGAGGACGGGGTAGAGCGCCCCCACCATCAGGACGACCCAGATGCCGACGACGGTCCAGAGCATCTGCTTCTGGAGGCGCGGGCCCTTGGACCAGAAATCGACGGCGATGACGCGCAGTCCGTTGAGCGCGTGGAACAGGACTGCGGCGACGAGGCCGTACTCCAGCAGCGCGACGATCGGCGTCTTGTAGACGGCTACGACCTTGTCGTAGTCCTCGGGGGAGACCCGCACGAGTGCGGTGTCCAGGACATGTACGAACAGGAAGAAGAAGATGAGGACGCCGGTGACTCGATGAGCCACCCAGGACCACATTCCTTCCCGGCCGCGGTACAGCGTTCCAGCCGGCACGGAAGAACCCTCCGGGAGCGGGGACTAGGGCCTGCCGGCTTGGGTGGTCGGTGTGGCCCGGCCGGGTACGGTCCACCGGCCCCGGCCATCGTAGCGACGACTTGTCGGTTCGTTCGCCCGGGGTCCTCAGGTGTGATCAAACAGGCAATCAAACAGCCTCGGACGGGCTATCGGGAAGGCTTTGTCCGGCCGTTCTGCGTTTGTCCGGCGGCGGGGCGGCCGCAAGGCGGCGGCCGGGCTGCGACCGGGCGGTACGCCGGGCCGCTCCCGGGCCGATTCCCGGCGGCTCCCGGGCGGCCGGAGCCGCGGCCGGGCTCCCCCGGGCGGGCCGTCCGGCGTACTGCCCGACGCGCTGTCCGGCGTGCCGTCCCGGGCGCGCCGTCCGCGCGGCTGCGCTTGCGGGGCGGCCCGGGGCGGTGAGGCTTGAGGGGTACAGGCGTCCGAGGTGTGGTGGAGTGACGGCCGTCGCTCCTGAGGCGGTGTCGCTCCCGAGGGCGGTGTCCCGGACCGGACCGGACCGGATCGGACCGGGGCGACCGGCCGGACCCGAGCGGCGCCGACCACCACGTACGGCAAGGGATCGAGCGGGGCCGGAAGGACGCCGGGGGGTGTTTTCACAGGATTTCCATATATCTGGGAGGTATCCGAGTGATACGCCACTCATCGCCCGCCCGGCTCGCCGCCGTGACGGTCACCGCGGCCACCGCGCTCTCCCTGGCGCTGAGCGGCTGCTCCGGCGCCGGGCCGGGCGGCGGCGCCGGTTCCGGCCGTACCGAGGCGGGCGCCCGGGACCGGGACCCGGGCGAGTCGGCTGCCAGCCCGTCACCCTCCCGGACGTATCCCCTCTCCTCGGCGCCCGCGACCGTCCCGGCCGTCCGCGTCCACGAAGCGGCGCGCGGTCCGGGCTGGCGGCCCGGATCCGGCGCGGGAGTCGTGGTGGCCGAGGGCAGCGAGAAGCTCACCGACGAGGGCAGACTCCTCGCCGGGGAGCTGAAGATCGACTTCCGGGGCACGGTCCCCGCCCGGGCCGGCGATGTGGAGCTGGCGCTCACCGCCCCGGCGTCGCCCCCGCCCACCGGCGCCCCGTCGGCCCGGGGCCCGTCCGGCCCCGAGTCGTACACCGTCGTCACCGAGGGCGGCCGGGTCCGGATATCGGGGCCCGCCGAGGCCGGGGTGTTCTACGGCACCCGCACCCTCAAGCAGGCGGTGCGCTCCGGCGGGGCGATGCCCGAGGGGACCGTACGGGACGGTCCCGACCGGCCGCAGCGCGGACTGAATGTCGACATCGCCCGCAAACCCTTCACCGCGGCGTGGCTGGAGGACCGGCTGCGCGAGATGGCCGACCTCAAGCTCAATCAGCTGGGACTGCACTTCTCCGACGACCAGGGCTTCCGGATCGCCTCCGACACCCACCCCGAGATCGTCTCCCCCGACCATCTGACGAAGGCCGAGGTCCGGCGGATCCTGGCGCTCGCCGCCTCGCTGCACATCACCGTCGTCCCCGAGATCGACTCCCCGGGCCATCTGGGCGCGGTGCTCGCCGACTATCCGGAACTCGCTCTCAAGGACGCCTCGGGCCGGACCGTGCCGGGCGCGATCGACATCTCCAAGCCCGCTTCGGCCGCGCTCGTGGACGAACTCCTGAGGGAGTACGCGAAGCTCTTCGGCGGCCGCTACTGGAACATCGGCGGCGACGAGTACCAGGCGCTGACCAGGAAGGACCCTGAAGCCTCCTTCCCCGCCCTGGCCGCGCTCGCCCGGAAGGAGTACGGGCCCGAGGGCCGGATCCAGGACCTCGCCACCGCCTGGGTGAACGGCCGCGCCCGGCTGCTGCGCTCGCTCGGCCGTACGCCCCAGGCGTGGAACGACGGATTCTTCCGGGGCGGGGAGGTGAGCGTCGACAAGGACGTCCAGGTCCTGTACTGGACGGGCAAGGAGATCGGCGCCCGCCCGCCGGCGGAGTACCTCGACGAGGGCCGGCCGGTGGTGAATCTCAACGACGAGTACCTCTACTACGTGCTCGGCGAGCCGAACGAGTTCACATACCCGACCGGACAGCGGATCTACGAGCAGTGGACGCCGCTGGTGCTGCGCGGCACCGAGCCGGTGGCCGAGAAGTACTCCCGGCAGATCCTCGGCGGCAGTTTCGCGATCTGGGGCGATCTCGCCCAGGCGCAGACCGCGGAGCAGATTGCCCGGGGCATCGCGCTGCCGCTGGCGGCGACGGCCCAGAAGGTCTGGGACCCGCGCACCCCGTCCCGCGACTGGCAGGACTTCCGGGCGCTCGCGGAAGAGCTGGACTGACCGGACGCCCCGGGTACGGGAAGCGGCGGTGCGGCCGGGTGCGGCCGGGTCGCGGTGTGAGCCCGCCCGGGGGTGTGCGGGCTCACACCGCTGCTGCCCGGACCCGGCGGGAACAGCGAAGTGCTCCACGGGCCGGGTGCCGAGTGCGCAGAATGTAACAGATGTGTGGCGCAAGTGTGGGGGACCGGCGCTCACTTGATGGAGGCCGACCCGCCGGAGCGCGGGACCACCACCTCGGCGGAACCCATGGCGGCCGGGGTGCGGGAGGGGGTACTTTGCGCCAAGCGGCCCGAAAACCGCGCCGCTGAACGGGCCTTCCGGATCATCGGGGGGCGCGTCCGGGAGGGGAGGCGTCCATGGCGTCGAAATGCCTGAGGGAACTGATCGCGGAGGCCGACGAGCGGGGGCTGGCCGCCAGCGGGGTGGCCGGCCTGGAGCGCTGTCTGCCGCCGCTCGCGGCCGAGGCCGACGCGCTGCGTCCGCTGTGGGCCGGGCTGGCGAAGGGCGCGGACGGCTGGTCCGCCTCGCTCGCCGAGGCCCGGCTGACGATGGCGGAGGCCGACACGGGGGACGAGGCCGCCGCCCTGGTCCGGCAGATGCTGGACGCGGCCCCCGCCGACTGGGACGAGGGCCCGCTGCGCGAGTGGGCCGACGACTGCTCGGTCGCCGCGCTCGAACTCCACCACCGGCTGGACGCCGGCGCGGGAGAGGGCGAGCCGTCGGCGGCCGCCGTCGTGGAGGTCCTCAAGGGCTGCCGGGAGGGCGAGCCCACCGGGGCCGGCCCGCTGGTCACCGGGGAGCTGCGCCGGCAGCTGCGGGTGCTGGAGATCCTCGGCACGGGGCAGGGCGGGGCCGGGCTCCGCCAGGTCCTGCGGGTGTCGACGGAGGGGCGCCGGGTGCTGCGCGCGGTGGTGTCCCGCCGCGCTCGCGTCCAGGGGTGAGGCCGTTCCCGCGTCCGGGGGTGAGTCCGCCCCGAGTCCGGGGTGCTGAGCCGTGCCGGTGTGCGGGGAGCCGTGCCGCGTCTGTGCGCCGCCGGTGCCCGGGCGCCGGGCCGTTCCCGCGACCGGGGTGCTGAGCCGTGCCCGTGTCCGGGGCGTGTGCCGCGCCGGTGCCCGGGCGCCGGGCCGGGCCCGCGTCCAGGGGCGAAACAGCCCGAAGCGGGCGGCTGTCCGTCGCCCCGCCGGGCCGGCAGGTTTACCGTCCGTGCGCCGTGGCACATGGAAGGACGACCGGGGCCGCCACCCCCCACAGGAGAGGCCCCGGTCGCCGTCCGTCGGGGTCGCGTGGCGTCCCCGTACTTCACTCAGCGCCGGGCAGGCGATTTCTGTCACACCGCACCCCGTCGGCATATTGTTGCAAGTTGTACAAGCCATGGACGCGACCCGGGGGGACGCCGTAGCGTCTGATGGCGCGCCCGATGGGCGCGGGCAGTGGTGACCAGCTGCGATTCGAAACAGGTTGAGGTAGTGCTGGGGGACGACGCGGAGCTGACCACCGCGGTGCTCGCGGCGCAGGACGGGGACGAAAGCGCCTTCCGTACTGTGTACCGCGCCGTGCATCCGCGGCTGCTCGGCTATGTACGCACGCTCGTGGGGGATCCGGACGCCGAGGACGTGACCTCCGAGGCCTGGCTCCAGATCGCCCGCGACCTGGACCGCTTCAGCGGCGACGCGGACCGGTTCCGGGGATGGGCCGCGCGCATAGCGCGCAATCGGGCCCTCGACCACATACGGATGCGCGGCCGCCGCCCGGCCGTCGGCGGCGACGAGACCGAACTGACCGGGAAGCCCGCCGAGTCCGACACCGCGGACGAGGCGATGGAGGCGCTCGCCACCGGCAGCACCATGGCGCTCATCGCCCAGCTGCCCCAGGACCAGGCCGAGGCGGTCGTGCTCCGGGTCGTGGTCGGCCTCGACGCCAAGAGCGCCGCCCGCACGCTCGGCAAACGCCCCGGCGCCGTCCGCACCGCCGCCCACCGGGGCCTCAAACGCCTCGCCGAACTGCTGGGGGCGGAGAGCCTGGAGTATCCCGGGTCCCAGGACGACCACGGCGTACCGGTGGGCCGGGGGCGTTCGGAATACACTGATCCGCTCGCGGGAGCGTACGGTGCGGACGGTGTCGCCCCGGACGACGCGAACGCGAGCGCCGGTGCCGACGACCGTGGAACCGACCTGAACGGTGTGCCTCCGCAGCGCGTACCACGGCCGGGCGCGACGGCGCCCGCCGGTGTGACGCATATACGGCTGCGGACGCAGAAGGACATGTGATGGCCGACGAGCGGTACGAGTGGCTCGACCAGGACACGGCGGAACGGCTGTTGCGCGGTGAACGGGTCGAGGCCCCCGGGGGGCCGCCCCGCGCCCGGGCCGCTCGGCTGGACCGTGCCCTGCGTTCGGTGGGCAGACCAGGGCTTCCCCTCCATCCGGAGGACGGTGAGATGCAGGGTGAGGCCGCCGCGTTGGCGGCCTTCCGCAAGGTACGGGCCGATTCGGCCGGCGCGCCCGGGGAGGGCGCGAGCCTCGGGGTCGTCCGGCTGGCCCGTCCGCCGCGCTCGCACCGCGCCCGGCTGCTGCCGCGCACGGTGCGTTTCGGCGTTGTGGCCACCGTGGCCGGATTCGCCTTCGGCGGGGTCGCGGTGGCGGCGGGCGCCGGACTCCTCCCGTCCCCCTTCGAGCAGCCCACGGCGAGCCCGCGCGTGGCCGGCGGGGCCGCTCCGCCGGCGGCCCCGGGCAGCGAGCGGCCGACGGCCCGCCCGACCCAGCCCTTCGCCCTGGGCCCCACGGCGGCGGGGGAGCCTTTCGGGAGCCCGTCGGCCGACGGCGCCCCCCGGAGCAGGAATCCGACGCCCTCCCCGTCCGTGAGCGGTCCGTCCGGGGCCGTCACCGGCACGCCGGAGCGGGGCGGCGGCCGGACGGGGGACGAGGGCTGGTCCGAGGGGCACCAGCAGAACCCGGGCGGGACCACGGGCGAGGAGTACCGCGTACTGCTCGACGACTGCCGCGCCCACCGCGACGGAAGCATCGGCTCCGCGAGCGAGAAGCGGCTGGAGCGGGTCGCGCGGGGGAGCGGCCGGGTGACGCGGTTCTGCGACCGGCTGCTCGGCGGCGGCGACTTCGGCTCCCACGGCCCGGACGCGGCGGGCGGCGACAGGACGTCGAGCGGGCCGGCGAAGCCGGACAAGTTCGGCGAGCCCTCCGGGAATCGCCGTCCGGGCCGGCAGCCGGCCCCGGGTCACAGCCATGGCAGCGGCAGCGGTCATGACGGCGGCAGCGGTGAGAAGGACCCCGCGGACGGGAAGGGCGGAAAGCCGGACAAGGGCGCGAAGCCCGTGAAACCCGCGAAGCCGACGAAGTCCGCGAAGCCCGTGAAACCCGCGAAGCCGACGAAGTCCGCGAAGCCCGCGAAGAGCGGCGAATCCGCGAAGAAGTCCGGCAGGAAGTCCGCGAGGACGCCGGTGGGCGACTCCGGGAGGACGTCCGGCGACCGGCCCGCGAAGGCGTCCGGCGAGAAGCGGGCGCGGGCGTCCGACGGCCGGCCCGCGAGGACGCCCGGGAGCGACTCCGCGAGGACGTCCGGCGGGAAGCAGACGAAGAAGGCCGGGCCCGCGGTCCGCGCGGGCGAGGGCGCGGCGATCCTCCGTTAATCGCCCGTTCATCCATCCCGCCGCTCTGACCAGCGACTTCATCTCAGCGCACGGCCTTGTGTGACATTTTTACGGCGTACGGCGCAGTAGTGAGTGAGCCGACTGGTCATCGGCGGCGCCAGAAGCCGGGGTTCCCCCCGTACCTACGGCTGGGCGCATCGGCGCGGGTGGGACACGTTCCCCCGGTCCCACCCGCGCCTTCTCCTCTTCCTTCGCCGGGGCGGCCCTTTTCGCGGGACGGCCCCCTTCTCCGGGGGCGCCCCGTGAGTCCCTCGCCCGGTGAGCCTCAGCCGTGGACGACCACCTTGTCCCCGGTGCGGACCTCGTCGAAGAGCGCGGCCGCCGCCGCCCGGTCCCGCACATTGACGCAGCCGTGCGAAGCGCCCCGATAGCCCTGGGCCGCGAAGTCCGCCGAGTAGTGCACCGCCTGGCCGCCGCTGAAGAAGAGCGCGTACGGCATCGGGGTGTCGTACAGCGTCGAGACATGGTCCCGGGACTTCAGGAAGACCCGGAAGACGCCCTCCCGGGTGGGCGTGTACTGCGAGCCGAACCGTACGTCCATGGTCGACCGGACCCGTCCGTCGACCACCCAGGAGAGCGTGCGCGTGGTCTTGCTGACGCAGATCGCGCGGCCCGTCCCGCAGCGGGGATCGAGCGCGGCCGCCGGCTTCTGCGCGGCCCGGCCCCGCAGCTCGTCCGGGGTCGGCTCGCTCGTCATGCCGAGCAGCCTCCGCCAGGTCACGGTGTCCGCGGCCCCGGTCGCGGGCAGTCCGCGCCTCCGCTGGAACCCTTCGACGGCGGCGGCGGTGACCGGACCGTACGTCCCCGTCGGGGCCTCGCCGAACCAGCCGATCCCGGCGAGCCGGGCCTGTAGCTCACGGACCCGGGGGCCCTGGTCGCCCCGGCTCATCAGGACCGGCGCGGGCTCCGCGCGGGCGGCCGACGGCTCCGACCGCTCCGGCTTCTTCGGGGTCGGGGCGACGGACGGCTGCCGCGAGGGGGCCGGGGCCTTCGAGAAGGGCGGGGCGGCGGCGGGCGCGGAGGGGACGACCGGGGCCGCCGCCCCCGAACCGGCCCGCGCCGGCGGCGCGTCGCCCGCCCTCGGCGCACAGCCCGTGGCCACCGCCAGCACGGCGACCGCCGTCAGCGTGGCGCGGACGGCGCGCCGGCGTATCCCCCCGGATATCCGCCGACGCGCCGCGACCGTGCGTACCCCGGTGGTCCGACGCATGCCATCCCCCTGACTGAGTGCCCGGCTTCAGGTGCTGCTTCTGCAGAGGAGATTCCGCTCTGCCCGGTTGCCCAACCCCCCGCATCATGGGGAAGAAAGGTCCGAAACCCACCGTGGGGAGGCCGAGAATGACACGTCCGTCCGAGTCCGGACTGCCCATCGAACCGGTGTACGGCCCGGACGCGCTGGAGGGCTGGGACCCGGCGGAGCGGCTGGGGGAGCCCGGCGCGTACCCCTACACGCGAGGCATCCACCCGACGATGTACACCGGCCGCCCCTGGACCGTGCGCCAGTACGCCGGATTCGGCGCCGCCGCCGAGTCCAACGCCCGCTACCGGCAGCTGATCGCCCACGGCACCACCGGACTGTCCGTCGCCTTCGACCTGCCCACCCAGATGGGCCACGACTCCGACGCGCCGATCGCCCGCGGCGAGGTCGGCAGGGTGGGCGTCGCGATCGACTCCCTCGACGACATGCGCGTCCTCTTCGACGGCATCCCGCTGGACCGCGTCTCCACCTCGATGACCATCAACGCCCCGGCCGCGCCGCTGCTGCTCCTCCTCCAGCTCGTCGCCGAGGAGCGCGGCGTCCCCGCCGGCCGGCTCACCGGCACCGTCCAGAACGACATCCTCAAGGAGTACATCGCCCGCGGCGCCTACATCTTCCCGCCGGGGCCCTCGCTGCGGCTGATCGCGGACACCTTCCGGTACTGCCGCGGCGAGCTGCCCCGGTGGAACACCGTCTCCGTCTCCGGCTACCACATGGCCGAGGCGGGGGCCACGCCCGTGCAGGAGATCGCCTTCACCCTCGCCAACGCCGTGGAGTACGTCCGCACGGCCCTCGCGGCGGGCATGGACGTGGACGAATTCGCCCCCCGGGTCTCCTTCTTCTTCGTCGCCCGCACCACCCTCCTGGAGGAGATCGCCAAATTCCGGGCCGCCCGCCGCATCTGGGCGCGGCTGATGCGCGAGCGGTTCGGGGCCCGGGACCCCCGCTCGCTGACGCTGCGCTTCCACACCCAGACCGCCGGGGTGCAGCTCACCGCCCAGCAGCCCGAGGTGAATCTCGTACGGGTCGCGGTGCAGGGCCTCGCCGCCGTCCTCGGCGGCACCCAGTCGCTGCACACCAACGCCTTCGACGAGGCGATCGCCCTGCCCACCGAGAAGTCCGCCCGGCTGGCCCTGCGCACCCAGCAGGTGCTGGCGTACGAGACCGATGTGACCGCCACCGTCGACCCGTTCGCCGGCTCGTACGCGATCGAGAGCCTGACGGACGGCCTGGAGGACGAGACGCTGGCGCTGATGCGCCGGATCGAGGAGCTGGGCGGCGCGGTCGCCGCCATCGAGCAGGGGTTCCAGAAGCGCGAGATCGAACGCAGCGCCTACCGCGTGGCCCGCGAGACCGAGAGCGGCGAACGCGTCGTCGTCGGCGTCAACCGCTTCACGGCGGACGCGGAGGAGCCGTACGAGCCGCTGCGGGTCGACCCCGCGATCGAGGAGCGGCAGCGCGAACGGCTCGCCGCGCTCCGCGCCGGACGCGACGGGCCGGCCGTGGACGCGGCTCTCGGCGCGCTGCGCACGGCGGCGGGCGGTACGGAGAACGTCCTGCCCCCGATGAAGGACGCGCTGCGCGCCCGGGCGACCGTCGGCGAGGTGTGCGGCGCGCTGCGCGCGGTGTGGGGGACCCATGTCCCCACCGACACCTTCTGACCTGTGGCGGAGAACACAGAGCAGGGTTGTCGTACCTGTGTGCGACACTCCATTTCATGCTGGGTGTCACCGATCTTCCGACCTATCTGGCGGGCCTTGTCCTGATCGTCCTGTTGCCGGGACCGAATTCGCTGTACGTGCTCTCGGTCGCGGCCCGCCGGGGCACCCGCTCCGGATATACGGCGGCCGCCGGCGTCTGGTGCGGCGACACGGTGCTGATGGTGCTCGCCGCCGGGGGCGTCGCCTCGCTGCTCCAGGCCAATGAGCTGCTCTTCGGGATCGTGAAGTTCGCCGGGGCGGGATATCTGACCTGGCTGGCGATAGGGATGCTCCGCGCGGCCTGGGCGATGTGGCGGCTGCGCCACGAGAAGCCCGCCGAGACGTCGGAGCGGCCCGCGGCGACCACGGAGCGGCCCTTCCGCAGGGCCTTTGTGATCAGCCTGCTCAATCCGAAGGCGATCCTGTTCATGATCGCCTTCTTCGTCCAGTTCGTGGATCCCTCGTACGCCTATCCCGCGCTGTCCTTCGCGGTGCTCGGGGGCTGTCTCCAGCTGGCGAGCATGCTCTATCTGTCGGTGCTCATATTCACCGGCACCCATCTCGCCGACGCCTTCCGCCGCCGCAGGCGGCTGACGGCCGGGGCGAACTCCGCCGCCGGGGCGCTCTTCCTCGGCTTCGCGGTGAAGCTCTCGCTCAGCAGCGCGGCCTGAGACCCGGGCGCGCGGCCCGGGACGCGGTGCGGCGCGCGGCCCGGGGTACGGCGAGGGGCGGTGCGGCCCGGGGTACGGCGAGGGGCGGTGCGGGCCGCGTCTCGGCGCGGCCCGGCACGGCTTGGCACGGTGCGCCCGCGGGTCAGACGCGGTGGCCGTCGTCCTGTGTCTCGGCCGGGGCGGGCGCTGAGGCGGAGGCGGTGTCGTCGAGCCGATAGGTCAGCCGGTCGATCACCTCGACCACCCCGTCGACGCTCTCGCACAGCCGGACGAACACCGGCTGCACGCTCCGGCGCTCCACCGTGCCGCTGAGGGTGACCCGGCCGTCGGTGACGTCCACGGTCAGGGCGGAGGGGGCGAGTCCCAGCGTCTGGGTGAGGACGTCCTCAAGGATCTCCTCCTGGATCGCCCGGTCCCGGCGCAGAAAGAGCTGGAGCAGATCGCTGCGGCTGACCACACCGGTCAGCCGTCCCGTTCCGTCCACCACCGGCAGCCGCTTGATCCGGTGCTCCTCCATCACCCGCGCCGCGCGCACCACGCTCCACTGCGGCTCGGCCACGATCGCCGGGCTGGACATGAGCCCCTCGGCGGTGCTCGCCGTCGTACGGGAGGTCTGCCGGCGCAGCAGATCCGCCTCGGAGACCACCCCGACCGGCCGCTCGTCGTCGTCGACCACCGGCACGGCCGTGATGCCGTACTCGTCCAGCAGTCGCGCGATCTCCTTGAAAGCGGTCCCCCGCTGGACGGCCACCGCGGTGGGCGTCATCAGGTCGGCGACCCTGCGGTGCCTCATGGCTCGCCAGCCCCTTCCGAAAGTGCTGCTCAGTGCTGCCGGTGCGCTGAACACCAGCGTGGTCCGTGCGGATGCCTCCGCACAGAGACCTTAGGCCCCTTTTGACCCCAGGTCCCCTTTTGCCCGTACGGGGCGCTCCGCACCGGGCCGGGCGCGGGGCTCCGGGGGACGACAGAGCCCCCGTACTCACCGCCGGCACAGGCGCGAGTACGGGGGAGGGAGGCACGGGGGAGAAACTGGTCGGCGCCCGCTCCCCTCGAGGGAGAACAGGCGCCGCTGGTTCAGCGTAGTGCCGCCCGGCGGAGGCGGCGAGCCCCGCGCACCATCTTTCTGACCGCCGCCCCCCGGGGCGCCGGCACGCCGCCCGGCAGCCCCAGCGCCGTCAGCCGCCGCCGTTTGAAGTACCGCAGCGTACGGCCGTCGAGCCGGGAGGCGAGGAAGTCCTCGGCGTCCCCGCGCAGATCCGGCCTGATCCGGGACTGCATCGCGAAGCCGACCGCCTTCACCAGCCCGGTCAGCTCCTCGGCGGAGAGCGGGGCCGGGGGATCCTCCCCGGTCAGCTCCGGCACCACCGCGTCCACGATGGTCAGCGGGATCCGATTGCTGTTCTGATACGGCGTCAACCGGTCGAGCAGCTCCTCCGTGCCCACCCGGGCCACCGGGAGACCGTAGAAGGCCGCCGCCGTGAGCAGCGCCGTCGAGAAGCAGCCCACCACGAGCGAGGGCCGGGCCCGCCGGTAGACCACCTCCGCGAGCAGCGGTTCCGACAGCACGCTCAGCTCGGCCCCCAGCCGGGCCGCCTCCCGTTCCAGAGCGCGGTTCCAGGAGGCCGGGGCCGTCGGATGGGGTTTGAAGACGAGCCGGCGAAAGCCCCGGTCGACGGCCCCGCGCACCATCCGCAGATGCAGCTCTTCCTCCTCCTCGGGGGTGAGGATGCCCAGCGCGGCCAGATACTGGCCCAGCAGCAGCGCGGGCCCCTCCGCCTCCGCCGCCTCCGTATCGCCTCCGCCGTCAGGGCTGTCAGGGCTGTCGCGGGGCCCGGGCCCCGGGTCCGGGCCGGCCTGCTCCGGGCCGGCGGGGGTGGGGTGGTCCGGCTCCGGGCCGGCGGGGGTGGGGTGGTCCTGCTCCGGGCCGGCGGGGGTGGGGTGGTCCGGCTCCGGGCCGGCGGGGGTGGGGTGGTCCTGCTCCGGGCCGGCGGGGGCCGGGCGGTCCGGCTCCGGGGCGGCCGGCTGTGAGTCGGCCAGCTCCGCGATCACCTTGCGGAAGGCGTCCGCCGGAACGACGCACGGCTCGGCCCCGAACTCCGCCAGCAGCAGTGGACGCAGCCCCGGCACCAGATCCGGATGGAGCAGCCGGCGCACCCGCTCGCCCACCAGGGGATCGATCCTGTTCCGGGTCGGCCCGTAGCTCATCAGCCCGTCCGCGTACACATCCAGCGGCGCGTCCGGGAAGAGCTGGGCGATCGTCAGCGCCGGGCTGACCTGGATCGACTCCACCGCCAGCTCGATCCGGTCCTCGCCCAGGCCCCACCGCAGCCGCAGATACCGCTCCCACAGGGGCGTGTCGTCCCGGCGCGGCGACCAGCCGCCCGGATGGAACGGGGCGATCGCCTCGTTCCACGACAGCACCCCGTCGAACCGCTCCCGCAGCCGCTCGAAGCCGGGCACGGCGTCCGGACCGGGCGAGGTCTCCGGCGTCTGCGCGTTGTTGGCGATCAGCAGCAGCCGGCGGTCCGCCGCCGCGAAACAGCCGCTGTCGATCGCCGCCGCCAGGGTCGCGACGCCGTACAGCGAGGAGGCGTAGAAGATCTGTGTCGTCGGCATCAGGCCGCCGCCTCCTGGGCCGTGAGTCCGTGCAGACGGCGGAGTCTGCGCAGCCGCGCCGCCCGCTCGCCGCCCATCGAGTCCAGCGCCTCCCGCAGCACGTCCTGCGGCATGCGCCGCATCGCCTGAGCGGACGAGGTCCGCAATTTCCTCGCCACCGCCGGTTCGAATCGCGCCGCCGAAGAGAGATGGTGGGCGATCACCGCACAGTAGGTCCGGACCGCTTTCGGCAGCAGTTTCTCCGCGTCCCGGTCGTCCGCCGTCTCCGCGAGCACCTGGTCGAAAGCGCGAATGAAATCCAGCTGCCGGATGTCACCGATCTGGGTGAGCGATGAGGGCACTCCGCGCCGATAGAAGATTCCCAGTCCGCCGGTGACCGCGAAGGAATGCGCGTCCCGGTGCAGCCGCCAGATCCAGGGCCGGTCCTCGGCCGTCCGCAGCCCGTCCGTGAAACGCAGCAGCCCCCGGTCCAGCAGCCGCCGGTGATACATCCCGGCCCAGGCGAAGGGATAGTCCACCGCCGTCGACCGGTCGACGGGCAGAATCGCCGACCGGGGATCCAGCACCTCGCCGCGCCGGCCGACCGGGACCCGGCGGACCGTACGCGCCCTCGCCGTGCACTGCACATGGTCGGTGCGGACGAAATCGCAGTCCAGCTCCTCCATCGAGGCGAGCAGCCGGGTGAAATGGCCGGGCGCGAGCCAGTCGTCGCCGTCGAGGAAGGCGAGATACGTCCCGGCCGCCGCGTCCAGACCGGTGTTGCGCGCCGTCGCCAGCCCGCCGTTCGTCTCGTGCCGGATCAGCCGGGCCCCCGGGATCTCCCGTACCGCGCTCTGAAGGATCTCCGAAGTCCCGTCGGTCGAACAGTCGTCGACCAGAAGGAATTCACAGTCGTCCCTGGAATTGGCGCGAAGACTTCTGAGGGTGTCGGGCGCATATGTCCGTACGTTGAAGAACGGCACGATGACGGAGAGCTTGACCACCCGCCCGAGACTAGATCTCCGCCCGGCCGGCCGGCCGACCGGCGGACGGCCAATGGGTGAACGGCCGGCGACGAATACGCGTCCGGGCCTGCCCCGGCCCGAACTCCCCATTCGTAGGGCCTCTGTTAACCCGCTGTTGCGATCGCGTTGGGCCGTCCAACGGAATGGCTTTCTAGCGTCCTGGATGTGCCATCACCTACCAGCGAGGCCGTACGCGTCGCCGTACTCGCCGACTCCGACACCCGGTGGAAATGGGGCGCGCTCACCGCCCGCCGCATCGCCCCCGGACCCGTGGCCCTGACCGGCTTTCTGCTGCGCGGCCGCGCCACCCCGACGGCCCGCCAGCTGGCCGAGGTCGGAGCCGACGCGGACGCGCTCTACGAGGTGACCGCCGCCGGGTTCCTGCGGGCCGTGGCCGACGAAGCCCCGGACGTGATCGTCCTCGCGCTCGTCGGCGGCGGAGTCCAGGCCCTGCTGCACGGACTCGCCGCGCTGCGGACGCCCCGCCGCCCGGTCGTCGTCACCGGCTATGTCGGAGTCGTCTACGAGAAGCTCGCCGACGGACTCCTGCTGCGGCACGGCGCGGACCTCGTCCTCGCCAACTCCCGCCAGGACGCCGAGCGGTTCCGCGCGGTGTACGAAGGAGTCGGCGCGGACGCCTCCGCCGTCACCGAGGCCGCGCTGCCCTTCCTCGGCGGCGCGCCCCACCGCCCCGAGGCCGGGCGCGACACCCTCGTCTTCGCCGCCCAGCCGTCCGTGCCCGTCACCCGCGCCGACCGCGCCCATCTGCTGCGGCGGCTGGTCGAGCACGCCCGGCTGCACCCCCGCCGCGAGGTGCTGGTCAAACTCCGCTCCCGGCCCGGCGAGCACACCACCCATGTCGAGGAGCACCCCTACCAGCGCCTCGCCGAGCGGATCCCGGGCGGGACGCCGCCCAACCTCTCGCTGGTGCACGGGAACATGGGCGAGGTGCTCGACCGTACGGATCTGCTGGTCACGGTCTCCTCCACGGCCGCGATGGAGTCGCTGCACCGGGGCATCCCGACCGCCGTCCTCACCGACCTCGGCGTCCGCGAGGCCCTCGGCAACCACCACTTCATCGGCTCGGGGCTGCTCACCTCCTTCGACCGGCTCGACGGCGGTCACCGGCCCGTCCCCGATCCCCACTGGCTGGCCGGCCAGGGCGTGGCGGCGGACGGGCGGTACGAGAGGGCCTTCGACACGGCCCGGGAACGCCTCGCCGAGCTGCTCGCGCGCCCCGCGCCGCCGCCCATCGCCCCGTACTACACGCCCGCCACCGCGCCCGGCTATCTGCCCGGCGTCCTCGCCCGCCACCGGCTCGGCCCCGACGGCGTCCCGCTGCCGGGCGCGGCGGGGGAGCGGGAGATCGGGGGCGTACGGCGTGTGGTGCGCGACGCCGTGAGGGGGGCCGCGCGGGGGGCGTACCGCCACGGGGTCCAGCGGGTCGCGCCGGTGATCCGGAGGGTGGGCGAGCTGTGAGCCCCGCGCCCGGTCCCCAGCCGTATCCGTATCCGCCCGGCGTCCGGCCGGAGCCGGGTCCGTCGAACACCTCAGGAGAGCAGCGCATGACCGTCCTCGCCGTGATCCCCGCCCGGGGCGGCTCCAAGGGCGTCCCGGCCAAGAATCTGGCCCCCGTGGGCGGAGCGCCGCTGGTGGTCCGTGCCGTACGGGAGTGTCTCGCCGCCCGGCTGGTCACCGACGTCGTCGTCTCCACCGACGATCCGGAGATCGCGGCCGCCGCCCGGGGCGCGGGCGCGCAGGTCGTGTCGCGGCCCGCCGCGATCGCCGGGGACACCGCGACGAGCGAGGCGGCGGTGCTGCACGCGCTGGACGCCTTCGAGTCGGAGCGCGGTCTGCGCGCCGGGGCGGTGCTCCTGGTCCAGTGCACCAGCCCGTTCCTCACCCGCGCCGATGTGGAGGGCGTCGCCGCCGCGGTGGTCGAGGACGGCGCGGACAGCGCGGTGACCGTGGCCCCCTTCCACGGCTTCCTCTGGCGCGAGACGGCGGCTCCGGAGTGCCGGGAGGCGGCCTCGGACCACCGCGGGTCGGCCCCGGACTTCGGCCGGGCGGTCTCGGACGACCGTCAGGCGGCCCCGGACCTCGGCCGGGCGGCCTCGGAGGGCCGGGAGGCGGCCCCGGACCTCGGCCGGGCGGCCCCCGACCACCGTCCGGGGACCCCGGACCACTCCCCGGCGGCCCCGCCCCCCGGGGACGCCGGTCAGGCCCCCGCGCGCCCCGCCGGGCGCGGGGTCAACCACGACCCGGCGCACCGGCCGCGCCGCCAGGACCGGCCGCGGGACCTCCTGGAGACGGGGGCGGCCTACGCCATGGACGCCGACGGCTTCCGCGCCTCCCGCCACCGGTTCTTCGGCCGCACCGCTCTCGTGACCGCCGATCCCGCCCGGGTCCTCGAAGTGGACGACCCGCACGATCTGGACCGGGCCCGGGCGCTCGCCCCGCTGCTCGACCGGCCGGCGGCCGCGAGCCGCGCCGACGAGCCGGACCCGGCCGCCGCCCGGCCCGCCCGGGCCGACGTCGACGCCGTCGTCCTCGACTTCGACGGCACCCAGACCGACGACCGCGTCCACATCGACGCGGACGGCCGCGAGACCGTCAGCGTCCACCGGGGCGACGGGCTCGGCATCGCCCGGCTCCGCGAGGCGGGACTCGCCCTGCTGATCCTCTCCACCGAGCGGAACCCGGTGGTGGCCGCCCGCGCCCGCAAGCTCAGGATCCCCGTGCTGCACGGCGTCGACCGCAAGGACCTCGCGCTCGCCCGGTGGTGCGAGGAGCACGGCGTACCGCCGGAGCGGGTGCTCTACCTCGGCAACGACGTCAACGACCTGCCCTGCTTCTCGCTCGCCGGCTGGCCCGTCGCGGTCGCCGACGCGCACCCCCCGGTACGGGCCGCCGCCCGCGCGGTCACCGCCGCCCGGGGCGGCCGGGGCGCGGTCCGCGAGATCGCCGCCTGGCTGCTCGGCCCGGCGCTCGACCCGCTCGGCCCGGCCCCGTCCGGCCCGCCGGGCGAGGCCCCGGCCCCCGAACCGCCCCACGACCACTGACCCGACCCGTTCTCCGACGAACCCCACCCGAACACGTGAGGAACCACCCCATGAGCACGTCCCGACTGCGCACCCTCGGCACCAGGACCGCCGGGCCGGGCCGCCCCGTCTACGTCACGGGCGAGATCGGCATCAATCACAACGGCGATCTGGACAACGCCTTCGCCCTCATCGACGCGGCCGCCGAAGCCGGCTGCGACGCCGTCAAGTTCCAGAAGCGCACCCCGGAGATCTGCACCCCGCGCGACCAGTGGGACATCGAGCGCGACACCCCCTGGGGCCGGATGACGTACATCGACTACCGGCACCGGGTCGAGTTCGGCGAGGAGGAGTACCTCCGTATCGACGAGCGCTGCCGGGAGCGCGGCATCGACTGGTTCGCCTCCCCGTGGGACACCGAGGCCGTCGCCTTCCTGGAGAAGTTCGACGTGCCCGCGCACAAGGTGGCCTCCGCCTCGCTCACCGACGACGAGCTGCTCCGCGCCCTGCGCGCCACCGGCAAGACCGTGATCCTCTCCACCGGGATGTCCACCCCGCGCCAGATCCGGCACGCGGTGGAGGTGCTCGGCAGCGACAACATCCTGCTCTGCCACGCCACCTCGACCTACCCGGCGAAGGCGGAGGAGCTGAACCTCAACGTCATCCAGACCCTCAAGGGCGAGTACCCGAACGTCCCGATCGGCTACTCCGGCCACGAGACCGGTCTGCAGACCACCCTCGCCGCCGTCGCCCTCGGAGCCGTCTTCGTGGAGCGCCACATCACCCTCGACCGGGCGATGTGGGGCTCCGACCAGGCCGCTTCCGTCGAACCGGGCGGGCTGGCACGGCTGGTACGGGACATCCGCACCATCGAGGCGGCGCTCGGCGACGGGGTGAAGAAGGTCTACGACTCCGAACTCGCCCCCATGAAGAAGCTCCGCCGGGTCCCGGGCGTCGTCGCCGAGCCCGCGCCCCGCGAGCCCGTGGCGGTCTGACCCGCCGCACCGAGAAACGCCGAGCACCACAGGGGCTCCGGGGCCGGCGAGGCCCCGGCCCCGGAGCCCCACCCCCTCCTTTGTGCCGTACGCCCCGTCAAGAGGTGACCCGCAGTGAATCTCGCCTTCGTCGAGAGCCCGGTCCAGCTCCTGAACGTCCTGGAGTGGGCCCACGCCCGGCCGTACGAGCGGCCGAGGCCGCCCGCGCCCCGGGCCGGCGCCGCCCCCGCCGACGGCCTCACGGTCGTCGTCCTCTCGCCCACCGACCCCATGTCCCGCGGCCAGCTCCGGCGGATGGCCGAACTCGCCCGCGAGGAGGGCTTCACCGTCCGCTGGCAGGAGGCGCGCGAGGGAGCGGGCGCGCCCCTGCGCGCCGTACGCGAACTCCTGCCGATGCTGCGCCGCGCCGAACGGATCGTCATAGGCGACCCGTTCTCGCGCTATGTGCAGCTGCTGCTGACCCTCGTCGGCGACACCGATCTCACCGTGGTGGACGACGGCACCGCCACCATGGAGTTCGCCGCGCAGCTCGCCCGGGGCGAGAAGCTGGTGCGCTGGCACCGGCGCGGCTCCCGGGGCCCGCGCGAACTGCTCCTCGCGCCGGTCAGCTCCCTCGCCCGCAGACGGCTGGCGCCCTCCCGGACCCGCGCCGTGGAGGTCTTCACCTCCATGCCCGTCGATCCGCCCGAGGGCATCACGGTCACCCCCAACACCTTCGGCTGGACCCGCTTCCGCTTCGGCCCGCCGACGATCGTGCCGGGCGCCGACCTGGTGGGCACCTCGCTGGTGGAGACGGGCGTGGTCGACCCCGACCAGTACGTGGCGGCGGTCACCGCCCTCGCCCGCGCGCACGGGGCAGGCCGCTACTTCGCCCACCGCCGGGAGAGCGCCGGCAAGCTCCACCGGCTGGCCGGGGAGACCGGGCTGGAGATCGTCCGCCCGGAGCTGCCGCTGGAGCTGGTCGCCCGCCGGGGCCCGATCGGCTCCACGGTCCTCAGCTTCCCCTCCACCGTCGTCCACACCCTCCCCCTGGCACTCGCGGGCACCGGAATCAAGGTGGCCGTCTGCGACATCGCGCCGCAGTGGCTGAGAGCCACCGCCTCGCCGAGGGCCCGGGGATTCCTCGCGGGAGTCTCGGGAACGGCCCGCGACGTCCAGCGGCTCCCCGCCCCGGCCTGATCCCCGTACGGGCCCGGGGCGTACGGGCCTGAGCCCCGGCCGCGGCCGCCCCTCCGGCCCCCCGCGTCCCGCCGGGCGCGGACCCGCCCGGTCCCGGGCGGAGTTTCCGGAGGTGGGGTACGGTCGAAAGAAGGCGTGAGCTTACCCACAGAGATCCACGATCATGCACCTGGGGGCCGCTGCTCCTTCGCCTGTCGGACGGAACTTTTGTTGATCAGCGGTCAGTTGGCCCCCGTCTGGGCCTACTCTTCAACAGGTGAACCAACTGATGTCCCGCGAGTCCGAAACCGACCTGCCCGGGAGCGTCGCACTCCCCGGCACTCTGTCCGAATCGCTGCGTGCCGAGCTGATCGCCTTCCGCCGCGATCTGCATATGCACCCCGAGTTGGGCAACCAGGAGTTCCGCACGACCGCCGTCGTCAAGGCACGCCTCGAACAGGCCGGTCTCGAACCGCGGGTGCTCTCCGTCGGCACCGGGCTCGTGTGTGACATCGGACGGGCGGACGGAGAAACGCCACTGCTCGCCCTGCGCGCGGACATCGACGCCCTCCCCATCCCCGACACCAAGACCGGCGTGCCCTACCGCTCCACCGTGCCCGACCGGGCGCACGCCTGCGGACACGACGTCCACACCGCCACCGTCCTGGGGGCCGGGCTGGTCCTCGCCGAGCTGGACCGGCAGGGGCTGCTGCCGCGCCCGGTCCGGCTGATCTTCCAGCCCGCCGAGGAGGTGCTTCCCGGCGGGGCCTCCGACGCCATCGAATCGGGGGTGCTGGAGGGGGTCGGCATGATCGTCGCGGTGCACTGCGACCCCAGGGTCGACGCGGGCGTCATCGGGCTGCGGCCCGGCCCCATCACCTCCGCCTGCGACCGGCTGGAGGTCGCCCTCGACGGGCCCGGCGGCCACACCGCGCGCCCGCATCTCACCACCGACCTGGTCACCGCGGCCGCGAAGGTGGCCACCGAGCTGCCCGCGGTGCTCGCCCGGCGGGTGGACGCCCGTTCGGGGCTCTCGGTCACCTGGGGGCGGATCGAGGCCGGCCACATCTGCAACGTCATCCCGCAGCACGCCGAACTCTCCGGCACCGTGCGCTGCCTGGACCTGCCGGGCTGGCGCGCCGCGCCCGACCTGGTGCACGCGGCCATCGACGAGATCGCCACGCTCCACCGGGCCAAGTCGGAGATCAACTACATCCGCGGGGTGCCGCCCGTCGTCAACGACCCGGCCGTCACCGAGCTGCTCCGCGAGGCGCAGACCGCCCGGCGCGGCGCGAACTCGGTCGAGGACACCGATCAGAGCCTGGGCGGGGAGGACTTCTCCTGGTACCTGGAACGTGTGCCCGGGGCGCTCGCCAGGCTCGGGGTGCGGACGCCCGGGGATCCCGTCAAGCGGGATCTGCACCGGGGGGACTTCGACGCCGATGAACGCGCCATCCAGGTCGGCGTCGAACTCTTCACCGCCACCGCCCTCCTCCACACCTCCCCTCCCACCCCACCCAACGCCTGAGGCCCCCGCCACCCGCGCCTCAATCGCCGGCGGGGCTGAAGGCACTCCCACCCCGTCCGGCGTTCGAGGACGACTCGGACCTTCGCCCTCCACCCTGGCCGTCGCTTGAGGACGGCCCGGGTGCTCCCTTTCAGCCCGTCCGGCGTTTGAGGACGGCCCCGGGCCTCGGGGTCGGTGGGCTGGTCGGGGTCCGTTGCCCTCGTGCGCCCGGCAGCAGGCCCGCCGCATCGCCCGACCGGGGCTCCGCCCCGTGCCCCGCGCCTCAATCGCCGGCGGGGCTGGGATGCGGATCCTTCCGCCCCCTTCCCCGCGTCCGAGGGCGGCGGGGCTGGGATTTGGATCCTTCCGCCCCCTTCCCCGCGTCCGGGGAGCGGCGAAGAAGCGATGCGGATCCCTCCGCCCAAGCAAACCCAGCCCGTCCGGCGCTTGAGGACGCCCCGCGCCCCGGCCCCGGTGGACCGGACCGCACCCGTCGCCCCCGGGACCCTCGTCGCCCCCGGCCCCCCGGCCCCCCGGGCCCCAAGCCCCCGGGCCCCCGGCCCCCTCACCAGGGCTTCCCCCCACCCCCCGCCCCCGTGCGCGACGCACTACGCTCTGTCGTTCATGCGCCCTGTTCGCGACGATCCGATAACGACTCATGAACAGGGCTTTAACTGACATCTACGCGCGTTACGATCGCCGCAAAACCAGCGCCGGAAGAGGCGCTTTCGGTCAGTCTCGAAGGGGCCTCCTCTTGCGCCGGGTATCCAAGATCACTGCCGCGTGTATCGCGACCGCGGCCCTCGCCTTCACCGCCTCCGGGTGTGGTGAGGCGTCCACCGAGTCCAACAACACCACCGAGTCCACCGGTGCCGCCGACGGCAAGCTGAAGATCGGTATGGCGTACGACGTCGGCGGCCGTGGCGACAACTCCTTCAACGACTCCGCGGCCCGCGGCCTCGACAAGGCCAAGGCCGAGCTGGGCGCCGAGACCAAGGAGCTGACCGCCAAGCACGGCGAGACCCCGGCGGACCGTGAGACGCGCCTCGCGTCGCTGGCCAAGGGCGGCTTCAACCCCGTCGTCGCCGTGGGCTTCGCCTACAAGGACACGATCGACAAGGTCGCTCCGCAGTTCCCCAAGGTGAGCTTCGGCCTGGTCGACTCGATCTCCGACGCCAAGAACGTCGACAACATCGTCTTCACCGAGGAGCAGGGCTCCTACCTCGCGGGCGTCGCCGCCGCGCTGAAGTCGAAGGACGGCAAGATCGGCTTCGTCGGCGGTGTCGACCTTCCGCTGATCAAGAAGTTCGCGGCCGGCTTCGAGCAGGGCGTCAAGGAGACCGACCCCAAGGCGTCGGTCCAGATCCAGTACCTGACCACCGGTACGGACCTCTCCGGCTTCGGCAGCCCCGACAAGGGCAAGGGCGCCGCCCAGGGCATGCTCGACAAGGGCGTCGACGTGATCTACACCGCCGCGGGCGGCTCCGGCGCCGGCGCCATCGAGGCCGTCGCGGCCAAGAAGGGCTCCTGGGCGATCGGCGTCGACTCGGACCAGGCCAAGGACCCGGCGCTGAAGAAGTACGCCTCCGTGATCCTGACCTCGGTCGTCAAGAACGTCGACACCGGCGTCTTCGAGCTGGCCAAGTCCGTCAAGGACGGCAAGCCGCTGACCGGCACCCACACCTACTCCCTCGCGGAGGACGGTGTCAGCCTCACCACCACGGGCGACCACCTGAAGGACATCCAGGGCAAGCTCGACGAGGCGAAGAAGAAGATCGTGGACGGCGACATCAAGGTCAAGACCACGACCTGATCCAGCCCGAGATCGGGGCCCGGACGAGCGGCCTTGCCGCTCCTCCGGGCCCCGACGCACGTATCGCGTTCGGCGAGCGCGTCCGGCTCTTCAACGATTTGGCGGCGCTACGCGCGTAGTTTCCCAGCTACGGGGTGCTACGCGGTAGTTTTCGCCACCACCGCCTCTGCTCCTCCGCTCCCTGCCCTGGAGAGTGCGCCATCAAAGCGTCCAGCAGTCCCCATGCCGTAGAGCTGCGCGGCATCACCAAACGATTCCCCGGAGTCGTGGCCAACCACGACATCGACATCACCGTGGCCCGCGGCACCGTGCACGCCCTCGTCGGCGAGAACGGCGCGGGCAAGTCCACCCTGATGAAGATCCTTTACGGCATGCAGAAGCCGGACGAGGGCACCATCACGGTCGACGGCGAGCAGGTCTCCTTCTCCAACCCGGGAGACGCCATCGTCCGCGGCATCGGCATGGTGCACCAGCACTTCATGCTCGCCGACTATCTGACCGTCCTCGAGAACGTCGTCCTCGGCTCCGAGAAGCTGTACGGCATCGGCGACCGGGCCCGCGCCAAGATCAAGGAGATCTCGGACGCGTACGGCCTCGGCATCCGGCCCGACGTCCATGTCGAGGACCTCGGTGTCGCCGACCGCCAGCGGGTGGAGATCCTCAAGGTCCTCTACCGGGGCGCGCGCACGCTGATCCTGGACGAGCCGACCGCCGTTCTGGTGCCGCAGGAGGTCGACGCGCTCTTCGACAACCTGCGGGAGCTGAAGGCGGAGGGCCTCACGGTCATCTTCATCTCGCACAAGCTCGGCGAGGTGCTCTCGGTCGCCGACGAGATCACGGTGATCCGCCGGGGCACCACGGTCGGCACCGCCGACCCCGCCTCCACCACGCCCAAGCAGCTCGCCGAGCTGATGGTCGGCAGCGAGCTGCCCTCGCCCGAGACCCGTGAGTCCACCGTCACCGATGTGCCGATGCTCCAGGTGCGGGATCTGCGGCTGACCGCCACCGACCCCGACGGGGTCGTCCGGTCGGTCCTGGACTCCATCGACTTCACCATCCACAAGGGCGAGGTCCTCGGCATCGCCGGCGTGGAGGGCAACGGCCAGTCCGAACTGGTCGAGGCGATCATGGGCATGCGCACGCTGGACGCCGGCGCGCTCACCCTCGACGGCCAGGACATCTCGCACACCCCGACGCGCAAGCGCCGCGAGGACGGCATGGCGGTCATCCCCGAGGACCGCCACCGCCACGGACTGCTGCTGGAAGCCCCGCTCTGGGAGAACCGCATCCTCGGCCATGTGACCGAGAAGCCCAACAGCCGGGGCGCCTTCCTGGACCTGAAGGCCGCCCGCGCCGACACCGAGCGGATCGTGCGCGAGTACGACGTCCGCACCCCCGGCATCGACGTCACCGCGGCCTCGCTCTCCGGCGGCAATCAGCAGAAGCTGATCGTCGGCCGCGAGATGAGCCACAACCCCAAGCTGCTGATCGCCGCCCACCCCACCCGCGGTGTGGACGTCGGCGCGCAGGCGCAGATCTGGGACCAGATCCGCGAAGCCCGCCGGGAGGGCCTCGCGGTCCTGCTGATCTCCGCGGACCTGGACGAGCTGATCGGGCTCTCCGACACCCTGCGGGTCATGTACCGGGGCCGGCTGGTGGCGGACGCCGATCCCGCCACCATCACCCCGGAGGAGCTGGGGTCCGCCATGACCGGCGCGGCCTCCGGCCATCTCGAAGCCCCCGAAGAGGCCGACGCCCCCGAAGGGTCCGACGCCCCCCGAGAGTCCGAAGCCCCTGCTGAGTCCGACGGCGACGCGGACGACCCCCGGGACGGGGGAGAGGACCGATGAAGAAGATCGACAAGGAGCGGGTGCTCCTGGGCCTCGCGGCCCCGCTGCTCGCGATCGTGGTCGCGTTCCTGGTCACCTCCGTGGTGCTGCTGGCGACCGGCAAGGAGCCGGTCAACGCCTTCAGCATCATGTTCGACTACGGGTCGAAGGCGGACAGCCAGGTCTACATCCTGAACAAGGCCACCACCTACTACCTGGCAGGTCTCGCGGTCGCCCTCGGCTTCCGGATGAATCTGTTCAACATCGGCGTCGACGGCCAGTACCGCCTCGCCGCCTTCTTCGCCGCCGCCCTCGGCGGCGCGCTGACCCTGCCCGGCCCGATCCAGATCCCGCTGATCATCCTCTGCGCGATGACCGTCGGCGCGATGTGGGCCGGTATCGCCGGTGTCCTCAAGGTCACCCGGGGCGTCAGCGAGGTCGTCTCCACGATCATGCTGAACGCGATCGCCACCGCGATCATCGGCTATCTCCTCCAGACCGGCCGGCTCGGCCATCTGGACACCGCCGGTACGAAGATCTCCACCAAGCCCCTCCCGGAGTCCTCGCACTTCTTCGAGTTCCCGACCGCCACCGGCCCCGTCTGGGGCTTCATCGTGGTCGCGGCCCTCGCGGGCGTCGCCTACTGGTTCACGCTCTCCCGGACCCGCTTCGGCTTCGATCTGCGCACGGTCGGCCAGTCCGGCTCCGCCGCCGAGGCCAGCGGCGTCAACGTGAAGAAGATGATCGTCACCTCCATGCTGATCTCCGGCGCCGTCGCCGGTCTGGTCGGCATGCCGACGCTGCTCAACGACAGCTACGAGTACAGCGGCGACTTCCCCGTCGGCATCGGCTTCACCGGTATCGCCATCGCCCTCCTCGGCCGCAACCACCCCGTCGGCATCGCCCTCGGCGCGATCCTCTGGGCCTTCCTGGAGCGCGGCAGCGGCCAGCTCGAATTCCAGGGCTACGACAAGGAGATCGTCGGCGTCATCCAGGGCGTGATCGTCCTCTGCGTGGTCATCGCGTACGAAGTGGTGCGCCGCTACGGCCTCAAGCGCCAGCAGCGGCAGGTCGGCGCGAAACTCGCCGCTCAGGCCCGTAACTCCGAGAAGCAGGAGGTGTCGGCGTGAGCGTCACGGCGACTTCCACCCCGCCGCCCGCCGCCGCCCCCAAGGTGAGCGGCGGCAAGGGCGGCCGTACCCGCCTGTCCTTCCCGGTCGTCCTGCTGATCATCGCGGGCGGGCTGCTCGCCCTCTCCGCGGTCCGCGCCGTCACCGGCGCGCAGGACATCACCTCGGCCGGACTGATCAGCGCCGCGCTCTCGCTGGCGGTGCCGATCGGTCTCGCCGGTCTCGGCGGTCTGTGGGCCGAGCGCGCGGGCGTGGTCAACATCGGCCTCGAAGGCATGATGATCCTGGGCACCTTCTTCGGAGCCTGGGCCGGCTGGCAGACCGATCCCTGGATCGGTGTGCTCTGCGGTGTGCTGGGCGGCATGCTCGGCGGTCTGCTGCACGCGGTCGCCACCGTCACCTTCGGCGTCGACCACATCATCTCCGGTATCGCGATCAACATCCTGGCCGTCGGTTTCACCACCTACTTCGCCAAGCTCTGGTTCAACACCGGCGCGGCGCAGGCGGCGGGCGGCAGCCCCAAGCAGTCACCGCCCTCCGACTCCATCACCTCCATCACGGTGCCCGGGGTCTCCGACTGGCTCGCCTCGATCGAGAAGCACCACTGGTTCCTCGTCTCGGACCTGGCGGGCATCCTCGGCGGCGTGGTCACCAATCTGTCGCTGCTGACCCTGGTGGCCGTGGCGCTCTTCGTGATGACGTTCTTCGTGCTGTGGCGGACCTCGTTCGGACTGCGGCTGCGCTCCTGCGGCGAGAACCCGATCGCCGCCGAGTCGCTGGGCGTCAACGTCTACAAGTACAAGTACATCGCCGTGATCGTCTCCGGCGGTCTGGCCGGTCTCGGCGGCGCGTTCCTGTCGCTGGTCACCGCGCACATCTACAACGAGGGCCAGACCGGCGGCCGGGGCTACATCGGTCTCGCCGCGATGATCTTCGGCAACTGGCGGCCCGGCGGGCTCGCCATGGGCGCGGGCCTCTTCGGCTTCACCGACGCGCTCCAGCTGCGCAACGGCGGCCAGACCGTCCACGCGCTCCTGCTGCTGCTGGTGGTCGTGCTGGTGGCCCTGGCGATCTGGAAGTTCTACCGCAAGAGCACGGTCCAGGCCGTGGCCAGCTCGGTCGTCGCCGCCCTGGTGCTGCTCTGGTACCTGGCCACGGACACCGTGCCCAACGAGTTCGTGACCGCCACCCCGTACGTGGTGACGCTGCTGGTCCTCTCCCTCTCCGCGCAACGGCTGCGAATGCCGAAGGCGGACGGCATGCGCTATCGCAAGGGGCAGGGCAAGTGACGACGGCCGTTGTCGACTGGGAGGCCCTGCGGAGCCGGGCGCGTGAGGCGATGACCCACGCGTACGCGCCCTACTCGGACTTCCCGGTCGGGGTCGCCGCCCTGGTGGACGACGGCCGCACGGTCACCGGCTGCAATGTCGAGAACGCCTCCTACGGGCTCTCGCTCTGCGCCGAGTGCGGCCTGGTCTCCCAGCTCCAGGCGACCGGCGGCGGCCGGCTGACCCACTTCACCTGCGTCGACGGCCGGGGTGCGAGCCTGGTCCCGTGCGGCCGGTGCCGTCAGCTGCTGTACGAGTTCGGGGGGCCCGAGCTGCTGCTCGACACCCCCGGCGGGATCGTGACCCTGGCGGAGATGCTGCCCCAGGCCTTCGGCCCGAAGAACCTCGCCTAGGCTCCCGATCGCGGCCCCTCCGTCCCGACGGAGGGGCCGCGGCCTTTACCCTCGGTCTCTATGCGCGTAGAGCGCAGAGACCCGTCACTCTGGAGGAATCCCATGGACGTCATCTCCGTCATCCGCACCAAGCGGGACCGGGGGGAGCTGAGCCCCGAGCAGATCGACTGGGTCATCGACGCCTACACCCGCGGCGAGGTGGCCGACGAGCAGATGTCGGCCCTGGCGATGGCGATCCTGCTGAACGGCATGAACCGTACGGAGATCGCCCGCTGGACCGCGGCGATGATCGCCTCCGGCGAGCGGATGAACTTCGACGCCCTCTCCCGGCCCACCGCCGACAAGCACTCCACCGGCGGCGTCGGCGACAAGATCACCCTGCCCCTCGCGCCGCTGGTCGCCGCCTGCGGCGCCGCCGTCCCGCAGCTCTCCGGGCGCGGCCTCGGCCACACCGGCGGCACCCTGGACAAGCTGGAGTCCATCCCCGGCTGGCGCGCGCTGCTCTCCAACGAGGAGATGCTCCATGTCCTGGACACCACCGGCGCGGTGATCTGCGCGGCGGGCGACGGCCTGGCCCCCGCCGACAAGAAGCTGTACGCGCTGCGCGATGTCACCGGCACCGTCGAGGCCATCCCGCTCATCGCCTCGTCGATCATGTCCAAGAAGATCGCCGAGGGCACCGGCTCGCTGGTCCTGGACGTCAAGGCCGGCACCGGCGCGTTCATGAAGACCGTGGAGGACGCCCGGGAGCTGGCCTCCACCATGGTGGCGCTGGGCACCGACAGCGGGGTGCGCACGGTGGCCCTGCTCACCGACATGTCCACCCCGCTCGGCCTCACCGCGGGCAACGCCCTGGAGGTCCGCGAGTCCGTCGAGGTGCTGGCGGGCGGCGGACCGGCCGATGTCGTCGAGCTGACGCTGGCGCTCGCCCGCGAGATGCTGGACGCGGCCGGTCTGAAGGACGCGGACCCGGCGAAGGCCCTCGCGGACGGTTCGGCGATGGACGTCTGGCGGCGCATGATCGCTGCCCAGGGCGGCGACCCGGACGCGGCCCTCCCCGTCGCCCGCGAGCGCCAGGTGATCACCGCGCCCGCCTCCGGCGTGCTGACCCGCCTCGACGCGTACGACGTCGGCGTCGCCGCCTGGCGGCTGGGCGCGGGCCGCGCCCGCAAGGAGGACCCGGTGCAGGCCGGCGCGGGCGTCGAGCTGCACGCCAAGCCCGGCGACACGGTCACCGAGGGCCAGCCGCTGCTGACCCTGCACACGGACACCCCGGAGAAGTTCGCCTACGCGCTGAAGTCGCTGGAGTCCTCCTACGACATCGCCCCGGCGGGCACGGCCTTCACGGCGAGCCCGATCGTGCTGGACCGGATCGCCTGACCCGCCCCTCACGGCGGATCACCTGACCCGCCCTCGTCGGCGGCCGGGGCGCACCCGCTCCCCGGCCCGCCGATGATTTCCGCCCGCGCGGACAGTCTCCTTGGTGTGACTGCCACCCAGACCGTCGTCGTGCGCATCTCCGGCCGTGTCTCCCGGGACGATGTGCCCCGCCTGTGCGAGGAGTTGGGCGCCGAGCTTCTCCGGGCCGGGGCCACCGAGGCGATCTGCGAGGTCGGCGGGCTGGCGCCGGCCGATCTGACCGCGGTCGACGCGCTCGCCAGAATGCGTCTCACCGCCCGCCGTCTCGGCTGCGGGATACGGCTGCGCGACGCCTCCCCCGAACTGCTCGCCCTTCTCGACCTGATCGGGCTGACGGGACTGGCCGACCCCGGCTGACCGGCCCGGACACCGGACCGGCCCCGGACCGGCCCGATCCGGGACCGCGCGTCAGCCGTGCTCCTTCGCCAGCCGCTCCGGCAGCTCGAAGACGGGGAACCAGCGGGCCGTGTCCAGGAACGAGGTGATCCCCGCGATCTTCCCGTCCCGGACGTCCATGACCATCAGCGCCCACGGCGTGTACCCCTCGCCGTCCTCCGCCGGGTGGTAGTGGGCGAACGCGGGCAGCCCGTTCGCCACCGTCGGGACCAGCCGCGAACCACGACAGACCGAACCCACGCCCAGCAGCCAGCCGACGATGTCGTCGAAGCCCTGGAGCCACAGGTCGTACGGGGGCATGGAGAGCGTGGCGTCGTCGTGGAGGACCTTCTTCAGGGCCTCCATGTCATAGCCCTCGAAGGCCGCCACATACCGCTCCAGCAGCTCCCGCTGCTCCTCGTCCAGCGGATTCGCCGCGTCGCTCGCCTCCGGCGGGGACTCCGCCAGCGTCGCCCGGGCCCGCTGGAGCGCGCTGTTGACCGAGGCCACGGAGGTCTCCAGCAGCTCGGCCACCTCCACCGCCTTCCACGCCAGCACCTCGCGCAGAATCAGCACCGCGCGCTGCTTCGGCGGCAGATGCTGGAGCGCGGCGACGAACGCCAGCCGGATCGACTCCCGCTCCACCGCGCGCTCCGCCGGATCCGCCGACGCCAGCACCCGCCCGTCGGGCACCGGCTCCAGCCAGGTCGCCTCCGGGCGGGCGTTGAGCTGCGCCTGGGCCACCGGCGTCGGCCCGCTCAGATCCATGGGACGCGCCCTCCGGTTGCCCGCGCTCAGCATGTCGAGGCAGACGTTCGTCGCGATGCGGTAGAGCCATGAGCGCAGCGACGAACGCCCCTCGAACTTGCCGACGTTCCGCCAGGCGCGGACCATCGTGTCCTGGACCGCGTCCTCCGCCTCGAAGGACGATCCGAGCATGCGATAGCAGTAACCGGTCAGCTCCCGCCGGTACTTCTCCAGCTCCGCGTCCAGGTCTTCTTTTGTTGCCAGATCACTCATCGGGTCCACCCCTGTCGCCCATCGGCACCAGCCCTTGGGAACCTACAGGAGAGGACTGACAACGGGGGCTCAGGTTCCCGGCTTACGCCCATAGACGTGAACGTCGTCCCCGTTCCGCAGCATCTTCCAGTACGCCTTGGCGTCCCCCGGACGCATGTTGACGCACCCCGCGGAGCCCGGCGGATTCCACATCGACTTGGTCACCGAGTGGAAGGCCTGACCGCCGTCGAAGAACTGCGCGTACGGCATCTTCACCTTGTAGATCGACGAGACATGGTCGATGTTCCGCCAGTAGATCTTCCGCGCGCCGGTACGGGTCTCCGTGCCGTCCTTCCCGGTGCGCACCGGGACCGGGCCGTACGCCAGCTTCTTCCCGTCCTGGATCCAGCTCAGCTGCCGGGTCAGGTCCACACAGGCGATCCGGCCCTTGTTCGTCGGGCACTTGCCGGCCTTGTTCGGATTCTTCCCCGCCGCCCGCTGCTGGAGCATCGTGTTCATCGTCCGCCAGGTCAGCGGACCCGCGTAGCCGACCGCCGGAGTGATGCCGTGGCTGTTCTGGAAGGCCCGGATCGCCTTGCAGTCGGCCGCCGACTGCCGGCCGTCCGCCGGACGGCCGAGGAACTTCTCCACCTGCTTCTGGTGCGGCCCCGCCGACGTCGAACAGGACGCCGCGGCGACGGCCGGCGTGCTGCCCAGCGCCATCGTCAGCGGGACCACCAGCCCCGTCAGCGCGAGCGTGAGACCGGCGCCGCGGCGGAGGCCGCCGCCCGCGCCGCGGATCCGGCGTACCCCTGATGTTCTCTGTGCCCGTATCGCGTTCCCCACCGTTCCACTCCCCTCCGTGCGCCGTTGCGTTTCGCAGTGGCTTGCACCATTTGACGCATGAAAGAGAGGTTCGGTTGTAGGGAACAGGTCTCAATCCCGATACGGTCGGCGGCCGATGGGCGCTCAGCCCGCGACCGGGACGAGGGACCGCCGCTCGGCGCGCGCCGCCCGGGTCCCGTACAGCGTGATCGACACCACGCCCAGCACCGCCAGCAGACCGAGGCCCACCGTGCCCGGCCAGCCGCTCGCGTGGAAGGCGATCGCGCCGAGCGTGCCGCCCACGCTGCTGCCCAGGTAGTACACCGACTGATAGATCGCCGACGCCTGCGCCCGGCCCGTCGTCGCCGTACGGCTCACCGACGACGAGGCCACCGCGTGCCCCGCGAAGAAGCCCGCGGTGATCAGCACCAGCCCGGCCAGCACCGCGGCCAGCGAGGCCGACAGCGAGAGCAGCAGCCCCGCCGCCGTCGTGGTCATCGCCAGATACAGCGCCCCGCGCCGGCCCAGACGCCCCACCAGGGAGCCCGCCGCGGCCGAGGAGGCCGTACCTACCAGATAGACCAGGAAGATCGAGCCCACCACGCCCTGCGGAAGGCTGAACGGCGCCGCCACCAGCCGGTAGCCGATCACCGTGTACACCGCCCCGAACACCGTCATGAACAGCGCGCCGATCCCGTACAGCCGCAGCAGCAGCGGGTCCGACAGATGACCGCGCACGGTCCGCCCCAGCGCCCTCGGACTCAGCGTCCCCGGGGTGAAGTGCCGCGCCCTCGGCAGCAGCAGCCGGAAGGCCACCGCGCCCGCCAGGGCCAGCAGGCCCACCGCCAGCAGACCCGCGCGCCAGCCCCACAGCTGCGCCGCCCAGCCGGTGACGATCCGGCCGCTCATCCCGCCGACGCTGTTGCCCGCCACGAACAGCCCGATCGCGGCGATCAGCGCCTTCGGCCGGACCTCCTCCGCGAGATACGCCATCGCGGACGCCGGCAGCCCGGCCAGCGCCGCGCCCTGCACCGCCCGCAGCGCCACCAGCCACTCCAGACTGGGCGCGAAGGGCACCAGCAGCCCGAGGACGACCGCCACCGACAGCGAGACGGTCATCAGGGTGCGCCGGCCGAACCGCTCGGAGAGCGCGCTCAGCGGAAGGACGAAGAGGGCCAGCGCGCCCGTCGCGGCCGAGACCGTCCAGCTGGCCGCCGACGCGCTCACGCCGAAGCCGGCGGAGACGGCGGGCAGCAGCGCCTGCGTGGAGTAGAGAAGGGCGAAGGCCGCCATGCCGGCCGCGAAGAGCGCGAGGCTCATCCGGCGGTAGCCGGGGCGGCCCGGGGCCAGCCGCTCCGGGCCAGGGGGCGGCTCGGCCGGCCCGGCGGACCCGGGAGCGTCGGGGGAGGCGGAGGACCCTGAGGACGCGGAGGACTCGGAGGAAGGGACGACGGCGCCCACCGTGGTGGACGCCTTGGTACTGGCAGCAGGCATATGCCGAACGTATGCCCAGTCATTTCATGCGTCCAATGCATGGAATGGCCATAATCGTTCCCATGATGCATGAGCACAGCTCACAGCCTCGGCTGTCACAGAGCAGTTACGAAGAAGACATGTCGCTGCTGCTCGCCCCGCGCCTCGCGTACTTCGCCGGAGTCGCCCGGCACGAACACGTGACCCGCGCCGCGCAGGAGATGGGCGTCCCGCAGTCGACCCTCTCCCGGGCCGTCGTCCGGCTGGAGCGCGATCTCGGGGTGACCCTCTTCGCCCGCCGGGGCCGCACCGTCTCCCTCACCCCCGCCGGCCGCACCCTGCTCACCTCCGTGGAGCGCGCCCTCGCCGAGGTCGAGCGCGCCGCCGAGTCCGTCCGGGCCGACGCCGACCCCAGCGGCGGGAAGGTCGCCTTCGGCTTCCTCCACACCATGGGCTCCGAGACCGTGCCGGCGCTGCTGCGGGCCTTCCGCGCGGACCACCCCCGGGTCCGCTTCACCCTCGTCCAGAACCACGGCGAGGCGATGCTCGGCGGGCTGCGCGCCGGGGATCTCGACCTCTGCCTCACCTCTCCCGTACCGGACGCGCCCGATCTCGTCGCCCGCCGGCTGGACGAGCAGCGGCTGCGGCTGGTGGTCCCCGACGACCACCGGCTCGCCCGCCGCCGGCGCATCCGCCTCGCGGAGGCCGCCGACGACGTCTTCGTCACCCTGGAGCCCGGCTACGGGCTGCGCCGGATCACCGACGACCTCTGCGCCCGGGCGGGCTTCACCCCCAAGGTCGCCTTCGAGGGCGAGGAGGCGGAGACCCTGCGCGGACTGGTGGCGGCGGGTCTGGGCGTCGCCCTGCTGCCGCCGCCCGCCGTGGCGCGCCCCGGGGTGGTGGAGCTGACGGTGACCGCCCCCAGGGCCGTCCGTGAGATCGGCGTCGCCTGGCTCGACGGCCACCCGGACACCGCCCCGGTCGCCGCGTTCAAGAAGTTCCTGCTCTCCCGCCGGGGCCATCTGCTCCCGGAGTGACCAGAGTGCCCGGAGTGACCAAGGCGACCGGAGTGACCAAAGCGGCCGGGGCGGTGACCGGCGTGCCCGGGCGCGCGAGCGCGAGGCCCCCGTCCGCCGGACGGCCCGGCGCGGCCCGGCGGATCCCCCGGAGAGGAAGGGGCCTCAGGGCCTCAGCGACTTCCCGAAACCCGCCGCCAGCGGCATCCGCAGCCCCAGCGGCGGCGGCGCGGCCAGCGCGTCCGCCACCGGGCGCGCGTACGGATGGCAGAAGAGCGAGCCCAGCACGAAGTCCGTCGCCAGGGCCATCACCTCGGCGTGGTGCTGCCGCAGCGCGTTGCCGTCCGTGTGCACCTCGAACCGGCATATGTTCCGGTTGACCTTCTTGGCCCGCTCCGCCAGCCGATAGGAGAGATCCGGGTCCGTCCGGGCGTCATTGGTGCCGTGCACGATCAGCACCTGCCGTCCCACCAGCTGTTTCACCGGCTCCGGCTCGTCCGCGGGGCCGTCCCGCTCGCCGTTTCGGCCGCCGCCCCGCCCGTCGTCCGGCAGCCACGGAGCCATCGCCAGCACCGCGCCGACCGCCGGATGGTCCGCCGCGTGCAGCGCCGCCCGCCCGCCGAAGCCGTGGCCCGCCAGACAGACCGGCACATCGCCGTACCGCCGCACCGCCTCGTCCGCCGCCCGCGACGCGTCCCGGGCCAGCTGGGCGTCCGGCCCGTTCCAGCCCCGGCGGCGGTAGCGCACCGAGTGCACCACCAAGCCGTCCGCGCGGCCCGCCCGCGCCAGCTCCCGGCCGAGCGGGAAGACCCGCAGCAGTGAGCGGGCCGACGGCCCCCGCGCCGACTCCCGCTCGCCGTCGGGGAGCAGGAGCACCACCCCGCCCACGACCGGTTCGACCCCGGCCGACCGGGTGCGATAGGGCCGGCCCAGCCGGACGCCTCCTTCCCCCGCCGTCGTGTCACGCTCTTCGGTCCGTCCCCGCCACGGGGGCAGTGCGCGGTGTGCCATGGCAGAACAGTCTCAGAAGTACGCCCGCGCGCCACCCGTACGCGCAGTCACTGTTACGTATCGACCCGGTCCGCTCTACGCGCGTAGGGGCTAGAGTGCGCAGATGACGAGCCAGACCCTCAACACGCCTACCGCGGAACAGATCCGCCGCGCTCCGAAGGTGCTCCTCCACGACCACCTCGACGGCGGGCTGCGTCCCGGCACGATCATCGACCTCGCCCGCGCCGTCGGCTACGCGGCGCTCCCCGAGAGCGAGCCCGACAAGCTCGGCCTCTGGTTCCGCGAGGCCGCCGACTCCGGCTCCCTGGAACGGTATCTGGAGACCTTCGCCCACACCTGCGCGGTGATGCAGACCCGGGACGCCCTCGTCCGGGTCGCCGCCGAGTGCGCCGAGGACCTCGCCGAGGACGGCGTCGTGTACGCCGAGGTCCGCTACGCCCCCGAACAGCATCTGGAGTCCGGGCTCACCCTCGAAGAGGTCGTCGAGGCCGTCAACGAGGGCTTCCGCGAGGGCGAGCGGATCGCCCGCGCGGCCGGCCGCCGCATCCGGGTCGGCGCGCTGCTCACCGCCATGCGTCACGCGGCCCGCGCCCTGGAGATCGCCGAACTCGCCAACCGCTACCGGGACGAGGGAGTCGTCGGCTTCGACATCGCGGGAGCCGAGGCGGGCTACCCTCCCACCCGCCACCTCGACGCCTTCGAGTACCTCAAGCGCGAGAACAACCACTTCACCATCCACGCGGGCGAGGCGTTCGGACTGCCGTCGATCTGGCAGGCGCTCCAGTGGTGCGGGGCCGACCGGCTCGGGCACGGCGTACGCATCATCGACGACATCACGGTCTCCGAGGACGGCCGGGTGCGGCTCGGCCGGCTCGCCTCCTACGTACGGGACAAGCGCATCCCGCTGGAGCTGTGCCCGACCTCCAACCTCCAGACCGGGGCCGCCGACTCCTACGCGGCGCACCCCATCGGGCTGCTCCGCAAGCTGCACTTCCGGGCCACGGTCAACACCGACAACCGGCTGATGTCGGGCACCAGCATGAGCCGGGAATTCGAGCATCTGGCCGACGCTTTCGGATACACGCTCGACGACATGCAGTGGTTCACCGTCAACGGAATGAAAAGCGCCTTCATCCCTTTCGATGAACGACTGGCGATGATCAACGATGTCATCAAGCCCGGATACGCCGAGCTGAAATCCGAATGGCTGTTCCGGCAGACCGCCACGACCAGCGAATCCTCCACCGCGGAGAGCCGATAGCACGAATTCCGGAGCGGCCGGGAATGTCAACACCCGGCCGTTCCGGGATGTTTGCCTCCGGGTCGGGGCTGTGGCTAGCTTGCGGAGCCGCTCATATTCCCCCGTCCCAAGGACACACCCCTGATGAAGCAGTCTGCTGCCAAGACTCTCGGTGTCGCCGCCCTCGGCGTCGCTTTCGCCGCGGCCGGCGCCGGCGCGGCCTCCGCCGCGCCCGCTCCCCTGCCCGACTCCGCCACCTCCCTGGACACCGTCTCCAGCGTGCTGCCGGCCCAGGACCTCCTGACCACCCTCCCGGGCGCCTCCGAGTCGCTGACCGGGGCCCAGGGCGCGCTCACCCAGAGCGCCGCCACCCTGCCCGGCACCGTCCAGGGCGCCGCGCAGCGCACCCTGGCCCCCGGCGCCCCCACCGAGGCCGTCACCGGTCTGCTCGGCGGCCTCCCCGTCGGACAGCTGACCCAGACCCTGCCCACCGGCGGTCTGCCGGTGCCGGCCGGCGGCCTGCCCGTGGTCGGCGGCCTCCTCGGCGGAGCCGTCTGAGCCCGGAAAGAACCGATCCCCTGCCTTCCGGATCACACCGGCCCCCGGAGTGATCCAGGCCCTCGGAGTGATCCAGGGCCCCGCTCTCCCGGACCCGCCGGTCTCCGGCCCGGTCCGGGGGAGAGGCCCGGCCCGGCCGCCGTCGCTTCCCCGCTGAGACGGCCGGCCGCCGCCGCACGGCAGAAACGTGGGGCCCCACCGCTGACGCGGTGGGGCCCCACGGTCGTGACACGGGCCGATCGGCTTACCAGGCGGAGGCGGCCTTCGCCGAGCGGCGCTCGGCGGGCAGCAGCAGCCACATCGCCAGATACAGCAGGATCTGCGGCCCCGGCAGCAGACACGAGGCCAGGAAGATCACCCGCATGGTGACGGCCGAGGTGCCGAAGCGCCGAGCCAGCGCTGCGCACACCCCGCCGATCATGCGTCCCTCGCTGGGGCGGACAAGTGCGGCCATGGTGGGCTCCTTCGCGAAACCGGCCGCGGGACCCGGGGGGCTTCGCCGAGCCCCGCGCCGGTCACCGCGGAATCGTGTGGACGGGGGAGCGGCCCGGTGGTGGTGCGCCGCTCCCGATGTATCCATGGTGCGGTGCGAACGCGGGCAAAGCGTCGCTCTACGGGGCGATGCCGACCCTGGTAATCGTCGGGGTCGCCCCCTGAGAGGCGTCCTCCCTCAGGACGGCGCCGGATCCGCCGGGACCCGTCCCGCGGTCGGAGACCGGTCCGGAACCGGCCCGGCGGCCGGGGAGCGGCGTCCGCCGCCCGGCGCCCGGCCGCGCCCCGGCCGGGCGGCGCGGCGCCCGGCCCCGGGACCGGCGCAGCCACGCCCGGCCCGCCGGCACCACCAGCAGATGAGCGAGCACCACCCCGGCCGTGTTCAGCAGCAGCGAGTCCACATTGAGCACCCGGCCCGGCACCCCGGTCTGGAGCAGCTCGATGGCGAGCGAGATCAGCGCCCCGGCGGCGGTGGTGCGGGCCAGCGAACCGAACGGGGAGACGGCGAGCCGGCCGCTCGCCATCGGCAGCAGGACGCCCAGCGGGGCCAGCAGCAGCAGCCCGCCGCCGATCCGGCGCACGGCCTCCTCCGCGCCGAGCGCCAGATTCGCCTTGACGGTGGCGAGCGGCTCCAGATTCGCGGCCGTCACCCAGGGCACGTCCAGCGGGCGCAGGGTCAGCCACCCGGCGAGCAGCAAGTGCGCGAGGAGGAGGAGTACCCCCGCCACGCGCAAGCGGATGACGGCACTGCCGCCCTTACCTTGACGCTGCACGCACGACAAGACGCGCGCGATGCCGGAAATGGTTCCGTTCCGCTTCCCCGTCCTGCCCCCGGGCCGCCGTCCGGTCCGGTTTCCGCCGGTCGGAGGCGTACGCGCCAGGGGCCGCCGCTTCGGCGTCCGGTCCGTTTCCCGCCGGATGCCGGATGCCGGAAACGGACCTACGGCGCGTCGGACGCCGCTGCCGCCGCCGTGGGCGGAGCGGTCGTCGGCAGCGGCTGGGACGGCCGCTCCTTGGCGTCGGCGGTGCAGGAGTACGCCCGGGGCGGGTACTCGCCCGGTCCGCCCAGCACCACCGTGCCGCCCGCCGCCGCGGCCCGGCTCTCCGCGAAGGTGCAGACGATCTGCGCGAGCGCGGCCTCCGGCAGATCCTCGGGCTGCCGGCTCAGCCGCAGCGTCCCGGCGGGATCGCCCGGCCTGGGTCCGCCGACGCCCACCGGCCCCTGCACATCGGTGCCGAAGCCCACATCGCGCTCCCGGCCCGAGGGGCCCAGCTCCAGCATGGCCATCAGGGCGCGCGCGACCCGGACCCGGCCGTCCGGCGAGGTCTCCGGGGGCAGATCGGCCGTGCGGTCCACCGACTTCAGCTGGGAGGCGCAGACCAGATAGACCCGTACGGGGAAACCCCGGGGATCCTGCGAGGCGCGATTCTCGCCGCGCACCTCGCACGGCATCCGGGAGGGTGCGGGTCCCGCGTCCACCGGCACCTGTGTGGTCCGGATCCCGCACCCGGCGAGTATCAGGGTGCCGCCCGTCAGCGCCGCCAGCGCCAGGGCCTTCCGCCTCACTGAGCGCTCTCCTCTGTTCCGCGTCCGCCGCTCGCCGGGCCCCCGCCGTCGCGGCCGTTCCCGCCGCCGGACCCCGTACCCGTGACCGCGCCGGCGTCCGTGCCCGTGCCCGTACCGCCGCCGGGACCTCCGGCGGATTCGGCCCCGTCCAGCGGCAGCCGCAGCACGAACACCGCGCCGTCGCCGTCCGGGGAGTTCGCCGCCGTGATGGTGCCGCCGTGCGCGATCGCGTTCTCCATGGCGATCGACAGACCGAGCCCGCTGCCGTCGGACTTCGGCCGGGAGGCGCTGGCCTTGTAGAACCGGTCGAAGACATGCGGCAGCACCTCCTCGGGGATGCCGGGCCCGTGGTCGCGCACCTCGATCAGCAGCGCCGCGTCGTCGTCGACCAGCCGCACCGACACCCGGACCGGCGAGCCGCCGTGCTTGAGCGCGTTGCCGATCAGATTCGCCAGGATCACATCGAGCCGGCGGGGATCGAGCCGCGCCATGATCCCGCGCTCGGCGTCCAGATCCACCGCGTCCAGCCAGGCGCGGGCGTCCACACAGGCGGTGACCTGGTCGGCCACGTCGACGGTGTCCAGCACCACCTTGGCGGTCCCCGCGTCGAAGCGGGTGACCTCCATCAGGTTCTCCACCAGATCGCCCAGCCGGCGGGTCTCGCTGACCACCAGATTCACCGCGGGCGCGATCATCGGGTCGAGATTGTCGATCTCTTCCTCCAGCACCTCCGCCACGGCCGTCAGCGCGGTCAGCGGGGTACGCAGCTCGTGTGACATGTCGGCGACGAAACGGCGGCTGGACTCCTCCCGCGCGCTCATGTCGGCGACCTTCTTCTCCAGCGACTCCGCCGTCTTGTTGAAGGTCCGCGCCAGCTCCGCCAGTTCGTCCGTGCCGGAGACCCGCAGCCGGGTGTCGAGCTTGCCCTCGCCGAGCCGCCGGGCCGCCTCGCCGAGCCGGCGCACCGGCTTCAGCACGGTCGTCGCCGCGGCCTGCGCCAGCAGCGCGGAGCCCACGAGCGCCAGCGCGGTGGCGATCCCCAGCGACCAGGCGAGCGTGTTGAGGTCCTCGCGCTCCTTGTCCAGGGACTTGAGGACATAGCCGGTCGGCCCGCCGTTCACGATCCGCGAACCGCCGACCAGATACGGCTTTCCGTCGCGCTCCACCCGCTGCCAGTACAGATGGTACGGAGCCGAGTTGCCCGCGGTCAGCTCCTGCCGGTCGTTGACCGCCTCCTGGAGCGTGAGCGGCACATCGTCGAGGGTGAAGTCGTCCGTGTCCGAAGTCGCCGCGACCGGCTTGCCCTTGTCCCGCTCGCCCAGCAGCAGCACGCTGTAGCCGGTCTTGCCGTTGGCCATCAGATCGGCGGTGTCCTGGAGTTCGCTCTGCGTCGGCAGCGGCGGCAGCGAGGCCGCGTGGCTCTGCATCTCCTTGCGGAAGGAGTCCAGCGCGGAGTCCTGGGTACGGGTCAGCACGGCCTCGCGGTTGAGCCAGTAGGCGATCCCGGACGCGGAGACCGCGGCGGTCAGCGCGACCGCGGCGAAGACCACGACCAGCCGCAGTCGCAGACTCGTCCAGCGCAGCCCCGCGAGCACCGCGCGCTTGGCGGCACCGGTCACCGGGCGCGGCCCTTCACCGGGGCGGGGGCGGTGCCGCGAGTCACTGGGGAGCGTCCAGCCGGTAGCCCACCCCGCGCACGGTGCGGATCAGGGTCGGCGAGGACGGCACGTCCTCCACCTTCGCCCGCAGCCGCTGGACACAGGCGTCCACCAGCCGGGAGTCCCCGAGATAGTCGTGCTCCCACACCAGGCGCAGCAGCTGCTGTCTGGACAGGGCCTGCCCCGGACGCCGGCTCAGTTCCAGCAGGAGTCGCAGCTCGGTCGGCGTGAGCTGGAGATCCTCGCCGTTCTTCGTGACGGTCATCGCGGAGCGGTCGATCATCAGCGAGCCGAAGGTGGCGGAGTCGGTGGACTCCCGCTCGCCCCGGCGCAGCACCGCCCGGATCCGGGCGTCCAGCACCCGCCCCTGGACGGGCTTGACCACATAGTCGTCGGCTCCCGACTCCAGACCCACGACCACGTCGATGTCGTCGCTCCGGGCGGTCAGCAGAATGATCGGCAGCTGGTCGGTGCGTCTGATACGACGGCACACCTCGAAGCCGTCGATCCCGGGCAGCATCACATCCAGCACGATCAGGTCCGGCCGCTGCTCGCGCAGCAGTTTCAGACCGTCCTCTCCCGTCGCCGCGGTGGCCACACGGTGGCCCTGGCGGGACAGGGAGAGTTCGAGGGCCGTGCGGATGGCGTCGTCGTCCTCGATCAGCAACAGGAAAGGCACGGACGTCATTCTGGCCCATGGGTGTGCCGGAGTTCGACCGCCGGAGCCTTTGGACCTGCCGGAGCGGCCCCGTGACGCCGCCTTCGCCGCCCCGCCGGGTCCGCCCGGTCCCTTCCGTGTCGCTTCTGTCTCCGTCCCCTCCCGTACCCCTGTGACAGGCCTGTGACAGTCGGCGGACACCGCCATGAAATCGCCTCGGCAAGCTTCTAGGCACCTGGACGGAAACAGACACCGATCGACGGGGGGCGTGGGATGAACGCACTGCACAGCACCACCTCAAACGCAGTTGTCACGCGTCTCCACGACGTCGGCCGGGCGTCGGAGAAGTCCGGTGCCGTGAACGGGCGGGGGTGCGTTCGCGGCGCCGGGCGTCAGCACAAGCCGTCGTACATGACGGTGGTTGACGCGACCGCGGGGGCGGTCGGCACGGCGGCCGCGTACAGGGAGAACGGGGGACGGCGCCCGGTGCCCGCACCGGAGGCCGGGGGGCTGTCGGAGGCGGAGTTCACCGCCTACGTGCAGGAGCGCCGTTCCTCCCTGTACGCGACCGCCTATCACCTGACCGGCGACCGCTACGAGGCCGAGGACCTGCTCCAGAGCGCGCTGTTCTCGACCTACCGGGCCTGGGACCGGATCAGCGACAAGGCGGCGGTCGGGGGATATCTGCGCCGCACCATGACCAATCTGCACATCAGCGCCTGGCGTCGGCGCAAGCTCAACGAGTACCCCACGGAGGAGCTGCCGGAGACGGCGAGCGACACCGACGCGATGCGGGGCACCGAGCTGCGCGCGGTGCTCTGGCAGGCGCTGGCCAGGCTGCCGGAACTCCAGCGGACGATGCTGGTCCTCCGTTACTACGAGGGCCGCACCGACCCGGAGATCGCCGACATCCTGAACATCAGCGTCGGCACGGTGAAGTCGAGCATCTGGCGGTCGCTCCGCCGACTGCGCGAGGACCAGGTCCTCAGCTTCGGCCGTGACGAGGAGGAGTCCTTCGGCGAGCTGGTGGCCTGAGGCGACGGGGGAAAGCACGGGGGAAAAGGGGGGAAACGGGGGCCGCCGTCTCGGGGGAGTCGGCGGAATCGTGGCGGACCACAAGGGTCGGGGGACCTGAGGGGTCACGGGGGCCACGGGGGAGAAGAACGGGACCGGACGGGCCGGGGGGGCGTGTCCGGTCCCGTGCTCTTTTCCCATCCCGGCGAAGGACGTCCGCTCGCGGGCGTCCTTTTCCCGTGTGCCCGCCCGTGGACGGTCCGGTACGGGACCGTCCCGCGGCCCGGCCCGGCGCGTCGGCCGGGGCTCAGGGGCTCAGGGGCTCGGGGGCTCGGCGGGCTCAGGGGCGGCCCGGGGGCGTGGCGTCCGCCGTCGGGTGACCCGCGGGGGACGTACGGTGGCGGCCCGCCGCCGCTGCCGCCACCCGGCCGAGGGCCTCGCCCTTGTCGCACGGATACGCGCCCAGGCCCGTCTGGCGCGCCACGATCCCGCGCTCGGCCCGCATCAGCCGCCAGCCGCGCCGCAGCAGAAAGGCCACCGCCTTCCGCCCCTCGCGCAGATCCCGCGCCAGCCGGCGGCGGAACGTCGTCGTGGGCCGGCCCCGCAGACAGAGCGCGTCCGCCAGGACGCCCAGCTCCCCGCAGCGCGCCACGATGTCCGCCGCGAAGATCCCCTCGGCCACGAACAGCGGCGTGCGGTCGATGGCGAACGCCTCTTCGCCCACCCGCGCGCTGGCGGAGATGTCGTACACCGGGACGGTCGTCCGCCCCGTACGGCACAGCTCGGCGATGGCCGCGACCGCGGCCTCGGCGTCCCAGGACAGCGGGGAGTCCCAGTCGATGTCGGCGCTCCCCGCGACCAGCGGAAGCGTCGGGTCGTCGCCGTTCTTGTAGAAGTCGTCCAGGCGCAGCACGGGCAGTCCGGTGCGGGCGGCGAGGGAGGACTTGCCGGAGCCCGAGGGGCCCGCGAGCAGCACGACACGCGTCGGTATCGGGGTAGGGGTCACGGGACACCAGTGTGAGGCATTGACCCGTAAGGGGCCCCATCGGGGATGACGGTGGAATGAGCATCACCGCTCGCCTACGCTGAGTGCTCGTCCGATTACTGACCCAGGCGGGAACTCCCATGGCACGTCATGCAGCTCACTCCCCCCGGCGCACCGCCCTGCGCGCCGGACTGACCGTCGCGGCGATGGCCGCCGCCCTCGGCGCGGGCGGTGCCGCGCAGGCGGCCGCGGTCCCGGCCCCGGCGGTGGACGGCGGCCTCGACGCGATCGGCACGGCCCTGGGCGGCCCGGGCGGCGGCGCGGTCGGCGCGGTGAACAACTCCGTCTCGGGCCTCGGCCACGTCACCAGCCTCCAGCTCAACCCGCTGGCCAACACGGGCGTCGACCCGCTGGCCAACGCGGTCGGCACCCAGGTCGCCGACTTCAAGCCGATCTCGACGGAGCTGGTCACCGGCCCGCTGTCCCGGGGCGGGGCGCTCAAGGACCTGCCGCTGATCGGCCCGGTGGTCAAGGGGCTGCCGCTCTGAGGTCCCGATCCCGCTGACCGGTCCGGATCGCGAACGGAGCCCGGACCGGAGGGGCCGGGCCCATGACGGGAGCCCCCTGCCGCCGGACGGGGACGGCAGGGGGCTCCCGGCGGCCGGGTCCGGGTCCTAGTAGGAGGACCCGGACGCGCCCAGCGCGCCCGTGGGGTGCCAGACGGTCTTGGTCTCCAGGAACGCGGTCATCCGGCGGGTGCCCGGATCGGCCGTGAACGCCTCGGCGCCCGGCCGCAGCACCCGCTTCAGATTGTCCGCCGCCGCGATCTCCAGCTCCTTGGCCAGCTCGTCGTCCGCGCCGGTCAGATCGATGCCGTTGACGTCCTGGTGCGCGGCGAGCGGGGCCGCGATCTCGCCCGTACGGCCGGAGAGCACATTGACCACACCGCCCGGCAGGTCGGAGGTGGCCAGCACCTCGCCCAGCGACAGCGCGGGCAGCGGCGCGTTCTCGCTCGCCACCACCACGGCCGTGTTGCCGGTGGCGATCGCCGGGGCGATCACCGAGACCAGGCCGAGGAACGAGGAGTCCCGGGGCGCGAGCACGGCGACCACGCCGGTCGGCTCCGGGGTGGAGAGATTGAAGAACGGACCCGCGACCGGGTTCGCCCCGCCCGTCACCTGGGCGATCTTGTCGGTCCAGCCCGCGTACCAGACCCAGCGGTCGATCGCCGCGTCCACCTGGGCGGCGGCCTTGGACTTGGAGAGGCCCTCCGCGTCCGCGACCTCCCGGACGAACTGCTCCCGGCGGCCCTCCAGCATCTCGGCGATCCGGTAGAGGATCTGCCCCCGGTTGTACGCCGTCGCGCCCGACCAGCCGCCGAACGCCTTACGGGCCGCGACCACCGCGTCCCGCGCGTCCTTGCGGGACGAGAGCGGCGCGTTCGCCAGCCACTTGCCCTTGGAGTCGGTCACCTCGTACACCCGGCCGCTCTCGGAACGCGGGAACTTCCCGCCCACGTACAGCTTGTAGGTCTTGAAGACGCTCAGTCGGTTCTGCTCGACAGTGCTCATGATCAGCGCTCGCCCTTCGGGGTCGACGGGGCGAGGTAGGCCTCCAGGCCGTGGCGGCCGCCCTCGCGGCCGAAGCCCGACTCCTTGTAGCCGCCGAACGGCGAGGTCGGGTCGAATTTGTTGAAGGTGTTCGCCCAGACGACGCCCGCCCGGAGCTTGCCCGCCACCGCGAGCATCCGGGAGCCCTTCTCGGTCCAGATGCCCGCCGACAGCCCGTACTGGCTGTTGTTGGCCTTGGCGACGGCCTCGTCCGGGGTGCGGAAGGAGAGCACCGAGAGGACCGGGCCGAAGATCTCGTCCCGGGCCACCGTGTGCGCCTGGGTGACGCCGGTGAAGAGCGTCGGCGCGAACCAGTAGCCGGCCGACGGCAGCTCGCACGGCGCGGACCAGCGCTCGGCGCCCTCCGCCTCGCCGGTGTCGGCGAGCGCGGTGATCCGGGCGAGCTGCTCGGCGGAGTTGATCGCGCCGATGTCGGTGTTCTTGTCCAGCGGGTCGCCCAGCCGCAGCGTGGCCAGCCGGCGCTTGAGCGAGTCCAGCAGCTCGTCCTGGATCGACTCCTGGACCAGCAGCCGGGAGCCCGCGCAGCAGACCTGGCCCTGGTTGAAGAAGATGCCGTTGACGATGCCCTCGACCGCCTGGTCGACGGGGGCGTCGTCGAAGACGATGTTGGCGCCCTTGCCGCCCAGCTCCAGGGTGACGCGCTTGTCCGTGCCCGCGATCTGCCGGGCGATGGCCTTGCCGACGGCGGTGGAGCCGGTGAACGCCACCTTGTCGACGCCCGGGTGCGCCACCAGGGCCTCACCGGTGCGGCCGTCGCCGGTCACGATGTTGACGACGCCCTTCGGCAGACCTGCCTGGCGGCAGATGTCCGCGAAGAAGAGCGCGGAGAGCGGGGTCGTCTCGGCGGGCTTCAGCACGACGGTGTTGCCGGTCGCCAGCGCCGGGGCGATCTTCCACGCCAGCATCAGCAGCGGGAAGTTCCACGGGATGACCTGGCCCGCGACGCCCAGCGGGCGCGGGTTCGGGCCGAAGCCGGCGTGACCGAGCTTGTCGGCCCAGCCCGCGTAGTAGAAGAAGTGCGCCGCGACCAGCGGGAGGTCCGCGTCACGGGTCTCCCGGATCGGCTTTCCGTTGTCCAGGGTCTCCAGGACGGCCAGCTCACGGCTGCGCTCCTGGATGATCCGGGCGATCCGGAACAGATACTTCGCCCGCTCCGAGCCGGGCAGCGCCGACCACTTCTCGAACGCCTTCCGGGCGGCCCTGACTGCCCGGTCCACATCCTCGGCGTTGGCCTGGGTGTACTCGGCGAGGACTTCCTCGGTGGCGGGGGAGAGGGTCTTGGCGCGGTCCTGGCCGCTCGACTCGGTGAACTCTCCGTCGATGAAGAGGCCGTACGAGGGCGCGATGTCGACGATCGCGCGGGATTCGGGCGCCGGCGCGTACGCGAAGGGGTTGGCCGGTGAGGTCTCTGTAGTCATGTCCGCTCAGTCCACGGTTACGTAGTCGGGGCCGGAGTAGCGGCCGGTGGCCAGCTTCTGGCGCTGCATCAGCAGATCGTTGAGCAGGCTGGAGGCGCCGAAGCGGAACCAGTGGTTGTCCAGCCAGTCGGCGCCCGCGGTCTCGTTGACGAGGACGAGGAACTTGATCGCGTCCTTGCTGGTCCGGATGCCGCCCGCGGGCTTCACCCCGATCTGTACCCCGGTCTGCCGCCGGAAGTCGCGGACGGCCTCCAGCATGAGGAGGGTGTTCGCCGGGGTCGCGTTGACCGCGACCTTGCCCGTCGAGGTCTTGATGAAGTCCGCACCCGCGAGCATGCCGAGCCACGAGGCGCGGCGGATGTTGTCGTACGTCGACAGCTCGCCGGTCTCGAAGATGACCTTCAGGCGGGCGTCGCCCGAGGCCTCCTTCACGGCCCGGATCTCCTCGTACACCTTCAGATACCGGCCCGCGAGGAACGCGCCCCGGTCGATGACCATGTCGATCTCGTCGGCCCCGGCGGCGACGGCGTCACGGGTGTCCGCGAGCTTCACGTCGAGGGAGGCGCGGCCGGCCGGGAAGGCGGTGGCGACGGAGGCGACCTTGACGTCCGAGCCCTTCAGGGCGGCCTTCGCCGTGGCGACCATGTCCGGATAGACGCAGACGGCGGCGGTGGCGGGGGAGGTCCGGTCGGTCGGGTCGGGGCGCACGGCCTTGGCGGCGAGCGACCGGACCTTGCCGGGGGTGTCGGCGCCTTCGAGGGTGGTGAGGTCGATCATCGAGATCGCGAGATCGATGGCGTACGCCTTGGCGTCGGCCTTGATCGAACGCGTCCCGAGCGACGCGGCCCGGGCTTCGAGCCCGACGGGGTCGACCCCGGGGAGCCCGTGCAGAAAGCGACGGAGGGCCTGGTCGGAGGCGGTGACCTCCGGGAGGGCGGATGCGGGTGCGGTGGGCATGCTCACCACTCGAGCATATCTACGCGCGTAGCGGCGTGTATAGGGGGTGTGGGGGTGGGGTGGTGGGGGTCACCCGGGGGGCCTTGTGCTCGGGGGCCCGGGGGCCGGGGAGCCTGGGCCCGGGGGCTTGGGGCGGTGCGCCGTTCCTGGGGTGCGGGGCTGTCCTCAATCGCCGGACGGGCTGGGGTTGTGCTTCGCGGGGGTGTCGTGGGGGTGGGCGCGCCTCGGGGTTGTCCGCCGGGCGGGTGGTGGGTGTTTTGGCGCGGGCTTCCGGGGGTGCGGGTTCGTCCTCAATCGCCGGACGGGCTGGGTGTGGGTGCCGGGTTTGTCCTTGAGCGCCGGGCGGGCCGGGTGTGGGGTGCCGGGTCTTTCCTTGAGCGCCGGGTGGGCTGGAAGTGCGGGCGTTGGTTCGTCCCCGGGCGGGCCGGGTGTGGGATCCCGGGTCCGTCCTCGAATGCCGGGCGGGCTGGAAGTGCGGGCGCTGGGTCGTCTGCCGGGCGGGCTGGTTTTGCTTTTCAGCCTCGCCGGCGTTTGAGGCGCGGGGGGCGGGGCGGAGCCCCGGTCGGGCGGTGAGGTGGGTGGGGGTGCGGCGGGCTGCCGGGGCTCGGGGGGTTGGTCCGGTGCGCCGTTCCTGGGGTGCGGGTTCGTCCTCAATCGCCGGACGGGCTGGGTGTGGGCGCCGGGTTTGTCCTTGAGCGCCGGTCAGGTGGGGGGTGGGGTGGGGGTGGTGAAGGTGCAGGTGATGACTTTGCCGGTGGAGGTGATGGTGGTCTCCCAGTGCTCGGTGAGCGCGTCGATCAGTACCAGCCCCCGCCCGGTCTCCGTCGACCCCGACCCCGCCCGCAGCGCGGGCGGCGTCATCACGGTGTCGCTCACCCGGACGACCAGCCGCTCGCCCCGGCGCTCCACGGTGAGCCCGCAGACGCCCTCCGCGTGCGCGTGGACATTCGCCAGCAGCTCTCCGACGACCAGAACCACATCATCGACGATCGCCGTGCATTCCCATTCGGCGAGTTGCTGTATGACGATGTGACGAATTCCGCCGATCTCCGAGGGCTCCACGGTCAGGCGTAGATTGAGCCTGATGTCCCGATGAGTGTCTGAGACGGGCGACATGGGTCCTCCGCTCGCTCAACTGTCCGCCGAACAATTGCAGTTGAGGCATGATGGGCACGGAATGACGACTCGGCCCGCGAAGAGCCGTGTGCCCTGGGATCGTCGCAATCGAGCCAGGCCCAGATCCACCGTCAAACGCGCCTCATATAGGTGTGGTTGGGGGGATGCGGTTCGGCCAGACTCCCGTCAGAGTTGAGTCAGATCGCATGATTCACCGCTGACCCGGCCAAAGGGCTCGGGCGCGGTCGTAGTGTCTTCGCGACGCGCCGGACACGCCCCAGAGGGGGAATGATGGTCACACTTCTCCGGGTCCTGATCGACCAGCAGGGCTGGAACGAATACAAGACCTTCGCTCACCAGTACCGGCTGGCCGCACAGGTGCTGGCCCGGGAGACGGGTGACTGCTCTCTCGCGACGCTCACCCTCTCGGAGAGCACGTTCGAGCGCTGGTACTTCGGCAAGGTGACACCGCAGAACGACGCGAGACGCGTACTCGCTCACCTATTCCGACGGCCGATCACACAACTCCTGGCCGAAGTGCCGGCCGCGGAGTCATGTGCCGTCCCGATGCCGGAGCCCGGCGCAGGCGCGCCGATCAGCGAACTCCCCGCCGATCCTGGCGCGGATTTGGAATGGATGGGAAGGCACACAGCTATGGCCGCACGACGCGCAATCCGATTCGCCATGGCGGCGGAACGGAATGAAGTCGGTCTGGAGACCCTGGGCTACCTTCAGGATGAGGTTCGTCGTATCGCCGAGGTTTATATTCGCGTTCCGCTGGGTTCGGTTCTGGACGATCTGACAAATATTCAGGATGTTACGTTCCGGCTGCTCGAAAGCGGCCAGGCCCGGCCCTCGCAGACCCGGGACCTCTATTTTCTGGCGGCGCTGGAGTCCGGAATGCTGGCCAAGGCGAGTCATGACCTCGGCGATCCCCAGTCGGCGATGATGCAGGCCCGTACCGCCGCGGTCTGTGCCGCCCAGGCGGAGCATGTGGGCATGAGCGCGTGGATTCGCGGGCTCCAGTCATTGATCTCGTACTGGGCCGACCGGCCGGAGGACGCCGTGCACTACGCCCGGAAGGGCGTGACCGCGGCCGACGGGCTCCGGGGCAGTGTGACCGTATGGCTCGCGGGGCTCGAAGCCCGCGCGGCGGCGCTGCTCGGCGACGCGGAGACGGTCGTCGCGGCGAACCGGCGGGCGGAGGAGCTGCGGGACCGCTGCGTCCCCGACGATCTGGACGCGCTGGGCGGCAACTTCCTCTTCCCCCGGATCCGGCAGGCGTACTACAGCGTGGAGGCGTCGGTGCTGCTGGGCCTCGGCTCGTTCCCCGAGGGGGACGCGAGCCTGGTGCGGCGCGCGGAGGAGGCGGCGCGGGGCTTCAGCGACCCCGGCCATCCGCACTGGGCCTTCGGCGACCAGGCCGGCGTCCAGTCGGATCTCGCGCTCGCCCGGCTCTACACCGGCGATCTGGAGGGGGCGGTGGAGGCGGTCCAGCCGGTCCTCGATCTGCCGCCGGGCCAGCGCAACGCGGGCATCATCCGCTCGGTCCAGCGCGTCCGCGCCTCGCTGCTTCAGGGCCCGTCCCGCGATGTACTCACCGCCCGGGAACTCCGCGAGGAGATCGCGGCGTTCAGCAGTCGTCCGACACTCGTCATGCCGACGTAGGGGGCGGGGGATAGGGTCCCCCGCATGCATCCGGTCACGTGTGACGACGCGCGCCTCAGCCTCCGCGAACTGACCGCCTCCGAGGGCGACACGGACGCCGTGTTCGCCATCTACGGCAGCGCGGAGGCCACCCGGCATCTGAGCTTCACCCCTCGCTCCCGCCCGGAGGTCGAGGACATCGTTTCCCGGTCCGTCGCCTCGGCGGCGCGAATTCCGCGCGAGGAGTACGCGCTCGCCGTCGTCGAGCGCGCCGGCGGAAGGCTGATCGGGTTCGCCCGTCTCGCCCTCGACCCGCACCAGCCGCGCGCCGCCACGATCGGATTCGCCCTGAACCCCGACTCGTGGGGGGCGGGGTACGGCAGGGAGACCGTCCGGCTGCTGTTCTCCCTCGCCTTCGAGCGGCTGGACCTTCACCGGGTCTGGGCGGCGCGGGCCCCGTCCAACACCGATTCGGAACGGACGCTCCTCGCGGCCGGGATGGCGGAGGAGGGCCTGATCCGCGGCCATGTGCTGGTGCGCGGCGCGTGGCGGGACTCCGTCGTCCACGGGATCCTCCGCGAGGAGTGGGAGTCGGGACGGGGCGCCGGACCCGCCGGAGCCGGAGCCGGAGCGGGAGCGGCGCGGACCGAGGGCGCGCGGCTGTTCCACGAGACCTGGATCGCCGGCGTCCGCGGCCACTTCCCCGGCGAGCCCGGACCCGGGTGCGCGACGCCGTGGGAGGAGCGCCCGCAGTGGGAGCGGGAGGCCGCCGTGGCGGTGTACGAGCAGGTACGGGAGTTCCTGCGGGCGAGCGGGGGGAGCGCGGCGCGGCTCACCCGGGAGCAGAAGGGGCGGTATGTCGCCCTGTGCTGGATAGCCCAGACGTATCGGCGTCTCGGGGAGCCGAAGCCCGGACAGGTGGCGGACTGGGCGGATCTCCCGGAGTGGCGGCGGCAGACGGACTCGGACCTCTTCGAGGCCGTCGAGAAGTCCGTACCGGAACCGATCGACCCGGGAGCCCGCTGACCGGCGGTCCGTCCGTCCGGGAGCGCGGGCCCCGGTCCGTCCGCCCGTCCGGGAGCGCGGGCCCCGGTCCGTCCGCCCGGGGCGCGGCTCCCCCGGGGCGTGGGGCAGAATCGGGGGTATGACCAGCTCGCAGTCGCCCGCAGAGCCCTCCTACGCCGATCGGGTCTTCCGCTCGCCCGCCGGGATGGCCGGTGGCGTTCTGCTGCTCGGCCTCACCCTGTGGCTGGGCGGGGACGCCGTGGTGCGGGGCGACGGGCGGACGCCGTGGTTCGCGGTGGCCGCGGTGCTGCTGGCGGTGCCGGTGATCATCGCGTTCACGCTGCGGCCCGCCGTCTTCGTCAACGACGACCGGGTGCGGATCCGGAACCCGTTCCGGTCGGTCCTGCTGCCGTGGGGCGTCGTCGAGGACGTCCGCGCCGGATATTCGAGCGAGATCTTCACCAAGGACGGCGACAAGTACCAGCTCTGGGCCGTCCCCGTGTCGCTGCGGCAGCGCAAGCGCGCCGCCCGGCAGCAGATGAAGCGGGACAAGCCGGGCCGTACCGACAGCGCGGCGCAGCAGCCGAAGATCGCGCAGGCGGATCAGACCATCCGCGAGATGCGGATGCTGGCCGAGCACCACGCGAAGAGCCCCTCCGCGCAGGGCGAGGTCAGCGTGCGCTGGGCGTACGAGCTGTTCGCGCCCGCCGTCGCCGGACTGGTCCTGCTCGTGATCCTCTTCGCCGTCGGATAGCGCCCGAGGCCGCAGCCCTCACTCACCGCCCCGGACCGCGCCTACGGCGGCCCGTGCCACACCAGCAGCATGTGCGCGCCCGCCCACGCCGACAGCAGCGTGGCCGCCGCCAGCACCACCCCCACCGCCGCCGGGCTGCGCGCGGCGGCCAGGGCGCGGGCCGCCGGCAGCAGCAGCGGGAAGCCGGGCAGCAGAAAGCGGGCGCGGGGGAAGTACACGCCCGCGCTGCCCAGCACCACCAGCAGCAGCACCCCCGTGAAGACGAGCAGCGGCAGCGGCTGACGGTCGGCCAGACAGAGCAGGAAGAGCACGGCCGAGACGATCAGCACCGCCGAGACCAGCAGCAGGAAGAGCGGCGTCCGGCCGGCGTAGAGCAGCTGCTGGCGCAGCTCCAGCAGGGTCGCCCGGCCGCCGTCCCACTCGTTCTTCCAGAGCCGCTGCACCGCGAAGTAGCCGTCCCACCGGCCCACCCGCAGCCCCACCCACGCCACATAGGCCAGCCAGCCCAGCGGGGCCGTCACCGCGCCCACGACCGCCGGAGCGCGGCGGCCGCGCGGCGTCCGGCGGCAGGAGAGGAGGGCGGCGCAGGTCACCGCGGCCGCCACCGCGATGCCCGTCGGGCGGGCCAGACCGGCCAGACAGGCGAGCGCCCCCGCCCACCCCCAGCCGCCGGCCAGCACCGCGTACAGCGCCCAGGCCGACAACGCCGTGAACAGCGACTCCGTATAGCCCATCCACTGCACGGCGGCCACCGGCAGCGTGGCCCACACCACCGTGAGCAGGGTGCCCGCCCGGCGGCCGTACAGCCGGTCGCCGACCGCGAAGACTCCCCAGGCCGCCGCGAACGAGCAGCCGACCGAGAGCAGCAGGCCCACCGAGGCGGGCGAGCCGGGGGCGATCGCGGAGAGGGCGCGCACCAGCAGCGGGTAGAGCGGGAAGAAGGCGAGGTTGTTGTCGTTGACCCGGGTGCCGAGGGCGTCCGCGTAGCCGTCGGCGGCGATCTCCAGATACCAGTTCGAGTCCCAGGACGCCGCCAGCGTCGGCCACACGCCGTGGCCCTGGGCGTGCGCCAGCCGGGCCAGGACCAGCAGCCCGCACAGCCGTACGGCGAGATACGCCGTGAGTGCGGGCCCGGCGTGCCGCAGCGCGCCCAGCAGCCGGCCGTGCGGCCCGCTCGCGCCGCCGCCGGCGGGCCGGTTGCGGCTCCGGGCACGGCGCGAGGCGGGGACGAAGGCGTGAGCGGTCGCGGCGGGGGACAACGGCTGCTGCTCCTCGGGCTCGGCGGCGGCGGTACCGGGCCACCATTGCCCGGCCGCCCGGGGGAGCGGAGCGCGCCGACTCCACGCCGCAGGAGATTCACCCGTACGAGAGGGAGCGCGCGATGCCCGCCCGCGCGCTGTTCGGGGGAGCGGGGGTACGAGGAAGGGGCGCGCGCACGGCTGCGGGCGGCGGAAGCGCGCGGGGGTACGGGGAAGGCCGCGCGCGGGGTCCGGCGGCGCGTGCGCGGGGGTACGGGAGGTGTGCGCCGGGGCGCGGGACGGGCCGCCCGTGCGGTCCGACGGCCGGGTGCGCCGACCCGCGGGGTCCGGCGGCGGGTGCGCCAGCCCGCGGGGTCCGGCGGTGGGTGTGCGGCTCGTGCGGTCCGGCGGTGGGTGTGCGGCTCGTGCGGTCCGGCGGCGGGTGTGCGGCTCGTGCGGTCCGGCGGCGGGTGCGCCGGTCCGTGCGGTCCGGCGGCGGGTGCGCCGATCCTCCCGAACGCCTTTGTCGCCGGGCGGCGTGGGGCAGGATGCCCGTATGGGACACGGGGGGCCTGGCCCGGGCACGGGGCGCGTGGGTGTGCGGTATCTGCTGTTGTTCCTGGTGAGCGCCGCCGCCGCGCTGGGGCTGGGGCGCTTCTTCGAGCTGGCGGAGGCCCAGACCGCCGCCGCGCTGCTGCCCACCCTCGCCCCGGCCTATCTGGCCTGGCTGGCCTTCCGCGCCGACCGGGCGGAGGCGGGGGCCGCCGATCTGGACACGGTCGCCGACCAGCTCGCGGCGGCGGTCAGGGCCCAGTGGGACGAGGAGGTCGCCCTCCGCCGGGGCAACGATCCCTACCCCCTGCCGGTGGCCTGGCGGGCGGCGGACGACGATCTCGCCGAGCCCTGGCCGGAGCTGGCGGAGCTGGCCCGCGCCCGGCCCGGCGGACCGGGCGGCGAGCCCGCGCACTGGCCGGAGCGGGCCGCCGGGCTCGCCGGGCAGTGGGCCGACATCGCCGAGGTGTTCACCGACCGGGTGCCCACCCGGCGGATGGTGATCCTGGGCGAGCCCGGCGCGGGCAAGAGCGCCCTGCTGATCCGCCTGCTCCAGGATCTGACCGCGCGCCGCGCCGACGGCGGCCCGGTGCCCGTGCTCTTCTCCCTGGCCTCCTGGGATCCCCGGCGGCCGCTGAAGACCTGGCTTGCCGAACAGCTCCGCCGCGCCCACCCCGGACTGCGCGGCCCCGCCCCGGGCCCGGTCCTCGCCACCGCGGGCGGGCCGGGCGATCTGGCCCAGGCCCTGATCGGCTCCGGCCGTGTCCTGCCCATCCTCGACGGCCTCGACGAACTGCCGCCCGCCTGGCACGCCCCTGCGCTCGACGCCCTCAACCGGGCGCTCTCCGTCGAACAGCCCATGGTCCTGGCCTGCCGCGCGATCCCCTACCGCGCCGCCGTCACCCGCCAGGACGCCGCGGTCCGGCTCAACGGCGCGGCCGCCGTCCAGCTCCTCCCGCTCGGCGCCGAGGCCGCCGCCGACTATCTGCGCCGGGACGCGGGCGGCCCGCACGCCCCCGCCGCGGCCCGGTGGGACGCGGTGGCCGCCCGGCTGGGGGCCGACACCCCGGTCGGGCAGGCCCTGAGCAGCCCGCTGGGGCTGTTCCTGGCCCGTACGGTCTACAACCGCCGCCCCCACGCCGCCCCGGGGCCCGAGGCCGTCCCGCACCCCGATGAGCTGTGCGACACGGACGCCTTCCCCGACCGGGCCGCCGTGGACGCCCGTCTGTTCCAGGCCTTCATACCGGCCGCCTACGCCTCCGGCGGCGCCCGGCCCCCGCGCTGGACCGCCGAACAGGCCCACCGCGCCTTCGTCTTCCTCGCCCGGTTCCTGGAGCACGAGCGCGCGGGCAGCCCGGACCTGGCCTGGTGGGAGCTGCCCCGGGCGCTGCCGCCGCTGCTCCGCAGAGCGCTGGCCGGGCTCGTGCTCGGGGCCACCCTCGCGGTCGCCTTCGGGATCACGGCCCTGGTCGTGGACGGGCTGACGCACGGGTTCACGTTGCGGCCCGGGGCCAGGATCGCGGTCGCGGTCGCGGCCTGGCTCGCCGTCGGATCGGCGGTCGGATGGTTCTTCGGGTCGGTGTTCGGGGGCGGGGCGGGCCCTCCCGCCCCGCGTACGAGACTTCGCTGGGCGGCGGTCGGCCCGGTCGGGGCACCGGCGGCCGGAGTCGCGGTCGCGCTCGCCGACCCCGGCACGATCGACGCCGTCAGCGTGTTCTGGGTCGTGATCACGGCCGCGCTGGCCGTCGGCGTGGTCCACGGGTTCGCGTTCGGCGGCGGGGCCGGCTTCCCCGCTCCGCGTACGAGGGTGCGCTGGTCGGTCCGCGGCCTGGTGAGCGGTCCGGCGGTCGGACTGGTCGTCGGACTCGGGGGGACGATCGCCTTCCGCCCGGAGATCGGACTCCCGGCCGGGATCGCGTCCGGGCTGGGAGTCTGGATCGCGTTCGCCTTCCGCACCGAGGCGCCCGCCCTCACCTCCACCACCGGACCGGGCAGACAGTTCGCCCAGGACCGCCGGGCCTTCGTCGCGGTCGGACTCGCCGCCGCGTTCGGAATCGGACTCACGGCGGCGGCGACGGCGGGCGAATGGGCGACGGACTCCCTGGTCCCGAACGCGCTCTGGCTCGGGCTCGCGGCCGGGATCGTCAGCGGACTCTGGCAGACGGCGTGGGCCCATGTCGTCCTGGCCCGGAGCCTTCTCGTGCTGCGCCGCGAGGTCCCGAGGGATCTGCTCGCCTTCCTGCGCGACGCGCACGAGCACCGCGGAGTGCTGCGGCAGGTCGGAGCCGTCTACCAGTTCCGCCACATCGATCTGCAGCGCCGTCTCGGCCGGCACGAGGGGTGAGGGACCACGCGCCCGAGCGCGCCCCGGGGCGGCCGGACAGCCGGACGCCCCGGCCCCGGGCGCTGCGCGCGCTCGGGACCGGGGCGTACTCGGGTACGTCTCAGATGCCCGCGGCCGCCGCCAGGTCCGACTTGATCACGGCCAGCGTCCGGGCCGCGTGCTCCCGGGCCGCCGGCAGCCCGCTCGCGGACGCGACCGGGACCACGACCTCCAGATAGCACTTGAGCTTGGGCTCGGTCCCGCTCGGACGGACGATCACCCGGGCGCGGTACTCGCCGTCCAGGTAGTAGCGCAGCCCGTCCGTCGGCGGCAGCGCCTCGCTGCCCCGGCTCAGGTCCTCCGCGCCGGTCACCGCAAGCCCGGCGAGGGACTCCGGCGGCCGGGTGCGCAGGGCCTTCATGGCGTCCGCGATGACGCCCAGGTCCTCGACCCGCACCGAGAGCTGGTCCGTGGCGTGCAGACCGTGCTCCACCGCGAGGTCGTCGAGGAGGTCCGTGAGCGTGCGGCCCTCCTCCTTGAGGACGGACGCCAGCTCCGCGACGAGCAGCGCGGCGGTGATGCCGTCCTTGTCGCGCACGCCCTCGGGGTCGACGCAGTAGCCGAGCGCCTCCTCGTAGCCGTACCGCAGATCCTCGACGCGGGCGATCCACTTGAAGCCCGTCAGCGTCTCCTCGTACCCCAGGCCCGCCGCCTCGGCGATCCGGCCCAGCAGGGAGGAGGAGACGATCGACTCGGCGAAGGTGCCCCGCGCGCCCGCGCGGACCAGATGGGCGGCGAGGAGCGCGCCGACCTCGTCGCCGCGGAGCATCCGCCAGTCGCCGCCGTCGGGGACGGCGACCGCGCAGCGGTCCGCGTCCGGGTCGTTGGCGATCACGATGTCGGGGCGGGCCCGGCGGGCGGTCGCGAACGCGAGGTCCATCGCGCCCGGCTCCTCAGGATTGGGGAACGCGACCGTCGGGAACTCCGGATCGGGCTCCGCCTGCTCCGCCACCAGGGTGGGGGCGGGGAAGCCGGCCCGGGCGAAGGCCGCCGTCAGCACGTCCTTGCCGACGCCGTGCATGGCCGTGTAGACCACCTCGGCCGTGCGCGGGGAGCCCGCGGTGAGCACCGCGTCCGTACGGGCCAGATAGGCGTCCAGGACGCTGTCGTCCAGGGTCTCCCAGCCGGAGTCGGCGCGGGGCACGTCGTGCAGCGAGACGATCGCGTCGATCTCGGCGGCGATCTCCGCGTCGGTGGGCGGCACGATCTGGGAGCCGTCGCCGAGATAGACCTTGTAGCCGTTGTCGCGCGGCGGATTGTGGCTGGCGGTGACCTCGACCCCGGCCACGGCCCCCAGCAGCCTTATGGCGAAGGCGAGCACGGGGGTGGGGAGCGGGCGCGGCAGCACGGCGGCGCGCAGGCCGGCGCCGACCATCACCGCGGCGGTGTCCCGGGCGAAGTCGGCCGACATGTGACGGGCGTCGTAGCCGATGACGACGAGGCCGTCGCCCTCGCCCTTCGCCTTCAGATGGGCGGCGAGACCGGCGGCGGCGCGGATCACCACGGAACGGTTCATCCGCATGGGGCCCGCGCCCAGCTCGCCGCGGAGTCCCGCGGTGCCGAACTGGAGCGTCCCGGCGAACCGGGCGGCCAGCTCGTCCAGGTCGCCCGCCTCGATCAGCCCGCCGAGTTCGTCCCGGGTGTGCGGGTCCGGGTCCTCGGCCAGCCATGTCCGGGCCCGCGCGATGAGGTCCTGCTGCACGGTCGCTCCGCCTCTCGTGTCCATGTGTCCCAAGGTGCCCTTCGTCCGTCCGGGCACGTGTCGCCGGATGCCCGGGGCGGGCCCGGGCACGGTGAAGCCTTTCCCCGGGGCTCGCCGCGAGGGCCCTCCCGGGGGCTGCCCGCGCGGGGCGGGCGGGTCTCGCCGGGCGGGCGGTCGGCCCGCCCGGCGGGGTCGCTCAGAGCCGCGACAGGACCCTGGTCAGCAGCTCGCCCATCCGCGCGGCCGAGTCCCGGCCGGCCTGGAGGACTTCCTCGTGGTTCAGCGGCTCACCCGACAGGCCCGCGGCCAGATTGGTGACCAGGGAGATGCCGAGCACCTCCGCGCCCGCCTCACGGGCCGCGATGGCCTCCAGGACGGTGGACATGCCGACCAGGTCGCCGCCGAGCACCCGGACCATGTTGATCTCGGCGGGCGTCTCGTAGTGCGGGCCGGGGAACTGGACGTACACGCCCTCTTCGAGGGAGGAGTCGATCTCCTTGCACAGCGCGCGCAGCCGCGGCGAGTACAGGTCGGTGAGGTCGACGAAGTTCGCGCCGACGATCGGCGAGGTGGCGGTGAGGTTGATGTGGTCGCTGATGAGCACCGGCTGGCCCGGGCGCATGCCGTCGCGCAGACCGCCGCAGCCGTTGGTCAGCACGACCGTCTTGCAGCCCGCGGCGACGGCGGTGCGCACACCGTGGGCGACGGCGGCGACGCCGCGGCCCTCGTAGTAGTGCGTACGGCCCAGGAAGACCAGGGTCCGCTTGTCGCCGATGCGGTACGAGCGGACCGTGCCGCCGTGGCCCTGGACGGCGGGGGCCGGGAAGCCGGGCAGTTCGGTGACCGGGAACTCAGCCTCGGGCGCGCCGAGCGCGTCCACGGCGGGGGCCCAGCCCGAGCCCATCACCAGGGCTACGTCGTGCGTCTCGGCGCCGGTCAGCTCGCGCAGTCGCGCGGCGGCGGCACCGGCCGTCTGGTGGGGGTCGGCGGTTGCGCCGTCGAGGTCCGGATTCACATGTGCGTTCACGCGAATGAGGGTAACCGGTGATTCCCTACGCGCGTAGATGCAGCGGCGTACGGTCCTCGGATCGTTGTCTTGTCGTTTCCGACGAAGGTTGTGGGGTGGGGTGGGGCTGGGTGGGTGAACGGGGGGTGCCCGGGGGCACGGGGGGCGCGCCTCGGTGGTGCGGCCACGGGGACGCGCCTCAATCGCCGGCGGGGCTTGGTTTTGCTGGGGTGGTCGGGTGTGGTGCGGCCACGGGCGCGCCTCAATCGCCGGCGGGGCTTGGTTTTGCTGCGGGGCTTGAGTGGGCCGGGGTGTGCCTCGGGCCGGGGCGGGCCGGGGTGCCTCGGGCCGGGGCGGGGATGGGCGGGAGTCAGCAGGGGCGTTTGCGGAGTTCCATGACGTAGTCGTGGGGGGCGCCGGCGGATTCGGCCGCGTCGGCGATCTCGCCGAGGTAGCGGGCGGAGGGGAGCCCGCCCTCGTAGCCGTTCAGGACGTACATCCAGGCGGGCTCCTCGCCGTCGAGGGTGTGCACCCTCACCCGCATGCGGCGGTAGATGTCGAGCCCGACGCCCTCCCAGCGGTCCATCGAGTCCTCGTCCATCGGGGCGATGTCGTAGAGCGCGACGAAGACCTGGGAGCGCGGCGCCTCCACGACCGTGGCCAGCGCGCCCTCCCAGCCCATCTGCTCGCCGCCGAAGGTCAGCCGCCAGCCGTTGAGCCAGCCCGTGCCGCGCAGCGGGGAGTGCGGTGCGCGGCGGGTCATCAGCCGCGCGTCGAGGTTGCCGGCGTACGCGGCGTAGAGCGACATGGGATTGAGGGTACGGGAGGGGCCCGGGTGGTCGCCCTGCGCGACGTGGTCGCCCGTGGGAGGCCCCGAACACCGAATGGAGCCCCCGGGGGCGAGCAAGTTGAAGCGTGCGGGACAATGGGGTACGTACTCCAGCCCCCCAGTGGGAGAACCCGGCGGGGGACACACACCCGCCCGGCCCACCCGGCAGCAATGAGAGCGCGAGGCGTAACCCCTGTGACCCGGATCGTGATCATCGGCGGCGGACCCGGCGGATACGAGGCGGCCCTGGTGGGCGCCCAACTCGGCGCGGAGGTGACCGTCGTCGACTGCGACGGCCTCGGCGGCGCGTCCGTGCTGACCGACTGCGTGCCCTCCAAGACCCTCATCGCCACGGCCGAGGTGATGACCACCTTCGACTCGTCCTACGAAGAGCTCGGCATCATCGTCGCCGACGACACCCCGCCGATGGAGCAGAGCGCCCGGGTCGTGGGCGTGGACCTCGGCAAGGTCAACCGGAGGGTGAAGCGGCTCGCGCTCGCCCAGTCGCACGACATCACCGCCTCCGTCACCCGGGCCGGCGCCCGCGTGGTGCGCGGCCGGGGCCGGCTGGACGGCCGCCAGGCCACGGACGGCTCCCGCAAGGTGGTCGTGCGCGCCGCGGACGGCGCCGAGGAGACCCTCGTCGCCGACGCCGTGCTGATCGCCACCGGCGGCCACCCGCGCGAGATCCCGGACGCGCTGCCCGACGGGGAGCGGATCCTGAACTGGACCCAGGTCTACGACCTGGACGAACTGCCCGAGGAACTGATCGTCGTCGGCTCCGGAGTCACCGGCGCCGAGTTCGCTGGGGCCTATCAGGCCCTGGGCTCCCGGGTCACCCTCGTCTCCTCCCGCGACCGGGTGCTCCCCGGCGAGGACCCGGACGCGGCCGCCGTCCTGGAGGACGTCTTCCGCCGCCGCGGGATGAACGTCATGGCCCGCTCCCGCGCCGAGTCCGCCAAGCGGGTCGGCGACCGGGTGGAGGTCACCCTCTCCGACGGCCGGGTCATCTCCGGCTCGCACTGTCTGATGGCGGTCGGCGCGATCCCCAACACCGCGGGCATGGGTCTGGAGGAGGCCGGCGTACGGCTCAAGGACTCCGGGCACATCCTGACCGACCGGGTCTCCCGCACCAGCGCCCCGGGCGTGTACGCGGCCGGCGACGTCACCGGGGTCTTCGCGCTCGCGTCGGTGGCGGCCATGCAGGGCCGGATCGCGATGTACCACTTCCTGGGCGACGCGGTCACCCCGCTGAATCTGAAGACCGTCTCCTCCAACGTCTTCACCGACCCGGAGATCGCGACCGTCGGCTACACCCAGGCGGACGTGGACGCGGGCACGATCGACGCCCGGGTCGTCAAGCTGCCGCTGCTGCGCAACCCCCGCGCGAAGATGCAGGGCATTCGGGACGGTTTTGTGAAGATCTTCTGTCGGCCCGGCACCGGGATCGTGGTCGGCGGCTGTGTGGTCGCCCCCCGCGCGAGTGAGCTGATCCACCCGATCTCGATCGCGGTCGACAACAATCTGACCGTCGAGCAGATCGCCAACGCCTTCACCGTCTACCCCTCCCTGTCGGGGTCGATCGCCGAGGTGGCGCGGCAGTTGCACACCCGCAAGGCGACCGGCGAGGGCTGAGCGCGAAGGGTCCGCGAGCGCCCGGCGCGAGGTGGCCGATGCCCCTCGGAGGCCGGGCGTCCGGCCCGGTCCGTGATCGTTCCGGTACCGGGTCCGGCGCTCTCTCATACCACTTGACGCACCAGGGTGAGCGCATTACTTGTTATTCGGCGCATACTGCTGAAAACTATCGGCCGCTCAGGTTACTGTCAGTTTCGTGTTCGCTGCAGAACGTCGCCAACTGATCCTTGAAATGGTGCGCGCCAACGGGGCCGTGTCGCTCCGTGAGCTCGCCCGCGTCGTCCAGACCTCCGAAGTGACCGTACGGCGGGATGTGCGGGCGCTGGAGGCCGAAGGACTCCTCGACCGCCGGCACGGCGGTGCGGTACTCCCGGGCGGATTCACCCGGGAGTCCGGCTTTCCGCAGAAGTCCCTGTCCGCCACCGCGGAGAAGACGGCCATCGCCGATCTCGCCGCGAGCCTCGTCGAAGAGGGCGAGGCCATCGTCGTCGGCGCGGGCACCACCACCCAGGAGCTGGCCCGCAGGCTGGCCAGGGTGCCCGGACTGACCGTCGTCACCAACTCCCTGCTCGTCGCCCAGGCGCTCGCCCACGCCAACCGGGTCGAAGTCGTCATGACCGGGGGCACGCTGCGCGGCTCCAACTACGCGCTGGTGGGCAGCGGGGCGGAGCAGTCCCTCCAGGGGCTGCGGGTCTCCCGCGCCTTCCTGTCCGGCAGCGGGCTGACCGCCGAACGCGGTCTGTCCACCTCCAACATGCTCTCGGCGAGCGTCGACCGGGCGCTGGTGCAGGCGGCGGCGGAGGTCGTGGTCCTCGCGGACCACACCAAGCTCGGCGCCGACACGATGTTCCAGACCGTCCCCACCGACGTCATCACCCGACTGGTCACGGACGAGCCGCCCGCGCACGACGACCGGGCGGCCACCGAGCTACAGGCGCTGGCCGACCAGGGGGTGCAGATCGCGGTGGCGGGTACGGGAGCCTCCTCGGCCGCCTCCGCCCCGCCGCCGTCCGCCCCGCCGGGCGACACCGACACCGCCCCGGGCCGCCCGCCCCGCCGCGACGTACCCCTGCCGGGGCAGCGCCGCACCCGGGGCGGGGCCGGTCCCGGTCCGGCCCGGCTCAATCCGGCGGGCGGGCTGGAGCCGGGCGCGGGGACCGGTGCGGGAGCGGTGGAGCGCAGCGCCCGGATGGCCGACATGCGCCGCCGCTGAGCGGCTCCGTACGGCCCGGGGCCGCCCCCGGGCGGGTGCGGGGCCGCCCACGGCTTCCGGACGCCCTGTGCGGCGGCCCGGCGGGCCGGGCGGAGCCCGTCAGGGCGCCGCCGGCTGCGGGCGGTCCGGCTGAAGGCCCCTGAGGGTCAGGGTCAGCAGCCGGTCGGGGAGGCCCGGATCGTCCGGGGTCTGCTCGGCGGCCAGCGCGATCGCGTTGGTCAGCTGCATCAGATCGCCGACCGAGACGTCCCCGCGCACCGCGCCGCTCTCCCGCGCCCTGCCCAGCAGCCGGTCCCCTGCCTCGTACAGCGGCACACAGCACTGCGAGAGCGCCGAACTCTCGTCCTGCGAGGCCGACATCAGCGCCCCCGACAGGCCCCGGTACTCACTGGCGTGGGTGATGAGCGCCCGCAGCCACTCGATGAGCGCCCGGCACGGCCGTTCCGAGCGGGCCAGTTCGTCCGAGCGGTCCAGCAGCGCGTCCACGGCGTCCTGGAAGACCGCGTTCATCACCGCCTGGCGGTTGGGGAAGTGCCGGTAGAGCGTGCCGATGCCGACGCCCGAGCGCCGGGCGATCTCCTCCAGCGAGGCATCGGTGCCCCGGGCCGCGAAGACGGCCCGGGCCTCGGTCAGCAGCCGTTCGTAGTTGCGGCGGGCATCGGCCCGCATGGGGCGGGCCGAGCCCGTCACCGTACTGATCGCCATCGCGCGGGTCCTCCCTGGAGCCGTCCGGTCTCCCGCCAGGCTCACAGGATGCCACCGCCGGGGCCGCGCCCCGGACGGAACGGCGGAAGGGGCCCGCCGCGACCGGTGTGCACCGGCCGTGCGGGCCCCTTCCCGGAGACAGGGGGAGCGGTGGCTCAGTCCTTGATCTCGCAGATGGTCGCGCCGGACGAGACGGACGCGCCGACCTCGGCGCTCAGTCCCTTGACGGTGCCCGCCCGGTGGGCGTTGAGGGGCTGCTCCATCTTCATGGCCTCCAGGACGACGATCAGATCGCCCTCCTGGACCTCCTGGCCCTCCTCGACGGCGATCTTCACGATCGTCCCCTGCATGGGGGAGGCGAGGGTGTCGCCCGAGGCGGCGGAGGCGGACTTCTTCGCGGCGCGCCGCTTGGGCCGCGCGCCCGCCGCCAGGCCGGTGCGGGCCAGCGTCATGCCGAGCGAGGACGGCAGCGAGACCTCCAGGCGCTTGCCGCCCACCTCGACCACGACCGTCTCCCGGCCCGGCTCCTCGTCGGTCTCGGCGTCGGCCGTCGCGGCGAAGGCGGGGATCTCGTTGACGAACTCGGTCTCGATCCACCGGGTGTGGATCCGGAACGGGTCGGCGGTGAACGCGGGGTCGACGACCACGGCGCGGTGGAAGGGGATGGCGGTGGCCATGCCCTCGACCGTGAACTCGTTCAGCGCGCGGGCGGCGCGCTGGAGCGCCTGCTCGCGGGTGGCGCCGGTGACGACCAGCTTGGCGAGGAGCGAGTCCCACGCCGGGCCGATCACGCTGCCGGACTCGACGCCCGCGTCCAGCCGGACGCCGGGGCCGGTCGGCGGGTTGAACACGGTCACCGTGCCGGGCGCGGGCAGGAAGCCCCGGCCCGGGTCCTCGCCGTTGATACGGAACTCGAAGGAGTGACCGCGCACCGGCGGGTCGTCGTAACCCAGCTCCTCGCCGTCGGCGATCCGGAACATCTCGCGCACCAGGTCGATGCCGGTGACCTCTTCGGTGACCGGGTGCTCCACCTGCAGACGGGTGTTGACCTCCAGGAAGGAGATCGTGCCGTCGACCCCGACGAGGAACTCGACGGTGCCCGCGCCCGCGTAGCCCGCCTCCTTGAGGATGGCCTTGGAGGCGGCGTACAGCTCCGCGTTCTGCGCCTCGGACAGGAACGGGGCCGGGGCCTCCTCGACCAGCTTCTGGTGGCGGCGCTGGAGGGAGCAGTCACGGGTGGAGACGACCACGACATTGCCGTGCTGGTCGGCCAGGCACTGGGTCTCCACATGCCGGGGCTTGTCGAGATAGCGCTCGACGAAGCACTCGCCCCGGCCGAAGGCGGCGACGGCCTCGCGGACCGCCGAGTCGTACAGCTCCGGCACCTCTTCGAGGGTGCGGGCGACCTTCAGACCCCGGCCGCCGCCGCCGAAGGCCGCCTTGATGGCGATCGGCAGCCCGTGCTCGCGGGCGAACTCGACGACCTCGTCCGCGCCGGAGACCGGGTCGGGGGTGCCCGCGACGAGCGGGGCCCCCGCGCGCTGGGCGATGTGCCGGGCGGCGACCTTGTCACCCAGATCGCGGATCGCGGACGGCGGCGGGCCGATCCACGTCAGCCCGGCGTCGATGACGGCCTGGGCGAACTCCGCGTTCTCGGAGAGGAAGCCGTATCCGGGGTGGACGGCGTCCGCGCCGGAGTCCTTCGCGGCCTGCAGTACCTTGGCCATGTCGAGATAGCTGGCGGCCGGAGTGTCACCGCCCAGGGCGAACGCCTCGTCCGCCGCGCGGACATGCAGCGCGTCCCGGTCCGGATCGGCGTAGACGGCTACGCTCGCGATCCCGGCGTCCCGGCAGGCACGGGCAACGCGGACAGCGATTTCGCCACGGTTGGCGATGAGCACCTTGCGCACGATGGCTCCCTCCTTGGAACAAGCTGAGTTTAGGGACTGCCGACACGGCCTTACGACCCGTCCCCATTGGTGAGCTTGCCCACACGGAGCGTGATTCGAGGCTCGCGCAAGTCACGAAAATCCCTTGTCGCACCACGGTACGACGGGTATTCACCTCGCAGACTAGCCCTGTCGAGCGGTGCAGGTCTCTGTTCGAGAGCCCTGCGGCCGGACGTGTTTCTTTGTGGAGTCCCTACGAACGGGCGAATGATTCTTTGCGGCGGGGCCCGCCGTGGCACGGGCCGGACCACGGCGTGCCGGGACTCTTGTGGCGGGGTTTACCAGTGAGTAGCGTGCGCGCTGTCATCGGCACGTCCGTGCGGCGACAGAGGGGTGGGGCGCCGTGGCGCGCAGACCGGCGGCCTTCGCGGCCGCGCTCGTCCTGCTCGTGGAGGCCGTCGGCCTGGTGGTGATCCACGGGATCCTCGCGACCTTCGTGGACGGCCAGAGCATGTCGCTGGACGGTCTCGACCCGGCCGCGACGGCCGCCGGGACCTGGGCCGCCGGAGCCGCCACGGGGCTCTTCCTGGCCGGGTGCGCCCTGGTGTCGCTGCTGGCCGGGATACGGGACCGGGCGCCGGGCCGGCCGGGCCGGGCGCTGCTGATCGCGGCGGCGGTGGTGCACGGGGTGCTGGGCGCGGTGGCGGTGGGCCCGGTGGGGTGGACCGCGTTCGCCGTGCTCATGGTGGGGATGGGCGCGGCGCTGGCCGTGCCGGTGCTCTACGGGAAGCGCGCCGCCGAGGGGCGGGGCACGGCCCCCGAGGCCCTCTCGGCCTGAGCGCGGGCTCCTCGGCCGCACGGCCGGGCGGTCGGGTCTCCCCGCCGCCGGTGTCCGGTGTCCGGCCCGGTCGGCGGTCCGCGCGGCCGCTCAGACCCAGAGTTCGGTGACCGAGCGGTCCAGCTCGGCCAGCAGCGCCCGCAGCAGCGGCAGCGACAGCCCGATCACATTGCCGGGGTCGCCGTCGATCCCGTCGATGAACGGCGCCGAGCGGCCGTCCAGCGTGAACGCGCCCGCCACGTGCAGCGGTTCGCCGCTCGCGACATAGGCGGCGATCTCCGCGTCCGTGGGCTCGCCGAAGCGGACCGTCGTGGACGCGGTCGCGGACGCGATCCGGCCGGTGGCGGTGTCGGTGACGCAATGGCCGGTCTGCAGCACGCCCGAGCGCCCGCGCATCGCCTTCCAGCGGGCCGTGGCCTCCTCCGCGTCGGCCGGCTTGCCGAGCGCCTCGCCGTCCAGTTCGAGGACCGAGTCGCAGCCGATGACCAGGGCGCCGGCCGCCTCCGGACGGGCGGCCACCACGGCGGCCTTGGCCTCGGCCAGCACCAGGGCCAGCTCGGCGGGCGTCGGGGCGCTCAGGGCGTCCTCGTCGACACCGCTGACGATCACCTCGGGCGCGAATCCGGCGTCGCGCAGCAGACGCAGCCGGGCGGGGGAGGCGGAGGCGAGGACCAGGCGGGGGGTTCGGGCGGTCATGCCGCCATGGTAGGCGGCGCTCAGCGCAGACCGACCACGAACATCCCCAGCACCATGGCGAGCGCCAGCAACAGGCCGGCGCGGCGCATCATCGCCTGCGTCTCGCGCAGTTCCTCGGGGGGCTCGTTCTCCGGGTCCGACCACAGCATGTCCTCGATACTGCGGCCCCGGCCCACGGCCGCGCCTGAGTACGGGTACTCAACCGGGACAGTGGCCTCCGGCACACCGCGAGAGCTGCCGGGCGCCGCCCGGGACCGATCGCGACCGTCCCGCGCGGGACCGACCGGAACCGTCCCGCGCGGGACCGACCGGAACCGTCCCGCCCGGGGCCGCCCGGGGCCGTCCCTATACCGGCCAGTAGGTACGGGCCCAGGCGCGCGGCCCCGGCAGCGGACGGCGGTTCCGGGCGATCCGCGCCGGGTCCGACCACTGCTCCGGCCCGCTCGCCGCGCCCGGCTCGGCGCCCGCAGCCGCCGCCGCGCGCGCCCGCACCACCGCCAGGGCGGCGGCCAGCTCCTCCGGGGTCGGATTGCCCCGTACGACCTTGATCATCGTCCTGCCTCCTGGGTGGTCGGTCGCCGGCCGGTCACAGCGGGATGTTGCCGTGCTTCTTCGGCGGCAGGCTCTCCCGCTTCGTCCGCAGCTGCCGCAGCCCCCGCACGATCTGCGCCCGGGTGTCCGACGGCATGATCACCGCGTCCACATAGCCGCGCTCGGCCGCCGTGTACGGATTGAGGAGCGTGTCCTCGTACGTCCGGATCAGCTCGGCCCGCGCCGCCTCCGGGTCCTCGGCCTCCGCGATCGTCCGCCGGTGCAGGATGTTCACCGCGCCCTGCGCGCCCATCACCGCGATCTGCGCGGTCGGCCAGGCGAGATTGAGATCGGCCCCCAGATGCTTGGAGCCCATCACGTCGTACGCGCCGCCGAAGGCCTTCCGGGTGATCACCGTGATCAGCGGAACGGTCGCCTCCGCGTAGGCGTAGATCAGCTTTGCGCCCCGGCGGATGATCCCGCCGTACTCCTGGTCCACCCCGGGCAGGAACCCCGGCACGTCCACGAAGGTCAGCACCGGCACATTGAAGGCGTCGCAGGTGCGAACGAACCGCGCGGCCTTCTCGGAGGCGTTGATGTCGAGACAGCCCGCGAACTGCATCGGCTGATTGGCGACGATCCCGACCGGAAAGCCCTCCACCCGGCCGAAGCCGGTGACGATGTTCGGCGCGAAGAGCGACTGCGTCTCCAGGAACTCGCCGTCGTCCAGCACCCGCTCCACGACCGCGCGGATGTCGTAGGGCTGATTCGCGCTGTCCGGGACGAGGACGTCCAGCTCCCGGTCCTCCTCGGTGGGACCGAGATCGGCCTCCTCCGGGAAGGCGGGCGGCTCGGAGAGATTGTTCGACGGGAGATAGGAGAGCAGGGACTTGACGAACTCGACGGCGTCCTTCTCCTCGCCCGCCAGATGGTGCGCCACACCCGAGGTGGTGTTGTGCGTCCGGGCCCCGCCCAGCGCCTCGAAGCCGACGTCCTCGCCGGTGACCGTCTTGATGACGTCCGGGCCCGTGATGAACATGTGCGAGGTCCCGTCCACCATCACCGTGAAATCGGTGATCGCGGGGGAGTAGACGGCGCCGCCCGCGCACGGGCCCACCACCAGCGAGATCTGCGGGATCACCCCGGAGGCGTGGGTGTTGCGGCGGAAGATCTCGCCGTACATCCCCAGCGCGCTCACCCCCTCCTGGATCCGCGCGCCGCCCGAGTCGTTGATCCCCACCACCGGACAGCCGGTCTTCAGCGCGAAGTCCATCACCTTGATGATCTTCTGCCCGTAGACCTCGCCGAGCGCCCCGCCGAAGACCGTGAAGTCCTGCGAGAAGACCGCGACCGGACGGCCGTCGACCGTGCCGTAGCCGGTGACCACACCGTCCCCGTACGGCCGGGTCCGTTCCAGCCCGAAATCGGTGGAGCGGTGCCGGGCCAGCTCGTCCAGCTCCACGAACGAGCCCTCGTCCAGCAGCAGGTCGATCCGCTCGCGGGCGGTCAGCTTGCCCTTGGCGTGCTGCTTCTCCACCGCGCGGGCGGAACCGGCGTGAGTGGCCTCATGGGTGCGGCGCCGAAGATCCGCGATCTTCCCGGCGGTGGTGTGCAGGTCGGTCTGTTCCGGCTCGGACATCGGGATGCGGCTCCCCTGGCTGGTCGGCCGCCGGGGGGCGGCCGAGCGGCTGAGCGGCCGGCGCGGTGGCCGGGCGCTGGTGGGCGGAATTCGCGGCGGGACGGTCGCCCGCCCTGCGAGGGACTGGGCTGCTGGGCTGCTGATTCGTAGAGTATCGGCGCGTATACGGTTCGGCAGTGCGGTCTTTGACACACCTAACCTGGCTTGCATGACGCCAGAGAATGCGCCCCCCGGCCGCTGGTCCGACCTGGACCGGCCGCCCCTGAACACCACGGTGCTGCGCCGCGCCCTGATCCGCCCGGGCGGCCTGTGGACCTCGTTCGACGTGGTCGCCGCGACCGGCTCCACCAACTCCGATCTGGTCCGGCGCACCCCGCTCACCGAGGGCGCGGTGCTCGTCGCCGAGGAGCAGACCGCCGGACGGGGGCGGCTCGACCGGACCTGGACCGCGCCCCCGCGCTCGGGGATCTTCCTCTCCGTCGTGCTGCGCCCCGGCCCCGGGGTGCCGGTCGAGCGCTGGGGCTGGCTCCCGCTGCTCGCCGGTCTCGCCGCGGCCACCGGGCTCAGCCGCTCCGCGGGCGTCGACACCTCCCTCAAATGGCCCAACGATCTGCTGGTGAAGGTCGACGGCGAGGAGCGCAAGGCCGGCGGAATCCTCGCCGAGCGGGCCGGCGACGACGCGGTGATCATCGGCATCGGCGTCAATGTCACCCTCCGTGCCGACGAGCTTCCGGTCCCGACGGCGGGCTCGCTCGCCCTGGCCGACGCGGTCTCCACCGACCGCGACCCGCTGCTGCGGGCCGTGCTGCGCTCCCTGGAGCAGTGGTACGGCCGCTGGCGCGAGGCGGGCGGCGACCCGGCCCTCTCCGAGGTGCAGCGGACGTACGCGGCGGGCTGCGCGACGCTGGGCCGGGCGGTACGGGCGGAGCTGCCCGGCGGGCGTTCGGTGACCGGGGAGGCGGTGGCGCTGGACGGGGACGGACGGCTCGTGATCGCCCCGGAGGACGGGGAACGGCAGGCGGTCGGCGCGGGGGACATCGTCCATCTGCGCCCGGCGGGCTGAGCGGGCCGCCGCCCCGCCGCGCGCCGCCGGATGAAACCGAGGCGTGACGAGGACGTGAGCCAGGGCACACCTGCCGTATCGTTGAGGCGGTCGAGGGATAGATCGAGAACGGCAGGACAGTGCGCAGGGAACGGGCAGGAGGCGGCTGGTGACCGGCGACGACTCCACTTCCGGCGCGTTCGGCCCCGCCTCCGGGCCGAGAGGGGCCGCCGACCCGGGATCCGGGTCCGGCGCCGCTTCCGGGTCCGCTTCGGGAGCACCGTCGTCGTCCGGCGCCGCGGGCGGATCGGCCGGGTCCGCCGGGTCCGCCGGATCTCCTGGCGCCGCCGGGTCTGCCGGGTCCGCTTCGGCCGCCGGTTCCGGGCGGGCCGGGTCCGGGACTCCCCCCGCCTCGGGGGCCGTGCATCCGACGCCGCACCACGCGGTCGACCACACCGCCGAGCCGACCGACGACCCCCTCGCCATCCGGCTGGAGGCGCTGATCCTCGGCGCCGACCGCCGCTACACCCCCTTCCAGGCCGCCCGCACCGCCGGCGTCTCCATGGAGCTGGCCTCCCGCTTCTGGCGGGCGATGGGCTTCGCGGACATCGGCCAGGCGAAGGCGCTCACCGAGGCGGACGTCCTGGCCCTGCGGCGGCTCGCCGGACTGGTGGAGGCGGGCCTGCTCAGCGAGCCGATGGCGATCCAGGTGGCGCGCTCCACCGGCCAGACCACCGCCCGGCTGGCCGAATGGCAGATCGACTCCTTCCTGGAGGGGCTGACCGAGCCGCCCGAGCCCGGGATGACGCGTACCGAGGTCACCTATCCGCTGATCGAGCTGCTCCTGCCGGAGCTGGAGGAGTTTCTGCGCTACGTCTGGCGCCGGCAGCTCGCGGCGGCGACCGGCCGGGTGGTGCAGGCGGCGGACGACGAGGAGATGGTCGACCGGCGGCTCGCGGTGGGCTTCGCCGATCTGGTCGGCTTCACCCGGCTGACCCGGCGGCTGGAGGAGGAGGAGCTGGGCGAGCTGGTCGAGGCGTTCGAGACCACCTCGGCGGATCTGGTCGCCGCCCACGGCGGGCGGCTGATCAAGACCCTCGGCGACGAGGTGCTGTACGCGGCCGACGACGCGGGCACCGCGTCGGAGATCGCGCTCCGGCTGATAGACGCGATGACCCATGACGAGACCATGCCGGCGCTGCGGGTGGGGATCGCCTTCGGGACGGTCACCACGCGGATGGGCGACGTCTTCGGCACCACCGTGAATCTGGCGAGCCGGCTGACCTCGATAGCGCCGAAGGACGCCGTGCTGGTGGACGGGGCGTTCGCGGAGGAGCTGATCCGTACCGGCGACGCGCCGAAGTCGGAGGCGCAGGCGGCCGAGGACGCGGCCGCCGCCGAGAAGGAGGGCGAGCCCGGGCCCTCGTACCGCTTCGCGCTCCAGCCGATGTGGCAGCGGCCGGTCCGCGGCCTGGGCGTGGTGGAGCCCTGGCTGCTGTCGCGCAGACACTGATCCGCCCGGGGCCGGCCTCTTGGGACGCCGGGGGAGCGGGCCTATGATCCGGTGAACCGTCGTTCACCGGGAGGGTGCCCTCATGTCCGATTCCGAACAGCGGTCCGCGGCGTCCGGCTCAGGCCCGGCGTCGGGATCCGAGGGGCGTCCCGCTTCCCGCTCCGCCGCCGACGCGGCCGCGCCCGGGCCCGTGCTCGGCTCCGGCTCCGCAGCGTGCTTCGCGCCCGGCTCCGAGCGGAGGTTCGGCGAGCATGTCCTCGTCCGCTTCGACGACCACGTCGCCGAGCTGGTGCTCGACCGGCCGGCCGCCATGAACGCCGTCTCCACCGCCATGGCCCGCTCCCTCGCCGCGGCCTGCGCCGCCCTCGCCGCCGACCCCGGGGTCCGCGTCACCGTCGTCACCTCCTCCCACGACCGCGCCTTCTGCGTCGGGGCCGACCTCAAGGAGCGCAACTCCCTCACCGACGCGGAGCTGGTGCGCCAGCGGCCCATCGCCCGGGCCGCCTACACCGGCGTGCTGGAGCTGCCGATGCCCGCCGTCGCCGCCGTGCACGGATACGCCCTCGGCGGAGGCTTCGAGCTGGCGCTCGCCTGCGATCTGATCGTCGCCGACGCCACCGCCGTGGTCGGACTGCCCGAGGTCTCCGTCGGGGTGATCCCCGGCGGCGGCGGGACCCAGCTGCTGCCGCGCCGGGTCGGCGCGGCCCGCGCCGCCGAGCTGGTCTTCACCGCGCGCCGGGTGGAGGCCGCCGAGGCCCGGGAGTTGGGGCTCGTCGATCTGCTCGCCGGGGACGCCCGCACCGAGGCGCTCGCGCTCGCCGCCCGGATCGCTGCGAACTCGCCCGTCGGGCTGCGGGCCGCCAAGCGGGCCCTGCGCCTGGGCCAGGGGCTCGACCTCCGCGCCGGGCTGGAGGTCGAGGACGCGGCCTGGCGCTCGGTCGCCTTCTCCGGGGACCGGGCCGAGGGGGTCGCCGCCTTCAACGAGAAGCGGAAGCCCCGGTGGCCCGGCGAGTGACCCTGGACCAGGCCAACTGATCAAAACCTCTCAAACCTCCCTAAGGTGGGGGGATGGCTGAGGATCGGCGGCTGCGGGCCGTGGTGGCACTGTCCCAGGCGATGGCGGCGGCGCAGACCCCGCGCGAGTTCTGGCGGGCCGCGGCGCTCGGCGCGTGCTCCGCGCTGAGCGGGTCCTTCGCCGCGCTCTCCGTGTGGGAGCGCGAGCTGGGGCGTCTCAAGGTGCTGGTGAACGCGGGCGAACGGGCACCCGGCGAGGAGGAGTTCCCCGAGTCGGAGACCTATCCCGTCAATCGCTTCCCCGAGATCACCGAATTCCTCCACGAGCAGTGGGCCGGCGGCGGCGAACCCGACGCCTGGGTCGAGTCGATCGACGACGCCCCCGCCGCCGGCCCCGGGGAGCCCCCGCGGGGCTACCGGCATCCGTCCGCGCCCGCCGGGGGGCGGATCGCCGCGCTCCGGCGCCGCCGCCGGGGGTGCTGTGTGGTGGCCCCGATCGTGCTGCACGGGAGGGCCTGGGGGGAGCTGTACGTCGCCCGGCCGCTCGGCGCGCCGGTCTTCGACCGGGGCGACGCCGACTTCGCCACCGTACTCACCTCCGTCATCGCCTCCGGGATCGCCCAGACCGAACGCCTCGAAGAGGTCCGCAGACTCGCCTTCACCGACCCTCTCACCGGCCTCGCCAACCGCCGCGCCGTCGATATGCGACTCGACGAGGCCCTGGAGCGCCACCGCGCCGACGGCTCCGTCGTCAGCCTCGTCGTCTGCGACCTCAACGGCCTCAAACGGGTGAACGACACCCATGGCCACGCCGTCGGCGACCGGCTCCTCGAACGCTTCGGATCGGTCCTCTCGCTCTGCGGGGCGATGCTGCCCGGCGCGCTCGCCGCCCGTCTCGGCGGGGACGAGTTCTGTCTGCTCTCCGTCGGTCCCGCCGCCGACGAGGTGGTCCGGGTCGCCGGAGAACTCTGCGTACGGGCCGCCGAATTGGAGCTGGGCGACGGGGTGGCCTGCGGGGTCGCCTCCACCGGCGACCCGATCGGCCAGGTGCGCACCGCCCGCCGGCTCTTCCGGCTCGCGGACGCGGCCCAGTACCGGGCCAAGGCCGCCCGCTCCCCGGAACCGGTCGTCGCGGGCCGCGACGGCACCGTACTGCGGCTCGCGGACACCCCGCCCCGCCACCCCGAGCGGGAGCGGCGCGCCTTCCGTGGGGCGCCGGCGGAGGACGGCTCGGCGGTGGACGGCTCGGCGGTGGACGGTCCGGCGGAGGGCGGTCCGGAGAAGGGCGGTCCGGAGAAGGACGGCCCGGCGGAGGGCGGTACGGCGTCGGGCGGCCCCGAGGAGCCCTGGGGCGGGTCCTGAGCAGTATGTGCCCCGGGCATACGCCAGAGACGCGGGGCGACGGGTAAGGGTTCACCCCGGTCGGCACTGATGACATGCGCCAATTCAATCCGTACGCTGCTGAATATGGATATGCATACCGTCGTGGTGGGGACCTCCGGCGCCACCGCAGCCGATGTCATCGCCGTGGCCCGCGAGAACGCCCGCGTCGAGCTCTCCTCCGCGGCCCGCACCGCCCTCGCCGACGCCCGCTCCGTCGTGGACGCGCTCGCCGCCCTGCCCGAACCCGTCTACGGCGTCTCCACCGGCTTCGGCGCGCTCGCCACCCGCCACATCGGCCCCGAGCTGCGCGGCCGGCTCCAGCGCAACATCGTCCGCTCGCACGCCGCCGGCATGGGCCCGCGCGTCGAACGCGAGGTCGTCCGCGCGCTGATGTTCCTGCGGCTCAAGACCCTCTGCTCCGGACACACCGGCGTCCGCCCCGAGGTCGCCGAGACCATGGCCGAGGTGCTCAACGCCGACATCACCCCCGTCGTCCACGAGTACGGCTCCCTCGGCTGCTCCGGCGACCTCGCCCCCCTCTCCCACTGCGCCCTGACCCTCATGGGCGAGGGCGACGCCGAGGGACCCGACGGCCGGGTGCGCCCCGCCGCCGAACTGCTCGCCGAGCACGGCATCGCCCCCGTCGAACTCCGCGAGAAGGAGGGCCTCGCCCTCCTCAACGGCACCGACGGCATGCTCGGCATGCTGCTCATGGCCCTCGCGGACCTCCAGCGGCTCTACACCAGCGCCGACATCACCGCCGCGCTCACCCTCGAAGCCCTCCTCGGCACCGACCGGGTCCTCGCCCCCGAACTGCACGCCATCCGGCCCCACCCCGGACAGAGCGTCTCCGCCGCCAACATGAGCGCCGTCCTCAAGGGCTCCGGACTCGTCGGCCACTTCCAGCAGGACGAGGCCCCCCGCGTCCAGGACGCCTACTCGGTGCGCTGCGCCCCGCAGGTCGCCGGAGCGGGCCGCGACACCCTCGCCCACGCCCGGCTGGTCGCCGAGCGCGAACTGGCCGCCGCCGTCGACAATCCGGTCGTCCTCCCCGGCGAGGGCCGGGTCGAGTCCAACGGCAACTTCCACGGCGCGCCCGTCGCGTACGTCCTCGACTTCCTCGCCATCGCCGCCGCCGACCTCGGCTCCATCGCCGAACGCCGAACCGACCGGCTCCTCGACAAGAACCGTAGCCACGGGCTGCCGCCCTTCCTCGCCGACGACCCCGGTGTCGACTCGGGTCTGATGATCGCTCAGTACACCCAGGCCGCCCTGGTCAGCGAGATGAAGCGGCTCGCCGTCCCGGCCTCCGTCGACTCCATCCCCTCCTCCGCGATGCAGGAGGACCATGTGTCGATGGGCTGGTCGGCCGCCCGCAAACTGCGCACCGCCGTCGACGCGCTCGCCCGGATCGTCGCCGTCGAGCTGTACGCGGCCGCCCGGGCGATCGAGCTGCGCCACGGGCTGACCCCGGCGCCCGCCTCCCGGGCCGCCGTCGACGCCCTGCGCGCGGCCGGTGTTCAGGGGCCCGGGCCGGATCGTTTCCTCGCTCCCGACCTGGAGGCCGCCGCCGCGTTCGTCCGCGAGGGGCGGCTCATCGAGGCCGTCGAGCCGGTCACCGGTCCGCTGGGCTGAACCCTGGGAGCCCCGGCGGGCCGTACCGCATGGTGAAGGGTCCCGTACCGCACGGCGAAGGGGCCCGTACCGCATGGTGAAGGGTCCCGTACCGCACGGCAAGGGGGCTCGTATCGCACGGCGAAGGGCCGGTCCCGCGCGGGACCGGCCCCCTCATCCGCGGAGTGTCACAGCCCGAGATTCTCGCGCCGGCGCACCGCGTAGGTCACGAAGCCGATCCCGACACCGAGGAACGCGGTGCCGCCGATCAGGTACGGAGTGCTGTCGAAGCCGCCGGTTTCGGCCAGTTGAAGCTGTTGTGACGTGGTGTCCGCGCCGGTCCGCTGTCTCTCCGCGGCGCCCGGATCGGCGGAGGCGTTGGCGGACGGGACGAACCAGAGGGCGCAGAGCAGGGTTCCCGCGGCGGTGGCGGTCAGAAGCGGTCGGCGTGCGACGGACACGGGCACGATCTCCCTCGAGGCGTGCTGGAGTTGGCCGGATGCGCAGATGCTAGTGATAGGAGCACGTCAAAGGAAAGTCAGGACGGCTGTCGGGGCCCCGGTCGCGAACGCGTGGAGCGCCCCATGGAAGATGGTTGCCCATCAGGGTTGCTCCGGTGTAGGGCCCAGGGGAGTGGCGTTCCCCACATCCGTTCGGGCGAAGGAACCGGGAAGCCCGATATGGGTGTTGAACTGAGTGTTCGGTCCAGGGGAAATCGGCGACGATGGAGAAGCGTGTGATGACGGACAGCAAGCGGCGCAGGGCCCTCATGGCCGCGTCAGCGGCGCTCAGCGGTGTGCTGGTGCTGTCGGCCTGCGGCGGCGGGGACGGTGGCGGGGACAAGAACGGCGGGGACAGCCAGAGCGGCAAGAAGACGCAGGCCCAGGTGGACGAAGCGGCGGCCAAGAAGGTCTCGGACGCCCGAATAGCCATCACCCCCAAGAACGGCGTCACCAACGCGAGCATCAACAACGCCGCGAAGGTCACCGTCAGCGAGGGCACGCTCACCGAGGTCAAGCTGACCACCGCCGCCGGCGCCGCCGTCAAGGGCACGCTCGCCGCCGACCGGAAGAGCTGGCAGCCCGACACCGCGCTGGAGCGCTCCACCGCGTACAAGCTCTCCGTCACCGCCAAGGACTCCGGCGGCCTGACCGCCCACGAGAACTCCTCCTTCACCACGGTCTCGCCGGACAACAGCTTCATCGGCAACTTCACCCCCGAGGACGGCTCCACCGTCGGCGTCGGCATGCCCGTGTCGATCAACTTCAACAAGCCGATCACCAACCGCAAGGACGTCCAGAAGGGCATCACCGTCTCCACCACCGGCGGCCAGGAGGTCGTCGGTCACTGGTTCAACTCCCAGCGGCTGGACTTCCGCCCCGACCAGTACTGGAAGGAAGGCTCGACCGTCTCGCTGAAGCTCGCCCTCGACGGCGTCGAGGCGTCCCCCGGCGTGGTCGGCGTCCAGCAGAAGACGGTCAAGTTCAAGATCGGCCGCAATCAGGTCTCCACCGTCGACGCCGCCACCAAGACCATGACCGTCACCCAGGACGGCAAGACGGTCCGGTCCATCCCGATCTCCGCGGGCGCGCCCAGCACCCCCACCTACAACGGTGAGATGGTGATCTCCGAGAAGTTCAAGGAGACCCGGATGAACGGTGCCACCGTCGGCTTCACGGACTCCGACGGCAAGGGCGAGTACGACATCAAGGACGTCCCGCACGCGATGCGGCTCTCCACCTCCGGCACCTTCATCCACGGCAACTACTGGGGCAAGGGCATCTTCGGCAAGGCCAACACCAGCCACGGCTGTGTCGGCCTGGAGGACGTCCAGGGCGCGGGCGACGCCAACAAGGCCGGCGCCTGGTTCTTCAACAACTCGCTGCTCGGCGATGTGGTGATCGTGAAGAACTCCAAGGACAAGACGATCGCCCCGGACAACGGCCTCAACGGCTGGAACATGGACTGGGACAAGTGGAAGGCGGGCTCGGCGGTCTGAGCCTCTGAGCTTCTGAGGCCCATGGGCCCGAGGCTCCGAGGTCCGAGGTCCGGCCCCTGACCTCCTCCGCCGCGTACGGCCGAAGGCGGCGTCCCCCTGCCGGGGGCGCCGCCTTCCCGTTTCCCCGACCCGCCGTCACGGGCCGGACAGGTTCCCGACCGCCGGCCGGGCGACCCGGCCGCCGAGGGCGGGAAACGCCGGCCGTCCCCCGCCGTCACCCGCCCTCACCCGCCTGACAAGTCCGCCGGGACGGTCGTGGATTGGCCCGATGCGGATCCGATGACCACACTGGTGCCCCATGACCACCACACCCGCCGCCGCGACCGTACCCGCCTACGCCGCCCCCACCCCCGGGGCCCCGCTGGAGCGCACCGCCATCGCCCGCCGCCCGGTGGGCGAGCACGACGTCCGCATAGAGATCAAGTACTCCGGGATCTGCCACTCCGACATCCACCAGATCCGTGAGGGCTGGGGCGAGGGCATCTTCCCGATGGTGCCGGGCCATGAGATCACCGGCGTCGTCACCGAGGTCGGCCCCGGCGTCACCCGGTTCGCCGTCGGCGACCGGGCCGGCGTGGGCTGCATGGTCGACTCCTGCCGGGAGTGCGACCACTGCCGGGCCGGGAACGAGCAGTTCTGCGTACGCGGCAGCATCGCCACGTACAACGCGCTCGACAAGAACGGCGAGCCCACCCTCGGCGGCTACTCCACGCACATCGTCGTGGACCAGGCCTTCACCCTGAGGATCCCGGACGGGCTCCCGCTCGACACCGCCGCGCCCCTGCTGTGCGCGGGCATCACCCTCTACTCGCCGCTCGCCGCCCGGCAGGCGGGACCCGGCAAGAAGGTCGCCGTCGTCGGTCTCGGCGGCCTCGGCCACATGGGCGTGAAGATCGCCCACGCGATGGGGGCCGAGGTGACCGTGCTCAGCCAGTCGCTCCGCAAGAAGGACGACGGGCTGCGGCTCGGCGCCGACCACTACTACGCCACCGACGACCCGGAGACCTTCGAGAAGCTGGCCGGGACCTTCGACCTCATCGTCTCCACCGTCTCCGTGCCGCTGCCGCTCGACGACTACCTCGGCATGCTCAGCGCGAACGGCGCACTGGTGAACGTCGGCGCGCCGGAGGCCCCCGTCTCGCTCAATCTGCTCTCCCTCATCGGCGGCGGCAAGGCCCTCATCGGCTCGAACATCGGCGGCATCCGGGAGACCCAGGAGATGCTGGACTTCTGCGCCGAGCACGGCCTGGGCGCGGAGATCGAGGTGATCGGCGCGGACGGGATCAACGCGGCGTACGAGCGGGTCCTGTCCAGCGATGTGCGCTACCGCTTCGTGATCGACGCCTCCACCATCTGACCGCCCGGCTCAAGCAGCCGCGAGCCGCGAGCCGCGAGCCGCGAGCCGCGAGCCCCGAGCCGCGACCGCCCGGCCCCCGGACCACCCGGGCCGCCGGGCGGCCGCGCGCCGACGGTCGTCCGGCCCCGACTCCCCGGCCCCGACTCCCCGCCTCCCGTCAGCAGTCGCCGTCCGACCACGGCAGCCGGTACCGCGAGTCGATCCGGTACTCCCCGGCCCGCTCCACCGTCAGCCGGGTCGCCTCGCCCTCCTGGCGCAGACACGCCCCCTCGGCCCGCAGCCACGGCGAGTACGCCACCCGTACCGTCACCGACCCCGCCGACTCCATCCGCACCACCAGCTCGCCCGCGTCGCCGCGCACCACCGTGCCCGGCGACGACACCAGCGGCACCGCGTCCGCCACCCGGTAGATCGTCCAGCCGTCGTCCGCCCACACCCGCTCCAGCCACTCGGGCTCGCCGCGCACGATCTCCGCCTCGCCCAGCGCCGGACCGTCGATCCGGCCGTGCGGCAGCACCACGAACCCGACCGCCCAGCGGTCCAGCCACTGCCGGTAGGTCGCCTCGCTCAGCGAACCGTCGTAGAACAGCCGCCCGCGCTCCACGTCCAGCTGGCGGTTCCAGCCCCGCGCCAGATGCACGTGCGGGGCGATCAGGGTCGCCTCCCGGTGGTTACGGGCCGGGACGACCTCGACCCGGGTACGGTCCGCGCCCAGCCGCTCCAGCTCCCGCAGCACCCCGTCGGTCTCCCGCGCCCACGACGGGACGCCGGTCGAGACGCCCAGGTCGTCATCGGTCTTGTCGATCACCCAGAGGACGTTCACGACCAGCACCGCCGCCAGCGCGAACCGGGTCAGCGCCACCCGCGCGGGACGCCATGCCGCGCCCGTCGCCATCAGCGCCGCCAGCAGCACCGGCGGACCCGCCAGCCCCACCAGCCGCTCCACATTCGTCCCGATCGGCGTGGGGATCACATACGTGAGCACGACCCCGATCCCGTACACCCCGGCCCCGTACCGCACGGTCCGCCATCCGGCCGGCGCGGCGATCACCACCGTCGCGCAGGCCAGCAGCGGCATCCACAGCTTCCCCGACGGCATCGGCATCTCCCCGTCGAAGGGGAAGAGCACCGTCGTCGCGCCCACCACCAGCGCCGGCGGGACCAGCAGCGCCGCCGCCCGGCCCCACCGCCGGGTCGGCAGATACGCCGCGCCCACCACGACCAGGAAGAGACCCGCGACCGGGCTCGCCAGCGTCGCCAGCGCCGCGCCCACACCCGCCGCGGCGGGGCGGCGCACCAGCAGCAGCGCGACCAGCCCGACGGCCAGCCCCAGCGCGAAGGTCGTCCGCCCGGACGCGATGTTGCACCACACGGCCAGCGCCCCCAGCAGCGCGGGCCACAGCGGCCGGCGCACCCCGGTGCGCACGACCAGCGCCGCCAGCGCCCACGACCCCAGCAGACCGGCGGCGACCGAGACCGCCCGCACACCGAACGCGGCCATCAGCGGAGGAGCCAGCACGCTGTAGTTGACCGTGTGCATACCCCCGTACCAGGAGAGGTTGTACGCCGAGTCCGGATGCGACTCCACGAACTCGGTCCAGGCGAACTGCGCCGCCAGATCGCCCCCGCCGGTGGCCAGCCAGATCGCCCACACGGCGTACAGCGGAGCCACCACGGCCGTCACCACGAGCGGGACGCGCCACCAGGAGGCCGCCGGCGCGTCCCGCCCGGCCGTCCCCGCAGTCCCCGCTGTCGCCGTCGCCGTCGCCGTCGCCCCGGCTGTCTCCGCCGGCGCGGTCATCGTCTCGGTCCGCTGTTCGCTGTTCCCCACCCCCCAACCCTAATCGCGGGCGAGCGCCCCTTCGCAGGCCCGTTCGGACCCGCGAAGGGGCCGGCTCACGCCACCGCGCGCCCGGCGCGCAACTCCAGGCGCTCCCCGCCGAAGCCGCTCCGGAACCGCCGGTCGTGCGAGACCACGACCACCGCCCCCGAGTACGCGGCGAGCGCCTCCTCCAGCTCCTCCACCAGACTCAGCGCCACATGGTTGGTCGGCTCGTCCAGTACGAGCAGATCCACGGGCGACCGCAGCAGCCGGGCCAGCTCCAGCCGCCGCCGCTGGCCCACCGACAGCGCCGCCACCGCCACCCCGAGGTCCTCCTCGCGGAACAGCCCGAGGCCGAGCAGCTCGTCCTCGTACTCCTCGGGCGGACCGGGGCGGCCCGCCGCGTACGCGCTGAGCAGCGGCGCGGGCGACGCGGCCGCGGGCAGCTCCTGCGGCAGATAGCCGACCCGCACCCCCGGCGGGCGGTGCACCGTGCCCCGGTCGGGGCGCAGCTCACCGGCGAGCACCCGCAGCAGGGTCGTCTTCCCCGCGCCGTTGGGCCCGGTGACCAGCAGCCGCTGCCCCGACTCCACCCGCAGCCCCTCCATCCGCAGCCGGTCGCCGACGGCGACGTCCGCCAGCCGCGCCACCAGCCCCTCGTGGCCCGCGGAGACCGGCCGGGCCCGGAAGCGCAGCGGCTCCGGAGGCGCGGGCACCGACTCCCGCCACAGAAGATCGAGCCGCCGCCGGGCCGCCGCGATCCGCCCGGACAGCTTCGTCTCGTGCGACCGCCGGTGCTTGCCGAAGCCCTCGCCCGGATCGCGGCCGCTCGTCGCCAGCCGCTGCCCGGCCGCCGCGACGAGGGCCTCCGCCGCGAAGATCTCGTCCAGCCACTCCTGATGGTCCTGCTCCCAGCGGCGGCGGGCGGCGGCCTTCGCGGTGCGGTAGCCCTCCCAGCCGTCGCCGTAGCGGCGCACCGCACGGGTGTCGCGGTCGACCTCCAGGACGGTGGTCGCGATCCGCTCCAGGAAGGCCCGGTCGTGGGTGACGGCGACGACCGTGCCCCGGTGGGCGCGCAGCCGCTCCTCCAGCCAGCGGACCGCCGCCCGGTCCAGATGGTTCGTCGGCTCGTCCAGCAGCAGCAGCTCGGAGCCCGCCGCCAGCACGCACGCCAGCGCCAGCCGGGAGCGCTCCCCGCCGGAGAGCGTGCCGAGCGGGCGGTCCCGGCCGAGACCGCCGAGGCCGAGGCCGTGCAGGGCCGCGTCCACCCGGGCGTCGGCCTCGTAGCCGCCGCGCTCCTCGAAGGCGGTGAGCAGCTCCCCGTACTCCGCGAGCGGCCCCTCGGGGTCCGTTTCGAGCAGCTTCTCCGTCTCGCGCAGCCGCCGCTCGATCGTCCGGACCTCGGCGAGCGCGGTGTCGACGGTGTCGCCCACGGTGTGCTCGGGCCCGACCCCGAAGGTCTCGGCCAGGGTCTGCGCGAGATGCCCGGCGCCGCCGGGGGCGCCGACGGTGATCTCGCCGGTGTCGGGGGCCTCGGCCCCCGCCATCAGCCGCAGCAGGGTGGACTTGCCGGAGCCGTTCTCCCCGATCACCGCGGCGCGTTCGCCGGGCCGGACGGTGAGGGTGATCCGGTCGAGGACGGGACGGGCGCCGTACGCCTTGGAGACGTCCTTCATGGTCAATTGGGCGCGTTCGCGCATGGTTCTTTCCCTGGGGTGACATGCCGATGCGGCCGCGGGGCGGCTTACGGCGAAGTGGGTACGGATCCGTGGAACCGGGGAAAGTGGGGACGCCGAACGGGCGCCGCGACCCGATGGTCACGGCGGGAGGCCCGTCGCGGGGGCGTGCTCAGACGCCGCGTCCGCGCGGGATCAGATGAAGAAGTACGGCTTGTGTGCACCCATGGGGCCAGTCTAACGAGCGGGTTCGGGGGCGGCTCGGCAATTTCCGCCGGCTCTGTTCCGTACGCTGCCTGTGCCTCTGTGCCTCTGGGCCTGTGCCTGTGCCTGTGCCTGTGCCCGTGCTTGTGCCTCTGTGCTTGTGCGAGGCCCGTGCCCGGCGCCGGGGCCGTACCCCGCCGTACGTTCGTGGGCTCTGTACGGACATCGGCTCTGTACGGGTACGAACTCCGCACGGTCGTCGGTTGCCGCACGGGGCGGCCGGGCGCGACGGACGCCGTCCGCGGCGCTCGCCGGGGCCGCGAACCCCCGCCCCCGGAGGAACGGTTCACTCCCGGCTGAACGCGACCCTCTTCCCTCCTGGCGGCCCGCTCCTACGCTGGGAGGGTGAGCAGCCGAACGCCCGACCGCGCCCCCGCCCTCCCTCCGCGCCCCGCCGGGCCTCCCGCCGCCAAGGAGCCGCTGTGGCGGGACGTCGTCGGGGAGGTGCTGCGCCGCGAACGTCATGCGCAGGGGCGCACGCTCCAGGAGGTCGCGGACGCGGCCCGGATCTCGATGCCGTATCTCTCCGAGATCGAGCGGGGCCGCAAGGAGGCCTCGTCCGAGGTGCTCGCGGCCGCCGCGCAGGCGCTCGGCCTCGGGCTGGCCGGTCTGCTCGCCCTGACCCACCGCGAGTTGACCGCCCGCACGGCTCCCGCGGCGCGTGTGCTGCGTACGGTGTCGTCCTCCTCCGTGAGCACCGCCGTCTCCCGCCCCGTCACCGGCCGGACGCCGAGGCAGGGCGGGGTCTGCCTCGCGGCCTGAGCCGGGCTGCCGGCGGAGGTCGGGGCGGCGGCCGGGGCGGCCCGCCGCCGGGAAATACGGTCGACAGGCCCGGGGGCCGGTGCTGTGATGAGCGCCGGCCGCCCGCACCCCCGCGCGGGCCCGGGAAGGATCCGTGTGCCCACCGAGGTGACCCCGTCCGCACCGGTCGTCGACACCGCCCTCGTACAGCGGCTGATCGCGGCGCAGTTCCCCCAGTGGGCACGGCTGCCGCTGACCCTGGTGGACCCCGCCGGATCCGACCACGTCATCCACCGGCTGGGCGCCGACCGGTCGGTCCGGCTGCCCCGCGGCGACTGGGCCGTGGGCCAGGCCGAGACCGAGCACCGATGGCTGCTGCCGCACCTCGCCCCGAGGCTTCCGGTCCCCGTGCCCGTGCCGCTCGCGCTCGGGGCCCCGGCCCTCGGCTACCCCTGGCCCTGGGCCGTCACCGGCTGGCTCGACGGGACCACGGCGAGCGCCGACGGCCTCGCCGACCCCGCCCGCACGGCCGTGGAGCTGGCGGGTTTCCTGACCGCGCTCCAGCGCGTGCCCGCCGCGGACGCCCTGGTCCCCGGCCCCCACCCCGGCCTCACCGCCGATTCGCCGCTGGCCGACCGCGACCGGGCGACCCGCGAGGCGATCGCCGCCCTCGACGGCGTCTTCGACGCCCGCGCGCTCACCGCCACCTGGGAATCAGCGCTGAACGCCCCGCCCTGGGACCGGCCGCCGGTCTGGTTCCACGGAGACCTCCACACCGGAAACCTCCTGACCGTCGACGGCCACCTCAGCGCCGTCATCGACTTCGGCGGCCTCGGCCTGGGCGACCCGGCCCGCGATCTCATGATCGCCTGGACCCTGCTGACCGCCGAGACCCGCCCGCTCTTCCGCGCCGCCCTCGGCGTCGACGACGCCACCTGGCTCCGCGGCCGCGGCTGGGCCCTCGCCACCGGCCTCAACGCCTACACCGCCTACGCCCCCACCAACCCCCGCGTCGCCGCCCAGACCCACCGCCAGATCACCGAATCCACCACCGCCCCCTGATCCAGGGCGCCGCGCCGCATCCCCGATCGAGTCGGCGGTCAGCGGTGCCGCTCCCAGTACTCCGCGAACGGCACGGCCTCGCCGAGGGCACGGTCCCGGTGGCCCAGGTGCGCGGCGACCTCGTGGGAGGGGAGCGGTTCGGCGCCGATGAAGGCACCCTCGGGCGTGTAGTGCATCCGGTACGCGGCGCGGTCGTCGAAGAGCCAGAAGTCGTGCTCGGGCAGCCCGGTCACGGTCTGTTCGGCCCGGTCGATGATGCCGATGCTCTCGCCGGCCGTGATGTTGCCGGGGTAGGCGGACAGCTCGTAGCGCAGATAGTCGGTCAGCGGAGACCGGAGCACATGGACCCGCGAGACCTTCTTGCCCTTGTCGGTCATCGACCGCACCCACGGATTGTCGTCCCAGTCGGGGCCCATGCTCCCGCCGGCCAGAAAGCGTTCGAACTCCTCACGCTCCTCCGCCACGTCGTAGACGGAGAGCGTCTCCAGCCGGAAGGCCTCCCGCTCGAAGGTCTCGAAGAGCCGTCCGAACTCCTCACCTGTGAGCATGGAAATACTCCTCCAGCACAGTGGCGGGGACCACGACGGCGGTCTCGCCCTCGGGGAGGCCGTCACCGGACAGTTTCCGCAGCATCGTCGCCCCCGGCATCGATATGTGACTGTCGCCTTCGACGCTCCCGAGGAGATCCTGTCGCGGTCAAGCGACAGGTCTTTCCAGAACGGGAAAGGGGCCCGGGCCCGTGGTCGTGGGCGGGCCCCGGGGAGGTCAGCCGTTTGTGGGGGTCACGCCGATCGGGCAGCTCACGCCGGTGCCGCCGATGCCGCAGTATCCGCCCGGGTTCTTGTCGAGGTATTGCTGGTGGTATGCCTCGGCCGGGTAGAAGGGGCGGCCCTCGGCGGGGAGGAGTTCGGTGGTGATGTCGCCGTGGCCGGAGCCGGTGAGGACCTGCTGGTAGGCGTCGCGGGAGGACTTCGCGGCGGCTTCCTGCGCGGGGGAGTGGGTGTAGATCGCGGAGCGGTACTGGGTGCCCACGTCATTGCCCTGGCGGAAGCCCTGGGTCGGGTTGTGGGACTCCCAGAAGACCTTCAGGAGCTGCTCGTACGAGACCTGTGACGGGTCGAACACCACACGGACCGCCTCGGTGTGACCGGTCTGGCCCGAGCAGGCCTCCTCGTAGGTCGGGTTCGGCGTGAAGCCGCCCTGATAGCCGACGAGGGTGGTCCAGACGCCCGGGGTCTGCCAGAACTTGCGCTCGGCGCCCCAGAAGCAGCCCAGCCCGAAGTCCGCCGTCTCCAGCCCCTCGGGATAGGGGCCGAGCAGCGGATTGCCCAGGACCGTGTGGCGGTCGGGGACGGAGAAGGAGGGCTCGGGGCGGCCCCTGAGGGCCTGGTCGGGGGTGGGCAGCTGGGGGATGCGGTGGGACAGGAACATGCGGGGCTCCTTGGGATTGCCGGCCTAAGGAGAACGTACGCACCGGAGCCGGAATTCCCCTCCCCGGGCCACCGCACCCGCACCCACCCCGGCAGCCGCGCCCGGGCGGCCGCGCCCGGGTGACCGCGCCCCGCGCGCTCAGCCCCCCGTGCGGTTGACCGCGATGTCGCGGAAGAGCCCGTACAGCTCGGCCGGGTCCTCGGCCTGGGTCCAGGGGAACGCCCCCACATGGCCGTCCACCAGCCGGAACTGCTCCAGGGCGAGATCGGCCCGGTCCTGCTGGACGAGGAAGTACGCGAGGACGTGCCGCGCCTCCGCCAGATGCGGATGGCCGGGGTCGGCCGCCGCCGTGTCGTCGTGGAGGCGGTCGACGGCCGCCCACACCGCCTCGGTCCGGAACTCGCCCCGCCCCCCGCGTCCCGCCCGGTGCTCCCACCAGGCGGTCAGCCACAGCGAGCTGATCAGCTGCCCGGGCGGCGCCGCGTCCGCCGAGCGCTCCGCGAAGGAGAAGGCCAGCTCGCGGGAGCCGTGCCACTTGGCGCACCAGTACTGGAGAGCGCCCCGGTGCGCCGCCAGGTGGTACGGGTCACGGGCGGAGGTCTCCTCCCAGAGCCGGCGCATGTCCTCGTGCGAGCGGCCCACGCCGATCCCGCGCCAGATGTCCGTCACATACGGCGACGGATCGTCCCCGCCCAGCTCCTTGGCCCGGGCGACCTCCCGGCCGGCCCGGCTGAGGATGCGGACGAAGCCCTCCGACTGCTCTTGCGAGGTCCGCGCGGACCTCCCCCCGGCCCGGACCTGCCAGGCCAGATCGATCAGCGCCTGGGCCTGCACCGCCGCCGCCCCGGGATCCTCGGGCCGCTCCGAGCGCCAGTGCTGGAGCCATACGTCGTCACCCCGGGCCGCGCCCGCCAGCTCGCCGATCACCGCCGTCCGCCGCTGCCATCCGGCGCCCGTCACGGCGGTGAGGAAGTCCGCCCCCGGCCGCCAGTCGCCCGCCAGCGCCGCGGCCACCACTCGGTCCAGCGCCGGATCGGGGGCCGGCCGCCCGGTCTCCAGACGGTCCCTCGGCACCAGGCCGAGATCGACGAGGCGCTCCGGGGGGACGGGCCGGTCGGGCCTGCGCCCCAGGCCCAGCCTCGGCGCGAGACCGAGCGCGGGACGCAGGGCGGGAGGGAAGCCGGGCGGGAGCGCGGGCTCCGGCTCCGCGAGCCGCTGCCCGGAGTCGGGCTTCGAGCGCCATGGGAAGAGGGACACGGACCCGGACCTTTCGCCGCCGCGGAGGTGGCCCCGGGGCCGCCGCCCGGGTGGACACGCCCCTGGCGCCCGTGGCACGGGCGGGGGCGCGACCGGGCGCGCAGGCCCGGCGGCGTAGGGGAGTCGGAGTATCACCTCAGCCGCGCTCCCGCCGCAACTACCCGTGCGTGATACCGGGACGACCGAACGTGTCCGCCGGGCGCGCGCCGCCCGCCCGGCGGCCCGAGGCCGTCGGCGCGCCGGGGCCGATGCGCCGCCCGCCCGCCCGGTCGGTGCGCCGAGGCCGCCGCGCCGTCGTCGTCAGCGTCGACAGCGCCGCCGGGCCCTCGCCTCGGCGGACCGAGGCCGCCGAGGTCTCGCCGGTCCCGTCGTCGTCAGCGCGCCAGCGTCGCCGGGCTGCCGCCGTTCGCCTCGTACCCCGCCACGGCCAGATTGCGGTAGACCGTGTACTCCGCCGCCGGGTCCTCGCTGAGCGTCCACGGCAGCGCGCCCACATGGCCGTCCACCATGACCAGCTGGTTCATCGCCTCGGCCCAGCGCTCCGAGCGGACCAGGAAGAGGATCAGCAGATGCCGTACGTGCGCGAGCATCGGATCGCCCGGGCGGGCGGAGTGGACCGCGTACAGCGCGCCGTCCACGGCCTTGGAGACCACCGCGCTCTGGTGGAAGTTCTGCACCATGACGAGGTCGGGGATGTGCTCGTACACCGCGAAGAGCGGCAGGCCGGCCAGCAGCGAGCCCTGGGGGGCGCGCGCGGCGGCCGTGGTGGCGAAGTGGTCCGCCTCCTCGCGGCTGCCGTGCCATGCCTCGCACCAGTACCGCAGCGCCGAGAGATGGGCTCCCATGTGCTGCGGAGCGCGGTCGATGACCTTCGCCCAGATCTGGTCGAATCGCTCGTGCGGATACCCGAGGCCGCGGGCGACGGCCAGCTCCACGATGTACGGAACGGGGTCGCCGGGCGCGAGCAGCGTCGCCTCCTCGCAGACCGTGCGGGCCTCCTCCAGGATGATCCGGAAGTCGTCGGCCCCGACGGCGGAGGTCCGCCAGGCCTGCTGCACCAGGAACTCCGCGTGGACCTGCGCGCCGCCCGCGTCCTTCGGGGACTCCGAGCGCCAGGTCCGCAGCCACGCGCCGCCCGCGCCGGGCTTCTGCTGGAGCTCCAGGGAGGCCGCCCCGGCGAACGCCTGCACCCGCTGCCAGCGGACCTCGCCGTCCTTCGGGGTGCCGGCGAGCAGCTGGGAGGCGGCCCGCCAGTCCTGGGTCCGCTGCACCACGTCGAGCACATCGAGAAGGTCCTGGTCCGGGCCGGGGAGCCGGATGTCCTGCTCCTCCTGTCGGAGGAATCCGTAAGTCTCCGGGTCGGCGGCGTCGGGCGAGCCGGGCGCGACCTGGCGGATGCCCACGCCGCCGCCGCGGCGGCGCAGCACATAGGGGCCGATGATCGCGGCCAGCATGGCCATCACGATCAGGAACCAGAGAATCTCCATGCCGCCATTGTCCCGGACACCGGCGGCATCGGGCCACGGTGTGGCGTCCACACGCCACCGGACCGCCCCGCCGCCCCCGGCCGCCCCTCCGGGCAACCCCTTCCGGCCGTCCCGCCGCCCCCGGCCGCCCTTCCGGGCAACCCCTTCCGGCCGTCCCGCCGCCCCCCGGCAGTCCCAGGCCGCCCCCTCCGGCCAAACCCCCTTCCAGGCCGCCCCCCGCGCCTTCCTCCGCCCCCTCCTCCAGGCCCTTCACGCGCCGCTCCCGCGCCGGGCCCGTACGCCGGTCCGCCCCGCCCTCCAGGGGTGAACGCCCTGGCCGGGGCGGTCCCAACGGGAGCCGGGAGACGCGGACTCGGGCTCCGCGCCGCTACCCTCGGCTGTCATGAGCCACCAGTACAGCTCCCAGCACCTCGAAACGCTCGCCATCCACGCGGGCAACACCGCCGATCCGCTGACCGGCGCGGTCGTCCCGCCCATCTACCAGGTCTCCACCTACAAGCAGGACGGCGTGGGAGGTCTGCGCGGCGGCTACGAGTACAGCCGCAGCGGCAACCCCACGCGTACCGCCCTGGAGGAGAATCTCGCCGCGCTGGAGGGCGGCCGGCGCGGGCTCGCCTTCGCGTCCGGGCTCGCCGCGGAGGACTGCCTGCTCCGTACGCTCCTCGCCCCCGGCGACCATGTGGTGATCCCGAACGACGCGTACGGCGGGACCTTCCGCCTCTTCGCCAAGGTCGTCGCCCGCTGGGGGGTGGAGTGGTCCGTCGCCGACACCTCCGACCCGGCCGCCGTGCGCGCCGCCCTCACCCCCAGGACCCGGCTGATCTGGGTCGAGACCCCGTCCAATCCGCTGCTCGGCATCACCGACATCGCCGCGCTGGCCGAGGTGGCCCGAGGTTCGGGGGCGCGGCTGGTCGTGGACAACACCTTCGCCAGCCCCTATCTCCAGCAGCCGATCGCGCTCGGCGCCGACCTCGTGGTGCACTCCCTGACCAAGTACATGGGCGGGCACTCGGACGTGGTCGGCGGCGCGCTGATCGCCGCGGACGCGGAGACCGGCGAGGAACTGGCGTACCACCAGAACGCCATGGGCGCGGTCGCGGGACCGTTCGACTCCTGGCTGGTGCTGCGCGGGATCAAGACCCTGCCCGTACGGATGGACCGGCACAGCGAGAACGCCGCCAAGGTCGCCGAGATGCTCACCCGGCACCCGAGGGTGACCCAGGTGCTCTACCCGGGGCTGCCGGACCACCCCGGCCATGAACTGGCCGCCAAGCAGATGAAGTCCTTCGGCGGAATGGTCTCCTTCCGCGTCGAGGGCGGCGAGGCGGCCGCGGTCGCGGTCTGCGACCGGGCCGGGCTGTTCACGCTCGGAGAGTCGCTGGGCGGGGTCGAGTCGCTGATCGAGCACCCGGGCCGGATGACGCACGCCTCGGTGGCGGGCTCCGCGCTGGAGGTGCCCGCCGATCTGGTGCGGCTGTCGGTGGGCATCGAGGCGATCGACGACCTCCTCGCCGATCTCCAGCAGGCGCTCGCGGGCTGAGCCCCGCCGCCCGGACCGCGCGCGCACCGTCCCCGGGTCGGTGCGCACCGTCCCCGGGTCGGTGCGCACCGTCCCCGGGTCGGAGCGGACCGTCCCAGGGTCAGGACAGAGCGGACGGCCGCCGGGGCAGTACAGAGCGGACCGCCCCCGGCGCGGGGCAGACCTGGGGCGAGCCGGCGTCGAGGAGACGTCGGCTCGCCCCAGTCACACCTGTCACTCCCGCCGCGTCCCCCGGGCCGGCCGAGACCGCCCGGGGAGCGCTCGGCCTATCTCAGGCGGGCACCTTCTCGTCCTCCAGCAGACCGCGGAGCTGATCGCGCAGCTCGGCGGAGTCGGTGTGACCGTGTACGGAGACCGCGTGCTCGGCCGCGGCGCGTACGACTTCGTCCTCCTCACCGGAGATGGTGAGGGTGCAGTTCGTCTCGCTCGGGAATCTGCGGCAGTCGGCGACTTTTCTGGTCATGACGACCTCCTCGGTACGGTCTGTACCGCTTGTTCCAGAGTAGTCCGGTCACCGCTCCTCCCGGTCACCACTCCTCCAGCGGAGGCGTCATCCGCGCCGGCTCCCCCTCCCACGGCTCCGCCGACACCGCCCACACCGTGAACACGGCCACCGCGACCAGCGCCAGCGTCCAGCCCGTCCAGCGCGCGGCCCCGCGACGGCGGCGGATCCGCGCCCCGCGCCGGGCCGCCCGCGCGGCCAGACCGGGCGGAGCGGGGGCCGCGCCCTCCGCCAGCATCCGGCGGACCAGGTCCTCCCGGCGGTTCGGCCGGTTCACGGCGTACGCCCGGACCCGCCGGGTCCGTCGGCTCGGGCGGGACGGAGGACCGGCTCCGGCGGCTCGCACAGCTCGGCCACCGCCCGGCGGCGCACCGTCCCGACCCGTTCCACGGGCAGCCCGAGGAGCGCCGCCGTCTGCTCCTCGGGAACGCCCTCGTACAGCGTCAGCACCACGACCAGCCGGTCCTTCGGCGCGATCCGGCCCAGTACGCCGCCGCCCGTCCGGCCGCCGCGCCACGCGCCGCGCGCGAAGCGGCCGACCAGCTCATGGCGGGCGTGGTCGTAGGGATCCTCGTCGCGCAGCCGGTCCCAGTGCGCGCAGGTGTGCGCCAGCGCGGCCAGGAGCAGCCGCCGGGCGCGGGGGCTGTCCCCCGGGATCTCGGCGGTCAGCAGGGTCGCGGTGTGCAGCAGCCTGCCCGCCGCACCCGTGACGAACGCTTCGAACTCACGGGCACGGCGCTGCCCCGGGGCCGTCCGCCGGTCGCTCACCCTCTCATCTAGAGGCAGGAGAGCGACCGGGGTCAAGAGGCCCGTACGAGACGGCCCCGGGGGGCCGGCTCCTCGCGCCCCCCGTCCGCCGCGGTGTCGTGCGGGGCCGTGATCCGGTCCGCCGCGGGACCGGCGCTACCCAGGTGGTCGGCGTACCAGGGTCGCACCGTCCCGTCGCGGCGGGCGGCCGGGTCCGGAGGGAGGGCTCTAGGAGGCCTCCACCGGGTCCATCGGCGGCAGTCCGCTCTGGCGGGCCGAAAGGGCGGTGTTGAAACGGGTGAGAAGGGTGCAGAACGACTCCCGCTCGGTCTCCGTCCAGCCGTCGGTGACATTGGCCATCAGCTCCCGCCGGGACGAGCGGACCTCTTCGAGGCGAGCCTGTCCGCGAGGGGAGAGCTGGAGGACGACCGCGCGGCCGTCCTCCGGGTGCGAGGTGCGTTTGACGAGTCCGGTGTCGACGAGCGGCGCGACCTGGCGGGTCACGGTCGACGAGTCGATCCCCATCCCCGCGGCGAGCGCCTTCACGCCCATCGGGCCCTCCCGGTCCAGCCGGTTGAGCAGCAGGTAGGCGGCGCGGTCCATGGAGTTGCGGACCTGACCGACGCCGCCGAGCCGGGTCTGTTCCGCGCGGCGGGCGAACAGGGCGACCTGGTGCTGGAGAGCATCGAGGAGGCCGGGATCGAGATGAGTCGTCATGTCCTGAGAAGTGGGCATGGCCAGGGGGCTCTCTCGTGCGGTGGTCGATTGGTGGGGGACAGAGTACGCGGCTGTGACGCACTCCGGACTGGCTTGGGGAAACCCATAGGAAGCGGTGCTCACAGAGCGGACGCGAGGGGCCGCTCGGCCTGTGAACTGCGAGACTTGAGGGTATGAGCTTCCGTCTGCCCGGCCACCCGCACCCCGTGATATTGGACGATGTCCGCGGGGCGCAGAAGATGCTCTCCGGGGTCGCGCGCACCACCGCGATGGAGGGCAGCCGCCATCTGTCCGGGCTGGTCGGCGCCCCTGTCCACCTCAAGTGCGAGAACCTCCAGCGGACCGGATCCTTCAAGCTGCGCGGCGCGTACGTCCGGATCTCCGGGCTCCGGCCGGAGGAGCGGGCGGCGGGCGTCGTCGCCGCGTCCGCCGGAAATCACGCGCAGGGGGTGGCGCTGGCCTCCTCGCTGCTCGGGGTCCGCTCCACCGTCTTCATGCCGGAGGGCGCGCCGCTGCCGAAGGTCGCCGCCACCCGGCAGTACGGGGCCGAGGTGCGGCTGGAGGGCCAGGTGATCGAGGAGACCCTCGACGCCGCCCAGGAGTACGCGGACCGCACCGGCGCGGTCTTCATCCACCCCTTCGACCACCCCGACATCATCGCCGGGCAGGGCACGGTGGGCCTGGAGATCCTGGAGCAGTGCCCGGAGGTGCGCACGATCGTCGTCGGGATCGGCGGCGGCGGGCTGGCGGCCGGCATCGCGGTCGCGGTGAAGGCGGTGCGGCCCGATGTGCGGGTGGTGGGGGTGCAGGCGGAGGGCGCCGCCGCGTATCCGCCGTCGCTGGCGGCGGGCCGTCCGGTCTCGGTCGCAGCGCCGGCGACGATGGCGGACGGCATCAGGGTGGGCCGCCCGGGCGACCTTCCGTTCGCGATCGTCGGAGAGCTGGTGGACGAGGTCCGCACGGTCTCCGAGGACGAGCTGTCCAGCGCGCTGCTGCTCTGTCTGGAGCGGGCCAAGCTCGTGGTGGAGCCCGCCGGGGCGGCCCCGGTGGCGGCGCTGCTGAGCGATCCGCGCGGGTTCCAGGGGCCGGTGGTCGCCGTGCTGTCCGGCGGCAATGTGGACCCGCTGCTGATGCAGCGGATCCTGCGGCACGGGATGGCGGCGGCGGGCCGCTATCTGTCGCTGCGGCTGCGGCTGACCGACCGGCCGGGGGCGCTCGCGGCGATGCTCGGCTCGCTGACGGTGCTCGACGCCAATGTCCTCGATGTGAGCCATGTGCGCACCGATCCCCGGCTCGGGCTGACGGAGGCGGAGGTCGAGCTGCAGCTGGAGACCAAGGGTCCGGAGCACTGCGACGAGGTCGCGGCGGCCCTGCGCGCGGCGGGGTACACGGTCACGGTGATGGGCTGAGGCGTACGCCCGGCCCCGGCACCCCGCCCGCTCCCGGCACCTCCCGCTCCCGGCCCCGACGCCCCGGACTCCCGCCCGCTCCCGGCACCGACGCCCCGCCCGGTCCCGACGCCCCGGGCTCCCGCCCGCTCCCGGCACCTCCCGCTCCCGGTCCCGACGCCCCGGACTCCCGCGCGCCCCGCGCCCCTGACCGTCGTACCCCCGTAGAACCACCCGCCCCGCGACCGGCCCGTATGCGTCCATGTGCGCCGGCCGGCCCTTCGGCGTGCCCGTTTCCGGGAGCGCGCGGCCCCCGTCGCGCGCTCCCGGCACACCCCGGGAGCGCGCGGATCAGCACGACGCGATCTCCCTTGCTGTAACGCGATGTATCGCGTTAATGTACGGGCCTGCCGCGCCCCGACGGGGCGTTGACCGTGCCCCGTGCGCCGCCTCCATGCGGCGAAAAAGTGGTCAAGTGCTGCAATCTGGGCATCTTGGTACGGGGGATTCGCGGCCCTTTCGCTGGAACCGACTCAACCGCCACACCTGGGAGACCTCTATGCCGGGCGCCATCTACGCCGAAGGTCTGGTCAAGACCTTCGGCGAGGTAAAGGCACTGGACGGCGTCGATCTCGACGTCCCCGAAGGCACCGTCCTCGGACTTCTCGGCCCCAACGGCGCAGGGAAGACCACCACCGTGCGTGTCCTGACCACACTTCTGCGGCCCGACAGCGGCAAGGCCGTCGTCGCCGGGATCAATGTCCTCGAACACCCCAACGAGGTCCGCCGCTCGATCGGCCTGTCCGGCCAGTTCGCCGCGGTGGACGAATATCTGACCGGCTGGGAGAACCTCCGGATGGTCGGCCGGCTCTACCAGCTCAGCGCCCGCGACGCGAAGGCCCGCGCGTCCGAGCTGCTGGAGCGCTTCCATCTCGCGGACGCCGCCGACCGGCCCGCGAAGACCTACTCCGGCGGTATGCGCCGCCGGCTCGACCTCGCCGCCGCCCTGGTGGTCTCCCCGCCCGTGATGTTCATGGACGAGCCGACCACCGGACTCGACCCGCGCAATCGCCAGGAGCTGTGGGAGGTCATCCAGGAGCTGGTCAGGGGCGGTACGACCCTGCTGCTCACCACCCAGTACCTCGAAGAGGCCGACCGTCTCGCCGACACCGTCTGCGTGGTCGACCACGGCAGGGTCATCGCCCGCGGCACCGCCGACCAGCTCAAGGCCCGTACGGGCGGCGAGCGCGTCGAGGTCGTGGTGCACCGCCCCGACCAGATCGAACCGGCCCGCGAGGTGCTGGGGCGCTTCGGCCAGGGCGAGACCGCCGTCGAGCCGCACACCCGCCGGCTGACCGTCCCTGTCTCCGGCGGCGCGCGACTCCTCGCCGAGGTGATCCGCGAACTCGACGCCCGGGGTGTGGAGATCGACGACATCGGGCTGCGCCGGCCGACCCTGGACGATGTCTTCATCTCGCTCACCGGTCATGCCGCCGAGGCGGCCGCCGCCGAGACGGCTGAAGCCGATGAAGCCGACGGCACGCCGTCGTCCCGTGCCGACGACCTGCCGTCCCGTGAGGAGAGCCGCCAGTGACCGCATCGACCGAGGCCGCGAAGATCCGGGCGCCCCGCCCCCGGGGCGGCATCGTCCAGTCGGCCGTCGACTCGCTCGTCGTCGCCCAGCGCAATCTGATCAGGATGACCCGCATTCCGGAACTTGTCATCTTCGCGCTCATCCAGCCGGTCATGTTCGTGGTGCTCTTCACCTATGTCTTCGGCGGCTCCGTCCAGGTCGGCGGCACCACCTCCGCGCAGGCCTACCGCGAGTTCCTGATGGCCGGGATCTTCGCCCAGACGGTCACCTTCGCCACCGCCGGCGCGGGCGCGGGCATCGCCGACGACATGCACCGCGGACTCATCGACCGCTTCCGCTCGCTGCCCATGTCCCGGGGCGCGGTCCTCACCGGCCGCACCCTCGCCGACCTCGTACAGACCTCGCTCACCCTGGTCGTCCTCGCCGGGGTGGCGCTCCTGGTCGGCTGGCGGACCCACGAGAGCTTCGGCGAGGTGCTGCTCGGCTTCCTGCTGCTGCTTCTGCTCGGGTACGCCTTCTCCTGGATCGGCGCGCTGATCGGCCTCTCGGTCCGCACCCCCGAGGCGGCCACCTCCGGCGGTCTGATCTGGCTCTTCCCGCTGACCTTCATCTCGAACGCCTTCGTGGACGCCAATCAGATGCCGACCTTCCTCCGCCATATCGCGGAGTGGAATCCCTTCAGCGCCACCGTCCAGGCCTGCCGGGTCCTCTTCGGCAATCTCCCGCCCGGTTTCGAGACCCCGGACGCCTGGCCCATGCAGCACCCGATCCTGGCCTCGGTCCTCTGGTCGGTGCTGATCCTGGTCGTCTTCCGCACCCTGGCCGTGCGCAAGTACCGCTCGGCCGCCGCCTGACCGCCGGGCGCGGAACCGGACCGGGGAGCCCGGCCCGGACGGACGAAGGCCCGTACACACGGAAAGAACGGACACACGGAAGGGGCCGGACCGCGTCGCGCGGTCCGGCCCCTTCGATCGTGCCCGTCTGTCTGTCCGCCTGTCTGCCCGTCCGTCTGTCCGTACGGCCCGATCAGCCGGAGTACGGCTTCGCGGCGAGGATCCTCACCATGGCCTTCTTGCCGTTCGGCAGCTCGTACTGAGCGTCGTCGCCGACCTTCTTGCCGTTCACGCCCGTGCCGAGGGGGGACTGCGGCGAGTAGGTCTCGATCTCCGAGCTGGCGTACTCGCGGGAGGCCATCAGGAACGTCAGCGTGTCGTCCTCGTCGCCGTCGAAGGCGATCGTCACGACCATGCCGGGCTCGACGATGCCGTCGTCGGCCGGGGCCTCGCCGACCTTCGCGGTGTCCAGGAGCTGGGTGAGCTGCCGTACGCGGAGCTCCTGCTTGCCCTGCTCCTCCTTGGCCGCGTGGTACCCGCCGTTCTCCCGCAGGTCCCCCTCCTCGCGCGCTGCCTCGATCTTCTTGGCGATCTCGATGCGCGCGGGACCAGACAGGTACTCCAGCTCTGCCTTGAGCTGGTTGTACGCCTCCTGGGTGAGCCAGGTGACGTTCTCGCTGGTCTGGGTCACAGGTGCTCCTCGTAGGTACTGGGAATACAAAGCAACGCCCTACCCAGAAGCATGGAGCCTTCATGGATGGGCGAAACCACGAGCCTAACAATTTCGTGGCAGAAGGGGGAGGACAAAAACCATCAGAACTGCGTCAACGCAGGTCAGGGCCGGTTCCCGGCATTGCGCCAGATCGGTTTTCCGCCCGCGTCAAGCCGAAAAAACGCCAGTGCGGAGCCCGGCGGACTACTTCGCGGCGCACTGCGCCAGCTCGGCGCTGGTGGCCCGCGCGGTGGTCCGGATCCGGAACACCTCGTCGATCCGGCGGTCGCCCGCGGCGTCCACGGCCACATCGAGCCGGCCGACCTCGGCGCCGTCCTCCGAGCGGGATCGGATGGTGCAGGTGCCGGCGGCGTCGGAGTCCTTGCGGATCTCCAGATGCACCTGCACCTCGGAGTCCGAGGTCACCGAGAACTTGATCACCTCGGCGCTGATCCGCTCGCCGGAGACGTAGTCGTAACCGAACCAGCCGACCATCCCGAGGAAGCCCACGCCCAGCACCGCACCGAGGATCTTGAGCTTGCGGTCGGCCCGCTCGTCCGCCGAGCGGCCGTAACGGCCCTCGGGAAGCTCCTCGCGCACGGCGGTCATGGCCAATCCTCTCGGGAGATCTCCCCGGCAGGGGGGTTCCGGAATTTTCCGTCCCCCGATTCGGTCACTATAGAAGCCTCCCTCAGGCCGCCGACCGCCACCCCGCACGGACGCCGCGGTGGGACGGCAGTACATTTCGCGACGAATCATTGAGGATCGAGCCTTGACTGAGCAGCTGCGGCTGATGGCCGTTCACGCCCACCCCGACGACGAGTCGAGCAAGGGCGCGGCCACGATGGCCAAGTATGTGTCCGAGGGGGTGGACGTGCTGGTGGTCACCTGCACGGGAGGCGAGCGCGGCTCCATCCTCAACCCCAGACTCCAGGGCGACGCGTACATCGAGGAGAACATCCACGAGGTCCGCAAGAAGGAGATGGACGAGGCGCGGGAGATCCTCGGCGTGCAGCAGGAGTGGCTGGGCTTCATCGACTCGGGTCTGCCCGAGGGCGACCCGCTGCCGCCGCTGCCCGAGGGCTGCTTCGCGCTGGAGGACGTCGAGAGCGCGGCCGGCCCGCTGGTCCGCTCGATCCGCTCCTTCCGTCCGCAGGTGATCACCACCTACGACGAGAACGGCGGTTATCCGCACCCCGACCACATCATGACCCACAAGATCACGATGGTGGCCTTCGAGGGCGCGGCCGACGCCGAGCGCTTCCCCGAGGCCGAGTTCGGCCCGGTCTGGCAGCCCCGGAAGCTCTACTACAACCAGGGCTTCAACCGCCCCCGCACGGTCGCGCTGCACGAGGCGCTGCTGGCGCGCGGCATGGAGTCCCCGTACGGCGAGTGGCTGGAGCGCTGGAAGGAGTTCGAGCGCGTCGAACGCACGCTGACCACCAGCGTTCCGTGCGCCGAGTTCTTCGAGATCCGCGACAAGGCGCTGATCGCGCACGCGACGCAGATCGATCCGGACGGCGGCTGGTTCCGGGTCCCGATGGAGCTCCAGAAGGAAGTTTGGCCGACCGAGGAGTACGAGCTGGCGAAGTCTCTGGTCGATACCTCCCTCCCCGAGGACGACCTCTTCGCGGGCATCCGCGAGAATGCCTGATATGAGCGGAAGCGTAAACCTCGCAATGATGCACGCCACGCTGGCGGCCGAACAGCTCGACAAGAACAAGGTCACCCCGGGTGTGCTGGGTTTCCTGGTCTTCGCGGCGCTGGCGGTCGCGGTGTGGTTCCTGATGAAGTCCCTGAACCGGCACATGGGCCGGGTCGAGTTCGAGGAGGCCCCGGCGCAGTCGGCCGAGGCCGCCGGGACGTCCACGAAGAAGAGCGTCTGACCGAGGGGCCACGCCCCGGGCCGCCCGCCCCCGTCCGCCGAACGACGCCGGACGGGGGCGGCCCGGGGCGGCGGCCGGTCAGCGTGAGTGGTCCGCCAGGGACAGCAGCAGATGCGCCGTCTCGGGACGCAGATGGTCGGAGTGGGAGCCGGCGGGCCCCCGACCCGCCACGAAGACCGCTCCCGCGTCGACGCTGACGAACCAGTGGTCGAGCGCCTCCTTCGGATACGCGTCGCCGGGCGGCCGCATCCGGATGGCCGAGACCGGCTCGGGAGCCGGGCCGATGCCCGCGCCGCCGATGCCGCGCTGCTTCTCGGCGATCCGGTGCCACAGCCCGGTGGCCCGGTCGCGCTCGGCGTACGTCGCGACCACCGGGCCGCGCAGCGGCGCCCGGGCGAGCGCGGTGAACACGGTGTCGAAGGCGTCCCTCGGCGCGGCCATCTGCAACAGCAGCATCGAGTCCACGGTGAACGGCCGCCCCGCCGGTCCCGGCCTGCTCCATCCCAGCGTCCGCCCCGGCCGGTCGCCCGCCGCCCACTGGACCGCCTCGCACAGCACCCGGCAGCCGAACGAGTGCCCCACCAGATGCAGATACTGGCCGTCCCGATTGGCGAGGACCGGGGCCGCGGCCGGGTCGGCCCGCCCGTCGTCCAGCGCGCCGAGCAGCTGTCCGATCACCCGCGCCGCGTGCCCCTCCCCGGTCGAGAGGGCGTGCGCGCGGTCCCGGATCCGCCGGTAGCCGCCCAGGAGCGGTCCGCTGCGGGAGGGCCAGCGCACCAGCACGGTCCAAGGCGCGAAACGGGCCCCGAGCGCCGGATAGAGCGCCCGGCGCGCCGTGTACTGCGCCTCGGCCAGCTCCATCAGCCGCTCGGCCGCCCGGACCGCCGACGCGGGGGAGGTCTGCCAGCCGTGGACGTACACGACGATGTCGCTCGCCCAGGCCGGCGGGGCCAGCACCCGGGCGAAGTGCTCGTCCAGCCGCCCGGCGGGCACGGGCGCGCCGCCCTCGCCGTCGAGCAGCCAGCCGGTGTCGTCCAGATCGACGGTACGGATGGTCATGGGCGGCCTCGCCTCGGTACGGGACGCCGGGCCGGGGCCCGGCGCGGGTGCGGGTGCGGTGCGGTGCGGTGCGGATGCCGTACGGGCGGGCCGGGCGCGGGCCGGTGCCGCCGGGGGCGGGGACCCCGGCCGTGCGCGGCGTACGGGCGGCGCGCGGGCGGCGCGCGCGGGCGGTCATCAGCCGCGCTCCAGGCGTTCGTCCATCCCGCCGTGCAGCGCGTAGGCGAACCCCAGCGGATTGCGGTACCGGTCCGCGAACCGCCGCGCCAGCGCGTGCGCGATCTCGCCCGCCGTCTCCTCCCCCTCCAGATAGCGGGTGACGAAGGCGAGCGCGTACTCGGCCGCGAACACCTGCGGCATCTCGATCTGCGGCCCGATCACCCCCCGCGCGCCCCGCTCGATCAGCGCCCGGCCCAGATGGGCCAGATCCGCGCCGCTCGGCACACCGGCGTAGCAGGCGTTCAGCATCACCAGCGGCCGGAAGGAGTCCTCGCTCCCGTTCACCGGAGGGCGGCCCCGCACCGTGTAGGCGTCGATCTCGCCGCCGTCCGTCAGCCGGACGACCAGACAGGGGCTCTGCCCGTCGTCCGTCCGGAACTTCCCGTGGCACCAGAAGTACATGAACTGCTCGTCGAGCCGCCCCTCCTCCAGCGCCCGCAGCAGCTCGGCGCGGGTGGTGCGCTCGGTGAACTTGGTGTCCCGGGCCAGCGCGGCGGCCACCTCGGCCGCCCGGGTGCGGCCCAGGGGATCGATCGCGGCGTCGTGGTTGAGGGAGACCACCGGGACCACCGGCGGCCGGGGTTCGAGCCGGTCCCGGACGCCCGCGTAATGGCCGCAGGTCTGCTCGATCCGGTGGCGATGCCCGAGGAACCGGCGGAAGAGCCCGTCCAGACCACGGCCGCCCGTCGGGGCCGACCTCGGCAGCGCCAGCATCGGCCAGGGGATGAACAGCTCCGAGTCGAAACGGATCCGCAGCGGCCGCTCGCCCGCCAGCACGAAGGTCAGGATGTCCCGGAAGATCCTCAGCCCGCCGTCCCCGTCGCCGCCGCTCCTGTCGGGGTGTCCGGGGTTTCCGCCGAGCAGCAGATCGAAGAGCAGGTACGAGCCCTGCGCGGCCAGCTCCTCCACGGCCGCGTACAGCTCCTCCTCGGGCTCGCCGCCGAGGTCGACCAGGGTGGCGTAGGGGAGTTCGGTCCGCCCCGGCGCGGGCCGGCCGCGCTCGTCCAGCGGCTGCGCGTCGATGAACTCGCGCTTCCACACATGCCGCAGCCGGGCCGCGACCGCCTCGATCTCCGCCGGGCTGCGGCGCAGCGTCAGCCGGTGCTCGGAGCCGAGGTCGGGCAGGGCCGGACCGTGCATCCGCACCTGGACGAGGTCGTGGCCCAGCCGGTCGACGCCGACGACGAGATCGGGCGCGGCGGCGGTGCGGCGCGGGAACCGGGTGAAGCCGCGGCTCGGGTCCTGGACGACGCGTACGGGAAGCTCCCGGGGCACCCGGCTCACCCCTCCCGGCCGTACGCGGGGACCGGCGCCGCCGCGCCGACCACGAATTCCGTCTCGATCTGCTGGAGCACCTCGCCGCTCTCCCGGTGCTCGACGGTGAACCGCAGCCGCAGCGGGCCCTCGGCGCGCGGGGTCAGCAGGAACTCCGGCCAGTCGGACGCCTCGGCGGAGGGCCGCAGGGCGACCGAGCGGGCGGGCTCCACCTCGGCGTCGCCGAGCGCCGCCGCGTACACCCGCAGCGGCGGCCCGCCGTCCGCCGCCCAGGGGTGCGCGGGCCCCGGCTCCACGCCCAGGGCGATCCGGGCCGCGCCGCCCCGCACCGGCTCGTCCAGCAGCCGCAGCCGGACCCGGCACCCCGACTCCCGGAGACGGGCGGCCCGGGACGAGGCGCCCTCCGGCAGCGGCTCCGGCACGGTGTACCGGGCGGCGCGGGGCAGCTCCGTACGCGCCCGGCGCAGCAGCGCGGGCGGATGGAAACGGCTCAGCTCCTTCAACGCGCGGGCCATGTCGTCCCGTTCGTCCGCGAGCAGCGCGGCGGCGTAGTCGCACCAGTGCTCCCCGGCCTCGTCCCCGCCGGTACGGAAGACGTTCCGCGCGGCCGCGATCCAGCCGGGACGGGCGGTGCGCAGCCCCAGCTCCAGCCGGGTCCAGGCGAATCCGGCCGGGCAGCCCAGCTCCTCGAAGGCCGCCTCCGCGCCGCGCAGCCGGGCGATCGCGGAGCCGTGCGGCTCCGTCCCGGTCAGCGCCAGCTGGTGCAGTGCCCAGGCCGCGCCCAGCCGGTCCCCGACGGCGCGGAACTGTGCCGAGGACCGCTCCAGCGCGGCCGACGCGAGCGCGGGCGAGCCCTCGTCGGCGAGCGCCAGCGCCAGGTAGTAGCCCGTCCAGGCCCGGCCGCGCGGATCGTCCGTGGCCCGGTGCTCCGCCACCGCGCGCTCCAGCGCGGGCACGGCGCGCGAGCAGTCGCCCCGGAGCAGCTCCACCCGGGCGAGCGCGGTCAGCGTCCACGCCGTGCCGCGCCGCTCGCCGAGCCGCAGGAAGAGCCCCTGGGCGAAGCCCAGCCGCTCCTCGGCCCCGTCCGGGTCCCCGACCAGCAGCCGCAGCCGCCCGTAGTGATACGCGGCCCAGGCCTCCCCGCGCACGCCGCCCGCCATCTGGTGCGCCTCCACGGCCCGCCGCAGCAGCGCGCCCGCGCGGTGCGGCACGCCCCGGTCGATGTCGATCGCGGCGCGCAGCTGGGGCCGCCGGCCGGCCTGAGGCGCGGCGAACGGCCGGTCCGGCCCGTCCAGCCGGTCCAGCGCCCGTCCCGCCGCGCTCAGCCGGCCCGAGTGGCGCAGATTCTCGACCTCCTCGATCAGCGCCGCCGCCGGGTCGCCGGAGCCCCGGAGCAGCCGTCCGGAGAGCGGGACGTCGCCGGTCTGCCGGGCGACGGCGGCCAGCGGCAGGCTCAGCCCGGCGGTGCCGCGGGCGGCGTACCGGAGCATCAGCAGCCGGGCCAGATCGTTCCGTCCGGCCAGATCGCGGGCGAGCAGCCCGGCGCAGTCGTGGGCCAGCCGGCGGGCGGGGCCGCGGCCCGGGCCGCGGGCGGAGTCGAGGACGCGCGAGGTGAGCCAGATGTACGGCTCGACGGGGAAACGCGGACCGGCGCCGGCGGCCCTCGTCAGCCACTCCTCCCACCTCTCCCGGTTCCGCCGCCGCTCCGACGGCGTGTGCGCGGCGGCGGCGAACTCCCCCAGCGCGGGCGGCAGCCGCCAGAAGCCGGGGCGCGGGCGCTGGAGGACACCGCGCCGCAGCAGCTCCTGGAGGCCGGGGCCGACGGCCGGACCGGGCAGCGCCGACACCAGGGACTCGGGCAGCTCCTCCATGCCCAGATCGGCCAGGACGGAGAGCGTGTCCCGCGCCCCGGGGCCCAGCGCCCGCCGGACGAGCGCGAACAGCTCGTCCGGCGTGCGGGGAGCGTCCGTACCGCCGCCGTGCCGGGGCAGGCCCCCGGCGAGCCGCAGATAGAGCGGGCGTCCCAGACACGCCCGCAGCCTGGGGTCGTCCGTCCCGGCGGGCAGCCCCAGGAACAGCGCCGCCCGGTCCTCGCCGAGCGGGGGCACCTCGTGCCCGGCCAGGGACGGTACGGAGCCGGTGTGGCTCGCGTCGGAGGTGGCGAGGAGCAGGGTGCCCGTGCCGTCGACGGCCTCGGTCAGCCGCGTCAGGAGCGCGTCGCCCGCGCGGCCCGCGGGCACGCCGTCGGCGACCAGCACGGCGGGCCGCCGGGTCAGCTCCCGGCGGCAGACCCGCACCAGCTCCTCGGGGGAGACCTCCGGGAAGTCGGCGAGGGCGGCGCGCAGTTCGCCGGGCGGCACGCCGATCCCGCCGAGCAGCCGCAGCAGCGTCACCTCCGGGCGCGGCTGGTCCGCCGGGACGGGCAGCCAGTGCACGGGCCGCACCAGATCGCCCGCGACCCGCTCGGCGACCCGCTCCGCCAGCGCGGACTTCCCGATCCCGGCGGGGCCGTACAGCTCGACCGGACGCGCCGTCGAGACCAGCCGCAGCAGCCGCGCCAGCTCCCCGGCCCGGCCGATGAACTCCTGCGGCCCGCCGGGGCCGACCGCAGGGGGCGCGCCCGACGGTCCGGGGAACGGCGGCGGCCACGGCGGCCACCCGACCGGCTCCGGTCCGGGCGGCCGCTCCAGCAGCCCCGTCCCGGCGGGCGCGCTTCCCCACCTGACCGGCTCGGAGTCCACCGGCCCGCCGTCGGACTCGCGTCCCTTGTACGGGGGTTCGTCGTCCACGGGCCCGGGCTCGCCGTCGCCGTCGCCGTGGTGCGTGGTGTGCGGGTACGCGGCGGACCGGGGCTCCCCGCCGTCCCCGTCCGGGGCGGGCGCGTGCGGTCCGTCGTCGGCCGCCGTACGGGAGGCGTCCCCGGCGTGCGGTACGCCGTCGGCCGACGGGCCTTCGCCGGAACCGGCGTCCGGGGCGGGAGCGTCCGGGGCCGGGGGCTCGCCCTCGCCGGGCGGGCCGCCGTCGGCCGTTCCGCCGGGCTCACGACCGTTGGACTCATGGCCGTTGGGCTCACGACCGCCGTCCGCCGCCGTGTCCGGGGGCCGGTCGCCGCCCGCCTCCGCCGTCCCGGGGCCGCCGTCCGTACCGGTCCCGCCGTCCGTACCGGTCCCTCGATCCGTGGGCCGTCCGGTCATGGGTACGGGTACGGGTACGGGGCCGGGGGCCGTGGAGTCCGCGGCGTCGCCCGGAGGGTCGTCCGGGCCGCCGGGCTCCCCGGGGCGGGACCGCCGCTCGTCCGTCACCGTGCCCCCTCCCCGCAGCCCGGCGTCCGCCGGGCCCTCGTGCCCAAGTGCCAGTATCCAGGGCTCAGTTGGCCAGGGCCACCGGAACGCCCATCACCTCCCGCGCGTGACGGTTCGGCACCAGCCCCAGATCCCAGGCCTGCCAGCCGTCCTCCAGCCGCACACCGCGCTCCAGGATCACCGCGAGGGCCTGGGCGCAGTCCTCCAGCTTGCCGTCGCGGGCGGGGTGCCCGGCGGCCTTCAGCCGGGCCAGTTCCTCCTGGGCGACGACGGCGCCGATCTCGATGCCGCCGGGCGAGGCGTACGGCAGCAGCGTGCAGCGCAGGAAGCGGGCCCAGTCCGCGCCGCGCTCGTCCTGGTAGGAGACGAACAGCTCCACCGCCTCGTCGCAGAGGGCCAGCGCCTGCCCGGCGCGGTTGTTGCCCGCGTCGATGAGGGCCAGCTCCAGGCAGGTCCAGGCCTCGCCGTGGGCGACCTTGATCCGGCGGAAGTCGGCGCGGGCGTCCACCAGCAGCTGGCGCGCGAAGCCGGAGTTGCGGAGATTGCCGGTCCGGGCGGCGCGCTGGTCCCGGGTGACCCGGCCCGAGTGATGGCGGGCGCAGGCCAGCCCGTACACGTCGCGCATCCGCGAGAACATCGTCCGCGCCCGCTCCAGCTCCCGTACCGCCTGATCGCCGTCCCCGCGCTCCTCCAGCGCCTGCCCCAGGTAGTACAGCGTCCACGCCTCCCCGCGCGCGTCCTCGTTGTCGCGGTGCCGGACGAGCGCCCGCTCCAGCTGCCCGGCGGCCTCGGCCGGATCCCCGTCGACCAGCCGGGCCCGCGCCAGCTGCGTCAGCGCCCAGGCCTCGCCGCGCGCGTCGCCGGTCCGCGTGTACAGCTCCAGCGCCGACCGCAGCTCCGTGTCGCCGCGCGCCACCTCGCCCATCCGCAGACACACCTGACCGAGCTGGAAGTGCGTCCACGCCTCGCCGTGCAGCGACTCGCCCTCGCGGTGCAGCTCCAGCGCGGTCGCCAGCAGGGCGACCGCCTCCGCCAGGGAGGCCTGGTCGCGCCGGACGGCCGCCAGCGCGTGCAGCGACCAGGCCCGGTCCTCCGCCTGCTCGTCGGAGGACTGCAGCTCGATCGCCTCGGTCAGCCGGGCCGCCGCCTCGGTGAGATTGCCCTGATGGTGCAGGGTGATGCCGAGCGAGCAGAGCGCGAGCGCGGCCCCCGCGTCGTCGTGCGCCTCGCGATAGAGCCCCACGACCGAGGAGAGGGTGGTGCGGGCCTTGTCCAGCTCGCCGAGCTGACGGGCCGCGATGCCGGTGCGCCACCGTACCGACCCTTCCAGCAGCCCCTGGTCGACGGCGTTCGCCAGCTCGCTGATCTCCCCCAGCCGGTAGAGGTCGCCGCGCAGCAGACAGTAGTCGGCGAGCGCGCCGAGCAGCTGGAGCACGATCTGCTGGTTCACCCCGTCCGCGTGCCGCAGCGCGGAGGTGATGGAGCTGGACTCGTCGTCCAGCCAGCGCAGCGCCGCGTCCAGCGAGGGGAAGCCGTGCGCGCCGAACTGCCCGGCCCGGGTGGACATCTTGCCGTCCACCATCCGGATCACCGCCCCGGCCAGCTCGGCGTAGCTGCGGATCAGCCGCTCCTGCGCGGCCGTGCGCTCCGCCGCCTCCTCCTCGTCCAGCAGCCGGACGAGCGCGAAGGCGCGTACGGCGTCGTGCAGCCGGTAGCGCCCCGAGCGGGCCCGTTCCACCAGCCCGGCGTCCGCGAGCGCGGTGAGCAGCCGCCGCGACTCCTGCTCCTCGGCGGCGAGCAGCGCCGCCGCCGCTGCCGCGCCCAGCGAGGCCCGCCCGGCGAGCGCGAGCCGGCGCAGCAGCCGGCGGCCCTGCTCCGGCTGGTCGGCGTAGCGCAGCGAGAGCGCGCGCTCCACGGGCCCCGCCGCCTCGTGCGCGCGCAGATCGGCGGCGAGCCGCTGGGCGCTGCGCGCGCCCAGCGAGGATCCGGCGACGCGCAGGGCGAGCGGGAGGCCGCCGCACAGCTCGCGTATCAGCTCGGCGGACTGCGCGTCGTACGGGTTCCGCGCGTCATGGGCCGTCTGTTCGCCGACGGCCCGCAGGAGTTCCTCCGCGCCCGCCTCGTCCAGCGCGGCGACGGACAGCTGGTGCACCCGGGCCGGGACGTCGTCGCCGAGTTCCAGCGGTTCGCGCGCGGTCACCAGCACCAGGCTGTCGGAGCGCTCGGGGATCAGGGTGCGCACCTGGGCCGGGTCGCGGGCGTCCTCCAGGATCACGGTGACGGGCAGGCCGGTCAGATGCCGGTGGTACAGCTCGGCGAGCCGCCGCACCTGCTGTTCGGCGGAGGACCGCTCCCGGAAGAGGAGCTGCTCGCGGGGCGCGCCGAGGCGGTTCAGCAGATGCAGCAGCGCGTCCCGGGTGGCGAGCGGGCGTCCGCTCTCGCCGCGCAGGTCCACCACGCACGCGCCCCGGAACTGGTCCTTGAGGTGGTGGGCCGCGCGGACGGCGAGGGTGGAGCGTCCCGAGCCCTGGCAGCCGTGGAGGACGACGACGGTGGGCCGGGTCTCGGTGGCCGCGCGGGACGCGTGGACCCACTGGGCGATCTGGGCCATCGCCTCCCGTCGGCCCGCGAACGGACCTTCCGGTTCCGGGAGTTGACCGAAGGAGTTGCCGAGCACCGAGCGTCTGCGGGCGGCGGCGCTGCGGTCGCCGCCGCGCAGCGAGGGCGCGGCCGCGGGCTTCCGGCCGCCGGTGCGGGAGGTGGCGGCGATCATCCGCTGCTGGTCGAGGAAGGGGCGGATGCCGCGGACCTCCAGCGCGGTGAGCCACTGGAGCCGCAGCTGTTCGGCGCCGCCGGGCCGGCCGAGCGCGCCCGCCCTGCGGTGGGCGGCGGGCCAGTGGGCCGCGGTGGCCCTGGCGACGGTGGCGGCGGCCCCGGCGACGGCGACGGCGGCCCCCGCGCCGAGCGCGGTCCCGGTCGTGGTGCCGAGCGCGAGGTCCGCCCCGGCGGCGGCGACCGCGGCGACCGCCGTCACCAGGGCGGGAGTCGCGAGACTGGCCCTGCTGAACTGGGCGGACAGCGGCCGCGCGGCGGCCTCGGCCTCGGTCAGCGCCCGTTCGTACGCGGCGTACTCCTCGGCCGCGCCCGCGGCGATCGCGTCGAGCGCCTCGCGCCCGCGCGCGAGCGTCACCCTCGCGTCCGCGCCCCCGCCCGCCCGCCGGGCCTCCTCCTCCACGGCCCGTTCCAACAGCCTCTCGGCCTCGGTCCGATGACTCTCCCGCATGGGGCTCCCCCTTGACGTCAGATTCCGCTTGCGGTGTCGAGTGTCCTGTGTACGGGTCCGCTGCGCGAGGTACGGGAGGGATCTTCCCTGTGGCGTCCATGCCAACTATGCAGGTGGGGGCGGGGGATTCGCCCGGGCGTGGCCGGACTTGTGCGGGCGGCGGTCGTACGGCCGGGGCGCGGGCGACCACGGCGGGATATGGCCCCGCCGGGGCCGGGGCCGCGCGGCCCCGGCGGGTGCGTCGCACCTCGGGCCCGCCGGGTGGACGGGCGGCTGTCCGGGGCCGTGGGGCCTTCCGCGTGCGGGCCGGGGGCTCGCGGGGGGCCGCCCGGCGGGGGCGTGTCGCACCTCGGGGCCGCCGGGCGGTCGGGCGGCTGCGCGCGGCCGCTCGGGCGGGGTGGGCGGGGCCTTCCGTATCCACCGGCCGGGGGTGCCGAGGGCGCGCGCGGGAGGCCCCGGCCGAGGGCGTGCGCGCCGTACTCCGTGCGGTCGCCGGGCGGGCGTCATACGCCCCGCCGGTCCGGGGTGAGGGCTGTCGTGGCGGCGGGCCCGGCCCCGCCCGCCCACCGGCCGGGGGACGGGAGCCGCCCCGGCGGGCCGTTCCGGGAGGGCCGCCGGGCGCGGCGGGCGGCCGGCGTCCGCGCGTCGCCGACGGCCGGTGGGCGGTGGGGCGGACGCGCCGAGAGGCGGGGGCGCGTCGGCGATGGGCCTTCGGAGTGGCTCTCCCTGCCCGGACGGACGCGGGATCGCCCCGGCGCGGTTCTCGCGGACCGGCCGGGGCCGCCCGCCCCGGGCCTCGTGGCGGAGCCCGGGCGGCGTTACGGGATCCGGGCGGCGACGGCCTCCGCGATCGCGTCCATGCCCGCGTCTCCCGGGTGGATCCCGTCGCCGGAGTCGTACGCCGGGGCCAGCGCGTCGCCGTGGCCGGGGCGGGGGTCGGCGAGCAGCCGGTCGAGGTCGACGACCGCGTCGTAGGCGCCGCTGGTGCGGATCCAGTGGTTCACGGCGTCGCGGACCGCCTCCTTCTCGGGCGTGTAGTAGGGGGCGTATCCCCGGAACGGGGTGAGGGTCGCCCCCACCACGGTGACCCCGTGCCGGCGGGCGTCCCGGATCAGCTTCCGGTGGCCCTCGACGAGCTGCTTCGCGTCGACGGCCGGCCGGTGTCCGCAGCCCCGGTCGGCCAGCCCGCCGCCGCCGATGTCGTTGATGCCGATCAGGACGACGGCGGTCCTGACCCCGGCCCGGCCGAGGACGTCGTGGCGGAAGCGGCCGGCCCCCCGGTCGCCGTAGCAGGCGGAGTCGGTGAGGAGCATGTTGCCGCTGATCCCGGCGTTGACGACGCCGAGACGGCGGCCGTCGGCGAGCAGCCGTTCGGCGAGCCGGTCGGGGTAGCGGCGGTCGGCGCCGGGGGTGGATCCGTAGCCGTCGGTGATGGAGTCCCCGAAGGCGACGACGGCCCCCTCGTTCCGGGCGCCCCGCACCTCGACGCCGGAGAGGAGGTAGTGGGACTCGCTGGTCTCGCCGAAGGCGTCCCCGGAGATCTCACGGGTGCGGTCGCCCACGGCGCGGTGGGCGGTGGCGAGCCCGTCCTCGTGGAAGGTGGCCGGCCCGGTCCCGGCGGCGAAGTGGAAGGTGACGGTCACCTTCTCCAGGGCTCGTACGGGCAGCCGTACGGGGTCCGAGCGCTGTTCGGAGCCGACGGGTACGACGGTGCCGCCGCGGCCGTCGAAGCGCAGCTCCCGGACGGTGCCGGGGCGCACCGCCGCGCCCTGGCCGGCCCGGGCGACGGTCGCCCGGGCGAGGTGCAGCGGGCGGTGTCCGTAGCGGTTGGAGAGCCGGATCCGCAGTTGGGATCCCTCGGCGGCGACGCGCACGGTCTGGCGCAGGCTCTGGTCGGCGAATCCGTCCCAGGCCCAGTTGGGCCAGGACCAGGGCAGGGGCGGGACGGGGCGGTGGAGGCCGGCGCCCCAGGCCGCGGTCCACGCGCCGCCGGACATATCCCCGGACGCGCCGCCGGACGTCCCGGTCCCGTCCGTCCGCCCCTGCGTGGGTCCCTCTGCCGCCGGCGCCTTCGGGGCCGCCGGGGCGGGGGCCGCGGCGACCGCGGCCAGCAGGGCCGCCGCCAGGGCGGTTCCGCGGAATGGTCGCTTCCATGAACGCACGGGAACTCCTTCGGTGCCGGGTTACGGGGGAACGTATCCGGCGGGCCCCCGGGGGCAAACACGGCGCGACGGCCGCGCGGTGCGGTCAGCCGGGCCCGGGAGGCACCCGGAAGGTACAGGTGACCACCTTTCCGGTGGCGGTGACGGTGGATTCCCAGTGCTCGGTCAGGGCGTCGACGATGAGCAGTCCCCGCCCGTTCTCGGCGGAGGCGGAGCGGCGCCGGAGAGCGGGGTGCGCCATGACGGTGTCGCGTACTCTGAGGACGATCCGGTCGTCCCGAGACTCGACCTCCAGCTCGCATATGCCATCGGCGTGGTCCTGGACATTCGCGAGGAGTTCGGTGGCCACCAGGGCGATATCGAAGGCGGTTTCCCCGAGCCCCCTGCCGTGCAGATGATCCGTGACGGCCCGGCGAATGCGACGGATCTCCGAGGACCGAACGGTCAAACTCATGCACAGTCGCGTATCGGCTTCTTCGACGTCTTCCACGGAGATCACGGCTCCTCCTGTCCACCGGTGCCGAGGGTGCGGGGTCCCTCTCGGTCCACTGGTGATCGTGGACCGTGCAGAGCTAACTGCGAACCGGGCCGTACGGGTACCGTTGACGGCGTGTCTAACCGTGAAAGCCATGAACGCGTGGGGAGTTGAGGTGACCGGGGCACCCCTGAAGAAGCGCAACACGGGCCTTGAAGCACTGCTTGAGCAGGCACGATGGTCGCGTACTCAACTCGCGGGCGCGGTAAATCGAACGGGTGACCAGATTGGGATGTCGCTGAAGTACGACCAATCGGCTGTTTCCCACTGGCTTGCCGGGACGCAGCCGAGGGAACAGGTCAGAGGAGTCATTCTGGAAACGCTCGAACGTAAGCTCGGGCGCCCAGTGACATACGCGGAAGCCGGGCTGCAGCAGCCGACGGACCGGAAAGGGTCCGACGGCGGCGACACTGTCGAATCCCTGATGGATCTCGGAAGGGCAGACATGGATCCCTCGCGTCGCGGAGTGCTCACCGCAGGCCTCTACTCGGCCGCTCTCACCGTTCCGCTTTTCACCGATGTCGCACACGCCGAGGAGGCCCGGCGCGTCACCGGGCCCGTCGGCCGTATCGGCGCGGGCGAAGTGACGACGGTGAGAACGATGACCGATCGAATCGCGGACATACTCGACGAACTCGGCGGCGGCCATGCCCGCCCCATGGCGGCGGCATTCCTCGTCAACACCGTACTGCCGTATCTGCGCGCCGGCGGCGACGAGAAGAACCGCAAGGACATGCTGTCCGCCGCGTCCGACCTGACCTATCTGACGGGGTGGATGGCGATGTACGAACGGGAGCACGGGCTCGGCCAGCGGTACTACGTCAAGGCGCTCAGGCTCGCGGGGGAGGCGGGCGACCATGTGACGTACTGCCGCACCCTGCGCGGGATGAGCCTCCAGGCGTCCAACCTCGGACACGGCCGCAAATCCCTGGAGTTAGCCGACTCGGCGGCCCAGGCCGCCCCCGGCGCGGGGCCCCGCCTGGCGGCCTTCCTCCGGGGCCAGCAGGCGCACGCCGCCGCCATGGTCGGCGACCGCCCCCAGGCCTTCACCCGGCTGCGGCAGGCCGAGAGCGCGCTCTCCCGGGCCGACTCGCGGCGCGAGTCCGTCGGCGGCTACGACCGCGCGGCCTATCAGTTCCATGTCGCGCACGTCCTCTACGAGACCCGTGACCTCGCCGGGTCCATCGCCGCCCTCAAGGAGTCCCTCCGGGCCCAGCCCCGCCGCGAGCGCCAGGGCAGGGTCCACTCCAACGCCGTCCTCGCCCAGCGCCAGCTGGAGTTGGGACATCTGGAGGAGGCCTGCGCCACCTGGGGCGCGTTCCTCGACGACTACACCACGCTCTCCACCGCCCGCGGCGACCACCACTTCCGGTCCATGCGCCGGCGTATCGCCCCGTATCGAAGGATCCGCGCGGTGCGCGAACTGGACGAGCGGGCCCGCGCGGTGGCCGACACCCGACGCTGACCACCACCTCCGGCGGCACGGTAATAGCCGGAAGTGGGCACCCTTCTCCGCCCCGGAATCTACGGTGACCGAATGACGACCGAGCCCTGGGACCCCACCACCCCCGGAGTCCTCCGCCTTCCCTCCGGCCGCCTGCTGCGCGGCCGCGCCCTCCGCCACGCGCTGCCGCCCGGGCGAACCCCGCATTTCGCCGTGTATCTCCTCGGCAAACAGCCTCCCGAGGTCCCCTGGGAGACCCACTGGCTGCGCTGGCCCGACTTCCGTCTCCCGGCCAACCGGCCCGAGGCCCGCGCCGTCCTCGCCGAGGCCTGGTCCCGCTCCGCCACCGAGCGCGTCGAACTCGCCTGCGGCGGCGGCCGCGGCCGGACGGGCACCGCCCTGGCCTGCGTCGCGGTCCTGGACGGCGTCCCGGCGGCGGAGGCGGTGGCGTATGTGCGCCGCCACTACAGCTCGCACGCGGTCGAGACGCCGTGGCAGCGGAAGTACGTCCTGAGATTCGAGGGCTGAGGACGGGGCGGGGGCCGGGCGACACCGGGCCGCGGGCGCCGCGCCGCCGGGAGCGCGGCCGTGTCCGGGGAGGGCCGCACCGGCCCGCGCGTGTGACCCGGATCACCGTGCGGGGGCGATGAGTCCGGCCCGGTCCCGCGGTCGTACCAGGGACGACAGAGCAGCGCGGCGCGGAGCGTTCCGTACCGCGCCGCACCGCGCCCGTGACACGGCGCGCACCCGCGCCGCACCGCCCGTACCCCGTACACCCGCACCCCGCACACCCAGCGCCATCGCGCACGCGTGAGAGGAACACCGAGGACATGACGGAACCCGTGAAGGGCCCCGCGAGCTACTTCCCCGCGATCGAGAAGAAGTACGGCCGTCCCGTCGAGGAGTGGAAGGAGCTGATCCGCTCCTCGCCCCTCACCAAGCACATGGAACTCGTCGCCTGGCTCAAGTCCGCGCACGGCCTCGGACACGGCCACGCCAACGCCCTCGTCGCCCACACCCTCGCGGAGAGCCGCGCACAGTGAACGGCCGCGCGCCGCCGGAGCCGGACCGGCCCCGGCGCGCGAGGACGTCAGCGCAGGACGACCGGCAGATGGTGCAGTCCGCGCAGCATCAGGCTGGGCCGCCAGACCAGACCCTCGGGGTCGGCGTCCAGCGCCAGGCCCGGGCAGCGCTCCAGCAGCGTGCGGAAGGCGACGGCGCCCTGCATCCGGGCCAGGGGCGCGCCCAGACAGTGGTGCACGCCGTATCCGAACGCCATGTGGCCGCGGGTCTCCCGGCGGATGTCGAAGCGGTCGGGTTCGGCGAATCTGCGCGGATCGCGCGAGGCCGCGCCCAGCACCACGGCCACCGACTCGCCCCGGTCGAGGGTCGTCCCGCCGATCGTCACCGGCTCCTTGGTGTAGCGGAACGCGGCCGTCTCCACCGGGCCCTCGTAGCGGAGCATCTCCTCCACCGCGTTCCCCAGCAGCGACCAGTCGCCGCGCAGCGCCGCCAGCTGATCGGGGTGGCGCAGCAGGGCGAGGGCGCCGCTCGACAGCAGATTCGCCGCCGTCTCATAGCCGGCCACCAGCAGCAGAAAGGCCATGCCGAGCGTCTCCTCGGCGGAGAGCCGGTCCTCGTCGGCTTCCGGGGCGCCGGCCAGCGCGCTCAGCAGATCCGCCCCGGGCTCGCGCCGTTTGTCGTCGACGAGCCCGGCGAGATAGCCGGTCATCGCCCCCGCCGCGGCTTGGGCCGCCTCGGGCCGGGTGAAGTCGGTGCTCTCCAGATACCAGCCGTGGAAGGTCTTGCGGTCGCCGTCGGGCACGCCGAGGAGTTCGCAGATCACCGCCAGGGGAAGCGGCAGCGCGAACGCCTCGACCAGGTCGACGCGGCCCAGCGGCAGCATGGCGTCGACGAGTTCGTCCGCGATCCGCTGCACACGCGGCCGCAGCTCCGCGATCCGCCGAGGGGTGAAGTCCTTGGCGACCAGCTTGCGCAGCCGGGTGTGCTGCGGCGGGTCCGTCTGCACCATGTTCAGGCCGATGGAGTTGCCGCCGTCGTCCTGCCAGGCGGCGGAGTGGCGGATGTCGTTCGACAGCCTGGGGTCGGCGAGCGCGGCGCGCCCCTCCTCATGGCCCACGACGAGCCAGAACTCGCCGGACGCGGCGGTCCGCACCCGGTGCACCGGCCCGTGGGCGCGCATCCGTTCGTAGACCGGGTAGGGATTGTCGACAAAGCTCTGGCCATACGCGGACAGGTCCGCGAGGTCGGTCGGGGTCACGGTGTCTCCTGGCTCGGGACGGAAGGAAGGGAGGGCGGGTCGGCACGGGCCGGTACGGGCCGGCCGGCGGGGGAGACGCCCTCGTCGCGGTCGCGGCGGCGGTCAGCGCCCGGACCAGGTCACCGGCAGGGACAGCAGGCCGTGGAGCACGAGGCCGCCCGGCAGATGCCGCGGCGCGAACCCGGGCGCGAGCCGCAGATCCGGCAGCTCCGAGACCAGCGTCTCCAGCGCGATCCGGCTCTCCAGCCGGGCCAGTCCGGCCCCGAGGCAGGCGTGGTCGCCGTGGCCGAACGCGAGATGCCGTACGGGGGCGGTCCGGTCGAGCCGGAAGGTCTCCGGGTCCTCGGCCGCACCGGGGTCCCGGCCCGCCGCCGCGACCATCGCGTGCACCTTCGCCCCGGCCGGGACCCTCACACCGCCGACCGTCGCGTCCTCGACGGCGGTACGGGTCACGCCCTGAAGCGAGGAGGTGAAGCGGAGCCCCTCCTCCACGGCCGCGGGGATCAGCCCCGGGTCGGCGACGACCCGCTCCCACCGGCTCCGGTCGCGCAGCAGCTGGTGGACGGTGTTGGCGATGAGGTGGGTCGTCGTCTCGTGGCCCGCGGCGAGCAGGAGCATCAGCGCGAGGACCGCGTCGTCGTCGGTGCACACCGGATCGCTCTGCGCGGCGGCCGCCGCGAGGACGCCGAGGAGATCGCCGGACGGCCGGCGTCCGCGCTCCGCCAGCAGACCCCGGACGTACGCCTCGAACGCGAGCACGCCGCGGGCGCAGCGGAGCTGGTCCTCCGGGGGCAGCGGGAGCACCTGCATGAGCAGCCAGTCGCCGTTCCACGCCTTGACCGTGTCCCGGTCGCCGGGCGGGATGCCGATGACGTCGCAGAGCACGGCCAGCGGCAGCGGGTACGCGAACCGGGACAGCAGATCGACGCCGTCCCGGCCCTGGGCGCCCTGGGGCTCCTGAGGCTCCCGGGACTCCCGCAGCTCCTGGACGAGGGCGCGGGCCGAGGCCCGGACGGCGGGTTCGCGGCGTCGCAGGGCGCGCGGCGAGAACTCCTCGTCGAGCAGGGCGCGGAACGGGCCGTGCGGTCCCGGATCGGCGTTGAACAGCGCGACGCGGTGGTACACCGAGCCGGCGAGCAGCTCCTCGCACTCGGCGCTGAACCCGTACGCGCCCCGGGTGTTGGCCCGGCTGGTGAACCGCTCCGGGTCCGCGAGGACGGCGGTCGTCTCCGCCCGGCCCGTGACGACCCACGGGCCGTCGGGTGTCATCGGGCAGACGGGGGCGCGCCGCCGGGCGACGCGATAGGCGTCGTAGGGGCTGGCCAGATACTCGGGGCTGGTGAGGTCGAACAGCGTCGCGGGGTCGAGCGCTGTCGCGGGGGCGAGGGGCTCCGCGGGCTCCGGCGGCGTACCGGGGTCGAAGGGCGTCGTCCCGGGCGCGGGCGGCCTCGCGAGGTCGTCGCGGCCCGCGGCCCGCTGGTTGTCCCGCTGGTTGTCCCGCTGGTCGTCACGCATGGGCGCCGCCGTCCGCGTCCGCCGTCTCCGGCCGCCCGTCCGGGGCGCAGCGCACCGGCAGACGCAGCAGCCCGCGCATCAGACTGGGCCGCCAGGCCAGCGTGTCGGGATCCGTGTCCAGCGCGAGACCGCGACAGCGTTCCAGCAGGGCGCGCAGGGCGACGCCCGCCTCCAGCCGGGCCAGCGGCGCGCCCAGACAGTGGTGGACGCCGTGGCTGAAGCCGAGGTGGCCCCTGGCGTCGCGGCGGATGTCGAAGCTGTCGGGGGCGGTGAAGCGTTCCGCGTCGCGGTTCGCCGAGGCGAGGAGGACGAGGACGGGCTCGCCCGCCGGGATGACCGTACCGCCGATCTCCACGTCCTCGGAGGCGAAGCGGTGGGCGGTGGAGTGCGAGGGGCCGTCGTAGCGGAGCATCTCCTCGACGGCGTCGTCGATCAGACCGGGGTCGGCGCGCAGGGCGGCGAGCTGTTCGGGGTGGCGCAGCAGCGCGCAGGTCCCGTTCGCGATGAGATTGACGGTGGTCTCGTGCCCGGCGACGAGCAGCAGGAAGGCCATGCCGAGCATCTCTTCGGGCGAGAGGCGGTCGCCGTCCTCGTCCATGGTCCGGACCAGGGCCGCGAGCAGATCGTCGTCGGCGGTGCGGCGCTTGTCCTCGATGAGCGCGGCGAGATAGCCGGTCATGGCCTGGACGGCGGCGCCGGCCGCCTCCGGGCTGCTGGGGAAGACGACCTCGCCCGACCAGAGGCGGAACCGCTCCCGGTCGGCCGCCGGGACGCCGAGGAGTTCGCAGATGACGGCCATGGGCAGCGGCATCGCGAAGGCCTCGACGAGGTCGGTCCGGCCGGCCGCGAGCATGGCGTCGATCAACTCGTCGGCGATCTCCCGTACGCGCGGGCGCAGCGCCTCGATACGGCGGGCGGTGAACTCCCGTGCCACGAGCCTCCGCAGCCGGGTGTGGTCCGGGGGATCGGTCTGGAGCATGTTCAGCCCGATGGCGTTGCCGCCGTCGTCCTGCCAGGAGGACGAGTGCCGGATGTCGTTGCGCAGCCGGGGGTCGGTCAGCGCGGCGCGGGCCTCCGCGTGCCCGACGATCAGCCAGACGTCGCCCGCGTCCTGGGTCGGTACGCAGTGCACCGGCCCCTGTTCGCGCAGATGGGCGTAGACCGCGTACGGGTCCGACGCCGGGTCGACGCCCGGGGGAGCGACTTTCTCGAAGGCGGGCATGGTCATGGGAACGCTGTCCTCTCACGTCGTCGATGGGGGGCGAGAGCGGGTCACAGTCCGTGTTCGGTGAGCCAGTTCTCGATGGCGGCGGTGGTCAGCGGCAGGTTGTGCTCCATCATCGTGAAGTGGTCGCCCGGCGTGGCGTGGGCGGTGTGGGGGAAGGGCCAGGCCGCCCGCCAGCCCTCGTCCTCGAAGCCCTCGTCCTGGTGGGGCATGGGGTCGGCGGCGCTGACGAAGAGCGTCGGGGCGCGGACCGGCAGCAGCGCGCACTCCTCCATGAACAGGGCGTTGTAGCGGCCCATGGCGGTCAGCTTCACCCCGTTCAGGGCGAGCGGGCCGAGCAGCCGTTCACGCGAGTCCAGGCCCTCGTTCATCGCGAGGGTGGTCTTCTCCGAGAACTGGTGGGTGGCCTGGAAGGTGTCGAGCAGGACGACGGCGTCCGGCGCCGGTCCCGCCTCCTCGGCCCGCATGGCCAGGGCGTGGGCGACCAGTCCGCCCATGGAGTGCCCGAGCAGCACGAACGGCCGGTCGCCGACGGTCTCGCGCAGCCGCACCAGATGGGCCTCGACCAGGGCGTCGAAGGTGTCCGCGACCAGCTCGCCCTCGGCGTAGCCGGGGTTGACCATCGACAGGACGTCCCGGCCGCCCTCGAAGTGCTGGGCCATCATGGCGTACTGGATCGGCCCGGCGGTGGCGGTGATGGCGGGCAGGCAGACCAGCATGGCCCGGCTGCCGTCGCCGGTGGCCATGCGGACCGTCGGCAGTACGTGATCGGCGGCTTCCCCGGCGGTGAAGGACGGGCGGAGCCGGCCCGCCGCCTGGATGAGGTCCATGCCGGCGGTGCCGGTCCTGCCGACGGCGTAGGACTGGTGGTAGAGGGCGGTGATGCTGTCCAGGGGGTGCGCGGCCGGGGCGTCCTCGCGGCCGGCGGCGGGTACGGGGTCCGCGGCGCGCCCGGGTTCGGCCTCGGCGGCGGCGGTCCCGGCGGCGGCCCCGGATCCGGTCCCGGGCTCGGCCCCGGACCCTGTGGACCCGGCGGCTCCGGCTCCGGCCCCGGGTCCTGCCGACTCGTCCAGCAGTACGGCGAGCCGGGCCGCTAGCCGTGACACGGTGGCGTGTTCGAACGTCGTCGTCGCCGGCAGCTCCAGATCCAGCAGCGCGCCGAGCCGGTCCCGCAGGGCGATCCCCGCGATCGAGTCCATCCCCAGCTCCAGGAACCCGGCCTCCCCGTCGGCGTCCGTGACGTCGTGCCGCAGTACGGCGCCGAGCTGGTCCCGCACGAGACGCGCCAGCAGCCCCGGGCGCGCCCCGGGCGCGGCCCGCCGCACCCGGCGGGCCGCGGCGCTCTCCGCCGAGGTGGTCCGCGGCAGCTCGCGCGGGACGGGCCGGGCGGCGGAGGCCATGGCCTCCCGGAAGCGCTCCGGGGACACCGCCCGCAGGGCCAGCCGCCGGACGGAGGCCACCGGCTGGCCGATGCTGCCCGCGAGATGGACCCCGAGCGCGTCCGGCCCGTCGGCGGACAGCCGGACCCGCAGCGCGGCGGTGGGCGCGGAGTGCAGCCGGATCCCGGACCAGGCGAACGGCATCCGGACCTGTGCGCCGCCGCCCTCCCCGTCGCCCTCCCCGTCGAACGGCCCGCCGGGCACGCCCGCCGCGTGCAGCGAGGCGTCCAGGAGCGCGGGGTGCAGGACGAAGCCGTCGGCGGGACCGGCGGGCCCGTCGCCGAGGGACACCTCGGCGAAGACCTCCGTACCGCGCCGCCAGGCGGCCCGCAGTCCCCGGAAGGCGGGCCCGTAGGCGTATCCGCGTGCGGCCGTCGCGGTGTAGAAGTCGTCCAGCCGGACGGCCGACGCGCCCGGCGGCGGCCACGCGCCGGAGAGTTCCGCGAAGGCGGTCGCGTCGGCGGGGTCGCCGGTCTCCGAGCCGTCGGCGGGCGGTTCGTCCGGGCCGTCGGCGGGCGGCTCGGGCGACGCGACCGCCCGGGCGTGCCGCACCCAGCCCTCCGCCGGGTCAGTGCCGGAGGACTCCACGCGGGAGTGGACGGTCAGGACGCGCCGGCCGCTCGCGTCGGCCTCGGCCGCCTCGACCCGAAGGTGCGCCGCCGCGTCGGCGGTCAGGAACAGCGGCTCCTCCAGCGTGAGTTCCTCGATCCGGGGGCACCCGGACGCGCGGCCCGCGTACAGCGCCCAGTCGGCGAACACACTGCCGGGCAGCACCACGGTGTCCAGCACCACATGGTCGGCGAGCCACGGGTGGGAGGTCCGGGAGAGCCTGCCGGACCAGAGCAGGACGCCGCCGCCGATCGGGGCGAGAGCGCCCGCCAGCAGCGGATGGCCGGTGGCGGTCAGCCCGAGGCCGCTCGCGTCGCCGCTGTGCTCGGGGGCGTCCAGCCAGTACCGCCGCCTGTCGAAGGCGTACGTCGGCAGATCCACGGTCCGGCCGCCCGCGAAGGAGCGCGTCCAGTCCACGGCGACGCCGCGTACGAACACCTCCGCCAGCGCCCCGAGCACGCACTCCCGGCCGTCCTCCCCGCGCCGCAGCGTCCCGGCGACCACCGCCCGCGCGGCCCGGCCCGACTCCTCCTCCAGCGTGTGCTCGATCGCGTTGATCAGCACCGGGTGCGGGCTGACCTCCACGAACACCTCGTGGCCCGCGCCGGCCAGGGCGCGCGTCGCGGTGTCGAAGCGGACGGTCTCGCGCAGATTCCGGTACCAGTACCCGGCTCCGGCCGCGCCGCCGTCCAGGAGCGCCCCGGTGACCGAGGAGTGCATCGGCAGATCGCCCGCGCGCGGCTCGACGGACGCGGCCAGTTCGAGAAGCGGTTCGCGCAGCCGCTCGACCTGGGCGCTGTGCGAGGCGTAGTCCACGGGGACCCGGCGCGCCCGGACGCCGTCGCGCGCGCACACCTCCATCAGCTCGTCCAGCGCCGCCGCCGCGCCCGCGACCACGGTGGCCCCCGGACCGTTCACGACGGCCACGGAGATCCGATCGGCCCAGGGCGCGATCAGCTCCGTCACCTCCCCGACCGGGCGGGCGATCGAGACCATGCCGCCCCGGCCCGCGAGTTCGCGGCCGATGAGCCGGCTGCGCAGGGCGACGATCCGGGCCGCGTCGCCGAGCGACAGCACCCCGGCCGCGCACGCCGCAGCCAGCTCGCCCTGCGAGTGCCCCACCACGGCGGCGGGCTCCACACCGTACGAGCGCCACAGCTCGGCGAGCGAGACCATCACGGCCCACAGCACGGGCTGCACCACGTCGACCCGGTCGAGGGACGGCGCGCCCGGCCGCCCGCGCAGCACGTCGAGCGGCGACCAGTCGGTGTGCGGGGCGAGCGCCTCGGCGCACCGGCCGACGGAGGCGGCGAACTCCGGCGAGGCGTCCAGGAGGTCCGCGGCCATTCCGGCCCACTGCGAGCCCTGGCCGGGGAAGACGAACACCGTCCCGGCCCGGTCGGCCGCCGCACCGGAGACCGCGCCCGCCGAGGGCTCGCCGAGGCTCACCGCCGCCAGCCGGTCGAGGAGCTCCTCCCGGGTCCGTCCGACGACCACGGCCCGGTGCCGGAACAGGGACCGGGTGGTCAGCAGCGAACGGGCGACGTCGACGGGACGCAGGGCGGGGTCCGCGCTCACCCGCTCGTGCAGGCGGCGCGCCTGTTCGCGCAGGCTGTCGGCGTTCGCCGCCGAGAGCACCCACGGCACCGGCCCGCCGACGCCGGACCCGCCGGCCTGGGACCCGCCGGCCTCGGACCGCTCAGCCTCGGGCACCTCAGCCTCCGCCCCTTCAAGTCCGGCCGTCTCAAGCCCGGCCGCCTCAGCCTCGGGTCCCTCGCGCCCGACTCCGCGAGGCCCGGCCCCCTCAAGGCCGGGGCTCCCGACCTCGGGACTCTCCTCGATGATCACGTGCGCGTTGGTGCCGCTGATGCCGAACGACGACACCGCGCCCCGGCGCGGCCGCCCGGCCCCGCCCCCGGTCCACGGCGTGTTGTCCGTGGCCAGCCGCAGCGCCCCGGCCGACCAGTCGATGTGCTCGGCGGGGCGCTCGACGTGCAGGGTGCGCGGTACGACGCCGTGGCGCAGCGCCATCACCATCTTGATCACCCCGGCGACGCCCGCGGCCGCCTGCGTGTGGCCGATGTTGGACTTCACCGAGCCGAGCAGTACGGGCCGGTCCGCGGGCCGGTCCCTGCCGTACGTGGCCAGGAGCGCCCGCGCCTCGATCGGGTCGCCGAGCGCCGTCCCCGTACCGTGCGCCTCCACCACGTCCACCTCGGCCGCCGTGACACCGGCGTTCGCGAGCGCCTGGGCGATCACCCGCTCCTGGGCGGGGCCGCTGGGCGCGGTCAGTCCGTTGGACGCGCCGTCCTGGTTGAGCGCGGAGCCGCGCAGCACGGCCAGCACCCGGCGTCCGTTGCGCCGGGCGTCGGAGAGCCGCTCCACCACCAGCATGCCGACCCCCTCGGCGAACCCCATGCCGTCGGCGGCGGCCGAGAACGCCTTGGAGCGGCCGTCGGGGGCGAGCCCGCCGACCCGGCTGAACTCGATCATCGGCCTCGGCGTCGACATCACCGTCACCCCGCCGGCGATCGCGAGCGAGCAGTCCCCCTGCCGCAGGGCCTGCGCCGCCAGATGCAGGGCGACCAGCGACGACGAACACGCGGTGTCCACCGTGATCGCCGGTCCCTCCAGCCCGAGCGTGTACGCGATCCGGCCGGACGCCACGCTGTTGGCGCTGCCGTTGCCGAGGTGCCCCTCGAAACCGGCGGGCAGCGTCGGGAACCGGGACGCGTAGTCGTTGTAGATCAGCCCGGTGAAGACCCCGGTGGCCGTGGCGCGCAGCGTGACGGGGTCGATCCCGGCCCGCTCGAACGCCTCCCAGCCGGCCTCCAGCAGCAGCCGCTGCTGCGGGTCGGTCGCCAGCGCCTCGCGCGGCGAGATCCCGAAGAACTCGGCGTCGAAGTCCGCCATGTCGTGCAGAAATCCGCCGACCTGCTCGAAGCGGTTCGCGGACGACCCGGGGTCGCCCAGCTCGACCCGCCAGCCGCGGTCGTCCGGATAGGCGCCCATGGCGTCCCGCCCTTCGGCGAGCAGCCGCCACAGCTCCTCGGGCGACGCGACGCCGCCGGGGAAACGGCAGCTCATCCCGACGATGGCGATCGCGTCGTCGTCCGAGGCGGCCGCGGCGGGCGGCCCGGCCGGCGCGACGGGCGCGGAGCCGGGGCCGCCGCCCGCCGGCGCCAGCCGTTCGAGCAGGGCGGCCGCCAGCCGGACCGGTGTCGGATGGTCGAACACCACGGACACGGGCAGCCGCAGCCCGGTCGCCGCGCCGAGCCGGTTGCGCAGCTCGACCGCCGTCAGCGAGTCGAAGCCCAGATCCTTGAAGGCCCGGTCGCCCGCCACGGCGTCGGCGCGCCCGTGCCCGAGCACCTGGGCGGCCTGCGCGCGCACCAGATCGGTCAGCGTCCGGTCGCGCTCCGCCGGGGAGAGCCCGGCCAGACGCCCGAGCGGCCCGTCGCCGCCGGCCGCGTTCACGGCGGTGCGCCGCGCCGGCGTACGGACCAGCCCGCGCAGCAGCGGCCCCGGGTCGCCCCGCCGGCGCAGGCGCGCCACGTCCAGCGCGGCGGTCACGCTCAGGGCGCGCGGCGAGCGCACCGCCGCGTCGAACAGCGCCACGCCCTGCTCGGCGGTGAGCGGCTCGATCCCCTGGCGGCGCATCCGGTCCAGGTCGGCGGCCGTCAGATCGCCGGTGAGCGCGCTGCGTTCGGCCCACAGCCCCCAGGCGAGCGAGTGCGCGGGCAGCCCTCGGGCGCGCCGGTGCAGGGCGAGCGCGTCCAGGAACGCGTTGGCCGCCGCGTAGTTGCCCTGGCCCGCCGAGCCGAACACCCCGGCGGCCGAGGAGAAGAGCGCGAAGAGCGACAGATCGCGGTCCCGGGTCAGCTCGTGCAGATGCCAGGCCCCGTCGGCCTTGGCCCGCAGCACGGTGTCCAGCCGCTCGGGCGTCAGCGCGGTGATCACCCCGTCGTCCACCGCGCCGGCCGCGTGCACCACCCCCCGCAGCCCGGGCAGCCCGTCCAGCAGCGCGGCCAGCGCGGCCCGGTCGGACACATCGCACTCCGCCACCCGCACCGACGCGCCCGCCGAGGTCAGCTCGGCGACGAGTTCCCGGGCCCCCGGGGCCCGCGCGCCGCGCCGGCCCGCCAGCACCAGATCGGTGACCTGGTGGACGCCGACCAGATGGCGGGCGACGGCCGATCCGACGACGCCCGTACCGCCGGTGACCAGCACCGTGCCCTCGATCGCGGCCGGCGCGGCCGTCAGCACCGCCTTCCCCGTGAGCCGCGCCCGGCTCAGCTGCCGGAACGCCTCGGGAGCCTGCCGTACGTCCCACGCGGTCACGGGCGGCGGGGTCAGCACGCCCCGCTCGAACAGCTCCGCCAGCTCGGCGAGCATCGCCCCCAGACGCTCCGCGCCCGCCTCGCCGAGGTCGAACGCCCGGTATCGCACCCCCGGCCATCGCGCGGCCACCTCGCCGGCGTCCCGGACATCGGTCTTGCCCATCTCCACGAACCGGCCGCCCCGGGGCAGCAGCCGCAGCGAGGCGTCCACGAACGGCCCGGTCAGACAGTTCAGCACCACGTCGACGCCGCGCCCCTCGCTCTCCCGGAGGAAGCGGTCGGCGAACTCCGCGGTGCGCGACGACGCCACCCGCGCCGCCGGGACGCCCGCGCCCCGCACCGCGGGCCACTTGGGCTCGCTCGCCGTCGCGTACACCTCCGCGCCGAGATGCCGCGCCAGCTGCACGGCCGCCGTGCCCACCCCGCCCGCCGCCGCGTGCACCAGCAGCGATTCACCGGCCCTGACGTCGGCGAGATCGGTCAGCGCGTAACGCGCGGTCAGGAAGACGGCGGGTACGGAGGCGGCCTCGGCGAACGTCCAGCCGCGCGGCATCCGGACGACCAGCCTGCTGTCGGCCACGGCCACCGGACCGGCGTACGCGCCGGACAGCAGCCCCATGACCCGATCGCCCACGGCCAGACCGTCGACTCCGGGGCCGACCTCCAGCACGACGCCCGCGCCCTCGCTGCCGAAGAGCCCCTCCCGGTCCGGCACGACGCCCAGGGAGACCAGGACGTCCCGGAAGTTGATCCCGGTCGCCCGCACCCCGATCCGCACCCGGCCCGGCTCCAGGGGCGACACGACCGGCGGGCACGGGACCGGACGCAGATCGTCCAGCGTGTCGCCCGCCCCCAGGTCCAGCCCCCACGCACCGTCGGCGGGAACCGCCGTCGCCTCCGACGCCGGGACCCGGCGCAGCCGCGGCGCCGACAGCGCCCCGTCGCGCACCGCGATCTCCGGCTCCCCGGCGACCAGGGCCGCGGCCGCCACCGAGGACGGCGGCGAGACCGCGTCCACGTCCAGCTGGCCGAACCGCCCCGGGTGCTCCGCGCACACCGACCGCCACAGCCCGCGCACCGCGGCCGCCGACATGTCGACATGTTCCCCCGGGCCCGCCGCCACCGCGCCCCTGGTCACCAGCACCAGCCTCACGGCGTCCAGCTCGGCCCGGTCCAGCCACCGCCGCACCGTCTCCAGCACGGTGACCAGCCGCTCCCGGCTCGCCCGCGGCACATCCCGTACGCCGTCGCCCGGCGCGCACGGCAGCAGCACCGCCCGGGGCGGGACACCGCCCGCGCCGAGCGCGGCGACCAGGGCCTCGACATCCGCGTGGACGGGCAGATCGAGCCCCGGCACCGGCTCGCCGATCGCCGCGAGCCCGGCGTCCGGCCCGGCCGCCGAGGACCCGCCGGACAGCGGGACCCACTCCAGCTCGAACATCGAGTCCTTCGGCGTCCCGGCCGTCCCCGGCGCGTCGCCGACGGCCGCCGGGCGCACGGTGATCCCGTCGATCGTGACGACGGGCAGCCCGGCGAGATCGCTCATCTCCAGCGAGAAGACGTCCGGCCCGGTCCGCGCGAGCCGTACCCGCGCGGCGGTCGCGCCCGTGGCGTGGATCCTGGCCCCGGAGAAGGCGAACGGCATCATGGCCTCCGCCGACCCGTCGAGCAGCGTCACGAGCCTGGTCTGCAAGGCCGCGTCCAGCAGCGCGGGATGCACACCGAACCGCTCCACGCCGCTCGTCTCCGGGAGCGCGACCTCGGCGAACATCTCCTCGCCGCGCCGCCACACGGCCCGCACCCCCTGGAACACCGGCCCGTACGCGTAGCCGTGCCCGGTCAGACGCTCGTAGAAGCCGTCGAGCCCCACCGGCTCCGCGCCCGCCGGGGGCCAGTCACCGCCGTCGGCCCCGTCGCCCCCGGTCGGCTCGTCGGCGAGCGGGGGCACGGCGACCAGCGAGCCCGTGGCGTGGCACTCCCAGTCCGCCGCCAGACCGTCGGCGTCCCGCTCCGGGGCGTACGGCCGCGAGTGCAGGCGTACGGCCCTGGCCCCCCGGTCGTCGGCCGCGTCGACGCCCACCTGTACGTCGACGGCCCCGCCGTCCGCCGGGACGACCAGCGGTGTGCGCAGCACCAGTTCGTCCAGCAGATCGGCGCCGACGTACTGGCCGGCTCTGAGGACCAGCTCCACGACGGCCGCGCCCGGCACCACGATCCGGTCCAGCACGGCGTGCTCGGCGAGCCACGGATGCGCGCCGAGGGACAGCCGGCCGGTGAACAGGGCCCCACCGCCTTCCGCCACGCTCACCCCGGCCGCCAGCAACGGGTGGCCGACCACCGACATGCCGACACCCCGCGGATCGCCGACGCCGCCGGACGTCAGCCAGTAGTGCTCGCGCTGGAAGGCGTAGGTGGGGAGGTCTGTGGGGGTGGTGGGGTTGGTGAGGAGGGTGGTCCAGTCGGGAGTGGTGCCGTGGGTCCAGAGGGTGGCGAGGGCTGTGTGGAGCTGGCGTGGGCCGCCGTGGTCGCGGCGGAGGGTGCCGGTGACGGTGAGGGGGGTGTCGGCCGCGTGTCCGGTCTCTTCGATGGAGCCGGTGAGGACGGGGTGGGCGCTGATTTCGAGGAAGGTGGTGTTGCCGTCTTTCAGGAGTGCCGTGACGGTGTCGTGGAAGCGGACTTGTTCGCGGAGGTTGCGGTACCAGTAGTCGGCGTCGAGTTCTGTGCCCTGGACGGGTTGGGTGGTGACGGTCGAGTACATGGGGATGTCAGCTGTGCGTGGGGTGATGGCGGTGGCGATGTGGTGGAGCCGGTCGCGGACCCGTTCTACGTGGGGTGTGTGGGAGGCGTAGTCGACGTTGACGCGTCGTGCGCGGATGCCGGCTGTTTCCGCTTCGGCCGTCACCTGGTCGAGGGTGGTGCGGTCGCCTGCGACGACGACGGATTCGGGTCCGTTGACGGTGGCGATCCATACGCCGTCCCGGTCCGCGAGGAGTTCACCGATCTGCTGGGCCGAGGCGGCGAGGGACAGCATTCCGCCGTGGCCTGCCAGTTCTTCGGCGATGACCTGGCTGCGCAGGGCCACCAGGCGTGCGCCGTCCTGGAGGGTGAGTGCGCCTGCGACGCAGGCTGCGGCGATCTCGCCCTGCGAGTGTCCGACGACGGCTGTCGGTGTCACTCCGGTCGCTTGCCACAGTTCGGCGAGGGAGACCATCACGGCCCAGAGCACCGGCTGGACGACGTCGACCCGTTCCAGGGCGGTGCCGTCTGTGGTGTCGTGGAGTACGTCGAGGAGGTCCCAGTCGACGTGCGGCGCCAGCGCGTCGGCGCAGGCCCGGACGGACTGCGCGAACACGGGCGAGGTCTCAATGAGTTCGGCGGCCATGCCGACCCACTGCGAGCCCTGCCCCGGGAACACGAACACCACGTCGTCGCCGTCGTCCGCCGCCGTGCCGCTGACCACGTTCGCGGCGGGCTCACCTGCGGCGATCGCGTCCAGCCCCGCGAGAAACTCCTCCCGGTCCTCGGCCACCACCACCGCGCGGTGTTCCAACGCGGTTCGCTGTCGGGCGAGGGACCAGCCGATGTCGTTGAGTGAGGCGTCGCCGGTGGCGGCGAAGGCGCGCAGGCGTGTCGCCTGTCCGCGCAGGGCCTCGGGGGAGTGCCCGGACAGCACCCAGGGCAGCACGTCGGTCCGCAGCACGGGCCCGGCGGCGTCCTCCTGTACGGGGGACTCGATGCTCGGTGCGGCCTCGACGATGACGTGGGCGTTGGTGCCGCTCACGCCGAAGGACGACACGGCCGCCCGCCGCGCCCGGTCGGCCTCCGGCCAGGCCGCGTTCTCCGTCACCAGCTCGACCGCGCCCGAGGCCCAGTCCACCTTCGGACTCGGCTCGTCGACGTGCAGGGTGCGCGGCACCACACCGTGGCGGAGGCCCATCACCATCTTGATCACCCCGGCGACGCCCGCGGCGGCCTGGGTGTGGCCGATGTTGGACTTCACCGAGCCGAGCAGTACGGGCCGCTCGTCGGGCCGGTTCCTGCCGTACGTGGCCAGGAGCGCCCGCGCCTCGATCGGGTCGCCGAGGGCCGTTCCCGTACCGTGCGCCTCCACCACGTCCACCTCGGACGCGGCCACTCCGGCGTCGGCCAGCGCGGCGCGGATCACGCGTTCCTGTGACGGGCCGTTGGGCGCGGTGAGTCCGTTGGACGCGCCGTCCTGGTTGACCGCCGAGCCGCGGATCACCGCCAGTACGCGATGGCCGTTGCGCTCGGCGTCGGAGAGCCGCTCCACCAGCAGCATGCCGACGCCCTCGGCGGCGCCCATGCCGTCGGCGGCGGCGGAGAACGCCTTGCAGCGGCCGTCGGAGGCGAGCCCGCGCTGCTTGCTGAACTCGGTGAAGAGGTCGGGCGTCGACATCACCGCGACCCCGCCGGCCAGGGCGAGCGACGACTCCCCGCGGCGCAGCGACTGTACGGCCAGATGCAGCGCGACCAGCGAGGACGAACAGGCGGTGTCCACGGTCAGCGCCGGTCCGGTCAGGCCGAGGGTGTAGGCGATACGGCCGGAGGCGACGCTGCCGGCGACACCGGTCATGGCATGGCCCTCGACCTCCTCCGGGATCGCGGGCAGCCTGCTGCCGTAGTCGCGGAAGCTGGCCCCGACGAAGACGCCGGTCCTGCTGCCGTGCAGCGAGGCCGGGTCGATGCCCGCGCGTTCCAGCGTCTCCCAGGACGTTTCGAGGAGCAGCCGCTGCTGCGGGTCCATCGCCAGGGCCTCGCGCGGCGAGATCCCGAAGAACCCGGCGTCGAACTCACCCGCCTCGTACAGGAAACCGCCCTCGGCCGTGTACGAGGTGCCGGGCCGGTCGCCGTCCGGCTCGATGAGCGAGGCCAGGTCCCAGCCCCGGTCGGCCGGGAACCCGGATATGCCGTCCCCGCCTCCGGACACCAGCTCCCACAGGCCCTCGGGCGACGAGACGCCGCCGGGGTAGCGGCAGCCCATGCCGACGATCGCCACCGGCTCGTCGGCCGTCGCTTCCGCCGCCCGCAGTCGTGCGCGCGTCTCCTGCAACTCGGCGGTGACCCGGGTCAGGAAATGGCGGAGCTTCTCGGCGTCGTCCATTACTCGCTCCATGCGGTGAGTCAGCGGTCGGTCAGGAAGTGGAGCCACACAAGGGGTGGGGAAGGCGTGGGTCAGGGGAGAGGGCGCGGCGGATCGGGCCCCGGCGGGTCAGGAGATACCGAATTCCTTCTCGATGAAGTCGAAGATCTCGTCGTTGGTGGCGGCCTTCAGCTCGTCGGTCAGCGCCTCGGCGGCCACGGGCCCCGCCGGTTCGGCCTCCGCGCCGACGGCCGACCCGAGCAGTCGGCGCAGCCGGTCGGCGATCACCTTCCGCTCGGGATCGTCGGGCGTCATCGTCGCCAGCAGGCTGTCCAGCCGGTCCAGCTCGGCGGTCCCGGCGGGCGGCCCACCGGGGCCTTCGCCGCCGCCGGACAGCTGTCCGTCCAGATGGCCGACGAGTTCGGCCACCGTCGGGTGGTCGAAGATCACGGCCGCCGGCAGCCGCAGTCCCGTCAGACCGTTGAGCCGGTTGCGCAGCTCCACGGCGGTGACCGAGTCCAGGCCGAGTTCCAGGAACGGCCGCTTGGCGCTGACGGCCTCGGCCGAGGCGTGTCCGAGCACGGCGGCCACCTGGGTGCGTACGGCGTCGAGGAGCCGCCGCCTCCGCTCCCGGGGCTCCATGCCGGCCGGGCCGTCCAGCGGGGCGGTGTCCAAAGCGCCGGGGGCCCGGCCGTCGACGCGGCCGAGCGCCCGCAGGGCCTCGGGGATCCCGTCGAACAGACGGCTCGGCCTGACGGCGGTGCAGGCGTGGGCGAACCGCTCCCAGTCGATGTCGGCCACCACCACCGCCGTGTCGCCGTGGTCGAGGGCCGCCTCCAGCGCGCGTACCGCCGCCTGCGGGGACAGCAGCGGCAGCCCGTGCCGCAGCCGCAGCTCCGCCACCGCGGCGGCGTCGGCCATACCGCCCTCCGCCCACGGACCCCAGGCCACGGAGGTCGCCGGCAGCCCCTGGGACCTCCGGTACCGGGCCAGCGCGTCGAGATAGGCGTTGCCCGGCGCGTAGTTGCCCTGGCCCGCCATGCCGACGGTCCCGGCCACCGAGGAGAAGAGGACGAACGCGGAGAGCTTCAGGCCGGCGGTGAGTTCGTGCAGACGCCAGGCGGCGCCGGCCTTCACCCGCAGTACGTCGGCCACCTGCCCGGGCTTCAGGGACTCGACGGCCGCGTCGTCCAGCACGGCGGCGGTGTGGAACACCGATGTCAAAGGGCGGTCCGCCGGAATCGACGCCAGAAGCTCCCGCAGGGCGTCGTCGTCCGTGATGTCGCACGCCGCCACCGTCACCCCGGCCCCCGCCCCGGTCAGCTCGGCCTCCAGCTCGGCCGCGCCCGGCGCGTCGCCGCCCCGGCGGCTGACCAGCAGCAGATGCCCGGCGCCCCGGGCCGCGAGCCGCCGGGCGACCCGGCTCCCGAGCGCTCCGGTGCCGCCCGTGATCAGGACCGTGCCGTTCCCCGGCAGCGGGCCCTCCCCGGCGGCGACGGCTCCGAGGGGAGCCCGGACGATCCGGCGTCCGAGCGCCGCCCCGTCGCGCAGCGCGACCTGATCCTCGCCGCCGCCGTCCGCCAGCACCGCGCACAGCAGACTCGCCGTCCGCCGATCCGGCCCCCTCTCCGACTCCGCCTCGGTCGGCAGATCGATCAGACCGCCCCACCGCGCCGGAAGCTCCTGCGCCGCGGTGCGCCCCAGACCCCACACCAGCGCCTGCGCCGGGGCGGTCAGCGGATCGTCGTCGCCGACGGACACGGCACCCCGGGTGACGCACCACAGGGGCGCGTCGGGCTGTACGGCGGCCAGCTCCTGGATCAGCCGCACGGTGCGCTGATACCCGGCCGGGACGGCCGCCGCGCCCGCAGCGGGCCTCTCGTCCAGGGCGAGCAGCGAGACCACCCCGGCCGTCGCCGCGCGGGCCGCGAGCGGACGGGCCCACGCGCCGGAAGCAAGGTCGCCGGAAACAAGGTCGTCGGGAGCGCCGAGGTGGTCGGGAGCGCCGAGGTCGTCAGGACCTTCGGGCACCACGAACGTCTCCACCACGGCGCCGTGTTCGCGCAGTCCGTCGACGATCGCCTCGTGCACCGCCCCGCCCGCCTGATCCGCGCCGACCGCCACGAGCCAGGCGCCGGACAGCTCGGGCGCACGGCCGGGCAGCGGCGCCCAGTCCTCCCTGTACCGCCAGGAGTCCGACGCGGAACGGTCCGGGGCCGGGGTCTCGGCCGCGAGCCAGTAGTGCTCGTGCTGGAAGGCGTAGGTGGGGAGGTCTGTGGGGGTGGTGGGGTTGGTGAGGAGGGTGGTCCAGTCGGGGGTGGTGCCGTGGGTCCAGAGGGTGGCGAGGGCGGTGTGGAGCCGGCGTGGGCCGCCGTGGTCGCGGCGGAGGGTGCCGGTGACGGTGAGGGGGGTGTCGGTCGCGTGTCCGGTCTCTTCGATGGAGCCGGTGAGGACGGGGTGGGCGCTGATTTCGAGGAAGGTGGTGTTGCCGTCCTTCAGGAGCGTTGTGACGGTGTCGTGGAAGCGAACCTGTTCGCGGAGGTTGCGGTACCAGTAGTCGGCTTCGAGTTCCGTGCCCTGGACGGGGCCGGTGGTGACGGTCGAGTACATGGGGATGCGGGCGGTGCGTGGGGTGATGGCGGTGGCGATGTGGTGGAGCCGGTCGCGGACCCGTTCTACGTGGGGGGTGTGGGAGGCGTAGTCGACGTTGACGCGTCGTGCGCGGATGCCGGCTGTTTCCGCTTCGGCCGTCACCTGGTCGAGGGTGGGGCGGTCGCCTGCGACGACGACGGATTCGGGTCCGTTGACGGTGGCGATCCATACGCCGTCGCGGTCCGCGAGGAGTTCACCGATCTGCTGGGCCGAGGCGGCGAGGGACAGCATTCCGCCGTGGCCCGCCAGTTCTTCGGCGATGACCTGGCTGCGCAGGGCCACCAGGCGTGCGCCGTCCTGGAGGGTGAGTGCGCCTGCGACGCAGGCTGCGGCGATCTCTCCTTGTGAGTGTCCGACGACGGCTGTGGGTGTCACTCCGGTCGCTTGCCACAGTTCGGCGAGGGAGACCATCACGGCCCACAGGACGGGTTGTACGACGTCGACCCGTTCCAGAGCACTGCCGTCTGTGGTGTCGCGGAGTATGTCGAGGAGGTCCCAGTCGACGTGCGGCGCCAGCGCGTCGGCGCAGGCCCGGACGGACTGCGCGAACACGGGCGAGGCGTCCAGGAGTTCGGCGGCCATGCCGACCCACTGCGAGCCCTGCCCCGGGAACACGAACACCGCACCGGAATCAGGTGGACCCACGGCCACACCACTGGTCACAGCCGCATCCGGCGTCCCGGAGGCGATCGCTTCCAGCGCCGTCAAGAACGTCTCGCGGTCCTCGGCCACCACCACCGCGCGGTGTTCCAACGCGGTTCGCTGTCGGGCGAGGGACCAGCCGATGTCGTTGAGTGAGGCGTCGCCGGTGGCGAAGGCGCGCAGGCGTGTCGCCTGTCCGCGCAGGGCCTCGGGGGAGTGCCCGGACAGCACCCAGGGCAGTACGCCGGTCCGCAGCACGGGTCCGGCGGCGTCCTCTCGTACGTCGACGGGGGCGTCGGCGTTCGGTGCGGCCTCGACGATGACGTGGGCGTTGGTGCCGCTCACGCCGAAGGACGACACGGCCGCCCGCCGCGCCCGGTCGGCCTCCGGCCAGGCCGCGTTCTCCGTCACCAGCTCCACCGCGCCCGAGGCCCAGTCCACCTTCGGACTCGGCTCGTCGACGTGCAGGGTGCGCGGCACCACACCGTGGCGGAGGCCCATCACCATCTTGATCACCCCGGCCATGCCGGCCGCCGCCTGCGTATGACCGATGTGCGCCTTCACCGACCCCAGCAGCATCGGCCGGTCGGCGGGGCGGCCCTGCCCGTAGGTCGCGAGCAGCGCCTGCGCCTCGATCGGGTCGCCGAGCGCCGTTCCCGTACCGTGCGCCTCCACCACGTCCACCTCGGACGCGGCCACTCCGGCGTCGGCCAGCGCGGCGCGGATCACGCGTTCCTGTGACGGGCCGTTGGGCGCGGTGAGTCCGTTGGACGCGCCGTCCTGGTTGACCGCCGAGCCCCGGATCACCGCCAGTACGCGATGGCCGTTGCGCTCGGCGTCGGAGAGCCGCTCCACCAGCAGTACGCCGACGCCCTCGGCCCAGGCCGTGCCGTCCGCCGCCGCCGCGAAGGGCTTGCACCGGCCGTCGGGGGCGAGCCCGCGCTGATGGCTGAACTCGGTGAAGATCCCGGGGGTGGACATCACGCTGACACCGCCCACGAGCGCCATACCGCACTCGTCGGCGCGCAGCGCCCGTACGGCCAGATGCAGCGCGACCAGCGAGGACGAGCACGCGGTGTCCACGGTGATGGCCGGTCCGGTCAGGCCGAGCGTGTAGGCGATACGGCCGGAGGCCACACTGCCCGCCGAGCCGGTGAAGAGATAGCCCTCGGAGCCCTTGGTGTCGGTCGCGCCGCTGCCGTAGCCCTGGGGGACGACGCCGACGAAGACGCCGGTCCTGCTGCCGTGCAGCGAGGCCGGGTCGATGCCCGCGCGTTCCAGCGTCTCCCAGGACGTTTCGAGCAGCAGCCGCTGCTGCGGGTCCATCGCCAGGGCCTCGCGCGGCGAGATCCCGAAGAACCCGGCGTCGAACCGGTCGGCGTCGTAGAGGAATCCGCCCTGGTGTACGTAGCAGCTGCCCGGCCGGGTCTGGTCGGGGTGGTACAGCTCGGCGAGGTCCCAGCCCCGGTCCGACGGGAAGCCGGAGATCACGTCCTGATCGGTGAGCAGCTGTGCCCACAGCTCCTCCGGCGAGTCCAGACCGCCGGGGAAACGGCAGCCGGTCGCCACGATCGCGATGGGTTCGTCCGCCGTGGCGGAGGCGCGGTCGGCGCGGGAATCCTGCGGGGCGGCGTCGTCCACGCCGAGGATCCGGTCCCGCAGATACCCGGCGAGCGCCAGCGGTGTCGGATGGTCGAACACGACGGTCGGCGAGAGCGGCAGGCCCGTCGCGGCGACGAGGCGGTTGCGCAGTTCCACGCCGGTGACCGAGCTGAACCCGGCGTCGCGGAAGGCCCGCCGGACATCCAGCTCCTCCGTGGCCGACCAGCCCAGCACCGCCGCCGCGTGCCGGCGCACCTCGTCCAGCACGACGCGCTTCCGCTGCGCGTCGGTGGCCGCTTCGGCGACCCGCCGGGGGAAGCCCTCCAGCGCCTCCGGCTCGGCCGCCGCCGGCAGCTCCACCCGTACCTCGGCCGCAGGACCGCCGGACGTCAGCCAGTAACGGTCGTGCTGGAAGGCGTAGGTGGGGAGGTCGACGGGGGTGGCGGCAGGGAGGAGGGTGGTCCAGTCGGGGGTGGTGCCGTGGGTCCAGAGAGTCGCGAGGGCGGTGTGGAGTTGTCGGCTTCCGCCGTGGTCGCGGCGCAGGGTGCCGGTGACGGTGAGGGCCGCGTCAGCCGCGTATCCGGCTTCCTCGATCGCGCCGGTGAGCACCGGGTGGGCGCTGACCTCCAGGAACACGGTCTTCCCGGCGTCGATCAGCGTGTCGACGGTGTCGTGGAAGCGGACTTGTTCGCGGAGGTTGCGGTACCAGTAGTCGGCGTCGAGTTCTGTGCCCTGGACGGGGCCGGTGGTGACGGTCGAGTACATGGGGATGCGGGCGGTGCGTGGGGTGATGGCGGTGGCGATGTGGTGGAGCCGGTCGCGGACTTGTTCGACGTGGGGTGTGTGGGAGGCGTAGTCGACGTTGACGCGTCGTGCGCGGATGCCGGCTGTTTCCGCTTCGGCCGTCACCTGGTCGAGGGTGGGGCGGTCGCCTGCGACGACGACGGATTCGGGTCCGTTGACGGTGGCGATCCATACGCCGTCCCGGTCCGCGAGGAGGTCGCGGGTTCGTTCGGCGGATGCTGCTATCGAGAGCATTCCGCCGTGGCCTGCCAGTTCTTCGGCGATGACCTGGCTGCGCAGGGCCACGAGGCGTGCGCCGTCCTGGAGGGTGAGTGCGCCTGCGACGCAGGCTGCGGCGATCTCGCCCTGCGAGTGTCCGACGACGGCTGTCGGTGTCATTCCGGTCGCTTGCCACAGTTCGGCGAGGGAGACCATCACGGCCCAGAGCACCGGCTGGACGACGTCGACCCGTTCCAGAGCACTGCCGTCTGTGGTGTCGTGGAGTATGTCGAGGAGGTCCCAGTCGACGTGCGGCGCCAGCGCGTCGGCGCAGTCCTGGACGGACTGGGCGAACACGGGCGAGGTCTCAATGAGTTCGGCGGCCATGCCGACCCACTGCGAGCCCTGCCCCGGGAACACGAACACCACGTCGTCGCCGTCGTCCGCCGCCGTGCCGCTGACCACGTTCGCGGCGGGCTCACCTGCGGCGATCGCGTCCAGCCCCGCGAGGAACTCCTCCCGGTCCCCGGCCACCACCACCGCGCGGTGCTCCAACGCGCCCCGGCTCCTCGCCAGCGACCAGGCGATCCCCGTAGCCGCGTCCTCTCCGGCGGCCACGAACTCCCGCAGCCGGGCCGCCTGACCGCGCAGGCCCGCCGCCGACCGTCCGGAGACCGCCCACGGCAGCACTCCGTCCCCGGCGCGCAGGACCAACGGGCGGGCGGGAACAGGGGGAGCGGCCTCCGGAGCCGCCTCCACGATCACATGGGCGTTGGTGCCGCTGATCCCGAAGGACGACACGGCCGCCCGCCGGGCCCGTTCGGCCTCCGGCCAGGCCGCGTTCTCCGTCACCAGCTCCACCGCGCCCGAGGTCCAGTCCACCTCCGGGCTCGGCTCGTCGACGTGCAGGGTGCGCGGCACCGACCCATGGCGCAGCGCCATCACCATCTTGATCACCCCGGCGACGCCCGCGGCGGCCTGGGTGTGGCCGATGTTCGACTTCACCGAGCCGAGCAGTACGGGCCGGTCGGCGGGGCGGCCCTGCCCGTACGTCGCGAGCAGCGCCCGCGCCTCGATCGGGTCGCCGAGGGCCGTTCCCGTACCGTGCGCCTCCACCACGTCCACCTCGGACGCGGCGACTCCGGCGTCGGCCAGCGCTGCCCGGATCACCCGCTGCTGGGCGAGCCCGCTGGGCGCGGTCAGTCCGTTGGACGCGCCGTCCTGGTTGACCGCCGAGCCCCGGATCACCGCCAGTACGCGATGGCCGTTGCGCTCGGCGTCGGAGAGCCGCTCCAGCATCAGCATGCCCACGCCCTCGGCCATCCCGGTGCCGTCGGCGGCGGCGGAGAAGGCCTTGCAGCGGCCGTCGCGGGAGAGCCCCCGCTGCTTGCTGAACTCGGTGAAGATCCCGGGGGTGCTGAGGACGGTCACCCCGCCGGCCAGGGCGAGCGAGGACTCCCCGCGGCGCAGCGACTGCACCGCCAGATGCAGTGCCACCAGGGACGACGAGCAGGCCGTGTCCACGGTCAGGGCCGGTCCGGTCAGTCCGAGCAGATAGGCGATACGGCCGGAGGCGACGCTCGCGGTCTTGCCGGTGAGGAGATGTCCGTCGAGCGCTTCGGGCGCTTCGTGCAGCCGGGGGCCGTACTCCTGGTCCATGGTGCCGACGAAGACGCCGGTCGGGCTGTCCCGCAGGGAGGCCGGGTCGATGCCGGCCCGTTCCAGCAGCTCCCAGGAGGTTTCGAGGAGCAGCCGCTGCTGCGGGTCCATCGCCAGGGCCTCGCGCGGCGAGATCCCGAAGAACCGGGCGTCGAATCCGGCCGCGTCGTCGAGGAATCCGCCGGCCCGGGCGAAGCTGCCGCCGGGCCCTTCGGCCTCGTACAGCCGCCGCAGGTCCCAGCCCCGGTCCTCGGGGAAGGGGGAGATCGCGTCCTGTTCGCCGGCCACCAGCCGCCACAGGTCTTCCGGGGAGCGGACGCCGCCGGGCAGCCGGCAGCTCATCGCGACGACGGCTATGGGCTCGTCGGCGGCGGGCGGTCCGCCGGGCCCCGCGCTCGTGCCCGTACCCGCGCTCGTACTCGTACTCGTACCCGCGCTCGTACTCGTACCCGCGTCCGTGCCCGTACCCGTGCCCGCTTCCGGGTTCGCGGCCGTGGCGCGGGTGGTCGCGACGTGGTCGGCGAGCCGGGCCGGTGTGGGGTGGTCGAAGAGGGCGGCGGTGGTGAGATCGGCGTCCAGTGCGGCGTTGAGGCGGCTGCGCAGCTGGCCGAGCATGATCGAGTCGAAGCCGAGGTCCTTGAACGTCCGCCGTACGTCGAGCGCGTCCGCGCCGGAGTGTCCGAGCACGGCGGCGGCGTGGGCCCGTATCTGCCGTGCCACGTCGACGTCCGGCGCGGGCCGCGTCGGCGCTGCGGCTTCCGGTGGTGTCGTCGCCATGGCGACGAGGGGTGCGGCGGCGGCCAGGGGTGCGGCGGCGTCGAACCAGTGGCGGCTGCGCTGGAAGGCGTAGGAGGGCAGATCGGTCCGGCGGGCGCCGGAGCCCGCGAAGACGGCGGACCAGTCGACGTCCGCGCCGTCGGCCCACAGCTGGGCGAGCGAGGTGAGGAGCTGACGCGCGCCGCCCCTGTCCCGGCGCAGGGTTCCCGTGGCGGCGACGGCGGCTCCGGCGGCCCGGCCGGTCTCCTGGACCGCGTTGGTCAGCACGGGGTGCGCGCTGATCTCCAGGAAGAGGGCGTTGCCCGCCTCGACCAGGGCGCGGACGGTGTCGTGGAAGCGCACCTGGCGGCGGAGATTTCCGTACCAGTAGCCGGCGTCGAGGGAAGCGCCCTCGACCGGGCCCGCCGTGACCGTCGAGTACACCGGCACCTCGGAGGCGCGCGGATCGAGCGGGGCCAGCCCGCGCAGCAGCTCGTCCCGGACGTGTTCGACGTGCGGGGTGTGCGAGGCGTAGGCGTTCGCGACGGTCCTGGTGCGGTGCCCGGCGCGCTCCGCCCGGGCGACGACCTCGGCCAGCGCCTCCAGATCGCCCGCGACGACCGTGGCGGCCGGGCCGTTGACGGCGGCGATCCAGACGTCGTCGCGGCCCGCGATCAGTTCGGCGGCCCGCCGGGCCGAGGCGTCGATCGACGCCATGCCGCCCCGGTCGGTCAGCTGTCCGGTGACGCGGCTGCGCAGGGCCACGAGGAGTGCGCCGTCCTGGAGGGTGAGCGCGCCCGCGACGCAGGCGGCGGCGATCTCGCCCTGCGAGTGGCCGACGACGGCGGAGGGGACCACGCCGTGGGCGCGCCACAGCCGTGCCAGCGAGACCATCACGGCCCACAGCGCGGGCTGTAGAACGTCGACCCGTTCCAGGGCGCCGCCGTCCGTGGTGTCGCGGAGTACGTCGAGGAGGTCCCAGTCGACGTGCGGCGCCAGCGCGTCGGCGCAGTCCTGGACGGACTGGGCGAACACCGGTGAGGTCTCGATGAGTTCGGCGGCCATGCCGATCCACTGCGAGCCCTGACCGGGGAAGACGAACACCACGCCCGCGCCCACGGTCTCCGCGGCCGTGCCGCCGACCACGTCCGCGGCGGGCTCACCGGCGGCGATCGCGTCGAGGCCGGTCAGCAGCGCCTCGCGGTCCTCGGCCACCACCGCGGCACGGTGCTCCAGGGCGGCACGGTGGCCTGCGAGCGACCAGCCGATGTCCTCGGCGGAGGCGTCTCCGGCGGCCACGAAGTCCCGCAGCCGGGCGGCTTGGGCCCGCAGCGCCTCCTCCGTCCGGCCGGACACGACCCACGGAAGCGGGTAGGGGGAGCGGGCGGCAGGGGGGCCGGGGTTCGGGGCGGCCGGGGCGTCGGGAGCGGGGGTGGGCGGGGCGTCGGCGGGCTGGGGCTGGGGCTGTGGCAGGGCGTCGGGCTCCGGCAGGGTCTGGGCGGGCGGCGCCGGGGTCTGGGTGGGTCGCGCCGGGGTCTGGGCGGGCGGCACCGGGGTCTCGGCGGGTCGCGCCGGGGTCTCGGCGGGTCGCGCCGGGGCCTCGGTCACGATCACATGCGCGTTGGTGCCGCCCACGCCGAAGGACGACACCCCGGCGGTCAGCGGCAGGTCGGGGCGCGGCCAGGGCGACGGCTCGGTCTGCATCCGCAGATGCCAGTCGTCCAGGGGGATGGCCGGGTTGGCCGTACGGAAGTTGAGGGTGGGCGGCAGCCGCCGGGCCTTGATCGAGAGCAGCACCTTGATGAGCCCGGTGATGCCCGCCGCGCCCTGGAGGTGTCCGACGTTCGTCTTGACGGAGCCGACGCGCAGCGGGGTCTCCCGGGGGTGCGCGGAGCCGACGACCTCCGCCAGCGCCGCCGCCTCCACGGGGTCGCCGACGGCCGTGCCGGTGCCGTGCAGTTCCACGTACTGGAGATCGGCCGGGCTGACTCCGGCGGCCGCGCAGGCCCGGCGCAGTACGTCCGCCTGGGCGGCCCGGCTCGGGGTGGTGAGGGTGTCTCCGCCGCCGTCGTTGTTGACGGCCCCGCCGCGCAGCACTCCATGGATCCGGTCGCCGTCGGCGAGCGCCCGGTGGAGCGGTTTGAGCAGGACCAGGCCGCCGCCCTCGCCGTGGACGAAGCCGTTGGCGCGGGAGTCGAAGGTGAAGCACCGGCCGTCGGGGGAGAGCGCGCCGAAACGCGCGGCGCGCAGCGCGCCGTCGAAGGAGAGATTGAGGTGCAGTCCGCCGGCGACGGCGGTGTCGCACTCCCCGGCGCGCAGGCTCTGGCAGGCGGCGTGCACCGCGACGAGGGAGGAGGACTGGCCGGAGTCGACGACCAGACTGGGGCCCCGGGCGCCGATCACATAGGACAGCCGGTTGGCGATCATGCCCCGGTTGAGGCCGGTGAGCGAGTGCTGTGTCACCGCCGCCGTGCCGTGCCGCGCCAGCAGGGCCGCGTAGTCGTCGCCCACGGCGCCGACGAACACTCCCGTACGCCGCCCGGCGAGGCCGAGGCTCGTGGGGACCAGCCCGGCGTCCTCCAGCACCTCCCAGCCGAGTTCGAGCATCAGCCGCTGCTGGGGGTCCATGGCCGCCGCTTCACGCGGGGAGATGCCGAAGAAGTCGGCGTCGAAGAGGTCCACCGAGTCGAGGAAGGCCCCTTGCCGCAGGGCGGCGCCGCCCGCGTCCCGGGCATCGGCGGAGTCGGCTGAGCCGGTGCTGGCGGTGGTGTCGGTGCCGGCGGTGGTGTCGGTGGTCCGCGTCCAGCGGTCCGCCGGCACGGGCATCACCGCGTGATCACCCGCGTCGAGTAACCGCCACAGCTCCCCGGGGTTCTCCGCCCGGGGCAGACGACAGGCCATCCCGATCACCGCGACCGGGCTTTCGGCGTCTTGACCCCACGACAATGCAGGGACACCGGACATATGAGCACCTTCCCCCGACGTCTGGAACTCAATTGAATAAGCCGACCGGGCCCGATGCCGACTCGACAGAATTAAATCCGGGACGGTTGGCGGTGATATCCCGGATTCGTTGATCAATTACGGCGCTGCGAACGTACCCCAGTGGTCGGTGCCATGCAACCAATTACTAGTCGATCTCCACAGCGACCGCCGAACAGGCAAGCGGAACCTGTGCGCCGAGCCGCTCACTACCCGGGGAACGCGGAATATCACCCCTTCCGGATCCCCGCTTCCGATGGCTCAACCACCCCCCTTCACCGCCATCGCCCCACCTCCCCCCGACCACCCCACCACCCCGCCTATCACCGCGCGATGCCACCCACCGCCCCCCGGACCACCCCCTCCGGACGAGCACCGCCCCCGCGTCCCCGCCCCACGACTCCCGACCGCCCGGGCCCTCCGCACCGACCCGGCGGAGGCCGACGACACCCCGATCGCGCCCCGTGCACGACGCCCTGGCCCCGGCGTCCGGGCCCGGACGCTCCCGATCGTGGAACGATGCCGTCATGAACCGACTGGCCGACTCCCAGTCGCCTCACCTTCTCCGGCACGCCGCCAATCCGATGGTTTGGCGGCGCGGGGAGAGGGGAGATGAAGGAAGTTGAGCAGCGGGACGTGCCCATCCTTTTGAGTGTGGGCCATGCGTTCCGCGCTTATGCGTCCACCAATTCACTCATGTCGGTGGATGAACTCGGCGAGCTATTCCCGCCCCGAAGCCTTGACAAAAAGCGCTGCTCTCGCCGGCGCGAACATGGCACGGTCAATGGACTTCATGAACGTGATGCCAGTCCGGGCGGGGTGAGGACTGCCGCCGTCCGCGAGGCGCGCCGACCGGTGGGCGCGACGGCCGACCGCCGCGCCCACAAGATCAGCCCCCGGTCAGCGGTCCAGGGGCTCAATGGGCTCAATGGGTCGGGGGGTTCGGGGGTTCAGCGGACGAGGATCAGCCCGCAGCCGTACGCACGCGCGTGGCCGATGCCCTGAGTGAGGGCCGCGACGAAAACCTTGGGGTCGGTGACCGTGAGCGTGCCTTTGATCTCCGCGCGGGCGATGCGCAGGCCCTTGTGCGGTGCTGGGCTGGAGACGCTCGGAAGCATGCGTACGGCGATCCGCCCGGTGTCGGCGTCCGCTCCGATGCGGGTGACGCCGTCAGGAGCGATCGCGGGTTCGCCGGCTGGTTGGAGGCGGCGCGCGAACCACCCCTTCACATGCTCGGGGCGGGTGTGGGGGACGCGCGTGCCCCGGGTCTTCGGCGGCGAGCCCGGCGGAGGCGGAACGCTGCGGACGGGATTGACGACCGCGCGGAAGGCGACCTGTTCGCCGGGGCGGAAGGTGCGGTCGACGGTGAGAGGCTCCGGCTTCTCGGCCAGGGCCGCACGGGGAACGCCGCTCCAGTCGGCGGGGAGCGACGACTGAACCACCAGGTTGAGCCGCGCCTGACGGAGGTCGACGGTCCAGGTCGACAGGACGGCCATCTGTCGATCCGACGGAGACCGTACGGGGCCCGCGCGGGTGCCTCTGGACGGATCGAGCGCTGTGTGAGGCTGGCCAGCGCGACTTCGCCCTACCTGCTTCAGCACGCTGACAATCCGGTCGACTGGTGGCCCTGGACGCCGGAGGCTTTCGAGGAAGCGCGACGGCGGGACGTACCGGTGCTGCTGTCGGTCGGCTACGCGGCGTGCCACTGGTGCCAGTGAACTCGCAGCCCCAGTAGTCGGTGGCGCTTACACGTCTCTGATGATCACGCGCTTCCCGCAGAGTTTCGACCAGTCGTCACGGTCGGAGGTCAGGACGATCACGGGGGCTGGGACGCGGAGCGCGAGCGCGGCGACGAGGGCATCAATTGTGTACTTGTGCCCATGTAGACCGCCTGCGTCCTGAAGAAGTTCTACCGCGGTCAGGGAGTCCTCTTGGCTGACTGGTTCCACCCGCAGCCTGGAGAGCACCCACTTCAGGCGCGCCAGATCGGCCTTCCCGTGTACTGCTTCGACGATGATCAGTGCGGACACGAGGACGGGTACCCCGACCTGCCGGGATGCCTCGATGCGAGCCGCCATGCCTCGGTCGTTGCGTAGGAGCAGGGAGAGAGCCTCGGAGTCGAGCACCAGCGACCGCGCCCGGCTGCTCCTTCACGCGGCGCCCCGCTCGACATCCTCGGCGTTCACGTCTGCGAACAGCTCGCGACGAGCGGCTTCGATCTCCTGCTCCGTGAGCGCGCCGTGCTCTTCCTCGTGGGACGCCACGATCTCGGCGAGCCCGTCCATGCCGAGCTGGTGCCTGACGGCTTCGGTGATGTAGCTGGACAGCCCTCGGCGGCCGGTTCGAGAGCGGAGCTCGCTGACCAGTTCGGTGGGCATGGACACGGAGATGTTCTCGGTGGCCCCAGCTCTGGCCTGCTTCATGGCTCAAATGTAAGACAGTATCTATTACACGGCGAGCTTTCGGTCCTTCGCGCTTTCCCGGGGCGCGGAGGCGTTTCGGCTGAGGTGCGTGTCCGACCCAGGTCGGACACGCACCTCAGCCGCCGTTTTCGCGCATTGATTCGACCGTGCTGCGGGGCGTTGGTACTGCCGGCTCGCAGGACAATCCGATCGAAGAGGGTGAGGCGACGAAGTCCTCCGGACAGCGGAGCGTGATCACCTTTGCGAGGTTGAGGCCTTCAGGCGCGGGGCCCGGCGAACCGTCGGAAGAGCCGCATGTAGTCACTCTGCTCGACTACCAGCACTCCGGAGCCGCTCCGCTCGTACATGACGTTCTTGTAGAAGCAGGGCTCGTGGGACGGGGTGATTTGGATGAGGATGACTGATCGACCGTGGTAGTCGACAAGGCTGATACCGGAAGCGACCCGACGCCGTAGATCAGGTGCCAAGTCCGACCCTGCCAGCTTGTCTGATATCCAGTCAAAATAGCTCTTGATGCTCATGCCTCGCGCTGCGGCCTCGCGTTCAATTCCGACGATGTCGAAACGACTGCTGCGCGACTTAACCGAATCCACTCCATCCAGTTCGTGAATTCGGCGGACATCCTTCTCCTCGTCGGCCACGCCAATGACGAGATAGCCAGTGTTTTCCGGCCCTATATTAGCAATGGCCGTGATGCTGCAGAGGATCTTCTCCCAGGAGCCCTCGTCGAATTCCCTCTTTGTATCCAGTGCCAGCAAGCCCTGCTTTAGCTCGAAGAGTGACTGTTCGGCTACCGAGTTTTGAAGGATTCTTTCCAGGTGTGATGCGAGGCCAAATTGGGCGGCATCCCTACGAGAATCCGAGGCGGGTTCGAAAGCGTCACGGATTGCTCCCTTTACCACATTAATATTCTTTCGCTTGTTCTCTGCTGTCCAGTCGCCTCCGCCGCCTGGAATGCTCAGCGGTCCTCGATTGGTTCCGATTTCACGAAGCTTGGCGGCGGCCTCTGGGCGCATGGCGACGCGCATTTTATCCCGGATGATCAGTTCCCAGAAGGCCAAGAAAACTGCTTGGAAGTAGCGCGGATAGCGTCCTCCCGGGCTTCTGTCTACGACATGCTTCACGAAATTATTGCCAGCAATTTCTAGTACGGCGCGAAGCTCCTCGTATACAAGGGAGAAGTCGTCCCGAACGTTTGATTCGCCGTAGATTTGGATGCGTTCGGTTAGGCGCTTCTCCAGAGCGGCCGGTGCGATGTCATTACCGTCGACCGACCCGTACACGGAGTCACGCGTATAAGTGCCTGAAGAAACAAGGGGATCGATGAGACAGTCCACCAAAATATCCAGGATCAGCTGTTCATCGAGTGAGCTGCGAACGTCGATGCGCCGCAGGATCGCCTGCTGAACCCAGAAGATTTTGTCGACGTCGACACCATAAGTCAATTGGCGATTGTTGATACTGAGTTGCGGCATTGTGCGCAGTGGGACGATATCGCTGCTGCTGGAATCACCTCGGATCTCGCTAGCGATGACTCGCACCAGTTGCGCTATTTTTGCGGTGGATCCGACCTGGCGCAGGTCTTGTCCAGAGAGGCGGCGGCCGCCTGAGTTGATTCGCCGAAAAACCTTGTCTACCTGCCCGGGATTCGATGCCTTGAAGATGGACATGGGTAGAAGATAGTTGGCGATTTTGCGAGACTGATCGCGAGGGAGAATAGGCTTCTTCTGAATGAATTTGCCATCGTCGAGCTGACTCTTGGTGTCGGCGAGCGATTGTAGGTCGAAATATTGGCCATTGATATCGAATTCATTCTCGATGAACGAGAAAATGGCATTGAGTCGCTGCATTCCATCGATCAGCTCATAGCTCGTTCCGTTCTCGCCGGAGATCTCCGCGACTAGGATCAGCGGAATCGGAAGGTCGCTCAGAATTGAATCGATGAGGTCGCATTTCTCTTCTACGGTCCAGACAAGCTTGCGTTGATACCGTCGATTCACGGAGAATCGATCCGCGAGATAGTCCGTATAAAGCTTTTGGATACCCTCACTGCGAACTGACAGGTCTGACAGGGGGATGGACATCGTGCTTCTCCTGTGCGCTTGCGTCGCATCTTCCGGATGATCCGAGGAGGTGAAGTCTACGAGCTCGGCGGCACTCTTCGGGCGGTCCGGCAGGCCAGGGCTGCCGGGCGCGAGCAAAGGTCAAGAAGGTCATTAAAGTTTCGTATATCGTACTAAAATATTCCATATAGTCTGATTGGTGAGTGGTCGACTGGGACGGGCTTGGCGCACAGACTTGCCGTGTCCGGTAGGACTGCGCGTGCAGACATGGTGAGGTGGCGGAACGAACCGACTGACGAACTCCCAGTCGCCCTATCTGCTCCAGCACCGCCTCCAATCCAGTGGACTGGTGGCCATGGGGAGAGGCGATGCAAGAGGCCGAGCGGCGCGACGTACCCATCCTTCTCTCAGTGGGATATTCGTCGTGCCACCCGGCGAGTGCTTCGCAGGATGGCGAGGGCAGCCGTCAGCAACGGAACGGCGTGGGCATCGTGGCCGAGGCCCGTCAGGTAGCTTGCCGCGCTCGCATACCGTCCGGCGGGAAGGTGTCAGCGTGTCCGTCAGGAGTGGTGGCCGCGAGTGTGACGAGGTGCGGGAGCAGTTGATCCCAGGCGGGGGACCGGCCAGAGCTGGGCGGTTCTTCTAGCGGGACGACCGCGGAGCACAGAAGTCGTTAGGCCTCCAGCCGGCCGGGCCGGCCGGGCCGGTCGGCGGACGCCGTGCCGTCAGGAGGCAACTGGTTCCAGATGACGGCCTGGACCAGACGGTGGACGCTCACCGTGTTCCGGGTGAGGGAGACCATGCAGTAGACGCCAAGGATTCCAAGGCCTTCGTGGAGGTCGTCGCTGTCGTCGGCGACAGGGGCCATCAGTTCCACCGGGATGTCGTCAGGCGCCAGCCACGCCAGTGTGTACAGGACGGAGACTGTCAGGTGGTCGCGCTTGCTGAGGGTGCCGACTGTCTGGCTCCAGATGCGGGCGATGGTGCGTTCTGGGTCGATGCCGTCGGGGGCCTTGTCCAACTCGCCGATCAGTCTTCGGCGGTAGCGGTCAATGCCGATCGCCGGGTTCTGCGCAAGGTAGGCACCAGCCTGCTCCAGCGCGAGGGGGAGCTGCCCCAGGTCAGCGGCGAGGGCCTGAGCCTCCTGCATCTGACGGGGGGCTGGCGGATTCCCACCGAACGCGTACCGGCAGAGGAGTTTGCTCGCTTCGGCCGGGTCGAGTACGTCCAGGGCGAGCGTTACGGCCGAGGTCGGCCAGCCCGTTGATCGTCGGCTGGTGGCAATGACGTAGCCGTCCGCCGTACCGATGTAGGGCCGCAGATCGGCCGGGTCTTCGACGTTGCCGAAGACCAGCAGCCACCTTGGATGCCACTGCAGCCACATCATCGCCCAGGCGGCACGTGCCTCGGTGGACGCGCTGTCGGCCCATGCGGGGATCAGTCGCAGAGCGAGGTCGGCAAGCGACTGCTCGATGCGAGCGGGCGAACCGGAGGCGATCCACCACACCACGGTGTGGCCGCAACGGCGCCTGTGAGCATACGCGAGCGCCAGGGTACTCTTCCCGACGCCGCCGAGGCCTTGGATGACGGCAGCCCGCTGCCCAGCTGGGCCACGAACAACCCGTGCAGCCGGTCCAGCGCGTCCGTGCGCCCCATGCACAGGGGGATCGGTGGCAGGTTGGTGAGCCCGAGCGGTGCCTGCCCTGAACGTCACGCGCCGAGTTGAGCAACTCGGCCGATAGGACGGTGACCGGTCCGGTGACCGCCGTTCCGATGCGATGGGCGGCGATGGACCCAGGCCCTGTCGCCTCGAAGGCGAGGTTCGTCACCGCATGGCCCGCTCGACTGCCGCCGCCGAGGATGGAAGCCGATTACTCTTTGCCGCTTCCGAGCGCGGCGCGGCCCGGAAGACACCGCCGCACCGACGGCCCGCTGCGCGTATCCATCTCAGTGCCCTCCCCGGGCCGGCCGGATGTCTCGCTCCCGGCACGGAGCATAGGTGTTTCGCTTGCCGGGTGCGGTATCGGCGAGGCTGCGGAAGGTGCCGGACCGGAGTCCGGGGCTTCGTCACGGACACGATCGCCGATGCCGGGTCGGCAGGTTCCCCGCAGGAGTCGGTGGCTCAATAGCGCTCTCAGCACCGCTCAGCGGTCGGCGCTGCCTGGTGGCACGACCCACTCGGTGGGTTGGCTGGTGAGGGAGGCGATCATGTCGAAGTCTCCGTCGTAGTGGAGGACGGTCAGCCGGTTCATTTCCGCTGTGGCGGCGATGAGAAGGTCGGGGAGTGACAATGCCCGGTGGAAGCCCGCGTTGAGAGCGTGACGCTGCACCTCCAGTGCGCGGGCGAAGATGTCGTCGTCACTGGACAGGTAGTCGAAGGCATGGAGCCAGGTGCTGATTCGCGTTGCCTCGGCGATATCCCGGGCCGAGTGGATCATCTCGTACTCGGTGGGTTGGCAGACTGCAAGCAGGTAGCGCTCGTGGAGAGGCTTCAGCACCTCTTTCACGCCGGGCTTCGTCCAGCGTGCTAGAGCTGATTTGTCGATAAGGAAGCGGTCCTGCATCAGGCGGCCCGACCGCCGTCGCGCTTGAGGGTCCCATCTGCATTGCGAGGGCCGGTGCTCTCGATGATCTCACTGAAGTCGAAGTCGCCGGCGTCCATGGCCTCGAAGCCCTCCTGCCGCAGGTGCCGTTTGACGGCGTCTTCCATGGCGAGCCGCACGGCTTGGGCTTTTGTCTTGGTGCCGAAGATGCGCATGGCCTCGGCGACCATGGTCTCGTCGAGGTCGATCACTGTCCTTGCCATACTGGCCTCCGTGGGTGATCAGATACGCTAAACGATATCACCTTCCCTTGAGTAGTGATATCGTTTGGTGCTCTTCTGTAGTGGGTGACCACGCTGAGATATCCCGCCCTGATCGAGTTCTACGCCGCTGAAGGTGCTGTGTTGGGGCGAAGAAGTGGCCGCGTCCGGAACGCTTTGGCGCACGGCGATCCCGCAGGCTTCGCGATCGTCGAGCCCGTGCGCGAGGACGCCGAGTTCTTGAGCAATGGTGGACTCGATCTCGCCCTGAGGCCCTAGGTTGAGGGCAAGATGCCGACTGCCGAGCTCGTCCACAGGGCCGGGGAGCTCACGGCGATGCAGGGCAGGGCAGGGCAGGACGCCGCCAGATACTGGCCTGCTCGACTCCACATTCCAAGCCGCAACAGGTGCGGACTCGATATGGGTACAGGCTTCGACACACCCGCGCCGATATCCTTCAGTCTCCGTACTTCCGCAGCACGGCGATCATGCGACGAATCTTCCGCACATCCTCTTCTTCGATGCCATCCGAGTTGAAGTGCATGAGCTCGTTGCGGATCTTCCGCAACTCGTCGAGCCGCTTCACGAAGATCTTGCGGTCGAGCGGCCACCCCAGCTTCTCCCACAGGGAAGGGTTCTCCAGGATCCGCTGGTAGTCCCCGAACGACATGTCGTCGAACGACACGATGCCCCCGCCGCCATCCGGATCGCAAAGCGCGACGGCGTCCGCCTGGTCGACGGTGTCGGAGATCACCCCGCGCAGTCGCTGGTCCAACTCGCAGATCAGGGAGAACGGCGTCGCCAGAGCGCCGTAGGCAGCGGCGGCGTCGTTGGAGGTGACGATTCCGGCGACGACATTGGTCTCGTCTCTCACCAAGACGAAGCCGAACTGAGCGAGCTGGGGCAGTACGTCGAGCTGATGGTGGTCGTAGGAAACGGCGTGGGCCGGAACGACCGCCTGCGAAAAGGGGGCGTCGGCTTCGGTGTGCCGCGCCATAGCTATGGATTCCCAGATGATCACGTGTTTCCCGCAGAGCTTCGACCAGTCGTCGCGCTCGGAGGTCAGAACGATCACGGGAGCCGGGACGCGGAGGCCGGATCACGGCGGCCCAGGTGGGACCTCGGTGCAGAGTCCTCTTGGCGAACCCCGTTCCGAGCGCCGCGCCCCGGCCGTAATCCGGCAGATCTTGCCCGGTCAACTACCGCCCGGGGAACGAACCAGGAGCAGTCCCGCACCGTAGGAGCGGGCCCGGCCGACGCCGTTGGCAAGGGCCTCGACGAAGGTCTCCGGGTCGGTGACGGTCAGCTCTCCCTTCAGCTCCGCGCGGCCGATCCTGGCACCCTGGTGCTTGGCTGCCAGGCTCAGCTTGGGCAGCATGCGCACGGCCATGCTGTCCGTCACCCCGTGCGCCCCGATGCGACGGACACCGAGAGGACCTACGCGTTCCTCGCCGTCGGCCTGGAGACGATCGGCGAACCACTGTCGGACATGACCGGGGGTCGTGTCCGACAGCCGCTTGCGGGGCGCGTGATCGTGCTCGCGCGCCCCACGCTGGCGCGTGGGGTTCACCACGATCCGGAAGGCGTATGTCTCTCCGGTGCGGACCGTCATGTCGATCGGCAGGGTGGTGATGCCGTCGGTCAGGGCCGCTCGGGGGATGAACGACCAGTCCGACTGGACGCGGGACTGGACGATAAGGACCAGCCTGTTGTTCCGCAGGTCCAGTGTCCAGGCGTGCAGGATGCCCATCTGGGCCCGCGAATCGTGCTCGCCCGGCGTGATCCATCCGTTGAATCCCGACATCACGAGGCGATGCATGATGTGCGGGTCGAGAATGGCCTTCTGCGCCAGAACATGACGGGCGTCGAGGTGGAGGACGCTGTGGCAGGCCACGAAGCGCGCGACGGTGGTGGAGGCTGTGGTCACAGCAGGTGCTCCCATCCGATGGACTGACCCGGTTCGATGCACACGCGCCGTTCCCAGCGGGGTGCGTAGCTGCGGTGGGTGGGGTGAAAGCTGACCGGCTGGTCGTTGATGCTGGAGGCGCCAGTAGTGCCCGGCGCCACCTCGACCCAGGTCCAGGGCTGTTCGGAGGTGGCCCGCGGAAGCAGGCGGGCGGCAGCGAGGACCTCCTCGATGCATCCGGGGTACACCCCGCCGGAGATCTCTCCTGCGGGCGGGCAGGATTTCCGCCCGAGCCACAGGAAACGCCGAGGCTGTTCAAGAGCCACGGCCAACTCGTCCAGCATTTGCTTGTCCTCGTGTTCGACAGCCACGACGAACTGGGCATCTGCGAGGTAGGAGCGGTTGGTGATGATCGGATTGCGCTGCCCGGTGCGGGCTAGGAGCTGACCACTGTTCGGATCGGGGGCGATGCCTTTGGGCGCCCCGTACCAGCCGCCGACGGAGGGGCTGGGCATGACACCGAACGCCCGGCCGGACACGCCGTCAAAGAGGGGAGCCGTCGTCCGGCTCAGCCGATGATCGGTGATCAGGTCACGGGGGCGAAGAGGATACCGTCCACCGCCGACGGTGTGGTAGTCCTCCACCGGTGTGCCGGGTCGGTCGGCACGCACTGCGAACCGCAGTTCGTCGAGCGGAGTGATCGGATCCTCCCGGCTGAAACCTGCGGCGGCGGCGAGCAGACCGACGAAGCCAGACTTGGTCGGCCTGGGGTGTGTGTCCCGCTGGTCGAACCGCGAGCTCAGTCCCCAGGACTGGAGAGGGCCGGCCAATCGGGCCAGGAGTACGTATGGGCTCACGGGGCGGTCATTTCCTCGACGGAACCCGCCTCGGTGGCGACGAGCGCCCCGTCCTGGCCTGCGAGCTCGGTCAGCAGCTCTTGGATGTCCAGGTCGTAGGTGAGGACACGTCCCCCGTCGATGTCGGAGCGTTTACGCGTGACCAGACGGTGCTGTGCGAGGAGCCTGCGGGCGGCCGCAAGAGCGACTCCGCCACCCGCTCGCTCGTCGATCGGCGACTCGAAGGCCGCGGAGTAGTTGAACGGACGCGCCCCCTCGAAGGCGAGGACCAGCTTGGGCAGGGAGCCCGTGGAGGCCGTGGTGTTCTTCTTCGCGTGGGGCATGGCGTCGACGAAGGCCTCGACGAACTGGCGCTCCGCCGCGCGGGCGGCCTTGTCCACTTCCTCGGGCGGCATCCCGCCGGCCGCCAGGTTGCTCCGCAGCTGCACCCGGTCCAGCGCGGCGTGCCGGTAGAACGTCCCCGAGATCAGGGACTGGTAGCCGGTCATCCCCGCGCCCGCGTCGTCCGCCGCGTCGAGGAAGTCCAGGGCGTTCGCTTTACGCCGGATCTTGGCATCGTCTGCGGCGCTGTAGAAGTCGTCGATCTGGTTGGCCCTGTGCACGGTGAAGGCGGGCCCGGTCATCACAGCGCCGTCCACGTTCGGCGAGTCCGCGATCTCGGCAAGGAAGCGCCCGTACAGCGCGATGTCGATGGCGTCCCTGGGGGCGAGCGCCGTGAGCACCCCGGCTCGTACCTCCCTCGGCAGAGGAGGGATGCGCGACTCGCTCGCGCCCTCCTCGCCGTCGGCCGTCGTCTCTGTCTCCGCAGCCCTTCGATTCTTGCCTCGGGAGCCGCTGTTCGCCGCCTCACGTGCCGCTTGGAACTCCTTGATCCACCCGGCTACGACGTCGCGCTTGTCGTCGATGGAAGCGCCCAGCTTCTTTCCGGCGTCCTCGGGAGCGAAGACCAGCACCTTGGTCAGGTCGCGGGTGCGCTCCTTGTCCCCGAACTTGAGCCCCACGCCTTCCAGGACGGCCTTGGCGGTCGGCAGGGCCTCGGCCCGCTCCCAGCCCAGGGCGCAAAGTGCGTCCGCGGCGAGAAGCGCCCACTCGCGGGTGCGCATGCCCATCGTGTAGCCGGCCAGCGCTCCCTCGCCCGCGTTCGCACGGTCGCGGCCGAGCGTCCGTTCCGCCCGCCGCCGTGCCTGCGACGTGATCAGATTCCGTGTCTCGCCACCAAACGGGATGATCTTCGCCATTCCGTTCTCGTCGCGGACCGGCAGCACTGCCACCAGGCTTTCGAGTGCGTGGAGGGAGAGGAACTGGTGGCAACCGAGCTGTTCGTACACGGCGTTGCTGCGGATGATCGTCACGTCGTCAGTCGTTCCTCTTCGAAGGGTAAACGGGGGTGTAGAAGTCGCGGGCCCAGTCGTAGGCGATCGACCTGCCGGGCGACCGCCACTCTGTGAGGTCGTCCGCCAGCCGCGCCCAGGACGGGGGTGTCACGTCGCAGGCGCGGGCGCGCTCGATCGCGTGCTGAAGGTGCCGCAGGGGAAGCTCGTGCGAGGCCACCAGCCTGTCGAGAAGACGGGTCGCCCCGGAGTCCTTGGGGCCCCGGCCGCCCGGACCGCCGATACGGCGGAGTGAGCCGCCCATGGAGCCAGAGCCCGGAAGCGGTCTGCTCCGGCCGGCGTGGAAGCGCGCGAACAGGAACGCCACCTTCTCGTAGACGAGCCGTTGCTCCTCCTCCGCGGCGTAGTTCGCGGCGATCAGCCGCGGCTCGGTCAGGGCTTCCGGTCGCCTCAGATCGGCGAGCGCACCGGCGTCGTGCGTCCACACCAGGCGGCACAGATAGCGGCTGAGCCGCTCGGACGAAGGGCGCTCCACAGGGGGCGGGCCCTCGGACGTCATGGCCGCGCTGTCGGAACCCTCGTCGATGAGGGCCTGCAGCTCCGGGGGCAGGGCATCAGTCATCGGGGTCTCCCCTGAGATGGTCGGGGCACTTCGCAGCCGTCAGCATGGTCTTGAGCTTTGCCTCGGAGAGGATCCGTGCCCGCATTCCGCGCTCGCCGGGAGGCAGCGAGGCCAGGCGGGAGCGCAGTGCCTCGCGCGTCGACGCTCTGATCTCCCGTGCGAACGTTTCGAGCGGTCCCGCGTCGGGGCACCGGCCGGCATTCACGGAGTCGAGCAGGGCATGGAAGGAAGCGGCGGCTCCGGCCCACATGTCCCGTGCCCCGTTGAACCGGGCAATCTGCGAGGCTCGGTCTTTAGGCTTGGCGCTCGGGTACGCCGCCTCGCGAGCAGTCGCCGCTGCCGCCCACAGCGCCTTCGCCGCGTACTCGCAGATCGCCGATCCTTCGTCGGACGCCCACTTCAGGTCGACCCGCAGGCCCGGTGTGTAGGGGAATGCGTCCGACACCCATCTGCTGGCGGCGGACTTCCGGGAGATGAGCCCGACCGCCCAGAGGTTCACCGTCCTGTCGGGCAGGTCGGCGAGGCGGTCGTACAGGTCGGCCCCCTTGGTCCGGTCGGCGGCCGCCGCGTAGAGCGCGTGCGCCTCTTGCCAGATGGCCCGGTCGGCGTTCGGGCGCAGAGGCCCCTCGTAACTCGTCGTCCGCGTCAGCGCCGCGTCCTGCAGGTAGGTCGGGGGCAGCGGGGCGAGCAGCTCTCCTGCTGCCAGGAGCACCCGGTCGACCATCACCCGGCCGTCGACGAGGACGGGGCGCAACAGGACTGACCGTCCGAGGAAGGAGTGCAGGTCCGCCCGGCCGTCGGGGAGTCGGGGCTCCTTGCCGGAGCGGAAGGTGCGCCGGGGCCGCCGCCCGTCCGTCCACGAGTAATTGAAGGTCGGTCGCCGGTCCCTGCCGGGAACGAGATTCAGCCGGAGCGTATCGCCCAACGTCTGGCCCATTGCGATCACGCGGATGCGGCTGCCGAGCCGCGCGACGGCCTGGTAGGTCAACTGCGGTCCCAACCAGTTCGCCTTGGCCATCGCCCGGCCACCGAGGCCGTAGGTGTGCTGGGTGAGCATCGCCCTGAACGCGATGTCCGGCCGCATCGGATCAGGGTCGTGCAGATGGGACTTGTCGAAGAACTGGTTGTAGTCGCCTGCGCGTTCGATGACGATTTGCGCGTGACCTACCCCGTACTCGTCCAGGAACGGTGCAAGTTGCGCGTTCTGACCCAGCGGCCGGTCAGGGTGGAAGAGATCCCAGCGGTCGTCTGACTCACCGGCCAGCCAGTCTGCCGCCGGTTCCAGTGATTCCCGGTCCTCGACCCAGCGGCGCCACTCCCCGGGCGATGCGGGGACGTGCTCCGACGCGTAGAGGATCGCCGTCAGGTACTCGAAGACGGCGACGTTCTCGCCATGGGTCGAGCCCGCCAACGCGGGGATCCGGTCCGCGTTGCGCAGGAGCTCTACCAAGCTCATCGACCGGACCGCGGTCCTGCCGGAGGTTTCATCCAGTGTCAGTGCCGGCTGGCACGCTTGTGTGCGTGGATCCCACCGCCATGCCGGATCAGACGAATTTTCTAAACCTCGGTATGTCCTTGTGGGTTGGGCGGAGCGCATGAGTCGGACGCTAGCAGCAGCGGGGTGAACGGATGAGGGATTCTCGGGAAGTCGGTCCCGAGTGGGCGCTGATCTGGGGCAAAACAGATCGCCACGGTGTCAGCGGCGCGCGTGGTGGGGCCAGTTGGAACCCGCTGCTCGCGCACATGCTCGATGTCGGTGCCATTACAGGGGAGTTGTGGGACAACCATCTGGCACGACCGGTACGCCACCGGCTGACCGTGGCTCTGGGGGCCGGGGAGGAGGCGGTGGCCCGGCAGAACGCGATGTTCTACGCCGCACTGCACGACCTGGGCAAGGCGTCCGCCTGCTTCCTCGTCCGGTTCGGCGCGAGCAGGTGGGATCGCGGGCAACTGCGACAGGAGGGGAGGGCCTGGCGTGCGAAGGCGCGCCGGGCGGGGCTGCCGCTTCCGGCGGAGTCGGTGTCGACCCCCTGGGCTGGACATCAGAACGTCACCGCCCATCACCTGCCGCGTCTGCTCGGCTGCCGGTGCGGGCACTGCGGAGGTGCGGGACGGCCCACCTTTCCCGGGCTCCACACCGTGGCGTTGCTGCTGGGCGGCCATCACGGCCATATCCCCCACCTCGACACCGTCCACCGGGCGGCGCGTGCGGCCCGGGCTGACGACTGGGATCCTTACTACCGGCACATGATCGACACCCTCGCGCGCCTGTTCGGTGTCGATCTGGAGCGCCTGCCGGCGCAAACCTGCCTCGAACGTCCCGTGAGCCTCCCCCTGTTCGCCGGTCTGGTCGTCATGGCCGACTGGATCGCCTCCGACGAGACGCTTTTCCATTACCGGCTTCCCGTCCAGCCCGTCGAGCAGTGGTGGAACGCGTCGCGGAAGGACGCGGACGCCGCTGTGCGGAAACTGCGCCTGCACTCCTGGGGCCCCGGGCCTCCGCAGTGGACAGGGCTTTTCCCCGAAACCCCGCGACCGCGTCCTTTCCAGGCGACTGCCATGAAGGCCGCGCCCGCCGGCGGTCCCGCACTGGTCATCGTGGAAGGCGCCACCGGGTCGGGAAAGACCAGCCTCGCCCTCTGGTACGCCCACCATCTCGCTCGCGTCAACGGCTATCACGGGTTGTACGTCGCGATGCCCACCCGCTCAGCGACCGACCAGGCCGCTGCCGAGTACATCTCCTTTCTCACCCACGCCTTCGGAACTCCTGCGGACGCCAACCTGGCGATCGTCCACGACGCGGCGGAAGCGTCCCCGACCGTTCACCAATTGCTCGACGCCGGAGAACGGAGGGGCTCGGACGGCCACGAACACGTCGCCGACACCCTGCCGTTCATCGAGGACACCCTGTCCTGCGCGCAGGATTCGGAGACGTGCGGACGGCCGGTCCTCGACCCGTGGTACCTCCGCAGATGTCGCGGCTTGCTCTCCCCGTTCGGCATCGGGACCGTGGACCAGATCACCTTGGCCGCCCAGGCGTCGCGGCATTGGTTTCTGCGGATCTTCGGCCTGGCCAACAAGACGGTGATCATCGACGAGGCTCACGCGTACGAACTGTTCCAGGAGCGGCTGCTGGAGGCGGCGATCTCCTGGCTCGCCGACGCCGGAGCCTCGGTGGTGGTGCTCTCCGCCACGTTGCCCACCGTCACCCGGCAGGCTCTTGTCGACGCCTGGTGCCGCGGCCACCGCACCCAGCCACGTGCACTCCGGACGGACGGGCCCGTCACCCTGGTCGACGAGGATGGGCGGGTCACCTGCGTGCGACCGGACGAGGAGCCCGCAGCACAGCACACCCGTGTGGAACTCGTCCCCGACCCAGGCCCCGCCGAACTTGCCGACCTCATTCTCCGCGAGGCCACAGGCGGAGGGATCACCGCGGTGATCCGCAACCGGGTCGACTCCGCCCACGACCTCTGGACCGAGGCGCTCGCGCTGGCCGCGAAGTACGGCTGGCGACGCGAGGAGATCGTTCTCCTGCACGGGCAGATGCTGCCCCGCAACCGCCTCGTCCGGGAGGTATCGCTGCGGGAAACGCTGGGGCCGGGCAAGGACCGCAGCGAGCGCAACCCCGCCCGACCACAGCGCCTTCTCGTCATCGCCACACAGTTGCTGGAACAGTCCCTGGACCTGGACTTCGACCGCCTCTACACCGACCTGGCCCCCGTCGATCTGCTCATCCAGCGCCGAGGGCGTCTTCACCGTCACGCCCATAACCAGGCAGGTCGCCCGGCCTCAATGCGCGATGCGCGGATGTCCGTCCTCCATCTGCCCGGTCCGGACGGTCTCCCCCTCGTGCGGGTCCCCGTCGATGGCGCCCCGGGCACCCCGGCGGCTCCAGGCAACAAGGACGCCCATGTGTATGCGCCCTACGCGTTGGCGATGTCCTGGTACCTCCTCCACGGCCTCGTCGCCGCCCCGTCGTCATGCCCACTCCACGCGGACGAACCGAACCCGGAATGGAAGCTCGGAACCGCCTGCTTCGACGCCACGTGTGACGGTGCCTCTCTGATCGAGCGTGCTTACAACCCGGGGCCCTTTCCGTCGACGCCCATCGGCTCCTTGCTCCGCGCGACCCACGAGCGGTGGACGGACGATCTCGGCGACCAGGACAACACCGCCTACGTCCGCGCTCTGCACCCTTACGGCCTCGACGGGGAGCCGACCGGTGTCGAGGCCCTCAAGAGCGGCGAATCACACGGCCGGGGCAACGACGGCACTCGTGAACTCGCGGCGCGGTCGCGCATGGGGGAACCCACCACGAGCGTGATCGTCCTCTTTCGCCGCTACGCCGACGACGGGAGCCCATCCCACAGCTATGACATCGATGGCAATATCCCCGCCGACCTCGATGACCACAGCGCTCAAAGCGATCAAGAAGGCATCGAGGCGCACAGGGCCCAGCAGCGCAATTTGCTTCTCAACACCGTCGGCCTTCCGGCCAGTTGGTTCAGACGCATCTCGCCGGTCTCCGAATGGCCCCCGTTCTCCGAGGGCCGGGCGCTGCGGAACAGGCATGTGATCGTCTTCGACAATGGCGGCAGATGCGTCGGCGGGCCGAAACAGGGGTCCATCGCCTACGACTCCGCACGAGGCCTGCACGTTGTTCGCAAGACCTGAGCGGTACGCTGCCCGTCCCTGCTCCTACCCAGCGCAGGGATGGGCTGGACATACCGAGATTTCCGGCTCCTTTCTCCCCGTCTGAGCGGGGCCCTTGGTGCGATCGAAGTACGGTACAACCACGCGTATGCCCCCGCGGCTGACCGGTTCCAGCTGTTTCCACAGGGTAGGGCGGAATCGTTGGAGACGCGCCTCACGGACTGGCCAGGCCGAGCGTCCTCTCGGTACCTCCTCGCCGGAAGTCGGGCGGCCGTGGACGAGCAGTAGGCGGTGGAGCGGGCGGAGTGGTCTGTCCATGAGGCCGCCGGCACCGCGTCTACCAAGCCGATCCCGAAGAAGATCGGCTCCGCGTCGACCGCGGGCGATCTCTCGGGCTTGCTGATGCTGTGGCGGGCCAGCATCCACCGCTGCCGGGCCGGCTCGTGGCGGCCGAACTCCCACACTGCGGGCAGACGGGCGGCGGACGCCGACTCCGGGGGCGGTAGCTGCCCGCCACGTGATGGCTCAGAAGTGCGACCAGGCCAAGCGAGGAGGGCCCGTGAGGGTTTCGCCGGTCGCGACAGGCATTGTGAGAGGCTGGACCGCATGAACCGGCTGGCCAGCGCGACCTCGCCCTACCTGCTTCAGCACGCTGACAATCCGGTCGACTGGTGGCCCTGGACGCCGGAGGCTTTCGAGGAAGCGCGACGGCGTGACGTACCCGTGCTGCTGTCGGTCGGCTACGCGGCGTGCCACTGGTGCCACGTCATGGCCCACGAGTCCTTCGAGGACGAAACAACCGCCGCGTACGTCAATGAGCACTTCGTCGCGGTCAAGGTCGACCGCGAGGAGCGGCCCGATGTCGACGCCGTCTACATGGAGGCCGTGCAGGCCGCCACGGGGCACGGCGGGTGGCCCATGACCGTGTTTCTGACGGCCGAGGGGGAACCGTTCTACTTCGGTACGTACTTCCCCCCGGAGCCCCGCCACGGGCTGGCCTCGTTCCGGCAGGTGCTCGAAGGGGTCGCCGCGGCCTGGGGAGAGCGGCGGGACGAGGTGGACGAGGTGGCCGGGAGGATTTCGCGGGATCTCGCGGGGAGGTCGCTGGCGCACGGCGGGGAGGGCACGCCGGGCGAGGAGGAGCTGGCGCAGGCGCTGCTCGGGCTCACGCGTGACTATGACGAGCGGTACGGGGGGTTCGGCGGCGCGCCCAAGTTCCCGGCCGCGATGACGGTGGAGTTCCTGCTGCGCCACCACGCCCGCACCGGGGCCGAGGGGGCGCTCCAGATGGCCGCCGACACCTGTGAGGCGATGGCCCGGGGCGGGATCTACGACCAGCTGGGCGGCGGATTCGCCCGCTACGCCGTGGACCGGGAGTGGATCGTCCCCCACTTCGAGAAGATGCTCTACGACAACGCCCTGCTGTGCCGGGTCTACGCGCACCTCTGGCGTGCCACCGGCTCCGAACAGGCCCGCCGGGTCGCGCTGGAGACCGCCGACTTCATGGTCCGCGAGCTGCGCACCGCCGAGGGCGGATTCGCCTCGGCGCTGGACGCGGACAGCGTGGACGCGACCGGCGCGAAGACCGAGGGGGCCTTCTACGCCTGGACGCCGGAGCAGCTCCGCGAGGTGCTCGGCGAGGAGGACGGCCGCCGGGCCGCCGAGCTGTACGGGGTGACCGACGAGGGCACCTTCGAGCACGGCACGTCCGTCCTCCGGCTGCCCGGCGAGGAGGCCGGCGCGTCGATCCGGGAACGGCTGCTGGCCGCCCGGGAGCTGCGCCACCGGCCCGAGCGGGACGACAAGGTGGTCGCCGCGTGGAACGGGCTCGCCGTCGCCGCGCTCGCCGAGGCGGGGGCCTTCTTCGACCGGCCCGATCTGATCGAGCGCGCGACCGAGGCGGCCGATCTGCTCGTACGGCTGCATCTGGACGATTCGGCCCGGCTCACCCGTACGTCGAAGGACGGCCGGGCGGGGGCGAACGCGGGCGTCCTGGAGGACTACGCCGATGTCGCCGAGGGCTTCCTCACGCTCGCGGCCGTCACCGGGGAGGGCGTCTGGCTGGAGTTCGCGGGCTTTCTGCTGGACATCGTCATCGACCGGTTCACGGGGGAGGGCGGCGCCCTCTACGACACCGCCGACGACGCCGAGCGGCTCATCCGCCGCCCGCAGGACCCGACCGACAACGCCACGCCGTCCGGCTGGACCGCCGCCGCCGGGGCGCTGCTCTCCTATGCGGCGCACACCGGGTCCGAGGCGCATCGCACCGCGGCCGAGCGCGCGCTCGGGGTGGTGAAGGCCCTCGGCCCGAAGGTGCCGAGGTTCATCGGGTGGGGGCTCGCCGTCGCGGAGGCGCTGCTGGACGGGCCCCGGGAGATCGCGGTGGCCGGACCGGAGGGCGACCCGGCCACGGCCGAGCTGCACCGTACGGCGCTGCTGGGCGCGGCGCCCGGCGCGGTGGTGGCGGTCGGGGCCCCCGGCAGCGACGAGTTTCCGCTGCTGCGGGACCGGGCCCTGGTGGACGGGCGGCCGGCCGCCTATGTCTGCCGGGCGTTCGTCTGCCGCCGGCCGGTCACGGAGAGCGCGGAGCTGGCGGCGGAGCTGACGCCCACCCCGCGCTGACGCCCACCCCACGCTGACGCCTCCGCGTTGACGCCCCTGCGACTCCCAGCCCGCCCGGGCGGGAGCCGGCAGGCGGCCCCTACAGCCGTACGCCGTCCCTCAGCGTCCCCAGCGCCCGGTCGGCCAGCTCCACCAGGTCCTCCCGGTGGCCCCGGTCGGCCCAGTGCAGCATCACCTCGCGCAGGGTGCCGAGCACGGCGGCGGTGAAGACCCGGACGTCCAGGTCGTCGGGGGCGCGCCCGGTGCGGTCGGCCAGGGCGCGGGCGACGAGGTCGGAGGTCAGGGCCATGGTCTCGGTCATCCGCGCCCGGATCGCGGGGACCTCCACCATCAGTCGGGTGCGCTGGACGACCGCGTCGCGATCCTCCGCGAGGGCGTGCGCCAGGCTCGCGGTGATCACCCGCCGGAGCGAGTCGAGCGGGTCCTCGCCGAGCGGCCTGGCCCGCAGACCGGCGTCCAGGACCGGGGCCGACTCGTCGGAGAGGACGATGTCCTCCTTGGCCGGGAAGTAGCGGAAGACGGTGGACGGGGAGACGTCGGCCGACTCCGCGATCTGCTCGACCGTGGTCGCCTCGTACCCCTGCGCCGCGATCAGCCGGAAGGCGGCGCGGCGGATCGCGATCCGGGTCTTGAGCTTCTTGCGCTCCCGCAGCCCTGTCGGCGGCCCCGGCACGCGCGCTTCCGCGGGAGAGGCGGCCGGCGGGGCGCCGGAGGTCCCGGAGGGGGCGGGTGTGATGGCGGCCATGGCCTCATTGTCCTGCATCGGCCGGGAGAGGAGCCGGGTCCGCGCCCCCGGCCGCGCCGCACGACGCGCCCCCCGACCCCGCACGACGCACCCTCCGACCTCGTACGGCACGCGCCCCCCGGCACGACGCGCCCCCCGACCCCGTACGGCACGCGCCCCCGCGTGAAACGCACCCCCGTGAACGAGAAGGGCCGTGGCGGTCTGGCCGCCACGGCCGGGGTACGGGGGAGGGGAGGGCGCGCGCGGGATCAGTCCTGGTACGCCACCAGGGAGATGCCGACGTAGTGCACGACGAACGCGGCCAGGGTGAGGGAGTGGAACACCTCGTGGAAGCCGAACCAGCGGGGTGAGGGATTGGGGCGCTTGATCCCGTAGACCACCCCGCCCACGCTGTAGAGCAGCCCGCCGACGACCACGCAGACGAGCACCGCGATCCCGCCCGTCCGCAGGAAGTCGGGGAGGAAGAAGACCGCCGCCCAGCCCATCGCGATGTAACAGGGCGTGTACAGCCAGCGCGGCGCGCCGACCCAGAAGACCCGGAAGGCTATGCCCGCCGCCGCGGCCGCCCAGACCGCCCACAGGAGGGGCCGGGCGGTGGAATCGGGGAGCAGGAGCATCGTCAGCGGGGTATAGGTGCCCGCGATGATCAGGAAGATATTGGCGTGGTCGAGCCGGCGCAGCACGGCCTCGCCGCGCGGACCCCAGTCGCCGCGGTGGTAGAGCGCGCTGACCCCGAAGAGCAGACATGCGGTGAGCACGTAGATCGCGCACGCCACCCGGGCCCGGGTGGAACCGGCGAACGCCGTGAGCACCAGCCCCGCGACCAGCACGGCGGGGAACATGCCGGCATGCAGCCAGCCGCGCAGTTTGGGCTTCACCGGGGGCGGCTCTATCTCGGTTACTTCAGGCGCGACTGAGGTCATGTCTGGATGGTACCTACGCAACCGTAGGTAACGGACGGGTGTCCTCCACACGGCCGCGGTACGGGTCTTCGTCAACGCCCCGTTCCTCGCGTCCGTACCGAGTTCGGGGGCGGTCGCCGACGCCGTTCCGGCCCGGTGAGCGGGCCGCGCGCCCGGTGAATCCGGTCATACCGGGGCGCGTACGGCCCTGTCCCGTACGCGACACGAGTGGCGATGCTCACGTGAGAGACCCTCTGGACATATGCGCACCGGCCACGGATGATCAGATGAGTGCGGTCGGCACCGGATGAGCGCCAGCGAAGCGTCCGGGTCGCGGCCCCCACGGGGCAGCAAGGAAAAACAGCACAAGGGCACAACCCTCACACCCCTCACTTAGGAGCGATCGTGGCGCGCGACATCGCGGCTTCCACCGTCCCCACCACTGCACCCACCGATCACAAGGCGCTGATCTCGTGGGTCGACGAGATCGCGGCGATCACGCAGCCGGACCGCGTCGTCTGGTGTGACGGATCGGAGGCCGAGTACGACCGGCTGTGCGAGGAGCTGGTCGCCAAGGGGACGTTCACGAAGCTCGACCCGGTCAAACGCCCCAACTCGTACTACGCCGCCTCCGACCCCACCGACGTCGCGCGCGTCGAGGACCGCACCTTCATCTGCTCCGAGGACGAGCGGGACGCCGGGCCCACCAATCACTGGAAGGCCCCGGCGGAGATGAAGGACCTCTTCACCGGCGAGAGCGGCATCTTCCGCGGGTCGATGCGCGGCCGGACGATGTACGTGGTCCCCTTCTGCATGGGCCCGCTGGGCTCCCCGCTCTCCGCCATCGGCGTCGAGATCACCGACTCCGCCTATGTCGCGGTCTCCATGCGCACCATGACCCGCATGGGACAGCCGGTCCTGGACGAGCTGGGCGAGGACGGCTTCTTCGTCAAGGCCGTCCACACCCTGGGCGCGCCGCTCGCGGAGGGCCAGGAGGACGTTCCGTGGCCCTGTAACTCCACCAAGTACATCTCGCACTTCCCCGAGACCCGCGAGATCTGGTCGTACGGCTCCGGCTACGGCGGCAACGCCCTGCTCGGCAAGAAGTGCTACGCGCTCCGCATCGCCTCGGTGATGGCGCGCGACGAGGGCTGGCTCGCCGAGCACATGCTGATCCTCAAGCTGACCCCGCCCGCCGGCGAGGCGAAGTACGTCGCGGCCGCGTTCCCGTCCGCCTGCGGCAAGACCAACCTCGCCATGCTGGAGCCCACCGTCCCCGGCTGGACCGTGGAGACCATCGGCGACGACATCGCCTGGATGCGTTTCGGCGAGGACGGCCAGCTGTACGCGATCAACCCCGAGGCCGGCTTCTTCGGCGTCGCGCCCGGCACCGGCGAGCACACCAACGCCAACGCCATGAAGACCCTCTGGGGCAACGCCGTCTTCACCAATGTCGCGCTCACCGAGGACGGCGACGTCTGGTGGGAGGGCATGACCGAGGACACCCCGGCCCGCCTCACGGACTGGAAGGGCAACGACTGGACCCCGGAGACGGGGACCCCGGCCGCCCACCCCAACGCCCGCTTCACCGTGCCGGCCGCGCAGTGCCCGATCGTCGCGCCGGAGTGGGAGGACCCCAAGGGCGTGCCGATCTCGGCGATCCTCTTCGGCGGCCGCCGCGCCTCCGCGGTGCCGCTGGTCACCGAGTCCTTCGACTGGAACCACGGTGTCTTCCTCGGCGCGAACGTCGCCTCCGAGAAGACCGCCGCCGCCGAGGGCAAGGTCGGCGAGCTGCGCCGCGACCCGTTCGCCATGCTGCCGTTCTGCGGCTACAACATGGGCGACTACATGGCCCACTGGATCAAGGTCGGCCAGAGCGCGGACGCCGCCAAGCTGCCGAAGATCTACTACGTCAACTGGTTCCGCAAGAACGACGCGGGCAAGTTCGTCTGGCCCGGCTTCGGCGAGAACAGCCGTGTGCTCAAGTGGATCGTGGAGCGGCTGGAGGGCCGGGCCGAGGGCGTCGAGACCCCGATCGGCATCCTGCCGGCCGCCGGTTCGCTCGACACCGACGGGCTGGACCTGCCCGCCGCCGACCTCGACTTCCTGCTGAAGGTCGACAACGAGGTCTGGCGCGAGGAGGCGGCGCTGATCCCCGAGCACCTCAACACCTTCGGCGACCACACGCCCAAGGAGCTGTGGGACGAGTACCGCGCGCTGGTCGCCCGCCTGGGCTGACCCTCACCCCCCGAGCCCGTCCCGGCGCCCGCCGGGACGGCCGGGAGAACGTCGCGACGGACCGCCCGACGTCGCCCTGACCTGTGGGGTCACCCCGGTCCGTCGCGTCCCGGCCCCCGGAGTCCCCTCAGGCTCCGGGGGCCGCCCCCTTTTCCGGGCGGCTCGCTCTTCCGGGCGGCTCCCCTTTCGGGACGGATCTCTTTTCCGGGCGGTCGCCGGAGCCGTCCGGGCCCTCAGGACCTCGCCGCGACATGAAAGCGTCCCCGGACGGGATTCCGGGGGGAATGTGAACCCCGTCCGAGGACGCGTCGGGGGCCCCGGTCCACGCGCCTCTCCGGCCCGTGGACCGGGGCCGTCAGTGGGCCCCGACCAGACGCGGGGCGTCGAGGGCGGCGGTGTGCGCGTCCATCCGCTCGGCGGCGAGGACGGCGACGGTGGTGTCGGCCCGGGAGGCCGCCACGACCAGCGCCCGGCCGGCCAGGGCGTGCGCCCGGCGGTGCAGAGCCTTCGGGGCCGCGCCGCTCAGGCCCGCGTGGCGGACCGGGGGCGCGCCGCGCAGCCTGGCGATCTGGGCGGCGATGCGCTCGGCCGCCTCGGCCAGCGCCAGCTCGTCGGTGACGGCCAGCAGCGCGGAGAGATGGCCGGCGAGCTGGATGTCCAGCTCCTCCTCGCGCGAGCGGTGGGGGTACTCGGCGTCGGCGGCCATCGTGTGGACGGACTTCGTGCGGATCGGCTCGTACATGGGGATGGCCTCCTGCCACTGTCAGGAGACCATCCTAGCTTAGATTCTGTCTAAAGTTGAGTGGAGTCGGATGTGGTGGCCCGATAGCGCCGCGCTCCGTGACAACCGCAGGTCGGGCGGGTCGGGATCCGGTCAGGGCTGGCCGTAGCCGTCCAGGAAGGTCCCGATCCGGGTCACCGCGTCCGCGAGTTCCTGGGCCGCCGGCAGGGTCACGATCCGGAAGTGGTCGGGCTCCGGCCAGTTGAACCCCGTACCGTGCACGACCATGATCTTCTCGCTGCGCAGCAGATCGAGGACCATCTGGCGGTCGTCCTTGATCTTGTAGACCTTGGGGTCGAGCCGGGGGAAGAGATAGAGCGCGCCCTTGGGCTTCACACAGGTGACGCCGGGGATCTGGGTGAGCAGGTCGTACGCCACGTCCCGCTGCTCCAGGATCCGCCCGCCGGGCAGGACGAGGTCCTCGATCGACTGCCGTCCGCCGAGGGCGGTGGCCACCGCGTGCTGGGAGGGCATGTTCGCGCACAGCCGCATATTGGCCAGGATGGTCAGGCCCTCGATGTACGAGGTGGCGTGGGCCTTGGGGCCGCAGACCGCCATCCAGCCGGAGCGGTATCCCGCCACCCGGTAGTTCTTGGAGAGCCCGTTGAAGGTGAGGACCATCAGATCGGGCGCGATCGCGGCGGTCGGAGTGTGGGTGGCGCCGTCGTAGAGGATCTTGTCGTAGATCTCGTCGGAGCAGACGATCAGATGGTGGCGGCGGGCGATCTCGGTGAGCCCGCGCAGCATCTCGTCGTCGTAGACCGCGCCCGTGGGGTTGTTCGGATTGATGATCACGATCGCCTTGGTGCGGTCGGTGATCCGCCGCTCCACATCGGCGAGGTCGGGCATCCAGTCGGACTGCTCGTCGCACCGGTAGTGCACGGCGGTGCCCCCGGCGAGCGATACGGAGGCGGTCCACAGCGGATAGTCCGGAGCGGGTACGAGGACCTCGTCGCCGTCGTCGAGCAGCGCCTGCATCGACATCTGGATCAGCTCGGAGACGCCGTTGCCGAGATAGACGTCCTCGACGTCCAGCTCGATGCCCCGGGTCTGGTAGTGCTGCATCACCGCGCGCCGCGCGGAGAGCAGCCCCTTCGCGTCGCCGTAGCCGTGCGCGCCGCCGAGATTGCGGAGGATGTCCTCCAGGATCTCGGGCGGGCACTCGAACCCGAACGCCGCCGGGTTGCCGGTATTGAGCTTGAGGATCCGATGGCCTGCCGCCTCCAGCCGCATCGCCTCCTCAAGGACGGGGCCCCGGATCTCGTAACAGACATTTGCGAGCTTCGTCGACTGGATCACCTGCATGCCGGTGAGCTTACGGCCGTGTATCGGCGGTCGCCGTCTCTTTTCACCCCTCGCGGCCTTGTACGAGAATGCCGGGCCGGGTGCTCGGGGCGGTGGCCGGGGCGTCCGTCCTTGGAATGCGATAGCCGGGCGGGTCTTACGCCTGCGGTTTATGCCGTATGACGGCGGGATCGGCGATTCGGTGTTGCCCTCGTCACTCGGCGGAGAGATCCGCCGGACGGGCCGGGCCGGGGAGCGCCGTCCCGGGGCGACGACGGCAGGGGCGTCCGTCCGGTCTCCCCGGAGCGCCGGAGGCGGTCGCGGGGCCCGGCGGGGCCGCTCGGCCCACTTCTTCCGTCAGGGGAAATGAGAATTTCTTCATCCGGGGTCGGATGCGGCCGAACGTGCGCGTCCGACGGTAAATGGCGGGTCGGGGTTTTCGACTGCGGAGAGAAATCCAGGAAACCGGGGCGAATATCGCGCGGGGAGATTTATCGACCCTTTTCGCGGGTCGGCGCAGAAAGAAACCCCGGGAGGCGCGTTCGCGCGTCCCGGGGCGATGGAATGCTGACGGTGTGTCAGCATTCTGGCCGGCTGGGGGCCGGCCGCCGACCCGTCGTCAGGAGTTGACGCAGGTGTTGCCGAAGGCCGGGTTCAGGAGGCCGATCACGTTGATCGAGTTGCCACAGACATTCACCGGCACGTGCACGGGGACCTGGACCACGTTGCCGGACAGCACGCCGGGCGAACCGACGGCGGCACCGTTGGCGCCCGCGTCGGCCATGGCCGGAGCGGCGGAGCCCAGCGCCATGATGACGCCCGCGACAACGGCAGCAGCCTTCTTGTGCTTCATTTCATTGATCCTTTCAGCGGTGGTGCTGTACGCGGCTACGGCCTTCGCGCCGCGTCGACAGTTCCCTGTGCATGGCACCCCCGCAGACTTTGTAACGAGGGGGTTCCCGGGAGGAAACCGTTATATGGCCGTCAGTTCGAAAAGTCACTCGTATGCAGCACGGTGATTTATTGAACCGAACGGGAATACGGCTATGCGGAACGCTGCCGTAGCTTTTTGCAATTCATGGAGAAAAGCGCTGAATGAGGTGTGCCCCTGAACGCGCGGCGCTCAGGGGCACACTCACGTCCTCGGCGGTGCTCAGCTGTTGCCGGCGCCGTTGCCCGACAGGATCGGGATGTTGCTGAGGATGTGCGACAGCGGCTCGTCGCCCTTGGCCTGCGTCGAGTTCTCGGTGCACTGCTGGTTCTGCGGCGCCGAGAGGATCGGGATGTCCTGGACGGCGACCGGGATGAGGCCGATCAGCGAGCCGACGTTGGCCTTCGCGGGCAGACCGATGCAGGGCTTGTTGAGCGAGCCCTGGACCAGAGCGATCTGCGGGCTCATGTCGCCGTGGGTGGCGGAGTTGCCGTAGGCCTGCGTGGAGCCGTTGCCGCTGAAGGACGTGGTGCCGTTGTCGTTGCCGATGGCCATGGCCTGGGGGGCCATCGCGGCGCCTGCGCCCACCATCGAAGCGGTGACCGCGGCGGTTGCCAGAATCTTCTTGATCACTTGTGTTCCTTTTCGCTGTGAACGATCGATCGTGGAGCAACCGGATCAACCGTTCTGGACCCCGTTTGGTTCTGCCCGTTCACCCGAATGCCGTAATGGATTCCGCCGGGCGGCGGACGCCCGTACGGAAGGTCGACGGAGGGCCATTCGAGTGCGCGTCCACCCGGCCGGAACAGCGCTTGGGCCATCGGGTGGAAGGGCCCACGGGCGGGCTCCAAGGGCCGGCGGATCGGGCCGGCGGATCGGGTCTCGGGCACGGGGGCGGGGCCTCGGGCACGGGCGGCGGCGGAGACGGGGGCGGAGGCGGAGACGGGAGCGGAGACGGGAGCGGAGACGGGAGCGGGGGACGCCGGGGCCGGCCGGGGGGAGCCGGCCCCGGCAGCACGCGTACCCCGGCACCGAGCGGGTGCCGGGGTACGCGTGGGTGGGATCAGCGCGCCGCGCCCGCCCGGGGGCGGGCGGCGACGGCTCAGTTGTTGGCGACGCCGTTGCCCGAGAGGACCGGGATGTTGCTGAGGATGTGCGACAGCGGCTCGTCGCCCTTGGCCTGCGTCGAGTTCTCGGTGCACTGCTGGTTCTGCGGCGCCGAGAGCACCGAGACGTCCTGGACGGCGATCGGGATGAGGCCGATGAGCGAGCCGACGTTCGCCTTGAGCGGCAGACCGACGCAGGGCTTGTTGAGCGAGCCCTGCACCAGACCGAGCTGCGGGCTCTGGTCGCCGTGCGTGGCGGAGTTGCCGTACGCCTGGATCGAGTCGTTGCCGCTGACCGAGGTGGTGCCCTGGTGGTCGCCGATGGCCATAGCCTGCGGTGCCATCGCCGCGCCCGCGCCCGCCACGGAGAGGGTGACCGCGGCGGTCGCCATAACCTTCTTGAGCATGTTCCGTCCTTCTGTCTCGTGGATGCCCGCAAGTGGAGCGCCCTGAGCAACTCCGCCGGGGGTGTTTGGTTCCGCCGGTTCACTCCAATGGGCCCCGTGCGGCGGACTCATCGGTTTAATGGGCCGGACCGGGGGGCCTCGCGGACGCGGCTCGAAGCGTTCTCCGCCGCCGCGTGACACCCGTTCCGCTGTGTACCCGGCCCGGTCCCCGGATCCGGGCCCCGGCGGGGATGCCACCCTTACGGGCGTACGGGAAGGGGGCGCGGCCACCGACTGCCGCACCCCCTTCGTCGCGTCCGCCCCCGGCGGTGGCGGTCAGCTGCCCAGCTCGACGCCGCCCAGCATCGGGGTGACCTCGCCCACCGTCTTGAGCGCGTTCTGCGGGGCGTCGCCCTTCACCTGGTTCAGCCCGGTCGCGGTGTCGGCGACGTCCTTCACGGCGTCCCCGCTGCCGCCGTTCAGCAGCGGCGTCTGGCTGACGGCCTGGGTCAGACCGCCGTTGAGGCTCATGGGGGGCATGCCCGGGGCGGGGGCCGCCATCGCGGGAGAGGCCGCGCCGAGCGCCGCGACCGAGCCGGCGATGATCGCGGCAACCCTGGTGTACTTCATGTCTCGCGTCCCTTTCTCCGGCGACGGCCGTCGCCGCCGTCGACATGGGTAACGAGACCCCGCCACGGGGGAAACCCCTGCGGGGATTCTCGTATCAGCTGTTCGGCGGACGAGCCCACGAACGTCCGGACGCCCGGACGCCACCGCCCGCACGGGCGAACGCCGATGACGGGGCATCACTCCGGCGCGCCCGGCGGGAGCCGCTCAACGAGCTTTCGGCGCGGGGGATGTGCCCGATCACCCGAAGGGATATTTCCGCGCCCTCCGCGCCCCGGTCCGGCGAGAGCGCGAAAGGCGGCCGGACAGTTCATGGAACGCCGTCCTCTTCCCTTGCCGGAAGTCGGCCGCCAAATGGCCGTACAAGCGCGTCCTACGTGTTTTCCGACTAGCTTCTGACAAACTGCACTCCTGTTTTTGTCATGTTGATCGAACAGGGAGAGCCAGTCATGCGGAAACCGACCGGCCTCGCCTCCCGGAGCATTCTGGGAGCGGCGTTCCTGCTGGCGTTCTCGGCCGTGCCGATGCTGGCCGCACCCCATTCCGCCGCTGTTTCCCCGGGCGCTCCCGCTCGCGGTCCCATGGCCGTCGACGTCTCCGGACAGCCGGAATCCGCACGCATTCCCTTCACCCAGCGCTATCAGGCCGTGCACCACGGGGGCATGGTCCGCGCCGCCAACTCCTCGATCACCTGCCGGGTGCCGAAGAGCACGTCAACGGCGTCCTGTTCATCCGCCAGAACCGGCAACGGAGTCAACAGCGACTTCGAGATGTACTACATCGACCAGGACGACGACCCCAACACCTACAATTCCAGCCGCGCCCGGCTGGACCTCCCCAAGAACTCGACGGTGACCTACGCCCGGCTCTACTGGGGCGGGAATCTCCTCGCCGGAGAACAGAAGCCGCCCGAGGACAACGGACGCGTACTCATCGCCGAACAGGGCGGCCGATACCAACAAGTGCTGGCCGACACCCGAATCGCCCACCGGGCCGCGGGCGGCGCCGACGCCTTTCAGGCGTCCGCCGACATCACCCCCCTGGTGCGCCGCGCCGGATCCGGCCTCTACACCGTCGCCCAGATCAATGTGGCCATGGGGAATTCGGCCGTCGGAACCTGGGGCGGCTGGACCCTTGTCGTCGCCTATGAGAACAGCACCGAACCGCTGCGGCAGCTCTCCCTCTGGGACGGATTCGAATCGCTCGGCGCCGACCGGAAGAGCCAGGAGATCACCCTCTCCGGACTCCGTGTCCCCGCCCGGGCCGGCGGCCGCGCGGGATTCGTCTCCTACGACGGCGACCGGGGCGAGAAGGGCGACGCGGTGTCGGTGCGGACGGACGGCGGGACCCCGTACGCCCTCACCGACGCGGCCAACCCCGCCACCGACGTCATGAACTCCACCATCACCGGACCCGGCGCCGCGATCACCCGGCAGCCCGCCCACACCAACACCCTCGGCTACGACTCCGACGTGTTCGACATCGCCCCCGCGCTGACGGCCGGCGGCACCGCCCTCACCTTCCGCTTCGACGCCGAGAGCCGCGGCTACGGCCTCGGCGCCCTCTTCGTCCAGGCCGACACCCGCCGCTGACCAGCATCGCCCCGCCCCTCCCGTACCAGCACCGCCCCGCCCCTCCCGTACCAGCACCGCCCGCCCCGCCGGCGGCCTCGGCGCCGCACCGCCCGCCGCCGACACCCGGATTCACCCCCGCACGGCTCACCCGAGCCGGAACCGCCCTCCCCGTACCCCCGTACCCAGAGAGCCGCACGTGCCGCAAGAAAGCCGGACTGAGCCGAGCCGACCGACGATTCTCCATCTGGTGCAGCCGGTGGAGGGCGGAGTCGCACGCGTCGTCACCGACCTGGTCCGGGCGCAGACCGCCGAAGGAGTACGGACGATCGTGGCCTGCCCGCCCGGCGGCGAACTCGCCGCCCGGGCCGAGGCCGCCGGAGCCCGGGTCCACACCTGGAACGCGGTCCGCGCCCCCGGCCCCCGGCTTCCCCTCGAAGTGCTCGCCGCCGCCCGGCTGATCCGCCGCAGCGGACCCCATCTCGTCCACGCCCACAGCGCCAAGGCCGGACTCGTCGCCCGCCTCGCCGTCCGGGGCCGCGTCCCGACCGTCTTCCAGCCGCACGCCTGGTCCTTCGAAGCCGTCACCGGCCGCGCCGCCCGCCAAGCCCTGCGCTGGGAGCGGTACGGCACCCGCTGGAGCACCCGCACCCTCTGCGTCAGCGAGAGCGAACGCCGGGCCGGGGAGCGCGCCGGGATCGCCGCCCGCTGGGCCGTCATCCGCAACGGCGTCGACCTCGGCCACTTCGCCCCCGCCGAAGGACTCGCCCCCGACGCCGACCGCCGCCACGCCCGCGCCTCGCTCGCCGCGCTCCGCTCCCTCCCCGCCGACGCGCCCCTCGCCGTCTGCGTCGGCCGCCTCTGCCGGCAGAAGGGACAGGACACCCTCCTCGCCGCCTGGCCCCGGGTCCGCGCCGCCGTCCCCGGCGCGCTGCTGCTCCTCGTCGGCGACGGACCCGACCGCGAACGGCTCGCCCGGCAGGCGCCCCCCGGCGTCCTGTTCGCCGGCGCGGTCCCCGACACCGGCCCCTGGCTGCGCGCCGCCGACCTCCTCGTCCTCCCCTCCCGCTGGGAGGGCATGGCCCTCGCCCCGCTGGAGGCCATGGCCTGCGGACGGCCCGTCGTGGTGACCGACGTCGGCGGGGCCGGGGAGAGCCTCCCGCCCGGACACCGGGACCACAGCCTCGTGCCCCCCGACGACCCGCCCGCCCTCGCGGCGGCCCTCACCCGGCTGCTCGCCGACAGCGGGCTGCGCTCCGCGCTCGGCGGCGAGGCACGGGCCCACGTCCGCGCCACCGGCGATGTGCGCGCCACCGCCGCCGCCGTGCTCGACCTCTACCGGGACCTGCTCCTGCCGCACTCCCCTCCGACCAGGAAGAGCGCCAAGCGATGACGACGGAGAGCGTTCCCGCGCCCCACACCGCCCGGACCCTGACCGTGCCCGTGACCACCGCGCTGCGTCCGCAGCGCGGCGCGGCCCGCCCCGGCACGCCGTCCCGGGCGCGGCCCGGCGCGGGCGGCCGCGGACCCGTCGCCGGACTGCTCGCCGCCGACTGCCTCGCACCGCTGCTCACCGCCGCCCTGCTGCCGCTCCCGGCCCGCGCCCTGCCCGTACTCGCCCTCGCCGCCCTCCTCCTCCCCGCCGTCCACGCCTGCCGCGGCCTCTACCGGCCCAGCCTCTCGCCCTCCGCGCTCGCCGAGGCCCCCGCCGTCGCCGGGCTCGCGCTGGTGCAGTGGCTCGTCCTCACCGAGGCGCTGAGCGTGTACGACGGACGGCACACGGCCGGCTGGCGGCAGATCGCCCTCGCCGTCCTCGTCCAGACCGCGCTGTGCTGCGCCGGGCGCGGGCTCGTCCACCTGGGCCGCCGCCGGTCGGCCGCGCGCCGCCCGCGATCCGCGCTCGTCGTCGGCCGGGGCGCCCTCGCCGAACAGGTCACCCGGGCCCTCAACGACCGCCCCGGATACGGCATGCGGCCCGTCGGCCGGATCAGCGCCGCCCCGGACGAGAGCGGACCGCTGCCCCTCCTCGCCACCCGGCAGGACGTCGCCCGCGCCCTGGTCCGCGACGACGTCCGGCACGCCGTCTTCACCGAACCGCCCGGAGCCGACACCGAGACCGCCGCGCTCATGCGGCTGTTCGCCCGGCACGGCTGCCGGCTCTGGCTGGTCGACGGGGGAGCCGCCGCCGGGAACACCTGGCGGCGCGCCGCCGGCCACGACCACCTCTGGGGACTCTCCGTACGCCCCCTCCGCTCCGAGCTGCACCGGCCCGTCGCCCGCGCGGTCAAACGGGTCCTCGACACCGTCGTCGCCGCCGTCGCGCTGCTCTTCGCCGCGCCCGTCATGGCGGTCTGCGCGCTCGCCGTGCGGATCGCCGACGGCCCCGGCGTCATCTTCCGGCAGGAGCGCATCGGCCTGAACGGAAAACCGTTCACCCTGCTGAAGTTCCGCACCCTGTGCCCCGCCGACGCCCATGAGTCCGCCACCTTGTGGAACGTCGCCTTCGACCGGCGCATGTCCGCCGCCGGCAGCCTGCTGCGCCGCACCTCGCTCGACGAGCTGCCCCAGCTGTGGAACGTGCTCCGCGGCGATATGAGCCTGGTCGGACCCCGGCCCGAACGGCCCTACTTCGTGGCCAAGTTCAGCCATGTCCACCCCGGCTACCAGGCCCGCCACCGGATGCCCGTCGGCATCACCGGCCTCGCCCAGATCCACGGACTGCGCGGCGACACCTCCATCGAGGAGCGCGCCCGCTTCGACAACCACTACATCGAGACCTGGTCGCCCTGGCAGGACGTGTGCATCCTGGCCCGCACGGCGGCCTCGCTCTTCCGGCTCGGAGGCAGCTGAGCATGACCGTGCTGTGGGGGACGCCCGGCGGCGTACGCGAGAGAGGCCGGGCCGGGCGCGAGGAACGGACGGGGCCGGCCGTACGGCGGTGGGCGGCCCACTGGCAGCCGCTGCTGCCCCTGATCGCGACCGTACTGCTGCTCGCCGCGCCGCTCCCGGCCGGCGACGCCGGGGCGGGCCCGCGCGGGCTCGCCCCCGCCGACCTGGCCTCCGCCGCCCTGGTGGTGTTCGTCGCGGCCCGCCTCCTCGCCGCGCGCGAGCGGCCGCTGACCCCGCTCGCCGCCGCCGTCCTCGGACTCCCGGTCGTCGCGCTCGCCGTCGCCACCGTCACCGCCGCCGACCCGGCGGCCGCGCTGCCCGGACTCCTGCGCCATCTCCAGGTCTTCGTCCTGGTGCCCGCCGCCGTGGTGCTCAGCCTCCGGGACGCCCGCGACTTCCGCGTCGTCGCCGGCGCGCTCGTCGCGCTCGCCCTCGCGCAGGGCGCGATCGGCCTCCACCAGTACGCCACCGCCACCGGCGCGTCCTACATGGGCGAGAACATCCGGGCCGTCGGCACCTTCGGGCCCACAGATGTGATGGGCATGGCGACCATCGTCTCGTACGGACTGCTGGCCGCCGCCGCGATCGCCCTGCGCGCGCCCGCCGGCGCCCCCCGGTGGCTGCGGCCCGCCGCGCTCGCCGTCGCGGGCGCGCTGGTGCCGCCGCTGGCGCTCTCCTTCAGCCGGGGCGCGTGGCTGGCCACCGCCGCCGCCGTGACGGTGCTGATCGTCCTCACCGGACTGCGGCAGGCCGTCACGGCGTTCGCCGTGCTCACGGCGGTCACGGTCGTCCTCGTCGGCGGCCTCGGCGTCGGCTCGCAGCTCGTCTCCGAGCGCGTCAGCAGCATCACCCGGGTCACGGAGGCCCCCGACCGCTCGGTGACCGACCGCTACACCATGTGGGCCGCCGCCGCGAGCATGTGGAGCGAGCGGCCGGCCGCCGGGGTCGGTCTCAAGGGCTTCCCCGCCCACCGCGACGGCCACGCCTCCATCGGCCTCTCCTCGGCGGCCGACACGGCGGGCGCGGGATTCGCCTACCGGCGTCAGCCGCTGCTCTCCCCGCACAACATGTATCTGCTGATCCTCAGCGAGCAGGGCCTCATCGGCCTCACCGCGTTCGCGGGCGGCTGGGCGGTGATCCTGACCGCCGGGGTGCGGCGGCTGGTACGCGGCCGGGGCGGGCGCTCGCCGGGGCGCGGGCGCGCGGCCGACTGCGGGCTGATCGCGATGGGGCTGATGGTCTGGCAGACGGTGGACTTCGTGTACGCGGACATCGGCGGGCCGTCGACGGTGCTCACGGGGGTCGTCCTCGGCCTCGCGGCCTGGTGGGCCCTCGCCCCGGCCGCCTCGGTCTCCGCCTCGGTCTCCGGCTCGGTCTCCGGCTCTGACTCTGCCTCCGCTTCCGCGTCTGACTCGGCCTCCGAACCGTCTTCTGCTTCCGCCCCTGCCTCCGTTCCCGCTTCCGCTTCCGTTTCCGCCCGTGGACGGGCGACCGCTCCGTGACCGCGCCCGCGTCCGGCGGCTCGGGCCGGTCACGGCTCCGCGCCGCGCTGGCCCGTCTCACGGGGCCCGGCGGACTCGTCCTGGTGCGGATCCGCGCCGCCGTCCCGCCCGGTCGCGGCCGGCCGCGGCCGGGACTCGCCGTGTCCGCCGCCTCCCGACGGCGGCCGGTCGCGGCGGGGGCGCGGCCCGCGCCCGGCGGCTCGGGTCCCGGGGCGCGCGCCCGGGCCGGGGTCGGAGCGGTCGCGGCGGTGACCGGGGCGGGGGAGCGGGCGGGGGGCTCGTCCCGGACCGCCTCGCCCACGACCGCCCCGCACCCCGAAGCCTCCCCCCGGACCGCCCCGCCCACGACCGGCCCGCACCCGGCGGACCCGCCCCGGTCCGCCTCGATCCCCACCGCCTCGCCCCGCCCCGTGGCCCAGTCCCGCCCGGTGGGCCCACCCCGCCCGGCAGGCCCCGCCCTCGTGAAGCCCGACCCGCCCGGGGGCCGCCCGCCCGTACCGCTCGGGAGCTTTCTCGCGCGGGCCGCCGCCGTCACCGCCGGGCTCACCGTCGCGGGGGCGGCGCTCGGGCTCGTACGGGACCAGACGATCGCGCGGATCTACGGCGCGAGCACGGACAGCGACGCGTTCCTGATCGCGTGGACCGTGCCGGAGATGGCCGCCACCCTCCTCATCGAGGACGCCATGGCCCTGCTCCTCGTCCCCGCGTTCAGCCATGCCCTCACCCGCCGCTCCGCCGCCCGCGCGGCGGGGGACGACCCCGTACGGGAACTGGTCTCCGCCACCTTCCCCCGGCTCTTCGGCGCGCTCGCCGCCCTCACCGGGCTGCTGATCCTCTTCGCCCCCCAGTTCGTCCGGGCCCTCGCGCCCGGCTTCGCCGACCCCGCGCTCGCCGTCGACTGCACCCGGCTCACCGCGCTCACCGTCCTCACCTACGGGATCGCCGGATACTTCAGCGCCGTCCTCCGCGCCCACGGGCGGTTCCTGCCGCCCGCCGGGGTCTATGTCGCCTCCAACGTCGGGATCATCGGCACCACGCTGCTCCTCGACTCCCTCTGGGGCGTCCGCGCCGCCGCCACCGGGGTCGCCGTCGGCGGAGTGCTGATGGTCCTCGCCCAGCTCCCCGCCTTCCTGCGCCAGATGCCCCCGCGCCCCCCGCGCGCCGGACGGCCGTTCGGCGCGGCCCCCCGGTCCGCCGCCGCCCCCCTCGTCGGACTCGCCGTCGTCGCCCCCGTCATGCTCTTCGCGGCCGGCCGCCAGTCACAGGTCCTGGTCGAACGCTTCCTCGCCTCCTCCCTCCCCGGCGGCGCGATCTCCCATCTCAACTACGCGCAGAAGGTCGCGCAGATGCCGATGGTGCTGTCGCTGATGTTCTGCACCGTCACCTTCCCCGTCGTCGCCAAGGCCGTCGCCGAGGGCGACCACGAACGGGCCCGCCGCCGGGTCGAGAACGACCTCGCCCTCGCGGGCACGGTCGTCCTCCTCGGCACCGCCCTCATCCTCGGCTACGCGCCCCAGCTCGTCGAAGTCCTCTTCCAGCGCGGCGCGTTCGCCGCCCGCGACACCGAGACCACCGCCGCCGTCATGCGCGTGTACGCCACCGGACTGATCGGCCACACCCTGGTCGGCGCGCTGGGCCGGCCGTTCTTCTCCGCCGGCCGCCCCACCTGGTACCCGGCCGCCGCGATGGCCGCCGGACTCGCCGTCACCGTCGCCGCGGGCGCCGCGGCCGTCGGCCCCTGGGGGGTGTACGGGATCGCCGCCGCCAACGCCGTCGGCATCTGCGCCACCGCCCTCCTGCTGCTCATCGGACTCGGCCCCCGGGTGGTCGCCATCGAGGTCCGGGCCGTCAGCCTCGCCCTCGCCCGGCTCGCCGCCGCCGCCGGGGCCGCCGCCCTCGCCGGACTGCTGGCCGCGCCGCTGATCGCCGACCCGCTCGCGAGCCTGGCCCTCGGCTGTCTGCTCGTACCCGCCGTCTTCACCGCCGCCGGGCTCGCCGTCCGCGCCCCGGAGGTCGTCCATCTGCTCGCCCTCACCCGACAGAGGATCCGTCATGTCCGCTGACACGGCGACCGCCCACACCGCCGCTCCCCCCGCCCGCCCCTGGCCCTGGATCCTGATGTACCACTCGGTGGCGGATCCCGCCGACGACCCGTACGGCGTCACCGTCGCCCCCGGCCGGCTCGACCTCCAGCTCGACCGGCTGCGCCGCCGGGGGCTGACCGGCGTCGGCGTCGGCACCCTGCTGCGCGCGCACGCCGTCGGGCGGGCCCGCGGACTCGTCGGGCTCACCTTCGACGACGGATACGCCGACTTCACCGAGGCCGCCCTGCCGGTGCTGCGCCGCCACGGCTGCGCGGCCACCCTGTTCGTCCTGCCCGGACGGCTCGGCGGGGCCAATGTGTGGGACCCCGAGGGGCCCCGCAAGCCCCTCCTGGACGAGCGGGGCATCCGCGCCGCCGCCTCCGCCGGGACCGAGATCGGCTCCCACGGGCTCTACCACGTCGACCTCACCGCCGTGGACGACGCCCTGCTGCGCCAGGAGACCGCGCGCAGCCGGGAGTGGCTGCGCGAACTCACCGGGGACGCGCCGGAGGGCTTCTGCTACCCGTACGGCACGGTCGACGCGCGGGCGGCGGACGCGGTGCGCGCCGCGGGGTACGCGTACGGCTGCGCGATCCGGCCGCCCGCCGCGCTGACCGGGACGTACGCCCTGCCGCGCACCCATGTCAGCCACGCCGACCGGGCCCTGCGGCTCGGGGCGAAGCGGCTGCGGCACCGGCTGGGGCTGTGAGCCGGCCGGTGCGGGCGCTCCATGTGATCACCGGGCTCGGGGTGGGCGGCGCGGAGCAGCAGCTGCGGCTGCTGCTCCGCGCACTCCCCGTGGAGTGCGAGGTGGCGGCCCTCACCAACCCGGGCGCGGTGGCGGACGGGCTGCGCGCCGACGGCGTACGGGTGCTGCCGCTGCGGATGGGCGGCAATCGGGACCTCGGCGTGCTGCCCCGGCTCGTCCGGCTGATCCGGGTCGGCCGTTACGACCTGGTCCACACGCATCTGTACCGGGCGTGTGTGTACGGGAGGATCGCGGCCCGGCTCGCGGGCGTCCGCGCCGTCGTGGCGACCGAGCACTCGCTCGGCGCGGCGGAGATCGAGGGCCGGCCGCTGACCCGGCCCACCCGGGAGCTGTATCTCGCCACCGAGCGGCTGGGCGCGGCGACCGTCGCGGTCTCGGAGACGGTGGCGGGGCGGCTGCGGGCCTGGGGGGTGCCCGGGGAGCGGATCCATGTCGTCCCCAACGGGATCGACGCGGCCCGCTTCCGCTTCGACCCGGCCGCGCGTGCGGCGGTACGCGCCCGACTGGGCATCGGACCGGACGCGTTCGTCGTCGGCGGGGTGGGGCGGCTCGTCCCCGGCAAACGCTTCGACCTGCTGCTGCACGCCGTCGCCGCCGTCCCCGGGGCGTATCTCGTGCTCGCGGGCGACGGACCCGAGCGGTACGCCCTCCACGCCCTGGCGTGCCGCCTCGGGCTCATGGACCGGGTCCGCTTCCTCGGCGAGTGCGCCGCGCCCGGCGCACCCGCCGCCGTTTCCGGGCCCGGCGTGCCCGCTGCGGGGTCCGGGTCCGGCGCACCCGCCGCCGCGCCCGGGTCCCGCGTACCCCCGGCAGCCGCCGGGCCCGCCGCCGGGATCCCCCGGCCCCCCGCCCGCCGCCCCGGCGTCCCCGACGTGCTCTCCGCGCTCGACGTGTTCGTCTCCGCCTCCCGCGAGGAGGCCTTCGGGCTCGCGGTCGTGGAGGCCCTCGCCGCCGGGCTGCCCGTGCTGCACACCGTCTGTCCGGCCGTGGACGATCTGCCCCCGGCGATGGCCCCCGGCTGCCGGCGGGTCGGCGGCTCGGCCGGAGAGCTGGCCGCCGCGCTCCGGCGGCGCCGGGACTCCGGAGAGGGGCGGCCGGCGGTCCCGGCCGCCGTCCGGCACTACGACATCGCCTCCGGCGCGGCGCGCCTCACCCGGCTGTACGAGCGCGTCCTCGCCGACCCGCACCACCCCATCCCCCCGATCGAGAGAGCACGCACATGACCGACTCCCCCGAGCCCGCGAAGCCCGCCGCCCGCGGGCGGACCAGACGGTTCCTCACCCGGCTCTTCTCGCTGCCGCGCTGGTGGCCGCTGCCCGTCCTCGCGCTCACCGGGGCGGCCGGCGGAGCCGCCTACGGACTGCTCGTCACCCCCGAGTACGCGGCCACCAGCTATGTCGTCGCCGTCCCCGCCAAGGACGGCGAACCGGTCGCCGCCCTCGGATTCGCCCAGGCGTACGGGCGCGTCGCCACCAGCGACTCCACCATCGCCTACGCCCGGGTCGCCGTCGGCATCCCGGCCCGCGCCCTGCGCGCCCAGGTCCGCACCGAGACCTCGCCCGACTCGCCGATGATCGCGATCACCGGCACCTCGTCCCGGCCGGCCGAGGCCGCCGACATCGCCAACGCGGTCGCCGAGGCCGTCTTCGTGAGCAGCAATCAGGTCGCCAAGAGCACCGGCGTCCAGCTGGTCAGCTTCTCCCAGGCGATCCCGCCCGGCCGGCCCTCCTCCCCCTCCGCCCGGATCGCCACGGCCGTCGGCGGCTGCGCGGGCGGGCTGCTCGGCGGACTCGTCCTGCTGGTGCGGCCCCGGCGGCGGCCCCGCCCCGCCGCGGCCTCGGTGCCCGCACCGGCCGGGGCGGGCGACTCCGTCGAACGGGAGCGGGTCTGATGGGGCGGTCGGGGGCGGGCCCGGCCGTCACGCTCTGCCGTGACCCGCGCGCGTTCTCGCGGCTGGGACCCGACTGGGACGGGCTCTGGCGGCGCTGCTCCAGCGCGACCCCGTTCCAGAGCCACGCCTGGCTGGACTCCTGGTGGCGCTCGTACGGCGGGCGTGGGCGGCTGCGTACCGTACTCGTCCACCAGAACGGCCGGCTGGTCGCCGCCGCGCCGCTGATGCTCGTCCACCGTCCGATGCCGCTGCTCGTCCTCCTCGGCGGGGCCGTCTCCGACTACGGCGACGTCCTCGTCGACGACGACCGCGCCGCCCCGGCGGTCGAGGCCCTCGCCGCCGGGGTGCGGCGGGCCGCCCGCCGCGCCGTGGTCGATCTGCGCGAGGTGCGGCCCGGGGCCGCCGCCGAGCTGCTGTACGAGAGCTGGCAGGGCGGCCGGCGGCGGCTGGCCGACTCGGTCTGTCTGGAGCTGCCCGCCGTCCCCATGGCGGAGCTGGTCCAGCGGCTCCCGGCGCACCGGGCCCAGCGGGTACGGGCCAAGCTGCGCAGAATCGACGCGCTGAAGATCGAGGACCGCACGGTGACCGAGGAGGAGGTGCCCGACGCCATGGCCCATCTGCTCCGCCTCCACGAACTCCAGTGGCGCGGTCGCGGGGTCACCGTCGAGCATCTGCGCCCCCGGTTCGCCGAGCATCTGGTGCGGGCCACCCGCCGGATGGTCCGCGACGGGGAGGCGGATCTGACCGAGTACCGGCGGGAGGGCGAGGTGGTGGCGGCCAGTGTGGCGCTGTTCTCCGGCGGGCTGACCGGCTGTTATCTGTACGGGGCCGATCCGGGGCTGCGGGAGCACAAGGTAGACGTCGCCGCGATGCTGCTCCGCCACGACGCCGACGCCGCGGCGCGCGCGGGCCGCCGGGCGGTGAGCCTGCTGCGCGGCGACGAGTCGTACAAGAACCACTGGCGGCCCGAGGCCGTGGCCAGCCGGCGGCTGCTGATGGCCCCGGCGGCCCTCGAACCGGTCCTGGGGCTGCACGCCGCGCGGTCGGACTGGCGCGACCGCGCGGCGGGGGCCGTGAACTCCCGCTTCCCCGCCGCGCGGCGGTGGCGCGCCCGGCTCAACGACTGGCGGGCGGGCCCGCCCCCGCGCTGAGCCGCCCGGCGGGGCCTACGCCCCCCACGGGCCGAGGGGCCGGTCCGCGGGCCAGGGGATCGTGACGCAGTACTCGCGCCGGGGCACCCAGCGCGCGACCCAGTCCCCGAGGTCCAGCGGGACGCACCACTTCCGGGTGTTGAGCTGGGGGACGGGCGCGATGGGCGGCAGCGGGTTCGGGACCGGCTTCACCAGCGGCGGCGGACTGGGCCGTACCGGTACGGGAGCCGGCGTCGGCACGGGGACGGGCACGGCGGTCGGCGTCGGGATCGGCTTCGGGGTCTGGGCCTGCGTCCGGGTCGGCGTCGGCGTCGGCTTCGGTGTCGTGACGGGCACGGGGGCCGGGGACGCTTCCCCGGGCGTCCGGGTGGGAGCCGGTGTCGTATCGGCGGGGTTCGGCGTTGGTGTCGGTGTCGGCGTGGACGCCGGCGCGGGCGTCGCCCCGGCCGGCTGTGCGGACGGGACCGGGGCCGGGAGCGGAAGCGGTGCGGTCGGTGTCGGTGTCGGCGCCGGCGGACTCGGGGTCACGGGCGGCGTCGGGACCGGCGGTGTGGGCGCCTGCGGCGTCGGGACCTGCGGCGTGGGAATCGCCGGCGGGGTCGGCGCCGACGGCGTCGGGATCACCGGCGGGGTCGGCGTCACCGGCGTCGGCGGCACCGGTCCCGGCTTCGCGAAGAGCATCGAACGGAACACCTTCGACGATTTGGGGTTGTCATCGCACTGCCAGACACCGTGCGGACAGTAATCCGTGATGGTTTGGTACAGCGGCCGGTGCCGCTCGATCCATTCGAGCATGCCCCGCATGTACTCGGGATTGTCCCCGTTCCGGAAGAGCCCCCACTCCGGGTACGAGATGAGCTTGTTGTGCGCCGCCGCGAATTCCACCTGCTGCCGCAGCCCGTACGGCGCGTTCGCCTGCTCGTCGAACGTCGTGCCCGGAGCCTGGTCGTAGGAATCCATTCCGATGATGTCCACGACGTCGTCGCCGGGGTAGCACTCGGTCCAGGGAATCGCGTCCGTGCCCCGATTGGGAGCGAAGTCGAAACGGAATTTCTGCCCCGGCACCGAACGCATGGTCGTGACGATGCGATTCCAGTACGCCTTCCACGAAAGGGGATCGGGGCCGCAGCGATGCGTGTAGGTCGTGCCGTTCATCTCCCAGCCGAGCACGATCACCGTGTCCGGCACCCCCAGCGTCACCAGCCGCTCCGCCAGCGTACGGAAGTGGTGGTCGAACAGGCCCGCGGCGCCGGTCCGCAGCAGCCGCCGCACCTGCGCGTCGGGCAGCCGGTCCTCGTTCCGCTCCAGCATGGGCACATTGAGCACGAACATCCGCCCGTCCGCCCCGCGCCGCCACCGGGCCCACTCCGTCAGGAAGCCGGGACCGCCCTCGATATTGCTCCACCGGTCGCCCGGCAGATAAGTATGACCGGCCGTCAATTCCGTGCCGCCCAGCCACCGTGAAAGCTGTTCCATGCGCCACACTCCGGCCGGGCCGTAGTCGAGATAGGCGCCCACCGCGACCGATGGGGAACCGGAGGCGGAGGGCGGCGCGTCCTCGGCGCGGGCGACGCCCGTCGTCGGTTCTCCGAATACTCCCGTGGAGACCAGCAGACTGGCGGCGACCGTTCCGATGCGTGTTCCGGTGAACCGGCGTCGACGGGTCATGACCCCTCCTGAGGAATGCTGTGCGTACTGTCCGGTCTGAGCGATCCGCCGCAGGAAACGGCGTACCCGACCGTAGCCAGAAAGTGTTACTTATTCGCAGATTGACATCCCGTCAGCGCGGCATTCGCGAGAACGGGCCGGGATTATCAGGACCATCCAGGTGAAAGATGTGACGCTGATGCCACCCTTCGACACCGGGGTCATGGCCGAAGTGCCGTACGACACCGGCGTACCGGCCGGGGTCCCCTTCGACCCCGGGGCGCCCGCGCTGGTGCTCCGGCTCGACCGCAATCCGTTCCACCACGGCACCCTCGGCGCCGTCCGGTCGCTGGGGCGCGCGGGCGTCGAGGTGCACGCCGTGGTCGAGTCGGCCGCCAGCCCCGTCGCCCGCTCCCGCCATCTGCGCCGCGCCCATGTCGGCCCCGCCGGACCGATCGGCCCCGACGCGCTGGTGGATCTGCTGCTGCGGGTCTCCGACCGGATCGGCCGCCGCGCGGTGCTGATCGCCATGGACGACCTCAGCGCGATCCACACCGCCGCCCGCGCCCCGCTGCTCGCCGCCCGCTTCCACCTGCCGAGGCAGCCGCCCGAACTGCCCCGGCTCCTCGCCGACAAGGCCGAACTCGCCGCGCTCTGCGCCGCCGCGGGCATCGCCCACCCGCAGACCGCCGTCCCCTCCGGCCCCGCCGAGGCGGCCGACGCCGTACGACGGCTCGGACTCCCCCTGGTGGCGAAGTGGACCCGCCCCTGGCTGCTGCCCGCCGCCGCCGGACTGCGCAGCACCACCCTGGTGCGCTCCCCGGCGGCCGCCCGCCGGCTGAGCGAGCGGGCGGGCGCGGCGGGCAGCCGGCTGCTGCTCCAGCGCTATCTGCCGGACGCCCCCGACTCCGACTGGTTCTTCCACGGCTGCTTCACCCGGGGCCCCTCCGGCGCGGTCTGTCTGCTCGGCGGCAGCGGGCGCAAGGAGCTGTCCTGGCCGGTGCGCACCGGTCTCACCGCCAAGGGCAGCTGGCAGCCCAACCCCGAGGTGGAGGCGGCGGCGCTGCGGCTGGTCGCCCACGTCGGCTACCGGGGCATCCTCGATCTCGACTTCCGGCGCGACCCGGCCACCGGCGTCCATCAGCTGCTCGACGCCAATCCGCGCCCCGGCGCGCAGTTCCGGCTCTTCACCGAGCCGGGCGGACTCGACGTCGTCCGCGCCCTCTACCTCGATCTCACCGGACAGCGGGTCGTCAGCGGCGGCGGCGGACCGGGCCGGGTCTTCGTCGCCGAGAACTACGCGCTGCTCTCGGCCCTCGTCGGCCTGCGCGACCTCCCCGCCCGGCGCTCCCGCCCGCCCGGCGCCGTCCCCCGGGCCGGAGTGGAGACCGCCTGGTACGCCGGCGACGATCTGCGGCCCTTCCTCGCCATGACCCGGGCCTGGACCGGCCGGGGCGCGGCCAAGGCGGCGCACCGGCTGCGCGCCGCCGCCCGCGCCCGCCGCGTCCGGGCCCGGCCGCCGTCTCCCCGTACGGGAGACGCGCCCACCCCGTGAACCCCTCGTCATCCCCTGTGCACCACCCTCCACCGCGAAGAAACGGACGAACCGTGTACGACATGGCAGTGATCGGCGCAGGCCCCTACGGACTCTCCATCGCGGCCCACGCCGCCGCGGCCGGCATGAGTCTGAAAGTCTTCGGCCGGGCCATGGCCTCCTGGCGCGACCACATGCCCGAGGGCATGTACCTCAAGTCGGAGCCCTGGTCCTCGAATCTCTCCGACCCCGCGGGCGCGCACACGCTGCGGCACTTCAGCGAGGAGAACGGCTTTGACGCGGTGCACGGCAGGCCGCTGCCCATCGCCGCGTTCACCGAGTACGGCATGTGGTTCGCCGAGCACGCCGTCCCGGCCGTGGACGAGCGGACCGTCACCCTCGTCGCCCCGGCCGGCGACGGCTTCCGGGTGGAGACGGCGGACGGCGAGCGCATGACGGCGAGGACCGTCGTGATCGCGGTCGGCGTGATGCCGTTCGTCAATCTCCCCGAGCAGCTCCGGGCGCTGCCCGGGCCCCGGGTCTCGCACAGCAGCGGCCACCGCGACCTCAGCGGCTTCCGGGACCAGGACGTCACCGTCCTCGGGGCCGGCCAGGCCGCGCTGGAGACCGCGACCCTCCTGGCCGAACAGGGCGCCCGGCCCCGGCTGGTCGCCCGCCGGGGACGGCTCAACTGGAACACCCCGCCCGAACCGCTCCAGCGCGGGCTGATGCGCTCCCTGCGCACCCCGCACAGCGGTCTGGGCACCGGCTGGACCAGCTGGGTCTGGTCCGAGACCCCGTGGGCGGTGCGTAAGCTGCCCGCGTCCACCCGGGAGCACATCGCGCGCACGGCGCTCGGCCCGGCGGGCGCCTGGTGGCTCCGGGAGCGTTACGAGCGACGGGTGCCGGCGCTGCTGGGGCACGGGCTGCGGAGCGCGGAGGCGCGCGGGGACCGGGTCCTGCTGACGCTGGCCGCGCCCGACGGGGAGCCGGTGGCCGTGGAGACGGACCATGTCGTCGCCGCGACCGGCTTCACCCCGGACCTGGAGCGGCTGGAGCTGCTGGACAGCTCGCTGCGGCGGGCGGTGGTCACGGTCGGCGGCGGCCGGGCGCCGGAGCTGGGGGCCGGTTTCGAGTCCTCCTGCCCGGGGCTGTTCTTCGCCGGGCTGCTGGCCGCGCCCTCCTTCGGCCCGTCCATGCGCTTCGTGCACGGCGCGACCTTCACCGCGCACCGGCTGGTCGCGGGGGTGCGCAGAAGGCTCCGCGACCGCACCGTCGTCCGGCTGCCCCGGCCCGCCGAGTTCGCCGCCGCCCCGGCCCCGTCCGTACGGGAGCGCTGACGCGGTCCGCGCCCGGCGGGGCGGGCGGCGCTCATCCGGTGGAGCCGCCGGGGCTGCGGATCCACCGGGGCGCGGGCCCGGCCGGCGGCGGGCAGCGGGTCAGTGCCGCCCACTCCCCGTCGGCCGCGCCCGGCAGCGTGCGGCCCGCCGCGCTCCACTCCCGGGCGAGCCGGTCGTAGATCGGGCTCTCGTCCGCCGCCGCCCACTCGTGCTGCTGCTGCTGCTGCGGCGGCGGCCCGGGACGCGGATACGGGCTCGGCGCCGTGAGCGGTACGCGCTCCCAGCGGGCGGCTCCGGGTGTCCTTGCCATACGTCGGCCAACGCCCGCGCCGCGGTCGAGGTCACTGCGGACCGCTCGCGGAGGAGTAGCGCGGGAACGGTTTTTCGGGGCCCACCGCGATACGGCGGGACGACCACCGGACATCCGCCCCGCGCCGCGCCCGGAGCGCGCCCGCGCCGGGAGGCCCCCGCCGCCCGCCGGTCGCCCGCGCCCGATGAGCGCCCCCCCCCGCGGGGCCCGCCCGGCGAGGGCCTCCGCGGGACCGCCCGGCCGTCCGCGCCCGGCGGGCCCGTGGGACCCTCCGGGCGACACCGGCCGCGACACGGGCCCCGCCGCCGTCCTTCCCCGCCGAAAGGCGGTGATGATACGGAAAACGGCCTGCTGAAGGGGACCGATGCGCCACCTTGCCTCCGCGCTGCTGGTGTCCGCGCTCGCGCTGAGCGCCACCGCCTGCCAGAGCCCCCTCGACGCGCTCACCGCCGCCCCCGGCCCGCGCGACCGGCCCGCCGTCCGGCCCGTCTCGGACCAGAAGCCGGCCGGGGACCGGGCGAAGGCGGTGGCCTGGGTCGGGGACGCGGCCGACCTCGGCGGCCCGGGATCCCGCGAGCATCTGCGGGTCTCCGTCGTCGGCCAGGTCGACCCGGCGGTCGGCGTGCGCGCCGCCGACCGGCCGGAGAGCGGCGCCCGCCTGGTCGGCGCGGCGATCACCCTGCTCAACTTCGGGGGCCGGCCCCACGACGTCTCCGGCGCCCGCGCCTGGGTCGTGGACGACACCGGGAAACGCCATCCGCAGGCGACCACCGGAACGCTCACCACCGGCGCCCCATTGAAATGGAACACCCTTTCGGTGGGTGAACAGAGAAAGGGCTGGCTGGTATTCGAAGTGCCGGAGAAGGCCCGGATCGTACGGCTCCACACCGCCCTCGGGAAACGAACCCTCGTCTGGCAGCTCCGCTTTCCCCCATCCAGGTGAACGAAAGGGGCCGACGGGCCCGACCGGGCACTAGGGTGCCGGTCCATGACCCTCGCGAACTCCACCAAGAACACCGTCCAGCGCGGCCATCTCGGCACCGTGTCGATGCTCGCCTGGACCGGCGACCCCGCGGCCGGACACGACACGCCGTATCTGCTCGTCTACTCCCTCGGCGACGGCAACGGCGGCCCCGAGGCGGGCGTCGCCGCCGTGGAGGCCCTGATCGACCAGGCCGGACTGGCCGTGGACGGACTGCTCACCGACGCCACCGAGGCGTCCTACAACTCGCCGATCAGGCTGCTGGTCGAGGGCGGCCGGGCCGTCCTCAACATGCCCGGGCTCAGCGCCCAGTGCCCCGCGCCCCCCGAGTGGCTCGCCGCCGCCGACTCCCGCGGCCACGCCCACCTCCTCATCGGCACCCGCCCCTGGCCCGAGGCCACCCCCGGCGAACCCCTCGGCGAGGAGACCCTCCAGTCCTACATCGGCGACGAGGCCACCCTCCTCGCCGCCGCCCACGCCCTCCTCCCGGTGAGCCGGCTCCGCTCCTAGGGCCTCTCTTTCGCCCCTGGACACGGCCGCACGGGGTCGAAGGAGAGCGGCAGCGCGCGGACCCGGTTGTCGAAGCTGGAGTCGACCAGTTCCAGCGCCCCCACCGACCGCAGCCCGACCGGCCGGGTGAGCAGTTCGCCGAAGAGCGCCGTCATCTCCAGCCGCGCCAAATGGGCCCCCAGACAGTAATGCGGGCCGCCGCCCCCGTATCCCAGATGGGGATTGGGATCCCGGGTGATGTCGAAAGCGTCGGGATTCCCGAAGACGGACTCGTCGCGGTTGGCCGAGGCATAGAAGAGAACGGCCTTCTCCCCGGGAAGGAAATTCCGCCCGCCCAGTTCGCATTCGGCCACGACCGTGCGCCGGAACTGAATGATCGGCGTCGAATACCGCACGATCTCGTCCACCGCGCCGTTCGCGTACCGGTCGAACGAGGACGCCAGCAGGGCGCGCTGGGCGGGGTGCCCGGCCAGCAGCGCCAGACCGTGCGCGAGGGCGTTGCGGGTCGTCTCCACCCCGGCGACCAGCAGCAGCGAGAAGAACGCGCCGAGCTGCCGGGAGGAGAGCGCCGAGCCGTCGACGTCGGCGGTGACCAGCGCCGAGATCAGATCGTCGGCGGGCCGGCGGCGGCGCTCCCTGGCCAGCCTCGCCATCACCAGCCCCAGATGGGCGAGGGCCCGCAGCCCGCGCCCCGGCACCCGCAGCCGGCGGCGGCTCACCCCCACGTTCCGCGACGCCTCGTCGACCCGCCGGGCGATCTCGGCCCGGTACCGGCCGGGAATCCCCATCAGGTCGCAGATGACCTCGAACGGCATCCGGGAGGCGACCGAGGCCACGAAGTCCCCGGGCCGGTCGCGGATCATCTCGTCCGTGATCCGCCGGGCGGTCTCCCGCACCCGGTCCTCGGTGGCGGCCAGCAGCCGGGGGGTGAAGGCACGGGAGACGATCCGGCGCAGGGCCGCGTGCTCGGCGCCGTCCTGATTGACCATCGAGTCGCCGAAGACGGCCTTCGCCCAGGCGGCCGGCTCGGGGGTGGTCACCCCCGGCGCGCTGGCGAAGTGCTGGGGCGCGCGGCTCGCCCCCTGCACGTCCGCGTGCTTCACCAGCGCCCAGAAGCCGGGGTCCGCGCCGAAGCGCACCGGGGCGTCCAGCGTGCGCAGCAGCGCGAAGGCGTCCAGCCGCCGGGAGCGCGGCAGCCGCCAGAACGACGGGTCGGCGAGATCGACCTCGTCGGGGCGGAGTGAAGTCGATGAAGCGGACGAAGCAGATGAAGCGGACACAGTCATGACCTCCTGGTGCCGGGGCGGCCATGCTGGGCCACCCGGTGTCCGCCGGGCGGCCAACACGACCCGTACGCCCGCGATTCACCCCCTTCGCGGAATCCGCCCTCACCCGCCCGCGCGCCGGAAGGAGCCCCGCCCGGACGCGGAGCGAGCCCCGCCCGGACGCCGAGCGAGCCCCGCCGGCGCGCCCGGCGAGCCCCGCCCGGACGCCGCCGTCCGGGCTCACGCCACCCGGACGAGGAACCCTTTCGCCGTCGTCTCGTTGACAGGACGGTGCACGGCCGCTCCGGACCGGACGGCCCGCTCGAAGAGGACGGACCGATTCCATGCGCAGACCCGCTCGCCCGCTCACCCGGCGCACCGCCCTGCGCGCGGTCTTCACCGCCGGGGTGGTGGTGGGCACCGCCGGTGCGCTCGCGCCCCTGCTGCTGCGGACTTCGGCGGGCCCCGAGCGGCGGGCGCCGGGGCCGGGGCGCGATCTGGAGCGGTTCGCGGAGATGTACCGGGGCCGGCGCATCGAGGGCGGCGCGACCGTCATGGTCCCGGCGGGCGCGGGCGGCGGGCCCGCGGCCGGGACGCCGAGCGTCGAGGTCCGCATCGACGGCCGGCCGCTGCATGTGATGCGGCGGGCGGACGGCAGCTATCTCAGCCATCTCAACCACTACGAGTCGTTCCCGACGCTGCGTGAGACGGCCCGCGCCGCGGTGGACGAGCTGGGGACCGCCCGGCTGGCGACCACCGCGCCGCGCGGCCGCTGACCCGCCCGCCGGCGACGGGACCCGTGAGGAGCGGCACCGGTGCACACCCGCAAGAACCAGCGGAACCTCACCCCCGGGGAGAAGCGGCGGCTGGTCGACGCGCTGCTGGAGCTGAAGCGCTCCGGGGTCTACGACGAGTTCGTCCGCACCCATGACGCGTTCTATGTGCCCGACGGCGACGACCGGCCGAGGGCGGCCCATATGACGCCCTCGTTCTTCCCCTGGCACCGGCGGTATCTGCTGGAGTTCGAACGCGCGCTCCAGCGGGTCGACGCCTCGGTCACCGTCCCCTACTGGGACTGGACGGCAGACCGTACCCCCGGCTCCTCGCTGTGGGCGGACGACTTCCTCGGCGGCACCGGCCGGGTCGGCGACCGGCAGGTGATGACCGGCCCCTTCGCCCACTCCGCGGGGAACTGGCGGATCAATTCGCGGATCACCGACGGGAAGTACCTCACCCGCAATCTCGGCCGCCCCTTCGATCCGATCGCCCTCCCCACCGCGGAGGAGGTGGACCGGGCGCTCGCCGAGCCGGAGTACGACGCGGCCCCCTGGGACTCCACCGCGCGCTCCGGCTTCCGCAACGCCGTCGAGGGGTGGAGCGCGGGCGGCTCCGAGCGCTGGCGCAACCACAATCGGGTGCACCGCTGGGTGGGCGGTCTGATGGTGGGCGCCACCTCGCCCAACGACCCGGTCTTCTGGCTGCACCACGCCTTCATGGACCTGCTCTGGATCCGCTGGCAGCGGGCGCGCCCCCGGGCCGGCTATCTGCCCCGCACCCGGATCGCCCCACCCGATCCGCAGGCCGGCCGCGTCTTCGCACTGGACGATCCGATGCCGCCCTGGGACGTACGCCCGTCCGAGCTGCTCGACCACAGCCGTCACTACCGCTATGTCTGACCGACCGAACCGCGGCCTCCCCCTTCGGCAGAAGGGGGAGGCCGCGGTGCTCGGGGGGTGGTGGTGCTCAGTGGCCGTACGCGCTGCCCTCGGAGGCGTTCACGCAGGTGTTGCCGAACGCCGGGTTCAGCAGCGCGATGATGTTCACGGTGTTGCCGCAGAGGTTGACCGGGATGTTGACGGGCACCTGGACCAGGTTGCCCGACAGGACACCCGGGGAGTGGGTGGCGGCGCCGCTCGCTCCGGCGTCGGCGGTGGCCATACCGGCGCCGCCGACCAGGAGGGCGCCCGAGCCGGCGACGACTGCAGCGGCCTTGGCGAAACGCGACATCAGTTCTCCTTGCAGATCTTCAGGAACGTCGGCCGCAGGGCTTGCGGCCGTTCACGCTCCTTCAACGCGGCAGTCGGTGGGCGGTAACGGATCAAGGTGAAAGTGACCGCCCATGCCGTAGTGGCACACCTGTCGGAACGTGACCGGACGGCCCGCCGCGCGTTGCACAGCGCATGATCCGACTTCAGAACGCCGCCGCCGTCGCGGCCGTCGCCGCCGCCCTGGCCCTCTCGGCGATGGGCACCGCCCAGGCCGCCGCCCACCTCCCCGCCGCCGGAAAGCCGGCGGCCGGGGAGGTCGACCGCAATCTCGTCAAGCCGCCGCCGGGCGGGGCGCTCGCCCCCGTCACCGGGGTCGTCGGCAAGCTCGTCCCCGGGCTGCCCGCCTGATCCCGGGGAAGAGCCGCTAGCCGCGCGGTGTGCGGCGGACGGAACGGCCCGCCAGGACGTCCGTCCGTACGCCGTCCTCGACGACGAACCGGCCGTCGATGAGCACATGCGGGATGCCGGACGGGAGCGTGCGCGGGGACTCGAAGGTGGAGCCCGCAGCCACCGTCTCCGGGTCGAAGAGGACCAGGTCCGCCCGGTATCCCTCGCGGACCAGGCCCCGGTCGGGCAGCCGCAGCCGCGCCGCCGGGCGGGAGGTGAGATGGGCGACCGTCTCCTCCAGGGAGAGGATCCCCAGCTCCCGCGCGTACCGCCCGAGATAGTGCGGGAAGGTGCCGTAGGCGCGCGGATGCGGCTTCGCGCCCTGGAGGATGCCGTCGCTGCCGCCGGTGTGGACCCGGTGGCGCATGATCGCCCGGACGTTCTCCTCGTGGCCGACGTGCTGGAGGATCGTGGATCCGAGCCGGTCCGCGATCAGCAGCCGCCGGGCGGTGACCCAGGGGGCCTCGCCCCGGTCCTTCGCCGACTGCTCGATCGTCCGCCCCACATGGGCGGCGAGCGCCGGGTCGGAGACTCCGGAGATCTCGATCGTCTCCCACTCCATCGGCACCCCGTGGCAGCCGTCCGAGCCGATCTCCTCCAGATGGTGCCGGATCCGCTCGGCCGTCTCGTCGTCGGCCAGCCGGGCGAGCAGCGCCTCGGGGCCGCCCTCGGCCGCCCAGCTCGGCAGCACCGCGGCCAGCGTGGTGGAGCCGGGGGTGTACGGATAGGTGTCCAGCGAGATGTCCGCGCCGTCCGCCAGCGCCCGGTCCAGCAGCTCCAGCAGATCGCCCGCCCGGCCCTTGTTGACGCCGAAGTTCATGGTGGCGTGGGCGAGGTGGAGCGCGCAGCCCGCCTCCCGGGTGAGCGTGACCATCTCCTCGTACGCCTGGAGCGCGCCCGCCCCGTACGAGCGGTGGTGCGGGCAGTAGTAGCCGTCGTAGGAGGCCACCACCCGGCACAGCTCGGTCAGCTCGGCGTCCTTGGCGTACATCCCCGGGGTGTAGGTCAGACCGGAGGACATGCCGACCGCGCCCTGTTCCATGCCCTCGGCGACGAGCTGCTTCATCCGCGTCAGCTCGGCGTCGGTGGCGGGGCGGTCGTCCCAGCCGACCGCGTACATCCGGACCGTGCCCTGCGGGATCAGATAGGCCGCGTTGACGGCGATGCCCCGGTCGAGCCGGTCCAGATACTCCCCGACGGTCCGCCAGTCGAAGGCGACGGAGGTGTCGTCGGGTCCGCCGCCGTTCCAGCCGGTGATGGCCCGGCGCACCCCGTCGAGGGTGCGGTCGTCCACCGGGGCGTACGAGAGGCCGTCCTGGCCGAGGACCTCCAGGGTCACGCCCTGGGCGACCTTGGCCTCGTGCCCGGGGTCGCGCAGCAGGGCGAGGTCGCTGTGGGCGTGCATGTCGATGAAGCCGGGGGAGAGGGCGAGTCCGGCGGCGTCGAGGGTGCGCGTGCCGGTGAGGGACGCCTCGCCCTCGCGGCGTATCGCGGCGACGCGTCCGTCGCGCAGGCCGACGTCGGCCCGGTAGGAGGGTCCGCCGCCGCCGTCGATGACGCGGGTGTCCCGGATGACGAGATCCATAGCTCCGCTTCCTTCTTCCTCGGGGTGTCTAGAAGAACGTGCGGATGTAGTCGCTGACCGTGCCGTCCGCCTCGACCAGCGGGATCAGCTGCCATTTGTCGAAGGAGGTGCAGGGGTGGGAGAGCCCCATGCCGATCCAGTCGCCGACCTCCAGATCCGCCTCCGGCGTGGTCCGCACCCAGCCGTGCTGGTCGGAGAGCCCGGTGACGGTGACGCCGTCGGCCGGGCGGATCTCGCCGGTGCGGGCGTCGCGGACGGCCTGCGCCTCGGGGAGGTCGAGGTCGTACGCGGCGTCCCGCTTGCCCGCGTTCAGGAAGGCCTGCTCGGGGGAGGGGCGGGAGACGACCTGGGCCCAGAGCCGGAACGCGGGCTGGAGAGCGCCCTCGTCGGGGACCCGGTTGAAGGGGGTGAGATGGCGGTAGTGGCCGTCGTCGTGGGAGACGTACGCGCCCGAGCGCAGCAGCTTCAGCACCGGGAGGGAGAGCTGGGGGACCTCGGCGAAGACATCGGCGACCGCGTCGAACCAGGCGCTGCCGCCCGCGCTGACGACGATCTCGCCGCCCGATTCCCGGAAGCGTCCCTCGCGGTCGAAGTCGGCGAGCAGCGCGATCAGTTCGCGCAGCCAGGCGCGGACGGAGTCGTCGTCGGCGTCGGGCACCTCGCCCTCGTACCCGGCGATGCCGACGAGCCGCAGGGTGGGGGCGGCGGCGACGGCGTCGGCGACGGCGGCGCACTCCGCGGGGGTGCGGGCGCCGGTGCGGGCTCCCTCGCCCGCGCCCAGCTCCACGACCACGTCGAGGGGGCGGGGCGCGCCCGCCGCGGTGAGGGCCTCGTCCATCAGCTCGACGCCGCGCACGGAGTCGGCGTAGCAGATGAGACGGAAGTCGGGGTCGGCCAGTTCGCCGGCGATCCAGCGCAGCGCGGCGGCGTCGACGACCTCGTTGGCGAGGAAGATCCGGTCGATGCCGTGGGCGCGGTAGACGCGGGCCTGGTGCGGGACGGCGGCGGTGATGCCCCACGCGCCGCGCTCCAGCTGGCGGGCGAAGAGCTGGGGGGACATGGAGGTCTTGCCGTGCGGCGCGAAGACCAGTCCGTGGCGCTCGGAGTAGGTCTGGAGCAGATCGAGATTGTGCTCGACCGACTCGGCGGAGAGCGCGATCACGGGGGTGGTGAAGCCGCCCGTGAAGAGATTGCGGCGCTCGGCCGCCAGCTCGCCGACGGTCAGTCCCTCGGCGTCCGGGGGCAGCGCCTTGAACCGGTGGTCGACTCGTTCCTGTCGAAGCGGGGCGAGCTGGTCGGCGGGCATGGGTCCTCCCTGGTCGTTGCATCATGTGCAACACTCATTGCGTATATCGCTCGATGGTGTCTAACATCCGGCGCAGCGTCGGGTCAATGGACCCGACCGACCCAGACCTCGCGAGGAGCCCAGGGTGAGCAGCCCGACCGGTACCGCAGCCGTGGATGTCGCAGACGTCATCTGCCTCGGCGAGTCCATGGTCACGTTCCTGCCCTCACAGCCCGGACGCCTCGCCGACGTCCCGTCCTTCGCCCGCGCCATCGGCGGGGCCGAGTCCAACGCGGCGTGCGCGCTGGCCGCGGCGGGACACCGGGTGCGGTGGGTGAGCCGGGTCGGCACGGACGGCTTCGGCGACCATCTGATCCGGGCGATCGCCGCGTACGGCGTGGACACCTCTGCCGTGGGCCGCGATCCGCACCGGCCCACCGGGATCTACTTCCGCACCGCCACCGACCGCGCCACCGACGCCCATGAGGTGGTCTACTACCGGCGCGGCTCGGCCGCCTCGGCGATGTCCCCGGCGACCGTCCCGCCCGAGACCCTCGACGCCGCCCGGGTGCTCCACGTCTCCGGCATCACCGCCGCCCTCTCCGGCGACTGCCTCGCACTGATGCGCGCGCTCACCGCCTGCCGCCCCGGCCGCCCGCTGATCTCCTTCGACGTCAACCACCGGCCGGGCCTGTGGCGCGACGACTCCGGCGCCCGGGTCCTGCTGGAGCTGGCCCGCGGCGCGGACCTCGTCTTCGTCGGCGAGGACGAGGCCGAGACCGCCTGGGACCTGCACGGGCCCGCCGCCGTCCGCGCCGCCCTCCCCGAGCCCGCCGTCCTCGTCGTCAAGCAGGGGGCCGAGGGCGCGACGATGTTCGCCTCCGACCCGGCCGCCGGGACCGCCGGGGACACGATCACCTTCGTCCCCGCCCCCCGGGTCGACGTCGTCGCCCCCGTCGGCGCCGGAGACGCCTTCGCCGCCGGCTATCTCTCCGCCCGGCTGCGGGGACTGCCGCCCCGGGAGCTGCTGCGCCACGGCCACCTCTGGGCCGCCGCCGCCCTCACCGTCCCCGGAGACCTCGCCACGCCCCCCGACACCGCCCACGCGGACCGCCTCGCCGCCCTGGACGACGCGACCTGGCGGACACTACGTCTCGGCCCCGGCTGGACCGCGGCCGCGGATGAGGAGGTACGCACACCATGAGCCAGACCGTCGACCGCGCCCTGAGCATCCTGCCGCTGCTCGCCCAGGGACCCGCCGATCTCGGGCAGGTCGCCGACCGCCTCGGCGTCCACAAATCCACCGCGCTGCGCCTGCTGCGCACCCTCCACGACCACGGGCTCGTCTACCGCCAGCAGGACCAGCGCTACCGCCTGGGCGCCCGCCTCTTCGCCCTCGCCCAGGAGGCCGTCGAGAACCTCGACGTCCGCGACGTCGCCCACCCCCACCTCGTCACCCTCAACGAGCAGATCGGGCACACCGTCCATCTCGCCGTCTACGAGGAGAGCGAGGTCCTCTACATCGACAAGGTCGAGAGCCGCTACCCGGTACGGATGTACTCCCGCATCGGCAAGCCCGTCGCGATCACCGTCGCCGCCGTCGCCAAACTCCTCCTCGGCGATCTGCCCGAGCACGAGCGGCGCGCCGTCGCCGACAAGCTCGAATACCCCATGTACACATCCCGTTCGACGCCCAACGCCGCCGCGTTCCTCAAGGAACTCGCCGCCGTCCGCGACCAGGGATGGGCCACCGACCTCGGCGGCCACGAGGAGTCCATCAACTGCATCGGCGCGCCCATCCGCGGCGCGGCCGGCCGGGTCGTCGCGGCGATGTCGGTCTCCGCGCCCAATGTGGTCGTCACCGCCGAGGAACTCCTCACCCTCCTCCCGCTGGTGCGCCGCACCGCCGACGCCATCAGCCGGGAGTACTCCGGCTCCGTCACACCGCACTGAACAGAAGGAAGCACCATGTCCGAGAAGACCGCGATCACCCCCGCCACCCACACCGCCCCGCCCGCCAAGTTCTCCCACGGCGTGAAGAAGGGCAACATCCTCCAGGTCGCCGGTCAGGTCGGCTTCCTCCCGGCCGTCGAGGGCCAGGCCCCGACCCCGGCCGGCCCGACCCTGCGCGAGCAGACCCTCCAGACCTTCGCCAACGTCAAGGCGATCCTGGAGGAGGGCGGCGCGAGCTGGGACGACGTGATGATGATGCGCGTCTACCTCACCGACGTCGACCACTTCGCCGAGATGAACGAGATCTACAACGCGTACTTCGAGGAGCAGGGCCTCAAGGCCCCCGCCTCCGCCCGTACGACGGTCTACGTCGGTCTCCCCGCCGGCCTGCTGATCGAGATCGACGCCCTGGCGGTCCTGGGCTGAGTCGGCCCCCTGGCTGAACTTGGCGTCTCAACCCCGCAGTTCTACACGGCACGGTACGGCGCTCGCGGGAGCGCCGTACCGCGCTCCGCCATACCCAAAACCCCCATCGACACCAGGGTTGATCCATGTACCTCGCCGCAGACGCCCCGCCGGAGGAGACGCCGCACACCGGAGGGCTGCTCCTCCTCATCGACGGAACGGCCGGTCTGCTGACCGTCGCCGCCCTCGGCATCGTCCTCCTGCTCGTACTGATCATCAAGATCCGGCTCCAGCCGTTCGTCGCGCTGCTCGCCGTCTCCATAGCCGTCGGCCTCGCGGCCGGGCTCTCCGTCACCGAACTCTTCGGCACCGTGCAGCGATCGGCCGCCGAATCCGTCATCGAGACCGGCATGGGCGGCATCCTCGGCCATGTCGCCATCATCATCGGCCTGGGCACCATGCTCGGCGCGATCCTGGAGGTCTCCGGCGGCGCCGAGGTGCTCAGCACCCGGCTGCTGCGGGTCTTCGGCGAGAAGCGCGCCCCGCTCGCCATGGGCGTCACCGGACTGATCTTCGGCATACCGGTCTTCTTCGACGTCGGCATCTTCGTCCTCGCGCCGCTGGTGTACGCGGCGGCCAAGCGCTCCGGCAAGTCGGTCGTGCTCTACGCGATGCCGCTGCTGGCCGGACTGTCGATGACCCACGCCTTCCTGCCGCCGCACCCCGGACCGGTCGCCGCCGCCGGACTGCTCGACGTCTCGCTCGGCTGGGTCATCGTGATGGGCGTGGTCGTCGGACTGCCGGCCGTCGCCGCCGCCTGGGTGTACTCGGGATGGATCGGCAAGCGGGTCTTCGTCGAGGTCCCCCAGGACATGCTGGAGGCCGCCGAGGACGCCCGGGCCGCGGTCGCCGCCGAACGCGGCCCCGGGGCGGCCGCGGAGACGCCGGTCGCGCTCTCCACCGTGCTGCTCATCATCGGCACACCGCTCACCCTGATCCTCGCGGCGACCTTCTCGTCCATCGCGATGGACGAGTCCACCCTCCGCTCGGTGGTGGAGTTCTTCGGCAACCCGTTCGTGGCGCTGACGATCGCGCTGATCCTCGCCTACTACCTGCTGGGCGTCCGGCGCGGCTGGTCGCGCAGCTCCCTGGAGCAGGTCTCGACCTCCTCGCTGAAGCCGGTCGGCAACATCCTGCTGGTGGTCGGCGCGGGCGGGGTCTTCGGCGCGGTGCTCAAGGCGAGCGGAGTGGCCCAGGCGCTCTCCGACACCTTCGAGGACGTCGGTCTGCCCGTCATCGTCCTGGCCTATCTGATCTCGCTGGTGCTGCGGGTCGCCCAGGGCTCGGCGACGGTGGCGATCGTGACCACGGCCGGCATCGTGCTGCCGCTGGTGGAGAACGCGGACCACTCGCAGCCGTTCCTCGCCCTGGTCATCATGGCGATCTCGGCCGGTTCGATCTTCGCCTCGCACGTCAACGACGGCGGGTTCTGGATCGTCGCCAAGTACTTCGGCATCTCCGAGCGGGACACCCTCAAGACCTGGACGGTCCTGGAGTCGGTGCTCTCGGTCGCGGGCTTCGTGGTCGCGGCGGCGCTGAGCCTGGTCGTCTAGAGGCCCGTCCTCCGGCCCGTGCGCGGGCCGCACAGCGCCCCCGGGCTCTTCCCCCCCGGGGGCGCTCCCGCGCCGTTCTCAGGCGCAGTACTGCGCCTCCTTGCCGATGGAGCGGTACATGCAGTCCGAGTTCTCCAGCAGCTGGAGCACCGCGTCCCGGTTGCGGCTGGTCTCGCGCTCGATCACCTCGTCGGGCGGATAGAACCCGCCGCCGCCGAAGCTGCCCGGATACATCTCGAAGGTGTAGCCGAAGATCCTCTGATTGCCCCACAGCCAGTCGTCGATCGAGCCGTCGGTGATGTAGAGGTCGCTGGACTGCTCGGGGGTGTAGCCGTTGCTGGCCCCCATCTTCTGGCCGACCGCGGCGAAGGCGTTGCGGTCGTCCTGGGTCATCCCCACGGCGGTGTCGGCGGTGGTGTAGCCGAACGGCCAGAGGATCAGCTCGCTGTAGGTGTGGAAGTCGATGCCGGTCCTGATCTGCTGCGTCCCGCCGACGACCCGGCTGCGGACGAAGTCGGCGACGACCTTCACCTCGGGCGCGGACTCGGCCGCGCGGCCCCGGTAGGTCTCCGACCCGAAGGAGCCGGAGGAACCGCCGCAGCAGCCCCAGCGGTAGTTCCAGTTGCGGTTGAGGTCGGTGCCGACCGCCGTGGAGCCGGTGTTGGGCTGCCGGTTCTTGCGCCAGCTGCGGTAGCTGCCGGTGGCGATGTCGTACTCGCCGCCGTCCGGGTTGACGTCCGGGATGATCCAGATCTCCCGGCCGTTCACGGCGTTGGTGACCCGGGAGTCGGCGCCGTAGTCCTCGCCCAGCTCACGGATGAGATAGAGGGCCATCTCCACCGTCAGATGCTCACGCGCGTGCTGATGGTGGGTGAAGAGGACCTCGGGCTCGTTCTCGTCGGCGGCGACATTGTCGCTGATCTTGACCGCGATGATGTCCCGGCCCTGGTGGCTCTTGCCGATGACCCGCTTGCTCATGATGTTCGGGTACGCGGCGATCCGCTGATCGATCACCGTGTTCATCTCGGCGTAGTTGTGGTACCGGGAGTCCGCGGGCGGGAAGTCGAAGGTCTCCACGGGTCCGCCGCCGCTGCGGTCCGGCGGGCCGGGCAGCTCGGTGAGCCGGTGGCCCAGCGCGCGCAGCCGTTTCGCCTGGCCGGCGTCGGCGCTGATCACGGTGGAGTGGTGGTCGGCCTCGTCGATCGCGACGCCCAGCGAGGCCATCGCGGTGCGGGAGGCGACCGTCGCCTCGCCCTCGATCTGGTACTGACGGGTCCGCTCGTCGGCGGTGACGGCCGGAGCCCTGGGGTCCGGTGGTGCCGCGTTGGCGGTGAGGGGGGCCGCCACCGCGAGCGCCAGCAGGGCGCTGAGGGTGACGGCCTTCCGGCCGCTGCCGCGTATGCGAAGTCGCATGCTGTCTCCCGGATGTGGACTGGGGGGTGGAACAGGCGCACGGGTCGGGACGCGTGGAGCAGTGGTGCGGTGTGGGCACACATCGTGCGGCTATGACATGGCCAGGTCAAGAGGCGGACTTCGGACGGGCGCGCGGGAGCGTGATCCGGCGTACCACGCACAGCAGCGCCGCCGCGGGTGCGGAGGCGCTGCTGTCTACGTCGTACGACCTGGCGTGGGGGTTGATGGTGCGTACGACAGGTTCCGTGGCGGCGGGAGCCGCCGGGGTGCGGGGCCGGCCGGGCCGGCGTCCGCTACGGGAGGGTCTTGATGTGCGCCCCCACCGAGTTCGACCAGGCGTTGCCGGCGGTCGCGTCCCAGTTGGTGGACCAGGTCATCGCGCCGCGCAGGGTCGGGTAGGTCTTCGCGGGCTTGAAGGTGCCGCAGTTGACGCCCTTGGTCAGGCAGTCCAGGGCGTTGTTCACCACGGTCGGGCTGACGTAGCCGCTGCCCGCGCCCCGGGTGGAGGCGGGGACCCCGATGCCGACCTGGGACGGGTCGAGACCGCCCTCCAGCTGGATGCAGGCGAGCGCGGTGAGGAAGTCCACCGAGCCGAGCGAGTAGACCTTGCCGTCGCAGCCGAGCATCGAGCCGCTGTTGTAGTTCTGCATGTTGACGACCGTGAGGATGTCCTTCACGTTCAGCGCCAGCTTGAAGTACTCGGTCGAGGTGGACTGCATGTCGATGGTCTGCGGGGCCATCGTCAGCACCATGCCGGGACCGGCCTTGGCGGAGAGCTGCCGCAGCGCCTTCGTCATGTAGGTGGAGTTGATGCCGTGCTCCAGGTCCACGTCCAGACCGTTGAAGCCGTACTCCTGCATCAGCGCGTAGGCGCTGTTGGCGAAGGTGGTGGCGGAGGCGTCGCTGTTGACCGTGACATTGCCGATCTCACCGCCGACGGAGATGATCACCGACTTGCCCGCGGCCCGCTTGGCGGCGATGTCCGACTTGAACTCGGCGACGTTGGCGTAGCCGAGCGCCGGGCTCAGATTGAAGGTCAGCTCGCCGGGGGTGGTGGTGGAGTCCGCGAAGGCGACCGCGATGATGTCGTACGCCGACTGCACGTCACGGAGCTTCTGGACGGTCGCGCCGTTGTTGAAGTTCTGCCAGTAGCCGGTGATCGCGTGCTTGGGCACGACCGGGTCCGGCTTCACCGGACCGTCGGGGGTCCGCGCGGTGACGGCGGTGGACTTGGCGGACTCGCCCGCGCTGTTGCTCGCGGTCACCTGGAACTGGTACGAGGTGTTCGCGGTCAGCCCGGACACGGTCGCCGAGGTGCCGGCCACCGTCTGGACCTTCGTGCCGTCGCGGTAGATGTTGTAGCCGGTCGCGCCGGCCGCGGCGCCCCAGTTGAGGGCGACGGACGAGGAGGTCACGGCGCCCACCGCGAGACCGGTCGGCGTGGGGGGAACGACCGGGTCGGGGTCCTGACCGCCGCCGCCGTCGGGACCGAGGACGCTCACGTCGTCCACGTGGTAGGCGGGAGTGCCGTACCAGCCGTGGGTGTAGACGGTGACGGAGGTGGTGGTCGCGCCGGTGCGGAAGCTGGTGGCGAGCTTGTTCCAGGCCGAGCCGCCCTGGGTCCAGGTCGAGACGTCGGTGGTGCCGGTGCCGCTGGCGCCGAGGTAGGCGTAGCCGCCCTGGGTCCAGGCGCTCAGCTGGTACGTGGAGTTGGGCTTGACGGCCACGATCTGGGAGCACTTGGCGTTGTCGTTGCCGGCCGGGGTCGCCTTGAGGGCGGAGGCCCCCGTGCGCACCGGGGTGGAGACGTTCACGCCGGTGCCGCCGGAACACGTCCAGCTGGACAGCCCTGACTCGAATCCGGCGTTCTTGGCGACATTGATGTCGGCCGCCTGTGCCGTTCCCGTCATGCCGGTGACGGTGAGGCCGGCCCCGACTGCGAGGGCCAGAGCCCCGCCGAGCCATCTCCGCGAGCCTGTGGTGCGGTCCACTTGCTGCCTCCAGTGGGGGAGTTGGGGGGAGGAGGGTAAGAGACGGTGGCCACCGTTGGGCGTAAAACTGGTCCAGACCAATGAGGTTGTCAAGACCTTGCGCAGGGATTCGTCCTGAGGGTCCATCATCGACTTTCGGCCATAACGGGACGTACGGTCCCCGGTGTGCCCCGGCTATGGGTGTACTGGATCGTCACCCTTTGGCGAGCTTTGGCCTGTGCGGAGCGTGCACGGGCCGGGGCACTGGGTTCCGCGAGGTGTTCTCTGCCGTGGGTGTCGCCGATAAAGTGCTCGTGCAGAAGCAGCGAGTAGTACGTATCTGCGGTCACGGGCCCACCGGCGACCGGAGCCGAACGGGGAACCAGCGTGCCGACCGCAATAGCTGTCACCAGCGCAGATCTGGTGCTACCGCCGATGGACCAGCACACGCCCGCGGCGGCACTGCTTCCGCCGCCCGCCGACAGGCCGCTGGCCGCCGCGATCGCCGACATGAGCGTGCTGCTGGAGCAGCACGGATCGGTGGTGGCCCTCTACCCCTCCTCCCTCCCGCCCGCCCATGAACGCCGGCTGCACACCGTCCGATCCGTGCTGGAGAGCAATCGGATCGCCCTGCTGAAGGTCGATCTGCCGCCGCTCGGCATCGCCGTCCTCGTGCGCCAGCTGCGCCAGCTGTCCGTCTGCGACTTCGGCCCCGGGGTCATCGCCTCCGCCGCCCGGCTGCTCTCCCACTACGTCTACGCGGGGGCCCTGCTCAACTCGGTCACCCGGCTGGACCGGGTCCCGGTGAGCATGCGCTCCCACGCCAAGTCCTGGGTTCCGGGCAGTCAGTTCGGGGTACTCGCCAACCCTGCGCCCGAGGTGATCAGGGTCGGCGCCGGAGAGCTGTCCGGACCGGCCTTCGGCACCCGGCTGATCGTGGCCAGGGGGCAGCTGCAGTCGGAGTGGATCGAGAAGACGCTGGCGCCGGCCTGGCAGACCCAGGGAGTGGAGGAGACGGAACTGCCCGCGGATTCCGCGGGCTGGTGGGGGACCGGCAAGCTGCTGGAATTCGCGGCGTTCCTGCCCGAGATCTCCACCCTCTATCAGCTGGTCGCCTCCGTGCGGAGAGAGGTGTGCACCTGGTGCGGAATCGAACTCATCGGCGACCGCTGTGGATTCTGCTCGGCGCGGATCGTCGCGGCCGACGGCCAGGAACGGGAGTCCGGCGTCCCCAAGCACGGCACCCCCGCGTACCACGGGCCGTGAGCGGCGCGCGATGACCGGCCCGCCCCTCTCCGTACCGCGCCCGGCGGAGTGCCTGCTCAGCGGGGGTGCGCACCGGTAGATCCCGGGGAGGCGCGGCCCGCGGCCGGCCCTTTCACGGCCGGCCCTTCCCTTACCGCCCCGTCCCGCCCGCCCTGTCCGCTCCGTCCGTCCCAGTCTGCTTCCGGCCGCGGGCTCCGCGAGGAAAGCGAAGCCGGCGAAGTAAAGCGAACGAGGTTTCCCAGCAAATGAATTCACGCCAACGTCGCGGTGTCATCCTTCTGCTTCTCTCGGTGCTGTGTGCTCTCGGCGCGTTCGCGGGCGTGATATCGGTGATCAATGATGTGAATTCCAAGGTCGGGCCCGAGGTGACCGCCTATCGGGTGAAGACCGAGGTCGCCCCTTATACGGCGCTGCGGCCCGGCCAGTTCGAGAAGGTCTCGATGCCCCGGCGCTGGCTCTCGGAGAGCGCCGTCACCGACCTCTCCGCGGTCACCGGGAAGATCGCCGTCACCCGGCTCGAAAAAGGCTCCCTGCTCCAGGACGACATGATCGTCGAGCGGCCCGAACTGGAGGCCGGGGAGCAGGAGATCGCCATCATGATCGACTCCGCCACCGGGGTCGCGGGCAAGATCACCCCCGGCGACCGGGTCAATATCTTCGCCACCTTCGCCGGGAAGACCGAACGCGACGCGGACCAGTCCCGGATCATCGTCCCGGCCGCCCGGGTCATCGACGTCGGCCGGCTCACCCCGATCGACCGCCGGAGCGAGGACCGGACGAGCGGTCCGCGCGAGGCCGTGCCCATCACCTTCGCCCTGAGCACCAAGGACGCCCAGCGCCTCGCCCACGCCGAGTCCTTCGCCGAACATGTGCGGCTCGCCCTTCTCGCCAAGGGCGGGAAGTCCGCGTTGCGCCCCGGCGACAGCACCTACACCCTCGACGAAGACAAGAACAGGTGAGGGCTGTATGACCACACGCATCCTCCCGGCCGTCGGCGAAGCCGACGCGGCCCGGTCCATCACCACCCTGCTGAGCCAGCTCCCCGACGCCGAGCCCGCCTCGCCGGTCGGCGACTCCACCTCGCTGCTCGATCTGCTGGCCCGGCTGGCCGCCGAGTCGCTCGACGAACTGCCCGAAGTGGTCCTGGTGCACGAGCGGATCGGGCCGGTGCCCGCCCTCGAACTCATCCGCGAGGTGGGTCTGCGCTTTCCGGCCGTCGGCGTCATCCTGGTCACGGTCGACGCGGGCCCCGGGCTCTACTCGGCCGCCATGGACTCCGGCGCCCGGGGCATAGTCGCCCTCCCCCTCTCGTACGAGGAACTCGTCCAGCGGGTCCAGGCCGCGGCCGGCTGGTCCACCGGCGTCCGCCGCCACCTCGGGCACAGCGGCGACGTCTTCACCGGACCGGGCGGCACCGTCGTCACCGTCAGCGGGGCCAAGGGCGGGGTCGGCGCCACCGTCACCGCCGTACAGCTCGCCCTCGCGGCCCAGGCGTCGGGGCGCACGGTGGCGCTGGCCGATCTCGACCTCCAGGCCGGCGATGTGGCCTCGTACCTCGATGTGCAGTTCCGCCGCTCGATCGCCGACCTCGCCGGGATCCAGGACATATCCCCCCGGGTGCTCCAGGACGCCCTCTTCGCCCACCAGACCGGGATCGGGCTGCTGCTCGCGCCGGGGGAGGGGGAGCGCGGCGAGGAGGTCAACGACCGCGCCGTACGCCAGATCCTCAGCGCGCTGCGCAACCGGTACGAGGTCGTCGTCGTGGACTGCGGCACCCAGATGAACAGCGCCAACGCCGCCGCCGTCGAAATGGCCGACACCACCGTGCTGGTGACCACGCCGGACGTGGTCTCGGTCCGCGCCGCCAAACGGATGGTCCGGCTCTGGGACCGGCTCCAGATCCGCAAGGCGGAGGAGACCGTCGCCGTCGTCAACCGCCACAACCGCGCCACCGAGATCCAGCCCCCGCTGATCGAGAAGATCACCGGCGCCCGGGTCGCCAAGACCGCCGTACCGGCGGGCTTCAAGGAACTCCAGCCGGTCGTCGACGCCGGACGGATGCAGGACCTGGAGGCGAAGTCCGCCGTCAAACAGGCGCTGTGGGCGCTCGCCGCGGAACTGGAACTGGTGCGTCCGGCGGAGACCGAGCCCCGGCACGGCAAGCTCCGCGGCGACCGGGGTTCGATCGGCTTCCGCCGGGCACGGTCGAGGTGAGCGCCGTGAGGGGGTACGGGGAGCGATGAGGTCTCACGTACGAGCGGGGCGTCCGGCCCCGGCCGGTCCGCCGCCGGCCCGCCGGGGCGGGGTGCGCGGGGCGGTCCGGGGGCGCGGGACGGTTCCGACGGTCCGGGCGGTCCGGGGGCGCGGGGCGGTCCCGACGGTCCGGGCGGTCCGGGTGTCTCGATCGGTCCGGGTGCGGATGGGCGAGGACCGGGGGCAGGCCGCCGTCGAGTTCACCGGCACCCTCCCGGTCATCCTGGCGACCGTGGCGCTGCTCTGGCAGGCGGCGCTCATCGGCTACACCTTCTCGCTGGCGGGCAACGCGGCGGACGCGGCGGCCCGGGCCGGAGCGGTGGACGGACCGGCCGCCTGCCGGGCCGCGGGGGAGCGGGACCTGCCCGGATCCTGGCGTTCGGGAGCCTCCTTCGGCTGCCCCGGCAACGGGGGCGATCTCTACCGGGTCACCGTGAGCCTCTCGGTGCCCGTGCTCTTCCCCGGCGCGCTGGACCTGCCCTTCCGGCTCGACGCCGAGGCCGCCGCGGTGAACGAGGTGCCACGATGAGCCACAGGACGGTACGGGAATCCGCGCCGGAGCCGGGGGCCGGGGCGGGGCGGGAAGCCGCGCCGGGGCCCGGGCGACGGGCGGGCGCGGGCTCGGGAACGGGCTCGGGAGCGGGCGGGGAGCGCGGTCAGGCCGCCGTCGAGTTCGCCGGGGTCATCACCCTGCTGCTGGTGGTCGCCCTCGTGGCCGTCCAGTTCGGCGTCGTCGCCTACACCGCCCAGCAGGCGGGCACCGCCGCCCGGGCCGCGGCCCGCGCCGCCGCCCAGAAGGACGGCGAGGGCAAGGGGGAGGCGGCGGGCCGGGCCGCCCTCAGCGGCTGGCTCGCCGACGGCGCGTCCGTCGACGCCTCCTGCGGCGGCGGCGACGAGGTCAGCGCCACCGTCACCGTCGCCGTTCCGGAGCTGCTGCCCCTCTTCGATCTCGGACCGGCGACGAGGACGGTCACCATGCGCTGCGACTGAACCCGCCGGAACCCCCGCGTACCACCCGAAAGACCGAGCACCACCTGGGAGATGAGGACATGAGCCTGCGGGCCCGCCTGAGCAGCCCCGAGCCGGTCAACGGCCACGGCGAGGAGAACCGGCTCGTCATCGTCTACCGCGCCAAGCTGCTGGAGGAGATCGACCTCGCCGAGATGTCCGCGCTCGCCGCCGCCGAGCGCCGGGCCCGGCTGGAGCGGGTCCTCGGCCACATCATCAGCCGCGAGGGCCCGGTGCTCTCCAGCGTCGAGCGCTCCCAGCTCATCCGCCGGGTCGTCGACGAGGCCCTCGGCCTCGGCATCCTGGAGCCCCTCCTGGAGGACGCCTCCATCAGCGAGATCATGGTCAACGGCCCGGAGCAGGTCTATGTGGAGCGCGGCGGCCGGCTGGAGATGCTGCCGCTCCGCTTCTCCTCCGCCGATCAGCTCATGCAGACCATCGAGCGCATCGTCTCCACCGTCAACCGCCGCGTCGACGAGGCCAATCCGATGGTGGACGCCCGCCTTCCGTCCGGGGAGCGGGTCAATGTGATCATCCCCCCGCTCTCCCTCAGCGGGCCGATCCTCACCATCCGGCGCTTCCCCCGGGCCTTCACGCTCCAGGAGATGATCGCCATCGGCTCGATGGACGAGCAGATGACCCTGCTGCTCTCGGGGCTGGTGCGGGCCAAGTTCAATGTGATCGTCTCCGGGGCCACCGGCACCGGCAAGACCACCCTCCTCAACTCCCTCTCCGGGCTGATCCCGGAGGGCGAGCGGATCGTCACCATCGAGGACTCCGCCGAACTCCAGCTCCAGCAGTCGCACGTGATCACGCTGGAGAGCCGTCCGCCGAACGTCGAGGGCAAGGGCCGGGTCACCATCCGCGACCTCGTCCGCAACTCCCTGCGCATGCGCCCCGACCGCATCATCGTCGGAGAGGTGCGCGGCGGCGAGACCCTCGACATGCTTCAGGCCATGTCCACCGGCCACGACGGCTCCCTCGCCACCGTCCACGCCAACAGCGCCGAGGACGCCCTGATGCGGCTCCAGACCCTGGCGTCGATGTCCGAGGTCGAGATCCCCTTCATGGCGATCAAGGACCAGATCAACAGCGCCGTCGACGTCATCGTCCAGCTCACCCGGCACGCCGACGGCTCCCGGCGGGTCACCGAGATCGCCGTGGTCGACTCGTCCGGCCGCGACGAGTACCGCATCGTCTCCGTCTGCCGCTTCCACGCCGAGCCGATGGCCGCCGACGGCCGCGTCCACGGGCGGTTCGCGTACTACCCGGTGCCGCGCCGGGTCGCCGAACGGCTCTATATGAAGAACGAACCGCTGCCGCCGGTGTTCGGCGTCGCGGAGACGGACGAACAGCTCGCCGTCCGCCGAACGATCGTGTAGCCGCGGCCTCGGGCCGGCCGAACCCGCCGGACGGCCGCCTCGCCCGACTGCCCGGCCCGGCCGCCCGCCGAAGCCCAGCCCGACCGACCAGGTCCACCCGCCCCGCCCGCCGAAGCCCCCGAGAAGCCGCCCGCAGCCGCCCACCGAAGAGGTCCCCGCCCGACATGGACAATCTCCCGCTTCTGACAGCCGGAGTCACACTGCTCGCCGGTGTGCTCGGCGTCATCGGCGTGCACGCCTACTCCTCGGGCAGGGCACAGCGACAGGCCCTCCTCGACCGGATGACCCAGAGCGGACGACTCAGCGGGTCCCACGGCCGCCGGCGCCGCTTCGGCGGCGTCGACCGGCGGCTGCGCCCCACCCGGCTCGGCCGCCGCATCGAACGCGACATCGCCGTCACCGGCCTCGACCTCACCCCCGGCGAGTACGCCGTCTACGTCGTCGGCGTACTGCTCTCCCTCTACTTCATCGTCGGCGCGGTCTTCGCCCCCTTCTTCGGAGTGCTCGCGGCCCTCACCGGCCTCTGGGGAGCCCGCTCCTTCCTCGTCTGGCAGCGAGTCAAGCGGACCGAGGCGTTCATCAACCAGCTCCCCGAATTCACCCGCGTACTCGCCAACGCCACCCAGGCCGGACTGGCCCTGCGCACCGCGCTCGCCATGGCCGCCGAGGAACTCGACGACCCCGCCGGGTACGAACTCGGCATCGTCGCCGACCAGCTCGCCGTCGGACAGAGCCTGGACGACGCCCTCGGCCGGCTCGCCGAACGGCTGCCCTCCCGCGAACTCATCGTCCTCGTCACCACCCTCATCCTGGCCAACCGGGCCGGCGGTCAGGTCGTCACCTCGCTGCGCAATCTCACCCAGTCCCTGGAGGAGCGCAAGGAGACCCGGCGCGAGGTCACCACCACGCTCTCCCAGATCAAGGTCACCGCCATGGCCGTCCCCCTGCTCGGCCTCGGCTTTCTGCTGATGATCAACTCCATGACGCCCGGCGCCCTCGACAAGATGACCGGATCGGTGGTCGGACAGGCCGCCACCCTCATCGCCTTCGGGCTGTACGGTCTGGGCGCGTTCCTGATCCGCCGGGTCTCCCGGATCCAGGTCTGAGGAAGGAGGCACCATGGGACTGCTCCTCGCCGCCCTGCTCGGCCTCTCCGTGTACGGCGTCTTCCACGGCATCCGTATGTACCGCGCCGACGCCAGGCTCCCCGACGACCTCGCCCTCGCGCTGGAGGTCGGCGCCACCCGCACCACGGCCGTCGGCTCGGGCATCGACCGGCTCGGCATGCGCTACGCCCCCGCCGTGCTGCGCGCCATGGGCCCCAAACGCGTCGACGCCCTGCGCGGCCGGCTCGACATGGCGGGCAACCCCGGCGGAATGACCGTCGACCGCTACGCCGCCCGCCGCGCCGTCTACAGCTTCCTCGGCGTCCTGGCCGCCCTGTCGATGCTGGCGCGCGGGCAGTTCGTCCTCGCGATCCTGCTGCTGGTCTTCGGGCTGTTCTGGACGGACGTCATCATCAAGGCGGCCATCCGCCGCCGCCGCGCCGACATCGAACGCACCCTCCCCGACTTCCTCGACGTCCTCGCCGTCGTCGTCTCGGCCGGCCTCGGCTTCCGCCAGGCCCTCGAACGCGTATCGGAGAAGTACGCGGGCCCCTGGTCCGACGAGATCCGCATCACCCTGCGCCAGATGGACATGGGCGTCAGCCGCCGGGACGCCTTCGACCAACTGCGCAAACGCAATGACTCCGAGCAGGTGTCGATGCTCGTCACCGCCCTCCAGCAGGGCGAGGAACTCGGCGCTCCGATCGTCGAGACCCTCATCCAGATCGCCACCGACATGCGCCGCACCGACGCCCAGAACGCCCGCCGGAACGCCGCCAAGGCCGTCCCCAAATCCACTCTGGTCGTCACCCTGATCATGCTCCCGGCCACCATGATCCTCATCGTCGTGAGCTTCTACTACGGCGCGGGAGTCGACCTGGGCGAGGTGCTGGGAGGCTGACCGGCCGGAGGCATGGAGACCCGGAGACCCGGAGGCCCGGAGCGCGCGCGGAACGGAGGTGAGAGCGGTGGAGTACGAGAATCCGAGCGGCGGCGGCACCCGTCACGGCACCAGCGGCACCGGCAGCGGCGGCGGTGACGACGGCCCCGGCCGCGTACCCTCCCTCCCGCTCCAGGTCAACGCCCTCCAGGCGCTCTGCCGCCAGGTCTTCGGCTTCCGGCTGGCCATGATCGCCCTGGCCGTCCCCTTCGCCCTCGCCGGCACCCGGCCCGGCCCCGCCAGCTGGCTGGTCGGCGCCGCGGTCCTGATCACCTTCATGACCTCGTACGCCCTGCTCCGCGACTGGGAGCGGTTCGGGCCCGTGCTGCTGCGCCACCCCTGGCTGCTGGGCGCCGACATGGCCTTCGGCGCGCTGCTGCTGATCACCGCCTCGCCCGACTCGACCCTCGCGTACGTCACCATCTGCACCCCGCTGCTCGCCGGACTGATCTCCGGCTGGCGCGGAGCCGCCGTCTTCGCCGTGCTCCAGTCGCTGATCGTCGCCGGGGCCTGGGCCGTCAACGACCAGGCCGTCGCCCGTTTCACCGCCCTCTTACTCCCCGGGCTCTGCGTCCTGGCCGGCGCGCTCGGCAGCACGCTGCGCCGGCTCATGCTGGGCTTCGGGGCGGCCGGACAGGCGCTCTCCGAGGCCCGCGCACGGCTCGCGGTCGGCGGCGCCGTCGAACGCGAGCGCGCCCGGCTCGCCCGCGAGATGCACGACTCGGTGGCCAAGACCCTGCACGGCCTGGCCCTCGCCGCCGACGGGCTCGCCCACACCGCCGACCGGATGGACCCCGTCGCCGTACGCCGCCAGGCCGAACTGGTGGCCCGCGCCGCGCGCCGGGCCGCCGCCGAATCGCGGGAACTCCTCTCCGATCTGCGCCGGGAGTCCGGCCTCGGCGAGGACACCGACCTGGTCGCCGAACTCCACGCCCGGACCGAGGACTTCGCCCGCCGCCACGGGGTCCGGGCCGACTTCCTGCGGATCGGCGGCACGGCCCCCGCCGTCCCCGGACCCGTCGCCCGGCACGCGCTGACCATCGCCTCCGAGGCGATGGAGAACGCCCACCGCCACGGCCGCCCCGAGCGGGTCACGGTCTCGGCCGGGGTGATCGGCGGCGTGCTGCGGATCAGCGTGTACGACGACGGCCGGGGTCTGCCGCCCGGCACCACCCTCGAAGCGCTCCGCCGCTCCGGCCACTTCGGGCTGGTCGGCATGGTGGAACGGGCCGCGTCCATCGGGGCCCGGATCCGGATCGGCAGGGGCGGCGCGGCGGGCGGTACCGAAGTACGCCTGGAGCTGCCGCTCACCTCCCGGGGGGCGGCCCCGTGTCCGCCGGGTCCCGAGGCGGCTCCGGCGCTGGCTCCGGCGCTGACTCCCGCTGCGGGCACGGCCTCTGGCGCGGCTCCCGAGGCGGCTCCCGGCGGCGACGCCGTCTCCCAGATCCCGGCCGCCCCGCCGAACGCCGCCCCGTCGAACGCCGATCCATCGAACTCCGATCTGTCGCGAACCGATCCGCCGAGCCTCGGCTCGCCCAGCGCCGATCCGCCGACCGCCGGGCCGTCGAGCGACGCCCCCGAATCGCCCCCCGCCGCCGCCCGCGTCCCCGGCCCGGCGGCCGCGCACCCCGCGCGGCCGCCCCGGCCCGCTCCCGTTCCCCACCCCCTGTCCCTGCTGCTCTGACACCCCGTCCCCGTGTTTCGAGAGGAGGCCGCGGCCATGCCGGACGACGACCGCCAACCCCCTGGCCCGCACGAGCCCCGGACCCTTCCGCCGCCGTACGCCTCGCACCCGCCGCCCCCGCCCCCGTATCCGCCGACCGCTCCGGTGCGGGTGGTCGTCGCCGACGACAACCCCGTCGTACGAGCCGGACTGACCGCCCTGTTGCAGGGCCGGGCCGACCTCTCCGTCGTCGCGGAGGCCGCCGACGGCCGCCAGGCGTACGAGGCGGTGGTCCGGCTCCGGCCGGACGTCGTCCTGCTGGACGTCCGGATGCCCGGTGTGGACGGCATCTCGGCGCTGCCCCATCTCGTCCCGCTCGCTCCGGTGCTGATGCTGACCTACAGCCGGGAGAGCGAGATCGTCCACGAGGCGCTGCGGCTGGGCGCGGGCGGCTATCTGGTCCACGGCGAGTTCACCGCCGAGCAGCTGATCGACGCCGTCCGGGACATCCGCGCCGGACGCGCGCCGCTGTCCCACTCCGCCACCGGCGCACTCCTCGCCGGAGTGCGCGGCGACCCGGCCGCCCGCCGGGACGGCGGACCGCTCCCGGACGGCCTCGGCAGAGCCCCCCGTGGGCCGGCGCACTCCTGTGCCTCTCCTGCGAAAACATCTGCGACCGCACACATCGGAGCAGCAGCGGTGACAGAGAATCGCTTCATCGGACAAGCAATGCCTGGTACATGGCCCTACGCCGAGCGCGGTGAATTTGCTCGACAGGCTTCGCTTACGCAAGCGAATGTGGGACATTCATCTTCGGGCGCCGAGTCGGCCGAGGGGCCGCACGGCGTGATCACCGAGCTGAGCCGGCGGGAGGTGGAGGTGATGGAGCTGATCGCCTCAGGTCTGACCAATCAGCAGATCGCCGCTTCCTGCTTCATCAGCCCCAAGACGGTCAAGAACCACATCAACCGCATCTTCGCCAAGCTGAACGCGGCCAGCAGGGGAGAGGCCATCGCCGTCTGGCACGGCCTCGCCCGCGGAGGGGCGGGTCCGCTGTGACCGGGCGACCCGCCCCCGCGCCGAAGCCCCCCGGCGTCCGCGCCCGATGCCTTGTCTGGGCCCGCCGTTGGGCCCCGGGGCCCATTCCCGGCAGCCCGCTCCCGGCGTACATTGCTCACGCTGCCAACCGGACCGGCCGACGGAGCACGGGCACGGCGGGTACGGCAGGCGGCGTCATGGACTCGTACGAGCCGGCCGGCGTCCGCGCCACCGGCGCCGGAGGGGAAGCCAATGTCGAACGTGACGCTGAAGGCTGTGGTCAGGACCCGTCTGTATCTCGCGGCCCGGGCGGCGGCCGCCTCGCGCGCGATGAAGGACCGCCGCGACGAGGGACAGGACTCGGTCGAGTACGTCGGAGTGATCGTCCTGGTGGCCGCGATCATCGCGGCGCTGGTGGGCTCGGGAGTGGCCGACGACATCGCCAACGGACTGAAGAACCAGGTCACCAGCATTCTGGGCGGCGGTGGGGGCGGCGGCGAGTAGCACTGACCGCCGCATTCCGCAGGAGTGACGCCGGGCAGGCAGCCCCCATCTACGCGGCGATGGTGGTCGGCCTGCTCTTTCTCGCGCTCGCGTTCTTCGCCGTCGGACAGGCGGGCGCCACCCGCAACGGCGCCCAGTCCGGCGCGGACGCCGCCGCGCTCGCCGCGGCGCAGGAGTCCCGCGACAGCCTCGGGGAGGAGCTGGAGGCGGGCATCCTCGACCCGGACTTCCTCCGTGACTTCCTCGGCGGCGGCGCGCGGGACGCCGCGGGACCCGGCTGCGCCGAGGCGGACCGGCTCGCCGGGGTCAACGGAGCCCTGGTGACCGGCTGTACGGTCCTGGCCGACGCCCGCTGGGGATACGCCGTCACCGTCGAGTCGCGGGAGCCGGTCGGCGACACGGTGCTGCCCGGCACCGAGAACGACTACGCCACGGCCTCGGCCACGGCCGTGGTGGAGCCCCGGTGCACCTTCGAGCAGGCCCCCGAGGAGCCGCTTCCCGGAGACGGCGGTGACGGCGGGGAAGGCGAGGAGAGCGGGGGCCAGGAGGGCGAACCGGAGCCGGGTCCGACGGAATCGGAGCCGGCCCCGACGGAGCCGGAGGAGCCCGTCTCCCCCGGCACGCTCCACTGCGACGGCGAGTCCATCGACATCGATCCGCAGCAGCCGGACCGCCTCCCGGACATGTCCGACCTCTTCACCGTCCGGCTGGACGGGGACTGACCGCCACCGAACGCAAAGGAACAGCACTGATGAGTATTCGGCACGGAGCGAAAGCCCACAGAGCGGTGACAGCTGCCCTGGCGGCGGCGGCGCTGTCGCTCTCCCTGACGGCGTGCGGCGACGGTGGCGACGACTCGGACAGGAAGAACACCGCCGCCGTGTCCACCCCGGCCGAAAGCTCGGAGCCCGAGCAGAACGGGGACGGCGGCGAGGGCGGCTCCGCCACACCGGACACCGTCGAGACGCTGGCCACCATCAAGGGCAGCAATGGATTCCAGTTCACCGTGCGCGGCGCGGCCCGGGACGCGGGCGGCTTCCTCACCCTCTCCGGCACGATCGAGAACACCAGCGGCAAGCTGAAGTCGCCGCCCGTGCAGTGGAACGGGCAGGAGAAGCAGGTCAAGCAGACCGGCCCCTCGCTCGGCGGTATGACGCTGGTCGACAAGGCCGGCAAGAAGCGCTACTACGTCCTCCGCGACACCGACGGCTATCCGCTCACCACCACCGGGCTGAGCGCCTTCGCCGCGGGGGAGACCGTCGACTTCTTCGCCCAGTTCCCCGCCCCGCCCGAGGGCACGGACTCGGTCGATGTGCAGATCCCGCTCATGCCCAGCGCCTCGATCGAGCTGGGCTGATGGGCGCCGAGACCGCGCGGGGAGTCCCGCGCGCACAGGTGCGGCGGCCGGCGGCGGTCTCCGTCGCCCTGGTCCTGCTGTTCACCGGATTCCAGCTCGACTCGCCCTCCGCTTCGGCCGCCCCCGCCGCCCCGGGAGCCGTCCCCGCCGCCGCCTCGGCCGCCTCAAGAGCCGTCCCCGCCGCCGCCTCGGCCGACGAGGATCCGACCGCTCCGCCGGGCGCCCAGCCGCTCTCCGAGCCTCCGGCGATCGACGGCGACAACCCCGGGCTGCGGATGCGGGACGGGGCCACCCTCGACCGGGCGCGGGTGCTGGACATCGTCTCCATCGTCGAGACCGAGGGCGGCGAGGAGCGCCGCGAGGAGACCACGGTGTCACTGAAGTTCGCGCTCCAGGCCGAGGTGCTGTTCGGCAAGGACAGCGCGGAGCTGACCCCGCAGGCCGCCGGGCGGATCGCGGCGATCGCCGCGGAGATCGAGAAGCACCGGGGGCGGAAGATCCGGGTCTTCGGCTTCACCGACGACCTCGGCACGTACGAGCACGGCCGCAAGCTCTCCCGTAAACGCGCCGACGCCGTCCACGGGGTCCTCGCCGACAAGCTGAACGACCCCGCCGTCTCCTACACGGTCCGCGGCTACAGCGAGGACTATCCGATCGCCGACAACGCCACCGAGGAGGGCCGGCGCAAGAACCGCCGGGTGGAGGTCTCCTTCCCGACCGGCGGCGGAAGTTGACGAAAAGTCAGTCAGAAAAGGTGCACTGCCGGTAAATGTGACGCCGGTCGCACGTGACACCGCCGGCCCGCAGTACGCTGCGGGCCGGCTGTCGAACGAGTGGGCTGAGGAGCGCGCGGATGAGGCGGGGCAGGAGGGCGACGGTCACCGGGTCGGCGGCCGGGCGGCCGGCGCCGGGCGGCAGGGCCCTGCGGACGGCGATCGTCCTCGGGGCCGCCTGCGGTCTCGTCCAGGCCCCGCTGCCCGCCGGGGCCACCGCGGTGAACTGGCTCTCCGCGTACCGCACGGATCCCGACGCGCGGGCGGTGCGCGGCAGCGCGACGGCGGGCGCGGGCGCGCCCCTGCTGGGGCCGGGGACCTATGTGGACACCGTCTCGGCGGGCGAGCGGAAGTACTACCGGGTCGCGCTCGACGCCACCTCCAACGCCTATGTGTCCGCCGTGCTCGCCCCGCCGCCCGGCAGCAGGGTCCAGGCCGCCGACGGCATACGGGTCTCCCTGAAGTCGGCCGACGGTGCCGCGTGCAGCGTCCGCAACGACATCACCTTCGGCGGCGTCACCCCGCTGCCCGCGGCCGACTACGCGACCCGGCGCATCGGGCAGGGCCGGGAGTGCCAGGAGGCGGGGGAGTACCTCTACACCGTCGAGTGGATCGGCGACGCCCTCGGCTCCGCGGCCAAGGGCTGGACGGTCGAGCTGAAGTACATGAGCGAGCCGGGCCTCAGGGCCGGGACGCCCGAGCCCGTCGCGCCGGCCGCCTCGGGCGCGCGCACCCCGGCCCCGGAACGGGTGCGCGGCACGCCGAGGGCGGTCACCGGCGGGTCCGGGTTCAATGACGCCCACCCGGTCGGGCACGGGGTGTGGAAGGACACGCTCCGGCCCGGCGACAGCCGGTTCTACAAGGTGCCCGTGGACTGGGGCCGACGGCTCACGCTCGACGCGGAGTTCGGCGGCACCTCGGCGGGGACGGCGACGGCTGTGGACGGCGGGATCAGGGCCACGGTGTTCAACACCGCGCGCGGCTTCGTGGCGGACACCGCCGAGCCCTATCGGGGCAGACCCGCCGGGGTCTCCCTCGACACGGCCCCGGCCGCCTTCGCCAACCGGCTCTCGGACGACGACGACATCAGCGGGATGCGCTTCTCCGGCATGTACTACGTCCGGGTCACCCTCGACCGCAAGGTGGCGCGCGCCCTGCCGGTGACCCTGCGGATCGGCGTCGCGGGCGAGCCCCAGCGGGCGCCGGACTACCGGAGCGACCCGGTCGCGGCGGGCTTCGGCATCACCGAGGACGACCGCGAGGCGGCGCAGGAGGGGCGGGTCGACGACGACGACACCCGGGAGGCGCTGATGACCGCCGTCGGCTTCACCGGGATCGGTCTGGGCTCGGCCCTGCTGCTCGTCCTGCTGGGCTGGACCGCGTCCGCCCGGCTCGCCCGCCCCCGCGGCCGGCACGCCTCGGGCGCCCCCTCCCGCGCCCACTGACCGGACGCCGCGCGGCCGGCCCCCGGGCCCCGGCCTGCCCGGCCCCGGCCGGACCCGCCCCCTGGCCCCCGGGCCCCGGGTTCGCTCACCACCCGGCCCACCCGGCCCACCCGGCCACCGGCCCACCCGGCCACCGGCCCACCCGGCCACCGGCCCACCCGGCCCGCCGACCCGCTCGGCCCAGGTCCGTTCAGCCCCCGCCCGCACTCCCCACCCTCACCCGCGCCCCCCGCCGTACCCCCCAGTCCGCCATCGCCCCGCCCTCGGCCTCCAGCACGTGCCGGGCCCGGAGCCGGGGTCTGCCGAGACGGCCCGGTCGCAGGGTGTGGACGTCCAGCACCCGCAACTCCCGGTCGAGATAGGCCACGTCGATGGCGAAGCGCATCCGGAAGGTGTGCACCCCGCCGCACGGCGTCAGCAGCAGCGCCCCCGTCACCCCGTCGCGCCCCAGCAGCCCCCGCTGCCGCCGGGCGTAGCTCGCCGCTATCTCCAGGGGCACCGGCTCCGCCCGCCCTTCGACCCACAACGCCCCTGTACCGTCCCGCCATCGCTCTCCTCGGCCCATGGCCGTAGACGGTAGCGCCCGGCCGCACCCGCCGCCGGGCGGCTGGGCCCCGGAGCGCGCGCCCGCTGGGCCCCCGGGCCCATGACCGCCGGCCGGCCGCCCCCTACCCTCATGGCCGTGTACGCCACGCTGATCGCCGTCGCCGCCCTGTGGGGCGCGGGCACCGGACTGCTGATCCCCCGTGCCGCGTACCGGCTCTCGGTCGAGCCGGAGGAGGAGTGGCGGGACAGCTGTCCGGAGGGGCATCCGTTCACCGGGCCGGCGCGCGGCTGGCTCGGCGGCGCGCGCTGCCGCTCCTGCCGGGCCGTGGTGCCGCGCCGGGCCGCGACGCCAGCCGCCGGCGCGGCCGCGGAGCCCGGCGGGCGGGCGCCGAAGGGCGCGGGCATCGGCGCGGGAGGCGTCCCGCCGGTGACCGCGCTGGTCTGCGCCGGGCTCGCGGCGGCCACCGGGGAGCGGCCCGAACTCGTCGTATGGCTGCTGCTCACGCCGTTCGCCGTGCTGCTGGCGCTGGTCGACCGGGGCGTCCACCGGCTCCCCGACCGGCTCACCCTGCCGCTGGCCGCCGCCGCGGCCGTCCTGCTGGGCCCGGTCTCGCTGCTGCCCGGGGCGGCGGGGTCCTGGGCCGGGGCGCTCCTCGGCGGTCTGACCCTCGGCGCGGTCTACTTCGCCCTCTTCCTGATCCATCCGGACGGCATGGGCTTCGGCGACGTGAAGCTCGCCCTCTCGCTCGGCACGGTGCTCGGCTGGTACGGCTGGGGCGTGCTGTTCGCCGGGGCCTTCGCCGGTTTCCTGTTCGGTTCGGTGTACGGAGCGGGGCTGATGATCCTCGGCCGGGCGGGCCGCGGGACCGCGATCCCGTTCGGCCCGTTCATGATCGCGGGCGCGTTCGCCGGGGTGCTCGGGGGAGCCCTCCCGGCCGCCGTCTGACCGCCCGGCGAGGGTCCCCGTGCCCCCGGGACACACCCTCGGCTGAGGTGTACCGGCCACTCAACCCCATCTAGAGTCCGGGTGTATGCGGACATTTTCTGACAAGCCGGTTGCTCGGCGTGGGGTGCTGCGCGCCCTGATCCCCGCCCCCGCACCCGCGTCACCGTCACCGGAGCCCGGATCGCGCCCCGCTGCCCGCTTCCCCGCCGCCCTGCTCCCCTGGAGCTGGGCGGCGGTCCTCTTCGCGCTCTACGCCACCGTCGCCGTACGCCGCCACGCCCTGCTCCGCACCACCGGCTACGACCTCGGCATCTTCGAGCAGGCCGTCCGCGCCTACGCCCGACTGCGGCCCCCCGTGGTCCCCTTGCGCGGCGAGGACTTCAACCTCCTCGGCGACCACTTCCACCCGGCGCTCGCCGTCCTCGCCCCCCTCTACCGCCTCTGGCCCTCCCCGCTCTGTCTGCTCACCGCCCAGTCCGCGCTGCTCGCCGTCGCCGTCGTCCCGCTCGCCTCCTGGGCCCGGAGCGCGCTCGGCCGCCGCAGCGCGCACGCCGTCGCCCTCGGATACGGACTCAGCTGGGGCATCGCCTCCGCCGCCGCCTTCGACTTCCACGAGGTCGCCCTCGCCGTGCCCCTGCTCTCCTGCGCCGCCGTCGCGCTCGGACAGCGCCGCTGGCGCGCGGCGGTCGCCTGGGCCGCGCCGCTCGTCCTCGTCAAGGAGGACCTCGGGCTCACCCTCGCCGCCCTCGGCTGCGTCATCGCCTGGAAGGGCCCGCGCCGCCTCGGCGCGCTCACCGCCGGGGCCGGGCTGCTCGCCTCGGCCGTCGAGATCAGACTGCTGCTGCCCGCCGTCAATCCGGCCGGCGGCTACGCGCACGGCGAGAACCTCGGCGAGAGCGGCCACGCCTCCCTCCTCACCACGATCGCCTTCGCCCCGCTGGACGCCCTGCGCCCGGACATCAAGGCCATGACCCTGATCCTGGTCTTTGCGCCCTCCGCGCTGCTCGCCCTGCGCTCACCGCTGGCGCTGCTCGCCGTGCCCACCCTGCTGTGGCGGATGCTGTCCCAGAACGGCTTCCACTGGGGCACCTCCTTCCACTACAGCGCGGTCCTGATGCCCCTGGTGTTCGCCGGGCTCGTCGACGCGCTGCGGCCGTGGCGCTCGGGCGGCCATCCGCTCGGCGCGCGCCAGGTCCGGGCCACCCTGGTCACGGTGGTGGCGGTGACGCTCGTCCTGCTGCCGTCCTTCCCCCTCGCCCAGCTGGCCCAGCGCGCCACCTGGCGCACCACCGCGCACATCGAGGCGGCCCGCGCGCTGCTCGCGAGGATCCCGGACGGCGCGTCCGTCGCCGCCTCCAACCGGCTCGTCCCCCAGCTGACGTCGCGCTGCGAGGTCGTCCTCTTCCCCGCGTTCCCGGTCGACGCCCGGCTCTACAGCTACGACCGGGGCAAGCTGCCGCGCCCCACCGCCGAGTGGATCATCCACGACAGCCGGGCCCCGGAGGCCTGGCCGTACCGTACGGGCCACTGGCCCTATCCGCCCGGCCAGCAGGCCGCCGAACTCGCCGCCGCCGAGCGCTCGTACGGCTATCGGCTCGTCGCCCGGCGCGACGGCGTCACCCTGCTGCGGCGCGATCCGGCCGGGCGGCCGGGGGAGCGGGACGGGCGTACGGTGCGGTCCGCGCCGGGCCCGTACGCCCGGGGCCCGGGGCCCTTTTCCCACCGGACGCCGATCAAAGATGGTGTACTGGCGAAAAGGTAAGTGCTGACGCTTCCGGAGGAGTTGCCGTGGCCAAGATCAAGCCGTCCTATCACTGTGGTCTCGACGCGGCGGTGGACGTCGTCGGCGGCAAGTGGAAGCCGCTCATTCTCTGGGCGCTGGACGACTCGGGCACGCTCCGCTTCGGCGAGCTGAGGCGCGCGGTCCCGGGCGTCAGCGAGAAGATGCTGATCCAGCAGCTGCGCGAGCTGGAGGCCGACGGGGTGGTGCACCGCGAGGTCTACCGGGAGGTCCCGCCGAGGGTCGAGTACTCGCTGACCGGGCTGGGGGAGGCGCTGAACACCGCGCTGAAGCCGCTCGGGCTCTGGGGCGCGACCTTCATGCAGGAGATCATCGACCGCAAGACGAAGGAGACCGCGGCCTGAGCCGCGCGGCCCCGGCCCCGGCGGCCGAGCCGTCAACCCGGCGCCCCGGACCGCGTTCCCCCTTCGGAGGTACGGCTCCGGCGACACGCCCGCCCCGGAATCCCTTGTGCCACGGGCTCCGGGCGTCTGTCTCCGGCCATTCGCGTCCCCCGCGACACGCACCTGTTTCCGGGTGGCGCGCGGTAGCGCCGGTGAAGCGTTATGGTGGAAACCCCCCCTCGGGCCGGTCCGTATCCCCCCCCACGGACCGGCCCGTTTTTCTTTCCCGGGACGCCTGGGGCACCCGGGACACGAGACCCACCGGGCACGGCCCACCGGACCCACAGCCCGCAGGCCCCGGGGCGCGTGCGGGGGCGCGTGCGCCGCCGGCCCCCGGCCCGCCCGCCCCGGCTCAGCCCCGGCGGGCCCAGATGTTCGTCCCCTCCGTGTCCACCGCGAAGACATCGATCTCCGCCAGCTCCTCCGCGTCCAGCGGAGCCCCCGCCAGCGCGGCCACGTTCTCCTCCAGCTGGCGCACGCTCGACGCGCCGATCAGCGCCGAGGTCATCCTCGGATCCCGCAGCACCCAGCTCAGCGCCAGCTGCGCCAGCGACTGCCCGCGCCGCTCGGCGATGTCGTTCAGCCCGTTCAGCCGCCGGACCACGTCCGGGGAGAGCAGACCCGGATCCAGCGACTTGCCCTGGGTGGCCCGCGAGCCCTCCGGGATGCCCCGCAGATACTTGCCGGTGAGCAGTCCCTGGGCCAGCGGCACATAGGCGATGCACCCCATGCCCGCCGTCTCCAGCGTGTCCAGCAGCCCGTCGTCCTCGGTCCACCGGTTGATCATCGAGTACGAGGGCTGGTGGATCAGGGCCGGCACCCCCATCTCCCGCAGCAGCCGCGCGGCCTCGGCGGTCTGCTCGGAGCTGTACGACGACACACCCGCGTACAGCGCCTTGCCCTGCCGCACGGCGGTGGCCAGCGCCCCCATCGTCTCCTCCAGCGGAGTGTGCGGGTCGAAGCGGTGCGAGTAGAAGATGTCCACATAGTCGAGGCCCATCCGCCGCAGCGAGGCGTCCAGCGACGACAGCAGATACTTCCGGGATCCCCACTCACCGTAGGGCCCCGGGTGCATCAGATAGCCGGCCTTGGTCGAGATGATCAGCTCATCGCGGTAGGGGGCGAAGTCCTGGGCGAAGAGCTTGCCGAAGTTCAGCTCGGCCGAGCCGGGCGGCGGGCCGTAGTTGTTCGCCAGATCGAAGTGGGTGACCCCGAGATCGAAGGCGCGGCGCAGGATCGCCCGCTGGGAGCCGAGGGTGCGGTCGTCGCCGAAGTTGTGCCACAGGCCGAGCGAGATCGCCGGGAGGCGCAGCCCCGAGCGGCCGGTACGGCGGTACTCCATCGAGTCGTAGCGGTCGGCGGAAGCGAGATACACGGAGGAATCAGTCACACATCCCTCCTTATCACGGACTTGTGACAGACCGGGTTGGGCCGCCGTGGCCGGTCCGCAGTAGTGTGGCGGCTTCAGGGGAAGCCGCACGGCGCGGGGGATCGCCGCCTGTCTCCGGCCGGGCTGCCCGACGCCGGGCTGCCCGGGCGCCGGCGCCGGTGGCGCGCCGCCCGGGAGCGGACCCCGCCAATGACTCCACGAGCCCCCGCCACGGTCCCCGGATTCCGGGCGGGCGAGCCCGAAAGAACCGAGAGGTGGACTCCGTGAACCTGCGTGACCTGGTGTACAGGCTCTACGCACGCCGGGTGGAAGGCCGACTGGACCATACCCAGGTGCCCAAGCACATCGGAGTCATCCTCGACGGCAACCGCCGGTGGGCCAAGGCGGCCGGCAGCTCCCCCGAGGCGGGTCACAAGGCCGGCGCGAGCAAGATCCAGGAGCTGCTGGGCTGGTGCGCCGAGTCCGATGTCGAGGTGGTCACGCTCTGGATGCTCTCCACCGACAATCTGGACCGCCCCGAGAAGGAGCTGGTGCCCCTCCTCGGCATCATCGAGGACGCGGTCCGCGCGCTGGCCGCCGACGGCCGCTGGCGGGTCCACCACGTGGGCACCATGGATCTGCTGCCCGCCCGCACCCAGGCCGTGCTGAAGGAGGCCGAGCAGGCCACTCTCGACCACACGGGCATACTCATCAACGTCGCCGTCGGCTACGGAGGCCGCCAGGAGATCGCGGACGCGGTCCGCTCCCTGCTGCTGGAACACGCCGACAAGGGAACCAGCTTCGAGGAGCTGGCCGAGATCGTCGACGTCGAGCACATCTCGGAGCACCTCTACACCCGGGGCCAGCCCGACCCCGATCTCGTCATCCGCACCAGCGGCGAGCAGCGGCTGTCCGGCTTCATGCTCTGGCAGAGCGCCCACTCGGAGTACTACTTCTGCGAGGTCTTCTGGCCCGCCTTCCGCAAGGTGGACTTCCTGCGCGCGCTGCGTGATTACGCGGCCCGGCACCGCCGTTACGGCAGCTGAACAGGGCCGCGTCACCACCGATCACCCGTTGTTCATCCAGCTGTGGCCCCATGCTCTGGCATGGCGGCGCGTGTTCGAGGGAATATCCCTTCCAGGTCGACGTCCGATCCACGAACGTCGTATCTCAGTGAGTGGCGGTGACCACTCACCCGGGAGGCCCTTTGCACACGAAGGAACGCACCCCCTGTGCGGACCACGCGGAGGGCCGGCGCTCGGCCCACGCATCGTGGCCTGAAGCCCGGCTCCTCCCCCGCCTCCGGCGGGGAGGTCCCCTGCCGTGTCGCGGCGGGGAGACCATCTGGCCCGCGACGGCGTCGCACCGCCGACCTCATCCGAGGGGGTACGTCCTTCCGTGGTGAACAGCTCAAAGCGCCGACTGCCCGACAGGCGCACTTACGTTCTCGACACCAGCGTCCTGCTGGCCGATCCGAACGCCCCGACCCGCTTCGAGGAACACGAAGTCGTGCTCCCGATCGTGGTCATCACGGAGCTGGAGGCCAAGAGGCAGCATCCGGAACTGGGTTACTTCGCCCGGCAGGCCCTGCGCCTGCTGGACGACTTCCGTGTCCGGCACGGACGTCTGGACGCTCCCATTCCGCTGGGCGACCTCGGCGGCACCCTCCGCGTCGAGCTCAATCACTCCGATCCGGCCCTCCTCCCGGCCGGATTCAGGCTGGGCGACAACGACTCACGGATCCTGGCCGTGGCGCGGAATCTCCAGGCCGAGGGGTACGACGTCACCGTCGTCTCCAAGGACCTGCCGCTGCGCATCAAGGCGTCGTCCGTCGGCCTGCTGGCCGAGGAGTACCGGGCGGAGCTGGCGATCACCGACTCCGGCTGGACCGGCATGGCCGAGCTGTCGCTCTCCGCCGACGAGGTGGACCAGCTGTACAGCGAGGAGCGGGTGTACGCCCCCGAGGCGGACGGGCTCCCCGTCCACACCGGGCTCGTCCTCCAGTCCGAGCGCGGCAAGGCGCTGGGACGGGTCACCGCCGAGGGCGGCGTCCGGCTGGTCCGCGGCGACCGGGAGGCCTTCGGGATCCACGGCCGCAGCGCCGAGCAGCGCATCGCGCTCGATCTGCTGCTCGATCCGGACGTCGGGATCGTCTCGCTGGGCGGCCGGGCCGGCACCGGCAAGTCCGCGCTCGCGCTCTGCGCGGGCCTGGAGGCCGTGCTGGAGCGGCAGCAGCATCAGAAGGTGATGGTCTTCCGGCCGCTGTACGCGGTGGGCGGGCAGGAGCTGGGATATCTGCCCGGCACCGAGGCCGAGAAGATGAGCCCCTGGGCGCAGGCGGTCTTCGACACCCTCTCCGCCGTCGCGGGCCGCGAGGTGATCGAGGAGGTGCTCGGCCGGGGGATGCTCGAAGTCCTCCCGCTCACCCATATCCGCGGCCGCTCGCTCCACGACGCGTTCGTCATCGTCGACGAGGCCCAGTCGCTGGAGCGGAACGTCCTGCTGACCGTGCTCTCCCGGGTCGGGGCCAACTCCCGGGTCGTTCTCACCCATGACGTGGCACAGCGGGACAATCTGCGCGTGGGGCGGTACGACGGAGTCGTGGCCGTGGTGGAGAAGTTGAAGGGGCATCCGCTCTTCGCCCATGTGACGCTCACTCGTTCGGAGCGCTCGCAGATCGCCGCACTGGTGACCGAAATGCTGGAGGACGGTCAGATTTAATACGACGAGAACCGACGGCGCCGCCCCGCGAAACGCAGAAGCGTAGTGGGGCGGCGCTGTGTTGTGCCGTCTTTTCCACCGAACTTCTTCGGCCAAACGGGTGTGAGCTTTCCCACGTAACGAAGAATTGCCTTGCGGTGGCCGGTTCCGGCAGAGTCTTGCTTCCGTCAGGCCCCCGCATACGACACAACAGCACCACCCCTCGGTGCCCATCGCACCGGACAACTCAAAACCTGCCGTCGTGTGCCGCCCGTCAGCTGTATCGGCCGCTCCCGCAGGGGAGTTGACCGCGGGCCAGCGCCTCCTGTGACCCAACGCAGTGGGAGGCCCGTGCCAGGGGCACGATTCGTCCGCGGGGTCACCTGTGCGGGCGATGCTGGAAGGAAACCGTGTGAGCCGGATCTCGGTCCGGGGATTCGCCGTGGCGTCAGCCACCGCGGTCACCACCGTCGGAGCCGTCGTCGGCGTCGCCTCGGGCAACACCCAGCCCGCGAGCGACAACCTGGAGACGACCGCGGCCGACGCGACCCTCCTCGCCGACATACCCATGGGTCAGCAGGCCCAGGTGCAGGTCGCCTCCTTGACGGAGCAGGCCGACGCCCAGGCCGCCGCCGCCGACGCGGCCGCCAAGAAGGCCGCCGAGGAGGACGCCCGCTTCGAGGCCGCCAAGACCGCGAAGGCGAAGAAGGAAGCCGCCGACGCGAAGGCCGAGCAGGAGCGCCTGGCCAAGGAGGCCGCCGAGAAGAAGGAGAAGGCGGAGCAGGAGAAGAAGGAGCGGGAGAAGGAGGAGCGCGCCAGCCGTGACACGGCCCGCGAATCCGTCAGCACCGCAAGCTCCCCCGCCAAGGGCTCGTACACGGTCGCCGAGGTCCAGGCGATCGCCCGGTCGATCATCCCCGCCGGACAGTTCCAGTGCTTCAGCAACATCGTGCAGCACGAGTCCACCTGGAACTACAAGGCGGTGAACCCGTCCTCGGGCGCCTACGGACTGGTCCAGGCGTACCCCGGCTCCAAGATGGCGGAAGCCGGAGCCGACTGGCGGACCAACCCGGCCACCCAGATCAAGTGGGGCCTCAACTACATGAACGAGCGCTACGACAGCCCCTGCGGCGCGTGGTCGTTCTGGCAGGCCAACCGCTGGTACTAGAGCCTTCGCCCAGCGCGTACGGAGCCCCCCGCCGATTCACCGGCGGGGGGCTCCGCCGTTGCGTGTACCGTCTTTTCTCCCGAGGGACTTGAGACTCACGGGCGGGTATGGGGGAAGAGGAAGCAGCATGTCGAAACTGCCGGGGTGGCTCGCGGATCTCGGGGCCGGGGTCACCCGGATCTCGGAACGTCTGGACGAACGCCGCGAGGCCCGCGACGAGGATCCGGACACGCCGGCGATGACCGCCGACGGCGACCCCGCCGCGCCCCAGAGCGTCCCCGCGCCTCCCGCGTACGCCCCCGCCGTGCCCGCCCGGCCGGAGCCGGTCGCCGTCATCCCCTGGGGCATGCGGGTCGCGGCCGAGGCCGGCTGGCGGCTGCTGGTGCTCGCGGGCACCCTCTGGGTGCTCATGCGCGTCATCAGCGCCGTACAGCTGGTGGTCCTGGCCTTCGCCTCCGCGCTGCTGATCACCGCACTGCTCCAGCCCACCGTGGCACGGCTCAGGCGCGTCGGGCTGCCCCGGGGGCTCGCCACCGCCGTCACCGCGGTCTCCGGCTTCGTCATCATGGGCCTGGTCGGCTGGTTCGTCGTCTGGCAGGTGATGGACAACCTGGACAATCTCTCCGCCCGGGTCAGGGACGGCATCGAGGAGCTGAAGCGCTGGGTCCTCGACAGCCCCTTCCATGTCACCGAGAGCCAGATCAACGACATCGCGCAGAACCTCAGCGACACCATCGGCACCAACACCGAGGAGATCACCTCCGCCGGGCTCCAGGGCGTCTCCGTGATGGTGGAGGTCCTCACCGGGATACTGCTGGCGATGTTCTCCACGCTCTTCCTGCTGTACGACGGGAAGCGCATCTGGCAGTGGACCCTCAAACTGGTCCCGGCGCAGGCGCGCGCCGGAGTGGCCGGAGCGGGGCCGCGCGCCTGGCGCACCCTGACCGCCTATGTGCGGGGCACGGTGCTCGTCGCCCTGATCGACGCCATCTTCATCGGCCTCGGGATCTACGTCCTGGACGTGCCGATGGCCGTGCCGCTCGCCGTCTTCATCTTCCTCTTCGCCTTCATCCCGCTGGTGGGCGCGGTCATGTCGGGCGCGCTCGCGGTCGTCGTCGCCCTGGTCACCCAGGGCGTGTTCACCGCGCTGATGGTCCTGGTCGTGGTGCTCGCCGTGCAGCAGATCGAGGGCCATGTGCTCCAGCCGTTCATCCTGGGCCGCGCGGTACGGGTGCACCCCCTCGCCGTCGTCCTCTCCGTCGCGGTCGGCGGCGTGACCGCCGGAATCGGCGGCGCGGTGGTCGCGGTGCCGCTGGTCGCGGTCACCAACACGGTCGTCGGCTATCTGCGGGCGTACAGCAGGGAACAGGCGCTGCGCGCCGCCGCCCGGCCGCCGGAGAAGGCGGCGCCCGCCGCCGAGGCCGAGCCCGCCCCGAGCGCCGGGGCGCAGGAATGATCTCCGACATCGAGCTGATCGGCGAGGACGGGCAGCCGGTGTCCCGGCCCGTCGCTCCCGGCGGCCCCGCCGCCGGGACGGATCCGGAGGAGCCCGCCGGCCGCCGCCGCGCGCCGGCCCGGTCCTGGGCGTGGGCGCTCGGCGGAGCCGTGGCGGCGTCGGCGCTCTGGGCGGGCGGACTCTACGCGTACACCTCGCGCGAACCGGACCTCAACGGCTATCGGGCCAGCGACAATCTCTGCGCGGACGCGGCGATGCCGGAGCTGACCGGCCTGTACGGGGAGCGGAGCGGGGCGGAGCAGACGGGGCGGAAGGACCCGGCGATGGACAAGGCGCACTGCTGGTTCAGCTTCCCCGCCTTCGGGAAGCCCGCCGCCGAGGAGGAGCCGACCGGCAGCGTCCAGCTGACCTACACCCTGCACCGGCGGACCGATCCGGAGCCGCAGTTCGACGCGTCCGTGGCCGCCGAGGAGCTGAACGAGAGCGAGCACCACAAGCTGGTCCGGATCCAGGGGCTCGGCGAGCGCGCCTACTGGGTGAAGAACGTCCACAATGACGTGCCGGCCCTGTATGTGCTCGACGGACAGGCGACGCTGAGCATGCACATCCACTCGCCCCGGAGCGAGGACGGGCCGGTGCGCCCGGCGGATGTCGCGAGACTGGAAGCGATCATGCAGGACGATATGCGGGCGCTGATGGAGCAGCTCCAGAGCGGCGGCCGGTGAAACGGGCGAAGGGCCCCGCCGCGCTGTCGCGGCGGGGCCCTTCCTGCCCACGGTGATGCCGTGCCGTGCCGCTACTGCGCGAGCGCGGCCTCGGCGTCGAGGGTCGCGCCCACGGCCTGGACCACGGCGGCGATCTTGAAGGACTCCTGGATCACGTCCCGCTCGATCCCGGCCTTGCGGAGCACCTGCTCGTGCGAGTCGAGGCACTGGCCGCAGCCGTTGACGGCGGAGACGGCGAGCGACCACAGCTCGAAGTCGACCTTCTCCACGCCCGGGTTGCCGATGACGTTCATCCGCAGACCCGCGCGCAGCGTGCCGTACTCCGGGTCGGACAGCAGATGCCGGGTCCGGTAGAAGACGTTGTTCATCGCCATGACGGCGGCGGCCGCCTTGGCGGCGGTGTACGCCTCCGGGGTGAGGTTGGCCTTCGCCTCGGGCTCCAGCTCACGCAGCGCGATGGGGCTGCGCGAGGCGATGGCGGTGGCGAGGACGGTGCCCCACAGCTGCTGCTGCGAGAGCTTGTCGTTGTTGCCGATGACCGAGCCCAGATTGAGCTTCAGGTCCTTGGCGTACTCCGGCAGCGCGGACTTGAGAGCGTCGAGCGACATGGGTCACTCACCGGCCAGGAGCGCGACCGGGTCAAGGGTGGTCTCGCCCTTGGTCCAGTTGCACGGGCACAGCTCGTCGGTCTGGAGCGCGTCCAGCACCCGCAGGACCTCCTTGGGGTTCCGGCCCACGGAGCCGGCGGTCACCATGGTGAACTGGATCTCGTTGTTCGGGTCCACGATGAAGACGGCGCGCTGGGCGAAGCCGTCGGCGCCCTCGATGCCCAGGTCGCGCATCAGCTCGTGCTTGGAGTCGGCCAGCATCGGGAAGGGCAGGTCACGCAGGTCGGCGTGGTCCTTGCGCCAGGCGTGGTGGACGAACTCGGAGTCACCGGAGAAGCCGAGGATCTGCGCGTCGCGGTCGGCGAACTCGTCGTTCAGCTTTCCGAAGGCGGCGATCTCGGTCGGGCAGACGAAGGTGAAGTCCTTCGGCCACGCGAAGACGACCTTCCACTTGCCCTCGTAGGACTTGTGGTTGATGACCTCGAACTCGCTGCCGTTCTCCAGGGAGACGCAGGCGGTGAGCTCGAAGGTGGGGAACTGGTCGCCGACAGTCAGCACGGTGTTACTCCAGGGTGCGTGAGGGTTTGGACAAACGCACCATGTCACATCCACGATCACGGGTGAAATCGATCAATCGGCTCACTGCGATCAGCCCCTCCGATCAATGCCCGCCGCTCCCGCCGGGCCCCGGAACTACCCGATCCGGGTCATCTCCGACGCGTAGCCGCCGCCCCCCGGATAGGTCCACGCGCCCGAGAGAGTGTCCCCGTCCGGGCTGAAAACGCCGCGGTAGAAGGCCGGGGAGCCCTTCTCGCCGCCCCAGATGGTGAGACTCTCGCCCTCGGACTCGTAGACGTAGTCGAAGGTGTGGCCCTGGTTGTCGTAGAAGCGGGACCTGATGTCCGCGCCCGGCTCCTCGGCGCCGAAGGGGTTCTCGCGGCCGATCACCTCGAAGCCGGCCACCCGCTCGCCGTGCTGCTCCAGCTCGACGTCCTGGACGAGGAAGAAACCGCCCTCCGCCCAGCGGTAGACGACCGTGCCCTCCGCGCCCCCGGTCACCCGCCAGGTTCCGATCAGCCGGTCGAGCCGGCGGAGCTGCTCGTCCGGGCGCGGGGCGGCGGTGGAATTCGACATGGGGAGCCCTCTTTCTCCTGGCGTCGACGCGTCAGCGCGTCGTCGCTCATATGACGGGAGCGCCCGGAGAAAGGAATCGGTACGACTCTGTGGCCCGCGTCACATCGCCAGATCCGGGGCGAGCCGCGGCAGCAGCTCCGGGCCGAACGTGGTGATCTCCACGATCAGACCGTCCTCGATCCGCAGCACATCGATGTTCACCGGCGTGAACACCCGCGAACCCGGCCGGCGCACCCGATGCGCCGCCGCCGGCTGGCGATTGAGGCTCAGCCCGGCCGAGCGCCACTCGCCCCACGCGCTCTCGCCCTCCAGCACCGGACGCCACATGTCCAGGATCGCCGCACGCCCCTCGAAGACCAGACGGGCCGGGGGCATCGTCTGCCGCGCGTCCTCCCGCAGCAGCGCGCCCAGCGCCGCCAGATCCGCCGACCGCGAAGCGGCGACATACCGCGCCAGCAGCGCCCGCTCCGACTCGCTCGGCGCGGTCGCCGCCCGCCACTCCGCCCGCCGCGCGGGGAGCCGCTCCCGCAGCGTCGCCCGGGCCCGCTGGAGCGCGCTCTTCACCGACGCCACCGACATCTCCAGGGTCTCGGCCGTCTCCTGGGCCGGCCGGCCGACCACGTCCCGCAGAATCAGCACCGCCCGCTGCCGGGGCGGCAGATGCTGGATCGCCGCGAGAAACGCCAGCTCGATCGTCTCCCGGGCGATCGCCACCGCCTCCGGCCCGCCGTCCGCCGGGGCCGCCGCGTCCAGCAGCCCGTCCGGGAAGGGCTCCAGCCAGGTCACCTCCGCCGTCGCCGACTCGGCCGGACCGCCCGAGGCGTCCATCGCCGCCGCCGGCTCCCGCCGCCGCGCCGGACTCGCCGGCGCGTCCAGGGCGACCCGGGTCGCGATCCCGTACAGCCAGGCGCGGAACGTCGACCGCCCCGCGAAGTCCGCCCGCTTGCGCCAGGCCCTGAGCAGGGTCTCCTGCACCAGGTCCTCCGCCTCCGTGAAGGACCCCAGCATCCGGTACAGATGCACCCGCAGCTCGTGCCGGTACCGCTCGGACAGCTCCGCGAACACCTCCTCGCCGCCCGACCGGATCGCCTCCGCGGGCGGCTCCCCGCCCCCGCGCCGCACATCCCCAAGGCCGTCCATACCGCCCTCGCATCCCCTCGACCCGGCCGGGAGCGCCCCCGGCCCTTCCGTGGGAGCCGATTATTTCCACCGGGCCCAAGCGATTAGAATCGGCCGTCACGATCGGAGGAGGTTATCAATGAGCGGGGTCGCCCGGGCCAAACAGCCCAGCATCGCCCAGCTGCGCGCCTTCGCCGCCGCCGCCGAGCACCTGCACTTCCGGGACGCCGCGGCGGCCATCGGCATGAGCCAGCCCGCGCTCTCCGGAGCCGTCTCCGCGCTGGAGGAGGTCCTCGGCGTCCAGCTCCTGGAGCGCACCACCCGCAAAGTGCTCCTCTCCCCGGCCGGCGAACGCCTCGCCGCCCGCGCCAAGGCCGTCCTCGACGCCGTCGGCGCGCTGATGGAGGAGGCCGAGGCCGTCCGCGCGCCCTTCACCGGCGTACTGCGGCTCGGCGTGATCCCCACCGTCGCGCCCTATCTGCTCCCCCAGGTGCTGCGGCTGGTCCGCGGCGCCTACCCGGACCTCGACCTCCAGGTCCACGAGGAGCAGACCTCCTCGCTCCTGGACGGACTGACCGGCGGCCGGCTGGACCTGCTGCTGCTCGCCGTCCCCCTCGGCGTGCCCGGCGTCACCGAACTGCCCCTCTTCGACGAGGACTTCGTCCTGGTCACCCCGGAGGACCACTGGCTCGGCGGCCGTGCGGACCTGCCCCGCGAGGCCCTGCGCGAACTCCCGCTGCTCCTCCTCGACGAGGGGCACTGCCTGCGCGACCAGGCCCTCGACATCTGCCGCGAGGCCGGGCGGGGCGACGACACCCCCGTCACCACCACCGCCGCCGGACTCTCCACCCTGGTCCAGCTGGTCGCGGGCGGACTGGGCGTGACCCTGCTGCCGCGCACCGCCGTCGGCGTCGAGACCGGCCGGGGCGGGCTGACCACCGCGCACTTCGCCGACCCCGCACCCGCCCGCCGGATCGCGCTGGCCATGCGCACCGGCACCGCCCGTCAGGGCGAGTTCGAGGAGTTCGCCGACGCGCTGCGGACCTGTCTGCGCACCCTGCCGGTCCGCGTCACGGACTGACCGGCCGGCCCCCGTACCGACCAGCCGGCCGGTACGGACGTACCGGCCCGGGCGGTACGCCTCCACGGGCCCGGCCGCCACAGCCGTACCGTCCCGGCCGGTACGCCCCCGCTACTCCGTCCGCAGCCCCTCCGGCCGCATCAGCCGCCACAGCGCCGGCAGGCTCAACACCGTCACCAGCAGAATCACCCCGATCCCCGTCCCCGCCACGGGCAGGAACAGCCACCAGTCCCGTACCGGCTTCCCGATCAGCCCCAGCATCACCGAGCCGAGCAGCAGGCCGCTGGCCACCGCCACCGCCATCCCCAGCGTCACCGGCAGCGCGGTCTGCCACAGCAGCGACCGGGCCAGCGTGGAGCGCCGGGCGCCGAACGCCATCAGCACCGGCAGCAGCCGCCGGCGCTCCCGCAACTGCTCGACCTGGGAGACCAGCATCGAGAGCGCGATCAGCGTCATCGTCGCCGTCGTGCCCGCCAGCAGCCCGACGTGGATGCTGCGGTACATCTGGTCCCGCTCGGGCATCCGGAGCGACCAGACCCGCAGCGAGCGATCGATCCGGGAGGCCGTGTCGCGTATGCGGTCCTGCGCGTCGGGGACCTTGTCGTCCGCCGTGATCAGCGCCGTCGTCGCGCCCTCGGAGAGCCGTGCCGGATCGAGCGAGCCGGGCGTCGCGTAGATCCCGTCGTACTCCGAGCCCGCGGCCCCCGACGAGCGCGCCGTCACGGTGGGCGCGTCGGCGGGCAGCGTCCAGCCGCGCGCGCCGCGCCCGTCGCCGGGCAGCAGCAGCCGGCCGCCCTTGGGAGCGGCCCGGTCGGACCAGTCGTTGGCCTCCTGGCTCCAGCTGTTGTGGACGACGAAGGCGTCGCCGTCCGCGCACCGGCCGATCCGGGCCAGCTTCCGCAGCACCGGGCAGTCGGCGATCGTCACCTGGACCGACGGCCAGGGATCGCCGGGCGCGGCCGCACCCCGGTCCGGGGCCCGCAGCGTGGAGCTGACCAGCGCGAACGCCTCGCTCACCCCCGGCGTCTTGGCGAAGTCGCGGCTCATCCGGACGGCCAGCTCCCGGCTCGGACGCTCGGCGGAGACGTCCACCCGGCTCCACTGCGCGCTGTTCCCGGCGGTCTCCCGGAGGTCGTCGTGCATGCCCGCGAAGACCATCTGGAGGGTGATCGCCCCGGCCACCGCGACCAGGATCCCGCTCACCGCCCGCCCGGCCGTCCCGCCGCGCAGCTGGAGCCCGCGCACGGCCAGCTGCCAGGAGACCGGCCCGCCGCGCAGCCGGGACACCACCGCGTCGACCACCCACGGGAAGAGCGCGGTGACCCCGAGCAGGACCAGGATCGAGCCGCCCGCCAGCGGCAGCGGATGGACCGTGTCCAGCGGCTCCTGGCCGGTGAAGCGGTCGCCCGCGAGCAGCACCGCCACTCCCGCCGCGGGCAGCACCAGCCGCCACCACAGCCGCCGCCCGCGCGTGGCCGATCTCCGTACGACGCCCAGGGGCTCGATCAGCACCGAGCGCAGCGCGATCAGCGTCACCAGGATCGACACCACCGGCACGGCCAGCAGGATCAGCAGCGCGGGCCCGGGCTCCGGGACCACGTCCGAGGGATAGGCGCTCAGCCCCCAGATCCGGAACGAGCCGGCGAAGGGCCGGGCCGCCGCGAAGACCGCGCCCCCGAGGACCAGTCCCAGCGCGGAGCCGAACAGCGCCTCTCCGACGGCCATCCGGCGGGTGGTCGCCGCGTCGGCGCCGACCAGCCGCAGCGCCGCGAGTCTGCTGTCCCGCCGGTCGCCGCAGAACCGGACGCTGGCGCCGATGAAGACCGCCACCGGAGCGAGCAGCACCACGGAGATGAGGGTGGCGAGCGCGGTGAGGGTGGGGTCGACCGGCGAGTCCCACAGTCCGTTGCCGCCGTAGCCGTCGGTTCGGCCGGCGCCGTTCACCGGCGTCAGCGTCGAGCTGCCGGCGTAGAAGACGAGTTCCCCGGGGTCGAGCAGCCCGTTCTCGCCGATGGCGCCGATGATCCGGTGGCCGAGCCGCTCGGCCAGCATCCGGCCGTCGGACGAGCGCAGCAGCTCGCCCAGGGCGGGGGAGACCAGCATCTCGCCGGGGCCCGGCATGGTGTCCACCCCGGGCGGCAGCGAGGGCCGGTCGCCCTCCGGCCGCAGCAGCTGGCCGCCGATGACGCTGTCGCGGTACTCGGTGGTGGCGTCCGTCCACAGCACCGACGAGGGGGAGCGGGGGACCTGCCCGCTCGCCGTCAGCCCGCTCGGGGCGCGGGCGTTCAGCCGGCTCTCCCGGTTGTCCATGATCTGCGGCAGCGAGGCGGCGATGAGCAGCAGCGCGACGCCGAGCCCGATGCCGGTGGCGGTCAGCGCGTTGCGGATCCAGCCCTCACGGCCGCCGAACGCGGCGAAGCGGACGCCGAGCCCGAGATCCCGCAGCCGGGACCGGACCGGGCCGAGGTGCTCGTACACCGGGGGCGCGACGGCATCAAGCTCCGGTCGCGCGGTCATACGGCGTGGTCCACGTCCCGGGTCCGTCCGTCGCGCACCACGATCTCCCGGTCGGAGTAGGCGGCGACCCGGGGCTCGTGGGTGACCAGCACCACGGCGGCGTTCGAGGATCTGGCGGCCTCCGTCAGCAGCTGCATGACCCGCTCGCCGCTGTAGGTGTCCAGGGCCCCGGTCGGCTCGTCGGCGAAGACCACGCGCGGCGAGGTGACCAGCGCGCGGGCGACCGCCACCCGCTGGCCCTGACCGCCGGAGACCTCGCCGGGGCGCTGGTCGCGGATGTCCTCGACCTCCAGCCGCTCCAGCCACTGGACCGCGGTCCGCTCGGCGTCCCGGCGCCGGGCGCCGGCCAGCCGCAGCGGCAGCGCCACATTCTCCGTGCAGGTCAGCTCGGGCACCAGCTGGCCGAACTGGAAGACGAAGCCGAACTCGGTCCGGCGCAGCGCGCTGCGGTGCGCGTCCGTCATGGCGATGAGGTCGCGCCCGTCGTAGCGCAGCCTCCCGGAGTCGGGCGGGACGATCCCGGCGAGGCAGTGCAGCAGGGTCGACTTGCCGGAGCCGGAGGGGCCGAGCACGGCGACGACCTCGCCGGGGTGGATGGAGAATCCGGCCCCGTCGAGGGCGGTGGTGCGGCCGTAGCTCTTGTGGAGGTCCTCGGCGACGAGGAGGGAACCCTCGGGGATCACGCGCCGGCCCGCTTCCGCCCGGCCGCCTCGGGCGCGCCGATCTCCGTCGCCAGCCGGGACAGCCGGGCCGAGGTCAGCTCCAGCCAGCGCAGATCCGCCTCCAGATGGAACAGGGCGTGGTCGCAGATGAGCTGGTCGGCGAGGTCGCCGCCGCGCTTGCGGTCGGTGAGGATCCGCATCAGCCGCAGATGCTCGGTCCGCTGGAGATCCAGCAGATCGGTGGCGCTGCGTCCGGTGAGCAGGGCGAGGACGACCTTGGTGTAGAGCGTCGACTGGAGGTACGGCTCCGGCGTCTCGGGCTGGGCGAGCCAGCGTGAGACATCGGTGACGCCGGCCTCGGTGATGGCGTACCGCTTGCGCTCGGGCCCGCCTCCGGCCTCGACGCCGTCCACCTCGACCAGGCCGTTCTTCAGCAGCCGCGACATCGTCGAGTAGACCTGGCCGTAGTGGAGCGGCCGGTCGTGCCCGAACTTCTCGTCGAAGGCGCGCTTGAGGTCGTATCCGTGGCGCGGACCGGACTCGAGGAGCGCGAGGAGGGTGTGACCGATGGACATGTCAGCACTGTACGGGGTGTGTATCACGCCGACACAGACCGCTGCGGGACCCGTGGCCGCGCGGGCCGCGGGTCCTCGCCGGTCATTTCTCGGGAGGTTTGGGAGGCCGGCCCCGCCGGGCGATCGGGGCCACGCCCCCGGGCAGCCGGCCCGCCTCCGACAGCGCCCTGCGCAGCAGGAACTCGATCTGCGCGTTCGCGCTGCGCAGTTCGTCCGACGCCCAGCGCGCCAGCGCCTCGTACACCACCGGGTCCAGCCGCAGCAGGACCTGTTTGCGCTCGGGGGGCGGGGTCACTGGTAGAGCGTGCCCGTGTTGAGGACCGGCTGGGCCGAGCGGTCGCCGCAGAGGACGACCATCAGATTGGAGACCATGGCGGCCTTGCGCTCGGTGTCCAGCTCGACGATGTCGCGTTCGGTGATCCGGTCGATCGCCTCCTCGACCATGCCCACCGCGCCGTCGACGATCAGCCGGCGGGCCGCGACGACCGCGCCGGCCTGCTGGCGCTGGAGCATCGCGGAGGCGATCTCGGGGGCGTACGCGAGGTGGGTGAAGCGGGACTCGATGATGTGGACGCCGGCCGCCTCGACCCGGGCGCGCAGCTCGACCGCGAGCGTCTCGGTGATCTCCTCGGCGTTGCCCCGGAGCGAGAGGCCGTCCTCGTCGTGCGCGTCGTACGGGTACTCGATGGCGATGTGCCGGACGGCGGCCTCGGTCTGGGTGGAGACGAACTCCAGGAAGTCGTCGACCTCGAAGAGGGCCTGGGCGGTGTCCTCGACCTTCCACACGACGACGGCGGCCAGCTCGATCGGGTTGCCGTAGGCGTCGTTCACCTTGAGGATCGCGGTCTCGTGGTTCCGCACCCGGGTGGAGATCTTCTCGCGCGAGGTCAGCGGGTTGACCCAGCGCAGTCCGTCGGTGCGGATGGTGCCCCGGTAGCGGCCGAAGAGCTGGACGACGCGGGCCTCGCCCGGGGCGACCATGTTCAGTCCGCCCATCGCGAAGAACGCGGCGAGGGCGACGGCGACGCCGCCGACGATCAGGGCGATCTTCGCGCCGGCCGCGGCGGTCGCCGCGCCGGCGACGACGAGGGCGATGCCGGCGGCGAGGCCGACGAGGCCCAGCAGCAGGGCGAGCCCGCCGCCGATGCTGTGGGCGGCGAACTCTCTGACCCGGGGTGCGGGCATCTGGGGTACGTCGTCGGTGGTGGTGGTGGCGGACATGCCGGTCCCCGTTTCTCTGCGGCTGTGCTGGTGCTTCCGCGGTGGTGTCGCGGTGCTGGTGCGGTCCTGCTGTGGTGCGTGCGCGGTGTGCGCGCGCCGTCCGTGCCCGGCCGGTCCTGCCGACGCGGTCGGGCCGGCCGGGCCGCTAGCGATCGGCTAGCAATGTGATTACACATTATTGGATCTCGCAACCTTGCGCACCTCTCGTGAGTCGGTTCCAGAGAACGAGGTGCTGATTGTCACGTCGGGAAAGTCCGGATCGGTCGAACTTTGTCGTCGCGGCCGGTGTTAGTTTTCTGAGCTGCTTATGCGCGGGGGCGGGGCGGAGCCCCGCCGGACGGATGTGGGACACCACGGCGGCGGCACGGCACCGGTGGACGAGACCGAAGAAGCGAAGAGCGGAGCGGAACGAGCGATGGGCCGAGCGGAGGCGCGACGGGCGCGGGAGCGCGGGGCGCGGACGGCCAGAAAGGCCGGCAAGCCCAGGGGGATACGGCGCTTCTTCACCTGGAAGAAGGTCCTGGGCACGTTCCTCGGGCTCTGCCTGCTCGCCATGGGCGCGTTCTACGTGGTCTATCTGATGGTCCCGGTGCCCAAGGCCAACGCCGAGGCCGAGCTGCAGAGCAACGTCTACAAGTACCGGGACGGCTCGATCCTCGCCCGCACCGGTGAGCGCAACCGCGAGATCATCGGCCTGGAGAAGATACCCAGGGACGTCCAGTACACCTTCGTCGCCGCCGAGAACAAGTCCTTCTTCAAGGACCACGGCGTCGACCTCAAGGGCACCGCGCGCGGTCTGCTCAACACCGTCACCGGTCAGGGCAAGCAGGGCGGCTCGACCATCACCCAGCAGTACGTCAAGAACTACTACCTGAACCAGGACCAGACGGTCACCCGCAAGCTCAAGGAACTGGTGATCTCCCTCAAGGTCGACGAGGAGAAGGGCAAGGAGGAGATCCTCGCCGGGTACATCAACACCAGCTACTACGGCCGCGGGGCCTACGGCATCCAGGCCGCGGCCCAGGCGTACTACCGCGTCGACGCCGAGAAGCTGACCCTCGCCCAGGGCGCGTACCTCGCGGCCCTCCTCCAGGCCCCCAACCAGTACGACTGGGCCATCGCCACCGACAAGGGCAAGGCGATGGCCAAGGAGCGCTGGGCCTACGCGCTGAACAACATGGTCGAGGAGGGCTGGCTGGAGGACTCGGTGCGCGACGCGCAGAAGTTCCCCGAGCCCAAGCCCCCGCAGGCCGCCCCCGGCATGGAGGGCCAGGTCGGCTATCTCGTCGAGGCGGCCAACGCCGAGCTGGAGAGCCAGGGCATCGGCGACGAGGAGATCAAGGCCGGCGGCTGGACGATCACCCTCAACATCGACAAGAAGCGCCAGCAGGCGATGGAGAAGGCCGTCGAGGGTCAGCTGGAGGCGAAGCTCGACCGCAAGGCCAACAAGAAGCACGCGACCGTGCAGGCCGGCGCGACCTCCGTCCACCCGGAGAGCGGCGAGGTCCTCGCCCTCTACGGCGGCGTCGGCGCCACCGAGCACTGGCTCTCCAACGCCACCCGCCGCGACTACCAGCCCGCGTCGACCTTCAAGCCCGTGGTGCTCGCCTCCGCGCTGGAGAACGAGGCGCGGACCCAGGACGAGCTGCCGATCGGCCTGGAGACCATCTACGACGGCGAAAGCAAGCGTCCGGTCGAGGGCAGCGACATCGCCTTCGCGCCCGAGAACATCAACGACAAGGACCACGGCCCGATCACCGTCCAGGAGGCCACCAACAACTCGGTGAACTCGGTCTACGCGCAGATGATCGTGGACGTCGGCCCCGCGGAGACCAAGAAGACCGCGCTCGACATGGGCATGCGCGACGGCGCCGGCTGGCCCCCCCAGCCCGCGATGTCGCTCGGCACGATGAACGCCTCCACCTGGGACATGGCCGGGGTGTACGCCACCTTGGACAACCACGGCAAGAAGGTCACGCCGACCATCGTGAAGTCCGCCGAGCACGAGGTGCGCGAGGCGTCCCTCAAGAAGCCCTCCTCCGAGCAGGCCATCAGCCGCGGCACCGCGGACACGGTGACCTCCGCCCTGCAGGGCGTCGTGAAGGAGGGCTCGGGCGTCGCCGCCGCGGGCGACTACCAGGCCGCGGGCAAGACCGGCACCTCGGAGAACAACAAGTCCGCCTGGTACGTCGGCTACACGCCCAAGCTGGTCACCGCCGTCGCCCTCTTCGGCGAGAAGTCCGACGGCACCGGCCAGGTCACCCTCACCGACACCATCAACGAGGGCCGCGCCAACGGCGGCGCCATCCCGGCCGCGATCTGGAAGGCGTACACCACCGGCGCGCTCGGCGGCGACGCCGACGCGACCTTCGACCTGGAGGTCAAGGAGCCGGTGCAGAGCCGCCCGTCCCCCACGGCCTCGCAGTCCTCCGCCCCGGCGCCCTCGCCGACGCCGTCCGAGACGGCGGAGGAGTCGCCCGACCCCGAGCCCACCACCAGCTCCTCGCCGCCCCCGGCGACCTCGTCGGCGCCGCCGACCACCTCGGCCCCGCCGCCGGCCACCAGCTCCTCGCCCGGACCGACCACGTCCTCGTCCTCCTCGCCGCCCGCCACGGGCGGACCGGGCGAGCCCGGGGAGCCCGGCCTGCCGGGGCTCAATCCGAGGCCCTGACCCCGGCCGACGCGACGACGCCCGTGGCCCCCGCTTCTCGGCGGGGGCCACGGGCGTGTTCGCCGTCCGGGACGGTCAGCCGCCGTCCACCTGCTTGGCGATCCGGTCACCGGTCTTCTTGTCGACATTGCGCCAGTACTGGAACGCCCGCTCCAGGATCGGCCGGGAGACGCCCTGGCTCAGATGACCGGCGACATTCGACACCAGCCGGTCCCGCGCCGCGTCGTCCATCACCTCGCGCACCAGCGTGCCCGCCTGACCCCAGTCGTCGTCCTCGGAGTGCAGCGTGTACGCCTCGCGCACCATCTCGCCCGCGCTGGCCCAGCCCGCCGGCTCGCCGAACTGCGCCACATCGGCCGCCGGGCCGCCGAAGGAGTTCGGCGCGTACGGCATCGACGCGTTCGACGGCACGTAGCGCATCGAACCGTCCTTGGCGTACGAGTTCACTCCCGAGCGCGGCCGGTTCGGCGGCAGCTGGGCGTAGTTCGTGCCGATCCGGTACCGGTGCGCGTCCGGGTACGAGAACAGCCGGCCCAGCAGCATCTTGTCCGGCGAGGGGCCGATGCCCGGCACCAGATTCGAGGGCTCGAAGGCGGCCTGCTCGATATGGACGAAGTAGTCCTCCGGGTTCTCGTTCAGCGTGAACCGGCCCACGTCGATCAGCGGGTAGTCGCCGTGCGGCCACACCTTGGTCAGATCGAAGGGGTTGAACCGGTAGTCCGGCGCGTCCTCGAAGGGCATGATCTGCACCTTGAGGCTCCAGCTCGGCGCGTCGCCCGACTCGATCGCCTCGTACAGATCCCGGCGGTGCCGGTCCGCGTCGTGCCCGGCCAGCTCGTCGGCCTCCGCCTGGGTGAGGTAGTCGATCCCCTGGTCGGTCTTGAAGTGGTACTTCACCCAGAACCGCTCACCGCCGCCGTTCACCCACATATAGGTGTGCGAGCTGTAGCCGTTCATGAAGCGGTACGACTTCGGGATGCCCCGGTCGCCCATCAGCCAGGTGACCTGGTGCGCCGTCTCGGGGGAGAGGGTCCAGAAGTCCCACTGCATCTCGTTGTTGCGCAGCCCGGTGGCCGGGTGGCGCTTCTGGGAGCGGATGAAGTCCTGGAACTTCTGCGGGTCGCGGACGAAGAAGATCGGCGTGTCATTGCCGACCATGTCGTAGTTGCCGTGCTCGGTGTAGAACTTCAGCGCGAAGCCGCGCGGGTCCCGCCAGGTGTCCGGCGAGCCCTGTTCGCCGGCGACCGTGGAGAAGCGGGCCAGCATGTCGGTGCGCCTGCCCGGCTGGAAGAGATCGGCCTTGGTGTACTGGCTGACGTCCTGGGTGACCTCGAAGAAGCCGTACCCGCCCGCGCCCTTGGCGTGCACCACCCGCTCCGGGACCCGTTCACGGTTGAACTGGGCCATCTTCTCGATCACATAGTGGTCGTGGAGCAGAATCGGGCCGTCGGGGCTGACGGTGAGCGAGTGCTCGTCGCTCTCCACCGGGATCCCGGCGTTGTTGGTCGTGTACGGAGCCTTGGGGGATGACTCGGTCACGAGCGTCCTCCCGTCCATGGGGGATGAGGGTGCGGTCGCTTTCGCCGTGTACCCCAGTCAACGCCGCCGACACGTTGTCGGCAACATTTCCCGGCACCCGGCACCCGGCACCAGAGCGGCCCGGCCCCCGCGACCGGCCGCGTACGGCTGAGGGCCCGGCGCCCGGCTCCCGTGGAGGAAGCCGGGCGCCGGGCCCTCAGGACCGCGCCTCCCGTCCCGCTAGGGACGGGTCGGCAGCTCGAACCAGACGACCTTGCCGCTGGAGAGCCGGGTCGCCCCCCACCGCCGGGCCAGCCGGTTCACCAGGAAGAGCCCGCGCCCGCCCTCGTCCGTGTCCCGCGCCTTCCGCTGCCGGGGCAGCTGCGGGGAGTCGTCGCCGACCTCGCACCGCAGCACGTCCGTCCGCAGCAGCCGCAGGGTCACCGGCCGCTCCGCGTACCGCACGGCATTGGTCACCACCTCGCTGACCAGCAGCTCCACCGCGTCGCTCAGCTCCTCCAGACCCCACCGGGAGAGCGCCCTGCGGGCGAGCCGCCGGGCCCGGCCCGGAGCGGCGTCCTCCGGCTCCAGGAACCAGTAGGCGACATCACTGGGCGCGATCCCGTCGAAACGGGCCGCGAGCAGCGCGATGTCGTCGTCCCGGTCACCCGGGCCGAGCATGTCGAGCACATCGTCGCAGAGCGCCTCCAGCGGCGGCGAGTGGTCCGGACCGGTCAGCTGGGCGGTGGCGGCGAGCCGCTCCCGCAACTGCTCGATCCCGGTCCACACGTCCCGCAGCCGCGACTCCACCAGCCCGTCCGTGTACAGCAGCAGCGTCGCGCCCGCCGGAGCGTCCAGCTCCACCGCCTCGAAGTCCACCCCGCCGACCCCGATCGGCGCTCCGGGCGGCACCCGCAGCACCTCGGCCCGCCCGCCCAGATGCAGCAGCACCGGCGGCGGATGGCCCGCGTTGGCGATGGTGATCCGGTGCGACACCGGGTCGTACACCGCGTACATGCAGGTCGCCATCCGGTCCGTGCCGAGCCGCTGGGCCTGCTCGTCCAGATGGTGCAGGACCTCCTGCGGCGGCAGATCCAGACCGGCCAGGGTCTGGGCCGTGGTCCGCAGCTGGCCCATGATCGCCGCCGAGGTCATCGAGTGGCCCATGACGTCGCCGACGACCAGCGCCACCCGGCTGCCGGGCAGCGGGATCGCGTCGTACCAGTCCCCGCCCACCCGCGCGGTCTCGGCCGCGGGCAGATAGCGCGAGGCCAGCCGGACCCCGGTCGGCTGCGGCAGCGAGTCCGGCAGCATGGTTCGCTGCAGCTCGTCCGCGATGTACGCCTCCCGGCCGTACAGCACCGCCTTGTCGATGCCGAGCGCGGTGTGGGTCGCCAGCTGGGCGGCGACCAGCAGATCGTTCGGCTCGAAGGCGGGCCGGTCCGGCCGCCGCAGGAAGACGGCGGCCCCGATCACCCGCCGGCGGCCGCGCAGCGGGGCGAGTATCGCGCGATGGCCGTTGGGCACCGTACGGTCCGCGCCGAGCAGCTCGGGCAGCGCGGCCCGGGCCGCCGCGGAGTCGCCGAAGACCGGCCGCACCCCCCGCAGCACCTCCGACAGCGCCCCGCCGGAGTGCACCTCGCACAGCTCGGCGGCCGGAGTGAGGTCATTGTGGGGATCGATGACGGGGACGGGGGACGTGGCGCCGAAGTCGGCGATGTCTTCGGCTAAACGCAGCCGGTCCGTCCGGCGCAGCCGTAGCACGAACGGGGAGACCGGGCGCTCGTCGCCCACCGGCAGGGGATCGCGCAGATAGACCAGGATCGCGTCGGAGAACGTCGGCACGGTCGCCCGGCAGAGCCCCAGCACGATCTCGTCCAGGTCTATCCCGCGGGCGATCCGACGGGTCGCGGCGCCGACGAAACGCAGTCTGTCCCCCTCGCGCCGGGCCGTCGCCGCGAGGTCCTGGAGATCCTGCGGCGGCCCGTTGGGCGCGGGGACGGCCGGCCCGGGCACGGCCGTGGCGCCGGCCGCCTCCGCCCGGGGCCGGGTGCGTTCCTGCGGCCGGGCAGCCAAGGGCTGCCGGCCTTCGTGGGAGGTGGGCTGCTCCGTCACGCGTGGGCTTCCGTCCGTCTGGGCCGGGTGTGCGATGCGAACGCCTCATGAGGCGGTGTACCCGCTCTACGGGTGGCGTCGCCAGGGTGGCGGGCATCCGGCACGGCTCCACCCCCTAGAAGTGACTCGAGATGACTTACGGTCAGGTCCGGTGCTGCGCTCAATGATTACCGAACACCTGCCGAACAGCGCAGCCCTGCGGACGACGATCCTACGTTTGCCCCCAGGGGGCGTATCAAGAGTCTCACGACGCCGTATACGCCGGAGCGTCTTCCCCGACGGGAGTCGGACATCTTGCGCGGGGCGCGGCGCCCGCCGCGTCCGTCCGGGCGGCGGAGGGCGGCCCTCACGACGCCAGCCGGGCCGGGACGCGGCTCCAGTCCTCGGGCAGCTCGGGCACCCGCCAGCCGGGATCGGGCCGCCACTCCTCCCAGCCGTCCGAGAAGGGACTGTCCCAGGCCTTGACGGCCGCGAGGGCCGCCCGCCCGGCGTCCCGCACCCGCCGGGCCTTCTCCGGGCCCATCAGCCCGACCCGCTGCGCCTGCTCGAACTCGTCCTCGTCCCGCCAGACCCAACTGCGGTCCGGGTAGACCGAGATGTCCAGAAAGTGATCCTCGGAGTCCACTCCGCCAGCCCATCGGGTACGGGGCTCCTCCAGGTTGACGTACCAGCTCCTGAACTGCCAGCCCGAGTCCCAGAACAGCCAGACCGACCACGGGTCCCCGGGCCGGGCGAGCTTGAGCACCCCCGTGCCGAACCAGCGGTCCCGCACGACCGTGCGGGGGGCCGTGTAGCGGGTGGCCAGCGGCTGCTGGTGGACGGGGGTGCCGTCCGCGAGGACCGGTTTGACGCACTCCGTGCCCGGCGCCATCCAGACCGCGAGTATCTCCTCGGTGTCCTGGACGACGGTCACGGGACGGCAGATGTCCACGTGTTCACGCCCCGAGCGGTCCGGGGCATGGCCGCGATAGCGCCAGAGGATGTGCTCCCCGGGGCTCCAGCGTGCGGTGCGATCCGTGCCTGTCATGAGCAGATTTTAGGAGTACCCGCCCGTTCGCGCAGCGATCCGGATCACGGGCGCGTCATCCGCAGGACGTCGAGGGCCTCGTCGAGCTGCTCCAGGGTGAGGTCCCCGCGCTCCACATAGCCCGCCTCCAGGACGACTTCGCGGATCGTCCTCCGCTCGGCGAGGGACCTCTTGGCGACCTTGGCGGCCTCCTCGTACCCGATGTACTTGTTGAGCGGGGTGACCACGGACGGCGAGGACTCGGCGTACTCCCGGGCCCGTTCGACGTTGGCGGTGACGCCGTCGACGGTGCGGTCCGCGAGCAGCCGGGAGGCGGCGGCCAGCAGCCGGATCGACTCCAGCAGATTCTTCGCCATCACCGGGAGCATCACGTTCAGCTCGAAGTTCCCGGCGGCTCCGGCGACGGCGACGGTGGTGTCGTTGCCGGTCACCTGGGCGGCGACCATCAGCACGGCCTCGGGGATCACCGGGTTGACCTTGCCGGGCATGATCGAGGACCCGGGCTGGAGGTCGGGCAGATTGATCTCCGCGAGTCCGGTGCGCGGGCCGCTCGCCATCCAGCGGAGATCGTTGGAGATCTTCGTCAGGGAGACGGCGACGGTCCGCAGCTGGCCGGAGGTCTCCACCAGCGCGTCCCGCGCGCCCTGGGCCTCGAAGTGGTCGCGGGCCTCGGTCAGCGGCAGCCCGGTGGTACGGGCGACCTCGGCGATGACGGCGGCGGAGAACCCGGGCGGGGTGTTGATGCCGGTGCCGACCGCCGTGCCGCCCAGCGGGAGTTCGGCGAGGCGGGGCAGGGAGGAGCGCAGCCGCTCGACCCCGTACCGGATCTGTGCCGCGTAGCCGCCGAACTCCTGGCCGAGGGTGACGGGGGTGGCGTCCATCAGATGGGTCCGCCCGGACTTGACCACCTCGGCGAACTCGGTCGCCTTGCGCTCCAGCGCCTCGGCCAGATGCTCCAGCGCCGGGATCAGATCGGCGGTCACGGCGGCGGTGGCGGCGATGTGGATGGAGGAGGGGAAGACGTCGTTGGACGACTGCGAGGCGTTCACATGGTCGTTGGGGTGGACCGGCCGGCCCAGCCGCTCGGTGGCGAGGGTGGCCAGCACCTCGTTGGTGTTCATGTTGGACGAGGTGCCCGAGCCGGTCTGGAAGACGTCCACCGGGAAGTGGTCGTCCCAGCGGCCCTCGGCGACCTCCTCGGCGGCGTCGGCGACGGCGTCCGCGATGTCCTTGTCGACGACGCCCAGCTCCGCGTTGACACGGGCGGCGGCGCCCTTGATCCGGGCGAGCGCCTCGATGTGGGACCGCTCCAGCCGCTGTCCCGACACGGGGAAGTTCTCCACGGCCCGCTGGGTCTGGGCCCGCCACTTGGCGTGCGCGGGGACCCGCACCTCGCCCATGGAGTCGTGCTCGATGCGGTGGTCGTCGCCTGCTTCGGTCATGGCTGCGCTGCCTCCTGGCTGGGTTCGGCGGGGTCCCGCCCCGCTCCAAGCGTGAGCACTGATCGTGTCGAGGCTATTCCCATTCGAGCTACCGGCCAGTAAATACCTGGGGTAACCCCAACGTCGTGGAGGCACGATGACCCGTACCGGTACCCGTACCCGACACCGGCTCCGCCGGACGACCGCGGCCGTCGCCGCGCTGGCCGCCGGGCTTCTCGGGGCGGCGGCCCCGACCCCGGCAGCCGCCGATCCCGCGCCGCCCGCGCGAAGCGCCTCCGTACCGCTCCCGCCCGAGCTGGAGGCCGTCCGGGCGGCCGAGGCCGTCAGGCTCTACGGGAACCCCGCCGAGCGCCCCCTCGCCGAGCGCCGCACCGGGCTGATCTCGCTGGGCGACAGCGAGATCTCCGGCGAGGGCATCGGCTCCTACGAGCCCGGCACCGACGGCCCCGCCAACTGGTGCCACCGCTCGCCGGACGCGGCCGTCCACCGCACCGGGATCGCCGCCGACGTCACCTACAACGCCGCCTGCTCCGGCGCGAACACCACCAACATCCGCATCGGCGGGACCAGGCAGTACGCCGACGAGCCGGTCCAGAGCGACAGCCTCGCCGTCGCCGCGCGGAACACCCGCCTCAAGATGATCCTGCTGGTCGCCGGGGCCAACGACGACCTCGAATTCGCCCCCGTCATGACCGACTGCGTCACCCGTTACGTCACCGTCCAGGGCCCCTGCGAGCCGAAGTACGCCCCCGGCTGGCAGGCCCGGGTGGACCGGCTGGTCCCCAAGGTCGAGGGGACGATCCGCGATCTGCGCACCGTCATGAGGGACGCGGGGTACGCGGACGGCGACTACCGGCTGGTCGTGATGGGCTACCCGAGCCCGATCGGACCGGACTTCCGCGACAATCCCAAGTTCCCGGGCAAGCTGATCTGCGGCGGCGCGGCCTACGACTCCGACGCCGCCTGGGGACGGAACACCGCGGTCCCGGTCTTCGAGCGCGGGATACGCCGGGCGGCGGCCGCCGCCGGGGCGGTCTATCTCGACAACTCGCGGCTCTTCCACGGGCACGAGGTCTGCTCGGACAACACCTGGGCGCGCGGGCTCTACATCGACCTCGGCCACTTCCCGCCGGACGAGAACTCGGTCCGCCAGTCCTTCCACCCGAACGCGCGCGGCCACGGGGCCTTCGCGTCCTGCCTCACCCAGCTGTACGCCTCCGGACTGCGCGAGGCGAGCTGCGCGGACGTGGCCTCGACGGGCCGGCCGGAGCTGGTGGCCGGGGCGTGGGACGACCTCTTCGGCCCGCTGCGCAACGCCGGTACGGGCGCGTGCGCGGACGTGCCGGGCTCGGTGACGCGCCAGGGCGCCGCGGTGGGCGGCTGGGAGTGTCACGGCGGCCGCAACCAGGGCTGGTGGCACGACCCCGGCCGGGGGTCGATCCACACGGAGCTGAGCCAGGACCGCTGTCTCGACGTGCCGGGCGCCGATTACCGGGCCGGGGCGGCGCTCATCCTCTGGGACTGCTCGGGCGCGGCCAACCAGCGCTTCGTCCGCACCGGCGACACCCTCCGCCCCGCCTCCGCCCCCTCCCTCTGCCTCACCCTCCCCTCCCCCCGCGCCCCCCTCCGCCTCCAGCCCTGCGCCGACACCCCCTCCCAACACTGGTCCTGACCCCACCCCACCCCGCCCCTGACCGGCCCTCCCGCTTCAGCCCTGCCGGCTTCCGAGGCCCGGGGGGCCGGTCCCCGGCGGGGCTGTTCGGCTCAGGTGCGCTGTGGCGCGGGTATGCCCTCAATCGCCGGGCGGGCTGGGTTTGCTCGGACTGGGTAAATCCAGCCTCGCCGGCGTCTGAGGCGCGGGGGCTGGTTCCCGACGGGGGCCCGGGGGGTGCGGGTGTGCCCTCAATCGCCGGGCGGGCTGGTGGTGGCTGGCGTGGGTGTGCTTTCGCCGTGCGTGCTGGGTAAATCCAGCCTCGCCGGCGTTTGAGGCGCGGGGGTTCGGGGGCTGGTTCCCGGCGGGGGCCGGGGTGGTGCGGGTGTGCCCTCAATCGCCGGGCGGGCTGGTGGTGGCTGGCGTGGGTGTGTTTTCGCCGTGCTTGCTGGATAAATCCAGCCTCGCCGGCGTTTGAGGCGCGGGGGTTCGGGGGCTGGTCCCCGACCGGGGCCCGGGTGGTGCGGGGGCGTGGCCGACAGGCGCGGGGCTCACCGCGTGCGCCCGAGCCGCACCGCATGCGCACCGCATGCGCCCGCGAAGCCCAGCGCCGCGCCGCCGCCCGCGACCTCGGCCCGGGCGGCGACCGGGCCCAACGCGGTGCCGAGGCCCAGGCCCCGCCCGGGGGCCGTGGGCCCGAGCCCCGGCCCCGTACCGCTAGCCGAGCCCCGGCCCCCGTACCGGGATCGAGGTGAAGGTGGGCGCGGGCGCGGGCTCGGTGAAGAAGTCGTTGCCCTTGTCGTCGACGACGACGAACGCGGGGAAGTCCTCCACCTCGATCCGCCAGACCGCCTCCATCCCCAGCTCCTCGTACTCCACGACCTCCACCTTCTTGATGCAGTCCTGCGCCAGCCGCGCCGCCGGCCCCCCGATCGACCCCAGATAGAACCCCCCGTGCGCCCCGCACGCCTCCGTCACCTGCCGCGACCGGTTCCCCTTCGCCAGCATCACCTTCGACCCGCCGGCGGCCTGGAACTGCTCCACGTACGAGTCCATCCGGCCCGCCGTCGTGGGTCCGAACGAACCCGAGGCATAGCCCTCCGGGGTCTTCGCGGGCCCGGCGTAGTACACCGGGTGGTCCTTCAGGTACTGCGGCATCTCCTCGCCCGCGTCGAGCCGCTCCTTGATCTTGGCGTGGGCGATGTCCCGCGCCACCACCAGCGGACCGGTCAGCGAGAGCCGGGTCTTCACCGGGTACTTGGTCAGCTCCGCCAGCACCTCGTCCATCGGCCGGTTGAGGTCGATCCGGACCACGTCGGCGTCGTCGAGGTGCTCGTCCGTCGTGTCGGGGAGGAACCGCGCGGGGTCCTTCTCCAGCTGCTCCAGGAAGACGCCCTCGGCGGTGATCTTCGCGACCGCCTGGCGGTCGGCCGAACACGACACCGCGATCGCCACCGGCAGCGAGGCCCCGTGCCTCGGCAGCCGCACCACCCGTACGTCGTGACAGAAGTACTTGCCGCCGAACTGCGCGCCGATGCCGATCCGCTGCGTCAGCTCGAAGACCTTCTCCTCCAGCTCCTTGTCCCGGAAGCCGTGCCCGGTGGGGGAGCCCTCGGAGGGCAGCTCGTCCAGATAGTGCGCGGAGGCGTACTTCGCGGTCTTGAGCGCGAACTCCGCCGAGGTGCCGCCGACCACGATCGCCAGATGGTACGGGGGGCACGCGGCCGTCCCCAGCGAGCGGATCTTCTCCTCGAGGAACTTCATCATGGAAGCCTCGTTGAGGACCGCCTTGGTCTCCTGGTAGAGGAACGACTTGTTCGCCGAGCCGCCGCCCTTGGCCATGAAGAGGAACTTGTAGGCGCCGCCGTCGGTCGCGTACAGCTCGATCTGCGCGGGCAGGTTGGAGCCGGTGTTCTTCTCCTCCCACATGGTGAGAGGGGCCATCTGCGAGTAGCGCAGATTCAGCTTCGTGTACGCGTCGTGGATGCCGTGCGAGAGCGCCTTCTCGTCGCCGCCCGCCGTCAGCACGTTCTGCCCGCGCTTGCCCATCACGATCGCCGTGCCGGTGTCCTGGCACATGGGCAGCACCCCGGCCGCCGCGATGTTCGCGTTCTTCAGCAGGTCGAGCGCCACGAACTTGTCATTGGCGGAGGCGTCCGGGTCGTCCACGATCCGCCGCAGCTGCGCGAGGTGCGCCGGCCGCAGATAGTGCGAGATGTCGTGCATCGCCTCGGCGGCGAGCGTGCGCAGCGCCTCCGGCTCGACCTTGAGGAACGTACGGCCGTCGGCCTCGATGACGGAAACGCCTTCGGCGGTCACCAGCCGGTAGGGCGTGGTGTCTTCTCCCAGGGGGAGCAGATCTGAGTACGTAAACTCTGGCATTGCGGCCATTCCTCACTCGGCAGACTTGACGGACAGCGGCGCGGCTCCCAGCGTAGAGCGCGCCCGGCGGGCGTTTTCGGTGAGGTAAGGCTCACTGGAGCCGGACCCTCGGGGGCCGCCGCGCGGTGTTGCCCCTGGTCGCGATCTATCGCGTTTCGCTACCCTGGCTCCGTGGACCTCGAAAAGCAGCCCCAGAAGCCTGTCGTCCCCTCTGAGCCCGGCGCCGCCCCCTCTCGTGCCTCCGACGCCATCCGCGCGTCCGACGCCGACCGTGACCGGATCGCCGACATCCTCCGGGACGCCCTGGCCGAGGGCCGGATCGACCCCGAGGAGCACTCCGAGCGGATCGACGCCGTCTACCGCGCCAAGACCGTGGGCGAGCTGCAGCCGATCGTCCGGGACCTGCCGGCGACCCGCCGGGACGCCGCGGCCGACGTCCAGGGCCACGGGATCGGTGGCGACGGCAGCCCCGCCGAGAAGGTGATCGCGGTCTTCTCCTCCTCGACCCGCAAGGGGCGCTGGCGGATCGGCCCCCGGACGAGCGCCTTCGCGATCTTCGGGAACATCGAGATCGACCTCACCCAGGCGCTGTTCGAGCAGCGGCTGACGGTGATCGACGCCACCTCGATCTTCGGCAACGTCGAGGTGCGGGTCCCCGAGAACATCACCCTGCGCGGCAGCGGCAGCGGCGTCTTCGGAAACTTCGAGGTCAGCACCCTGGAGTCGACCCAGCCGGACGCGCCGGTGGTGGTCGTGAACGGGTACTCGGTTTTCGGAAATGTCGAGGCCAGACCCCGGCGTGGACACCGTGTCTCCGATCTTCAGCGCCGCCTGCGCAAATACCTGGGCTGACGGCCCCGCTCCCGGGACCGCTTTTCGGCCGCGCGCGCCCGCGCGTGGTTTCGCGCCCCCGACGGGTGCGCCACTCAGTGCATAGGAGTGCGTACAGCGGGTAGGGAGAGCTGCATCGTCTCTCGCTCGCGAAGCCGTCGTCAGGAGTAGACCGTGCTGCAACTGCCGTACCAGTCCTTGCAGGTCACCGCTGTGCCGCCTCAGCGGGTCCCTGCGAGGGAAGACCAGGACGGACCCTGGCACGCGGAGGCGGTGTGCCGTCGGGACGAGGCCGGACTGTTCTTCGCCCCCTCCAAGGAGCCGACAGCCGCACGGCTGTCCCGTGAGGAGGCCGCTAAACGGGTCTGTGCCCGCTGCCCCGTGATGGTCGAGTGCCGGGAGCACGCGCTGCTCCAGCCGGAGCCGTACGGAGTGTGGGGCGGGCTGACGGCGGCCGAGCGCAGGGTGGTGCTGGCGCGGCGCAGGCGGCGCGACGTCGATGTGAAGAAGGACCGGTCCGCGGCCTGAGCCGGATCTCCGGCCAGGGGTCGCCCACCGCACTGGGCGACCCCTTTCTGTGTGCGTGTGCTCGTACGCGCCTTCCGCGCGCGTGCGCTTCTCCGTGCGCCCCCGGTTTCCCGCGCGGGCGCTCCCGGGGCTACTGCGCCCGGTCGAAGTCGATCTGGCTGTAGGCGCGCAGCTTCGACAGCCGGTGCGTGGAGTCGATCTGCCGGATGGTGCCCGACTTGGAGCGCATCACCAGGGACTGCGTGGTGGCGGTCTCGCCGCCATAGCGCACCCCGCGCAGCAGTTCGCCGTCGGTGATGCCGGTCGCGACGAAGAAGACGTTGTCCCCGCGGACCAGATCGTCGGTGAACAGCACCCGGTCCAGGTCGTGGCCCGCGTCCAGCGCCCGCTGCCGCTCGGCCGCGTCCTTGGGCCAGAGCTTGCCCTGGATCGTGCCGCCGAGGCACTTGATCGCGCAGGCGGTGATGATCCCCTCGGGGGTGCCGCCGACGCCCATCAGCAGATCGACGCCGGTGCCCTCGCGCACGGCCATGATCGCGCCGGCCACATCGCCGTCGGAGATGAACTTGATCCGGGCGCCGGTCTCGCGGATCTCCTTGACGATCGACTCGTGGCGCGGCCGGTCCAGGATGACGACGGTGACGTCCTCGGGCGCGGAGCGCTTGGCCTTGGCGACCCGGCGGATGTTGACCGAGACGGGCGCGTTGATGTCGACGAAGTCGGCCGCCTCCGGGCCGGTGACCAGCTTGTCCATGTAGAACACCGCCGACGGGTCGAACATCGCGCCCCGGTCGGCGGCGGCCAGCACGGCGATCGCGTTGGGCATGCCCTTGGCCGCCAGCGTGGTGCCGTCGATCGGGTCGACGGCGATGTCGCACTCGGCGCCGGTGCCGTCGCCGATGTGCTCGCCGTTGAAGAGCATCGGCGCCTCGTCCTTCTCGCCCTCGCCGATGACGACCACGCCGTTCATCGAGACGGTGTGGACGAGGGTGCGCATGGCCTTCACGGCCGCGCCGTCGGCGCCGTTCTTGTCGCCGCGCCCCGCCCAGCGGCCGGCGGCCATGGCGGCGGCCTCGGTGACCCGGACCAGCTCCAGGGCGAGGTTGCGGTCGGGAGCCTCGGGCGAGACCTCCAGCTGGGACGGCATGTGCTCGGTCATCGGAGCGCACCTTTCTGTACGGCGACGGCCGGAATGAGGGTTTTATGGAGGTTTCCGGGGGAGCCCCCAGGAAGACACATTATCCGCCCATCAGCAGAATGAGCAGTGGGGCCCACGTTTGAGCGAGCATCCCGGATGCGACGATGGGGGCGTGGCAGGTATGCGAGGCAGACAGACGATCCGCGACATGATTCTTTCGATGGTGGCCATCGGGGGCGTCGTCGGAGTGATCTACCTATTTCTTCCGAACGACGACGAGGGCGATCCGCTCAAGCGGGTCGACTACCGCGTCGAGCAGGTGACGGCGCAGCGGGCCGCGCCCTATCCGATCCTCGCCCCCCAGGGGCTGCCCGAGGAGTGGAAGGCGACCTCCGTCTCGTACAAGGGGCACGAGGGCGACGCCTGGCACCTCGGGTTCCTCGACCCGGACCGGCAGTACGTGGCGGTCGAGCAGTCCACGGAGGCCCGGGGCAAGTTCATCCCGAAGGTCACCCACCACGCCGAGAACACCGGCAGGACGCAGCGGATCGGCGGCGAGACCTGGCAGCGCTGGGAGGGCGAGAAGTACAACGCCCTGGTGCGCGAGAACGAGGGCTCGATCACGGTCGTGACCGGGACGGCGTCGTCGGCCCGGCTGGCGGAGATGGCGGCCTCGCTGGAGTCGAAGCCGCAGCCGAAGCCCTCCGCGCCGGCCCCCAAGGCATAGACCCCGGACTTCCGGACCGGCATGACACAGGGCCGCCGCACCCGGCAGGGGTGCGGCGGCCCTGTGCGTCGTCCCGGGCGGCGGTCAGACGGTGGTGACCACGTCGTCGTAGTCCAGGCGCGGGGAGCGCGGGAAGGAGGCGTCCTCGCCCGGCCGGCCGATGTTGACGATCATCAGCGGGGTGTGGTCGTCGTCCAGGAACTCCTTCTGGACGCCGGCGAAGTCGAAGCCCGTCATCGGGCCCGCGGCCAGACCGGCGGCGCGGACGCCGACGATGAAGTAGGCGGCCTGGAGCGCCGCGTTCAGGCTGGCGTTCGACTCGCGGGTCGGGCGCTCCGCGAAGAAGACGTCCTTGGCCTGCGGGAAGTGCGGCATCAGCCGGGGCAGCTCCTCGTGGAACTCATTGTCCGCGGCGAGGATCGCGACGAGCGGGGCGGTGCCGGTCTTGGCCCGGTTGCCCTCGGACATGTGCGGCACCAGCCGCTCACGGGCCTCGGGGGAGCGCACCAGGACGACCCGCATCGGGTTCTGGTTGAAGGCCGTCGGCCCGAACTTGACGAGGTCGTAGATCGCCTGAACCTGCTCGTCGGTCACCGGGTCGGCGGTGAACGTGTTGGCGGTACGGGCCTCGCGGAAGAGGAGATCCTGCGCGGCGGGGTCAAGGACGAGGGGCATGCTGGCGTGCCTTTCGGGGCGGTGTGGGCGTACGACCGGGTGCAACCGTAACGCAGTAGGTTAAATTTCAACCAACTCGCGACGGTGAGGCGACTCACACCCGCCCGGGTGCCCGAGAACCTCGCTGACCTGGCCTCACCTCATCCCGCGCTCTCGTCGTCGCCCTCCGTGCCCGGCTCTCCGCCGCCCGTCCGGCCGTCCTCCTCCGGAGCCCTCAGCGCCGCGTCCAGCCGGGCCCGCGCGCCCTCCAGCCAGTGACGGCAGATCCTGGCCAGCTCCTCGCCGCGCTCCCAGAGGGCGAGCGACTCCTCCAGCGTCGTGCCGCCCGCCTCCAGCCGGCGCACGACGTCGATCAGCTCGTCCCTGGCCTGCTCGTACCCGAGGGCGTTGTCATCCGTTGTGGCGGTCATGCGATCCATTCCTCTTGCTGGGGGTGAAGCGTGCGTGTGTACGTGTGCGACGCGCGGGCGGTGCGTACGGGCGGGCGCGGGCCCGTGGGCCCAGGGTGCGGACCGGGCTCATGGGCGCGGGGCGGCGGGCGGGCGGCTCACTCCGTCACCCGCACCGTCAGCTCGCCCTCCGAGACCCGGGCCCGCAGCGCGTCGCCCGCCGCCACCTCGGCGGCCGAGCGCACCACCGCGCCGTCCGCGCGCTGGAGCACCGCGTAACCCCGCTCCAGGGTCGCCGCGGGGGAGAGCGAGACCACCCGCGCCCGAGTGTGCGCCAGCTCCGACTCGGCACGGTCCAGCAGATGCCCCAGCACCCGCCGGCTGCGGGCCAGCAGCGCGTCGGTCTCCGCCTCCCGCTCGTCGACCATCCGGTGCGGACGCTCCATCGACGGCCGGGACAGCGCGTGGACCAGCCCGCGCTCCTCCCGGTCCAGCAGCGCCCGGACCGTCCGCAGGGAGCGGTCCCGGAGCCGGCGCACCCGCTCCAGCTCCTCGCCCACGTCCGGGACGACCTTCTTCGCGGCGTCCGTCGGCGTCGAGGCCCGCAGATCGGCGACCAGGTCCAGCAGCGGGGCGTCCGGCTCGTGCCCGATCGCCGAGACGACGGGCGTCCGGCACTCGGACACGGCGCGGATCAGCCGCTCGTCCGAGAACGGCAGCAGATCCTCCACGCTGCCGCCGCCCCGCGCCACGACGATCACCTCGACCTCGTCCAGCTCGTCCAGCTCCCGCACGGCCCGGACCACCTGACTGACCGCGTGCACACCCTGGACGGCGACATTGCGCACCTCGAAGCGGACGGCGGGCCAGCGCCGCCGCGCGTTCTCCAGGACGTCCCGCTCGGCGGCGGAGGCCCGGCCGCAGACCAGACCCACCCGGTGCGGCAGGAAGGGGAGGGGCTTCTTCCGGTCGGCGGCGAAGAGCCCCTCGGAGCCGAGCCGCCGCTTCAGCTGCTCCAGCCGGGCGAGCAGCTCGCCGATCCCGACCGGCCGTATCTCCACGGCCCGCAGCGAGAGCTGGCCCCGGGGCGCGTACCACTCGGGCTTGGCGTGCACCACGACCCTGGCGCCCTCGGTCACGATGTCGGCGACGGCGTCGAACACCTGCCGGTAGCAGGTGACGCCCACCGAGATGTCGTGCGACGGATCCCGCAGGGTCAGAAAGACCACGCCCTGGCCGGGCCGCCGCGACAGCTGGGTGATCTGCCCCTCCACCCAGACCGCCCCGAGCCGGTCGATCCACCCGCCGATCAGCCGGGACACCTCGCCGACGGGGAGAGGGGCTTCGGGGGACGTGTTGAGAGCCATACGGGCGAGCGTAACGGCCCGCTCGGACAATCCCCGGCGCTCAGCGCCCCGCCCCGCCGCCCGGCCCCGTACCGCTCCCGGGCCCTTCGTCCCCGGGCCCTTCGCTCCCGCCCGGCCGTCCCGTACCCCCGCCGTCCGATTCCGTACCGCCCGGCCGTCCCGTGACGCCCCCGGGCCCCCTGCCGCCCCCGGGCCCCCCGGTGTCCCCTGGGCGTGCCGAGCGGCCCCACAGCAACGCGAGCACCACCAGCCCCACGCCCAGCCACACCACGCCCACCACCTGCGAGGTGCCGGAGGCCTCCACGATCACCGCGATCAGGATCGCCGCGCCCAGCGCCGGGGCCACCAGATGCCGCAGCCAGTGCGGCGGCCCCTCCATCCGGCGGACCACGAACCAGCCGATCACGCTCGCGTGCAGCAGGACGAACGCCGTCAGCGCCCCGATGTCCACCACCGACACCAGATGGCTCAGACCGTCCGCCCGCCGCGCCGCCCACACCGCCGCCACCAGGTTCACCGCCGCCGCCAGCAGCAGCGCGACCCGGGGCGTACCCCGGTCCGTCCGGGCCAGCGCGCGCGGCAGCCGTCGCTCGCGCGCCATCGCGAAGAGCAGCCGGCCCGCCGCCGCCTGCCCCGCCAGCGCCGCGAACGCCGCGCCGATCGCCTTGCTCACCGCGATCAAGTCGTGCAGCCAGGACCCGACCGACACGTCCACCGCGTCGTAGAACGCCGCCCCCTGCCGGGACGGATCCGCCGCCAGCTCCGCCGACGAAACCGGTGCCAGCAGCGCCGCCAGATAGGTCTGTACGAAGAAGAGCACCCCCGCGAGCGCCAGACAGAACAGCACCGCCCGGGCGACCTTCCGCGAACCCCCGGTCACCTCCTCCGCGAAGGAGGCGATCGCGTCGAAGCCCAGATACGACAGCACCGCGATCGACACCGCGCCGAAGACGGCCGTCATCGAGAACGCGGTGTCGCCGACGAGCGGCGAGAGCCAGTCCCGGCTCGCGCCGTCCTGGACCAGCACCACCACCGCCGACACCACGAACACCAGCAGCACCACGATCTCCATCGCCAGCACCGCGAAACCGACCCGGGCCGCCGCCCGCACCCCCCACAGATTCAGCAGCGTGGTCACCACGACGGCGATCCCCGTCCACACCCACCGGTCCACCTGCGGGACCAGCGCCTCCATCGCGATCCCCGAGAACAGATACGCCACGGCCGGAATCAGGAGATAGTCGAGCAGCGCCATCCATCCGGCGATGAAGCCGGGCCCCTCGCCCAGCGCCTTGCGCGCGTAGGTGAAGACCGATCCGGCCTGCGGCGCGACCCGCACCATCTGCGCGTAGCTGAGCGCGGTGAAGGCCATGGCGACGGTGGCCACCGCGTACACCAGCGCGACCGCGCCGTGCGACTTCGCGTCGAGCGCGCCGAAGACCCCGACCGGCGCCATGGGGGCGATGAACAGCAGCCCGTACACCACAAGATCGCGAAATCCGAGGGTCCGCCGAAGCCCGCCGGCGCCCTCGGCCGTGCCGTCGAGCGGCCCGGACCCGTCCGTACCCGCGGCCATCCGGGCCTCCCTCCGTCGCGTCCGTCCCCAAGTCTTCCCCCGGGCGGTGATATCCCGCCTGTTCTGAGCGGCCTTACGATGGGGGGCATGACTGCTACGACTCCTGCCCGCCGCGTCCTCCTCGCCGCCCCCCGTGGCTACTGCGCGGGTGTGGATCGCGCCGTGATCGCCGTCGAGAAGGCCCTGGAGCAGTACGGCTCGCCGGTCTACGTCCGCCACGAGATCGTTCACAACAAGTACGTCGTCCAGACGCTGGAGCGAAAGGGCGCGATCTTCGTCGAGGAGACGGCGGAGGTCCCCGAGGGATCCATCGTCATGTTCTCCGCGCACGGCGTCGCCCCCGTCGTCCACGACGAGGCCGCGCAGCGCAATCTGGCCACCATCGACGCCACCTGCCCCCTGGTCACCAAGGTGCACAAGGAGGCCGTCCGGTTCGCGGCCGACGACTACGACATCCTGCTGATCGGCCACGACGGCCACGAGGAGGTCATCGGCACCTCCGGCGAGGCCCCCGACCACATCACCCTGGTCGACGGCCCCGACGACGTGGCCCAGATCGAGGTCCGCGACGAGTCCAAGGTCGTCTGGCTCTCCCAGACCACCCTCTCCGTGGACGAGACGATGGAGACCGTCGACCGGCTGAAGGAGAAGTTCCCGCAGCTGATCTCCCCGCCGAGCGACGACATCTGCTACGCCACCTCCAACCGGCAGATCGCCGTGAAGCAGATGGGGGCCGCCGCCGAGCTGGTCATCGTCGTCGGCTCGAAGAACTCCTCCAACTCCGTCCGCCTGGTCGAGGTCGCCCTCGGGGCCGGCGCGCGCGCCGCCCATCTGGTCGACTTCGCCGACGAGATCGACGAGGCCTGGCTGGAGGGCGTCTCCACGGTCGGTCTGACCTCGGGCGCCTCCGTACCGGACGTCCTGGTCGAAGACGTCCTGGAATGGCTGTCCAAGCGAGGTTTCGAGGACGTCGAGCTGGTGAAGGCCGCCGAGGAGACGATCACCTTCTCACTGCCCAAGGAGCTGCGCCGCGATCTGCGCGCCGAGGCGGCCGCGCTGATGGCGCAGGCGGGGGCCTCCGGAGCCGGCGCGTCCGGGTCCGGGACATCCGGGGCGTCCGACAAGTAACAGTCGGGAGCTGCCCTTAACGTTGGGTCCATGAACGTCTTCGGAGTGGACATCGGCGGCTCGGGCATCAAGGGCGCTCCCGTGGATCTGGAGCGCGGCGAACTGGCTCAGGAGCGCCACAAGGTGCTGACACCGCATCCGGCGACGCCGGACGCGGTGGCGGACGGCGTCGCCGAGGTGGTTCGGCACTTCGACTGGTCCGGTCCGGTCGGCATCACCTTCCCCGGCGTGGTGACGGGCGGTGTCACCCGTACCGCGGCCAATGTCGACAAGGGCTGGGTCGACCGGGACGCCGCCAAGCTGCTGAGCGACCGGCTCGACGGGGCCCGGGTCACCCTGCTGAACGACGCGGACGCGGCGGGCGTCGCGGAGATGACCTTCGGGGCCGGCCGGGGCCGCAAGGGCACGGTGATGCTGCTGACCCTCGGTACGGGCATCGGCAGCGCGGTCTTCATCGACGGGCGGCTCGTGCCCAACACCGAGCTGGGCCATCTGGAGCTGCACGGCCGCGAGGCGGAGAAGCACGCCTCCACCAAGGCCAAGGAGGACGAGGACCTCAGCTGGCACCACTGGTCGCGGCGGCTGGAGAAGTATCTGGCCCATGTGGAGATGCTCTTCTCGCCCGAGCTGTTCATCATCGGCGGCGGGGTGAGCCGCAAGGCGGACAAGTTCATCCCGCATCTGGAGGGGATCCGGGCGGAGATCGTCCCGGCGGAGCTGCAGAACAACGCGGGGATCGTGGGCGCGGCGATGGCGTCGGCGGGAGACGGGGAGTGAGCGGCCTCCCGGCCCGGGGCGGCCGGCTCCCGGCCCCGGGGCCCGGCCGTCCTCACCGCCGGGAGGCGCGCGCCGCGCCGAGGCGCTTTCGCGGGTCGGCGACGCTTCTCTGACCGTCGCCCGCCCGCACGGCCCCTAGCGGCGGCCGGGGGAGGGCGGCGGACCGGGCCGTACCCGCCGCCGGCGGCGTCCCATCTGCCGTACCTTCCGTACGCAGGCGATCAGCCCCGCGACCAGCGTCCCCCCGTACAGCCAGCCCGCGTGGACGGCGAGCGAGGTGACCACGGCCATGATCTGCCCGCCGAGCCCGCCCTCCCCGCCGGAGATCGGCACGATCCCGGCGGCGAAGGCGATCGGCACGCTGATGGGGGCGGTGACGATGTCCGCCTCCCGCACCCAGAGCGCGGTCAGCGCGCAGACGGGCAGGAAGAGCACCCCGTACACCACCGCGGATCCGTCCAGCAGCAGCCAGTCCAGAGCGCCGATCACCAGCATGGCCACCGCGGCGAAGAGCCCGCCCCCGAGACCCGTCAGCCGGGGATTGGGCAGCCTGCGCAGCGCCAGCACCACCGGCGGCGCCGGGCGGACGGGCCGCGCGGGGGGCCGTACGCCGTACACGGCGGGGCCCTCGGCGAGAGCGCTCTGGGGCGAAAGAGGCGGCTGGGGCCGCTGTCGGCTCTGAGGGGGACGGGTCCTGGGCTGCTCCACGCCACCAACGTAGGCGGCGAGTGGGGAGTAATCAGGCACAGGACACGCCCTTTGGATGACCTTGGCGAAAGGTTCGACTGCGGGACGCCGTCGCTGCCCGCTTCCCCCCGCCCGTAAACTGGGGGATCGGCCCCCGTCCGGGCCGATCGCCGTACGGCTGCCGGCCGGCGCCCGCGCCCGGTCTCCCGCCGCCCACAGCCAGCTCCCACCGCTCCCAGTCAGGAAGTCGCCAACGTGTCGCTCACGATCGGAATCGTCGGTCTGCCGAATGTCGGCAAGTCGACCCTGTTCAACGCCCTGACCAAGAACGACGTGCTGGCGGCCAACTACCCGTTCGCCACCATCGAGCCCAATGTCGGCGTGGTCGGCGTCCCCGACCCGCGCCTCGCCACGCTGGCGAAGATCTTCGGCTCGCAGCGGATCCTCCCGGCCACGGTCGACTTCGTCGACATCGCCGGCATCGTGCGCGGCGCGAGCGAGGGCGAGGGGCTGGGGAACAAGTTCCTGGCGAACATCCGTGAGTCGGATGCGATCTGCCAGGTCATCCGGGCCTTCAAGGACGAGAACGTCGTCCATGTGGACGGCAAGGTCTCGCCGAAGGACGACATCGAGACCATCAACACCGAGCTGATCCTCGCCGACCTCCAGTCGGTCGAGAAGGCGATCCCGCGTCTGACCAAGGAGTCCCGTCTCCAGAAGGAGAAGGTCGCCGTCCTCGCCGCGGTCGAGGCCGCGCAGAAGATCCTGGAGTCCGGCGAGACCCTCTTCTCCGCGGGCATCACCCAGGGCACCGAGCAGGGCACGCTCCTCCACGAGCTGCACCTGCTCACCACCAAGCCGTTCCTCTACGTCTTCAACGTCGACGAGGACGAGCTGGTCGACGAGGACTTCAAGAACGAGCAGCGCGCCCTGGTGGCCCCCGCCGAGGCGATCTTCCTCAACGCCAAGATCGAGTCCGAGCTGATCGAACTCGACGACGACGAGGCCCTTGAACTCCTCCAGTCCATGGGCCAGGAAGAGCCCGGCCTCGCCACCCTCGGCCGCGTCGGCTTCGACACCCTCGGCCTCCAGACCTACCTCACCGCCGGCCCCAAGGAAACCCGCGCCTGGACCATCAAGAAGGGCGCGACCGCCCCCGAGGCGGCCGGTGTGATCCACACCGACTTCCAGAAGGGCTTCATCAAGGCCGAGGTCATCTCCTTCCACGACCTCGTCGAAACCGGCTCGGTCGCCGAGGCCCGCGCGAAGGGGAAGGCGCGGATGGAGGGCAAGGAGTATGTGATGCAGGACGGGGATGTGGTGGAGTTCCGGTTCAACGTGTAGTCGCGCGCTTACTGCATGTTAGGCGTGGAGTCAAAAGTGCACGTCAGAAGAGGTCGGGCTCTGTCGAGTCCGACCTCTTCGCCGTCTCCGTGCTGGATGGGTGCTGGATATTCTGACGCGTGGTCAGCGGTGGTCAGGTGTCGTGAACGGTGGGCCGGTGCCCCCCCCCATGAACGCCCAGACCATCAGTTCCCCGTTGCCGATCGTGTAGGCGACGCGGTAGTCGCCAACGCGTAGGCGCCGGCGATCTGGCTGGGACACGAGTGCGGCGGTGTTGAAGCCGAGCGGATCGCTTTCCCGTTCGGTCGGCTTGGCGAGGATGCGCAGCGCCGTCTCGCGTGGGATCTTCCGAAGTTCGACCTGCGCCTCGGGCCGGAAGACGGTTCGGTGCTCACTCACCGCGCGCCAGCGTCTCCCTCATGATGTCCTCGATCGGGATGCCGGGTGCGGGGTTGGTCATGCGTGGTGGCCCCGACTGATGTGCGCGCGGCGGGGGAGAGTCGCCGCCGGCCGGGTAGGGAGCGGCCGGCGGGTGGGGTGTGCCCCGTGGTGACGGAGGTGTGTCCGGGGTGTGGCCGGAAGGGGCGGCGTTCCTGCGGCGCGTGACGGGTGTATGGCCTGTGTGGCGCACGTGTTACAGCATCGCGGGCGCCCTTGTGGCATTCCTATGGATCGGTCAATCTTTCGGTCGACAGGCAAGACATGGACATGGCAGAACCAGCGGCCAAGAAGTGTCATGCACCTGACTAATGCCCCGTGACGCGCCACTCAACGAGGAGGACCCCCCACATGTCAGTGCCGCGCATCTCGCGTCGAAGACTTACTACGGTCAGCGCCACCGCCGTCGCCGCACTCGCGCTCGGCGCGGTCTCCGTGCTCCCGGCCACCGCCACCGCCGCCCCCGCTGCGGACCGGGCGTCGGAGGGCGTGATCCAGAACGCGGGCGTTCCGGGCGCCGTGAAGGACAGCTACATCGTCACGCTGCGGGAGTCGGCGGTCGACGCCGGTTCGCGGGCGGGCAAGGCGCTCGCCGCCGAGTACGGGGCGAAGATCGACCGGACGTACGAGGCCGCGCTGAACGGATACGCGGTACGGCTCTCCGAGGCGCAGGCGAAGAAGTTCGCCGGTGACCCGGCGGTCGCCTCGGTGGCGCAGAACCGTGTCTTCAAGACCACCGCCACCCAGACGAACCCGCCGTCCTGGGGGCTGGACCGGATCGATCAGTCGGCGCTCCCGCTCAATCAGAGCTACACCTACCCGGACACCGCGGGCGAGGGGGTGACCGCGTACGTGATCGACACCGGCGTACGGATCTCCCACGGCGACTTCGGCGGCCGGGCCGTCGACGGCTACGACGCCATCGACAACGACAACACCGCCCAGGACGGCCACGGCCACGGCACGCATGTCGCCGGGACCGTCGCGGGCACGGCGTACGGCGTCGCCAAGAAGGCCAAGGTCGTCGGCGTGCGCGTGCTGAACAACCAGGGTTCGGGCACGACCGCGCAGGTCGTGGCGGGCATCGACTGGGTGACGGCGAACGCGGTCAAGCCGGCCGTCGCGAATCTGAGCCTCGGCGGCGGCGCCGACCCGACGCTCGACGCGGCCGTGCGGAACTCGATCGCCTCCGGCATCACCTACGCGATCGCGGCGGGCAACTCCAACGCCGACGCCGCCAACTACTCGCCCGCCCGGGTGACCGAGGGCCTCACCGTCGGCTCGACCACCAACACCGACGCGCGCTCCAGCTTCTCCAACTACGGCAGCGTGCTCGACCTCTTCGCGCCGGGCACGGGCATCACCTCCGCCTGGAACACCAACGACTCGGCGACCAGCACCATCTCCGGCACCTCGATGGCCGCCCCGCACGTCGCCGGAGCGGCGGCGCTCCACCTCGCGGCGAACCCGTCCGCGACCCCGGCCCAGGTCGCCACCGCGCTGACCACCGCCGCGACCAGCGGTGTTGTCGGCAACCCGGGCAACGGCTCGCCCAACCGCCTGCTCAAGGTCGGCGCCGGCGACACCCAGCCCCCCGGCGACCGGTTCGAGAACATCGCCGACTACGCGATCACCGACAACGCCACCACCGAGTCCCCGATCACGGTCAGCGGAGTCCCCGGGAACGCCCCCGCCGCCCTGAGCGTGCCCGTCGACATCAAGCACACCTACATCGGCGACCTCCGGATCGACCTCGTCGCCCCCGACGGCACCGTCTACAACCTCAAGGGCTACGGGACGGGCGGCAGCGCCGACAACGTCATCACCACCTACTCGGTGAACGCCTCCGCCGAGGTCGCCAACGGCGTCTGGAAGCTGCGCGTCAGCGACAACGCCGCCCAGGACACCGGAAAGATCGACTCCTGGGCCCTCCAGTTCTGAGGCGCCCCTGAGACCTTCACTCGCACGACACTGAACGATGGGGCGGTCGCCACGGCGACCGCCCCGTCCGCCGTGCGGGCCCCGGGCTCCAGAGCCGCGCCGGCTCGCGCGAGGAGCCACGTACCCCTCCGACGAAGAGTCCGGAGCGCGTCGGCGTACGGTGGGCCCGCCCCCCGACAGACCGGGCCCACCGGCGCCGAAGAGGCCGGCGCCCCGGGGCCACCGACAGCCCGTGGAGCACCGGCCTCGCTCAGGGGCGTGTCCCCGGGCGGCGCCGGGGACACGCGATCGCCGTCAGCGGCGCTTGAGTCCGCGGTCGACGGCCTTCACCAGCTGGCCGTCCGCGGTGTCCCCGTCGAGGGACCAGAACATCGCGCCGCCCAGGCCCAGATCACGGATGTACCTGGTCTTGGCGTTGAGCACCGTGGGGTCGTCGTACGTCCACAGGGTGTTGCCGTCGAAGAGCCACGCCTGCCCGTACTTCCGGTGGACCTTGTACTTCCCCGAGTCGGCGAGGCCCTTGAGGACCTTGTAGTCCTCGAAGCCCGGCTGGTGGACCGCCGGGGCGGGGCGCTCGGCGGGTTGGCCCATGCCGTCGCCGCCGCCGGTGACGCCCGTCCAGCCCTGGCCGTAGAACGGCATGCCGACCACCAGCTTGTGGGCCGGCGCGCCGCGCTTCAGCCAGTCGCCCACGGTCTGGTGGACGCTGAAGTCGTTCTTGGCGAAGAGCGCGGACTGCTGGGCGGTGGTCTTCTCGCCCGAGACATGGAAGTCGTAGCCCTGGAGGTTGACCCAGTCGAAGTCCTTCATGATCTTGGTGACTTCGAAGCCCGCGTCGATCTTCGCCGGGGCGGTGGGCACGAAGGCGGAGAGATCGTAGTGCTTGGCCTTCTTGCCGGTCTGCCGCGCCTGCTTCTTGGCGTACGCGTCGAGCTGCGTACGGAACTCCCGCACCAGCGCGGTGAAGTTCTGCTTGTCCTCGGGCCGGTAGGGGGTGTCCGCGTCGCCCGACGAGCCGGGCCACTCCCAGTCGAGGTCGATGCCGTCGAAGACCCCGGCCGCCGCACCCTCGCCGCCGCGCGCGCCGTCCACGGGCAGATTGCCCTTGATGTAGATGTCCAGGCAGGAGTCGACCAGGGCCTTCCGCTTCGCGGGGGTGAGCACCGCGTCGGAGAAGTGGGTGGACCAGCTCCAGCCGCCCAGGGAGATGAGGACCTTGAGGTTCGGGTTCTTGGCCTTCAGCTCGCGCAGCTGGTTGAAGTTGCCCGCCAGTCGCTGGTCGCCGGTGTCGCCGACGCCGTCCACCGACCCGGCCGCGTCCACGGGCCGGACGTAGTCGGCCCAGGAGTCCGCCTCGCCGAGGGGGCCGGTGATCATGCACTTGCCCTCGGGGCTGACATTGCCGAACGCGTAGTTGATGTGCGTGAGCTTCGCCGCCTGGCCGCTGGTCTCCAGGTTCTTCACGTGATAATCGCGGCCGTAGATGCCCCACTGGCTGAAGTAGCCGACGCGCTTGTACGAGCGCTTGTCGTCATCGTCGTCATCGTCCCGGCCCCGGTCCGCGGCCGTGGCGGCGGTGGAGGAGGCGGACGACACGGACGCGGGGGCGTCGGCCGTGGCGGCGGGGGCGATGGTGGCGAGGAGGGCGAGGGAGCTGACCCCGACCGCTGTCCGTACGAGGGTTCTTCGACGCATGGGACTCATTCCTGTGCGTGCTCGCGGCATGCGCGGATGCCGGAACATTTCCTGAACGGGCGTCGTGCAGTCGGAACCGTATTGGTCTGGACCATTGGGGTCAATGGTCTGGTACGCGATACCTGGGGTAACCGCTTTTCAGAGCGGAACTCATCACTTCGGGTGAAACTTTGGCCCATGGTTGCGGCCAACAACCCACCGTTGTCAGTCTGTTGCCGTATGTCAAGGGATGGGAGTGATCAGTGACTTTCGGTGAGCAGCCCGCGTATCTGCGGATCGCGAGCGATCTCCGCCGGCAGATCGTCAGTGGCTCGCTGCCGCCGCACACCCGGCTCCCCTCGCAGGCCCGCATCCGCGAGGAGTACGGGGTCTCCGACACGGTCGCCCTCGAAGCGCGCAAGGTGCTGATGGCGGAGGGCCTGGTCGAGGGCCGGTCCGGTTCCGGCACCTATGTGCGCGAGCGCCCCGAGCGGCGCCGGATCTCCCGCTCCGGCTTTCGTCCGGCCTCCGGCGTCAATCCCTTCCGCCAGGAGCAGTCGGTCGGCGGCGCCCGCGGCACCTGGGAGTCCAGCAGCGAGCAGGAGGACGCGTCTCCCGAGATCGCCGACCGGCTCGGCGTCGAGACCGGCGCGCGGGTGATGCGCACGCGCTATGTGTTCCGCGACGGAGGGGAGCCGATGATGCTCTCCACCTCCTGGGAGCCGCTCGCCGTCACCGGGCGCACGCCGGTCATGCTGCCCGAGGAGGGGCCGCTCGGCGGCTGCGGAGTGGTGGAGCGGATGGCGGCCATCGACATCGTGGTGGACAACGTCGCGGAGGACGTGGGCGCCCGCCCGGGGCTGGCGGAGGAGCTGCTCGCGCTCGGCGGCGTGCCGGGGCATGTGGTGATGGTCGTGGAGCGGACGTACTACGCCTCCGGGCGCGCCGTCGAGACGGCGGACATCGTCGTCCCGGCGGACCGCTACCGGATCTCCTACCGCCTCCCGGTGAAGTGACCGCACGGGCGGGGCCGGGACCCCGGGCAGGGCCGTGACCCCGGGCGCGGTCCCGGGCGCGGTCCCGGGTCCGGAAGCCGGTGCGGTCGAGGGCGTGGACGTGGGCGTGACCTCGGTGCGGAGGGGGGCGCATTCAGCCGAGTGCGCCCCCTCTTTCCTGTCTCTTTGTGTAAACCCGTATCCGCTGAGTGAAGGTCAGGCGTAGGCTCCGGCATATGCGTAGTGCGGTTTCCGGGCCACTGTTGAGGACATGCGGACACGCTGAGGGAGGGGCGCGATGAACGACGGAAGCCCTGTGCTGCCCTGGCTCGTCATACGCCAGGACGGCAACGGCAACTGCTACCGGGTCGGGCGGTACTCGACCGAGGAGGAGGCCCGCCGGATGGCGGACACCCTCGATGTGAACGGGGACAAACGGCTCTACTGGGTCGAGCGCGCCGGTCGGGCCACGGCGCTCTGATCCACCGAGTGCGCCCCCCGCCGGGGCGGACCGGGATCGGGGCGGTGCGGACCGGTGCCGCGCCCAGGGGCGGCCGCAGCGCCCGTCGCGCCCGGCGCAGTACGCTCCGGCGCATGACAGTTCGCGTGGTGGTGGCCGGAGCCCTGTACGACCGGGGGCGGCTGCTCGCCGCGCGCCGTAGCGCCCCCGAGCGGCTCGCCGGCCGCTGGGAGCTGCCCGGCGGCAAGCTGGAGCCGGGCGAGCGCGCCGAGGAGGCCCTCGTCCGTGAGCTGCGCGAGGAGCTGGGCGTCGAGGCGGAGCCGCTGGAGCGGATCCCCGGCGAGTGGCCGCTGAGCCCCGGCTATGTGCTCCAGGTCTGGACCGCCCGGCTGATCTCCGGAGAGCCCCGGCCCCTGGAGGACCACGACGAGCTGCGCTGGCTGGAGCCGGACGAGACCGACACCGTCGACTGGCTCGACCAGGACCGCCCCGCCGTGGCCGAGGCCGCCGCCCGCCTGCACCGCCTCGGCCGCGCCGCCGGCGCCCGGGACGAGGACGTACGGCACGAGGGCGTGCGGGACGAGGACGCACGGGACGAGGACGTACGGCACGAGGGCGTAGGGGAATGAGGGCCACGGGACCGGCGGGCCCGGGACCGCCGCGTACGAGACCTGTGGGTACGGGACCTGTGCGTACGGGCCCGGTGTCCGCAAGACCGGCCGGGCCCCGGGGCCCGCGGTCCGGGGGCGTGGAGAAGCCGCCCGTACGCCGTTTGCGTCAACCATGCACCTCTTACCGGGTCCAGCGGGATACCCCACCCCGATTATCGGGTATGTCCTGATTAACCCCCTGAAAAGGGGCGGGTGTCTGCTGCTGGTTCGGGAAGTGAGCGGCGTGATCGACACGGAGGGCGCGCACGCCGGGTGGAGCTTCCCCGCCGAGCCCGGTGCGGTGCGCACCGCCCGTCATTCCGTCCGGGACGCCCTGCGCGCGTGGGGGATCGACCCGGTGATCCGCGATGTGACCGTTCTGCTGGTCAGCGAGTTGGTGACCAACTCGCTGCGCTATGCGTCCGGCCCCATCGGAGTGGGCCTGACCCGGTGTGAACCACCGGCCGAGGGGGCTCCCTTTCTGCTGGTGGAGGTCTCGGATCCGCTTCCGGATCCGCCCACCGAGCGGACCGCGTCGCCGGACGACGAGGGCGGGCGCGGGCTCCAGCTCGTCGCGGGCTCCGCGCGCCGCTGGGGGACCCGCCGCGGCAGGACGGGCAAGACCGTGTGGTTCGAGCTGGCACTTCCTGGTTAAGAGTCTGAAGAGATAACGATCACCGTTGTGGGCGGCGCAAAATGAACGAGACCGTGCTGTGATCGTGAACGCCGTGTGCCTGGGGGCCGTAGTGCTGAATACTGCGGTCATGGCCGGTCCGGTGCGGTGAGCTGGAGGGGACGGTCGCGTGAGCGAGATATCTGGGACGACGAACGGTGTCGTATGGCAGAGCAGTCCGCCTGGCTCGATCTATGACTACATCAGGGCTGCCGCCTTCTCGATAGGCCCCGATGGGCTGGTCGACCAGTGGAGTCGGCGTGCCGCCGATCTGTTCGGGATCACGGCCGCCGAGGTCAGGGGGAAGGACCCGGTCGAGGTCTTCCTCGCGGCCGAGCTGCGCCCGCGCGGGCGCCGGCAGGTGGCGGAGATCCTCGACGGCAAGGAGTGGACCGGACTGGTCCCCTTCCGGATCCCCGGGGCGGGAGTCGCCCACGGGGTCGCCGAGGTCTATGTGATGCCGAGCGAGACGGAGAGCGGCGAACGCGCCGCGCTCTGCATCGTCGTGGACGTTCACGCTCTGCAACAGATAGAGACCGATCTCGCCGCCTCGCAGGCCGTTTTCGGCCAATCCCCTTTCGGCTTTCTCCTCTTCGGCACTGATCTGCGGGTCCAGCGGACCAACCAGCGGTTCGCCACCGTCTTCGGAGGCGCCGTCGAGGAGCACCGCGGACGCACCGTCCACGACTACCTCTCCCGTCCCGAGGCCGACCGGATGGACGCGTCGCTGCGCCGGGTCCTGGCGACCGGCGAGCCCGCCGTCGACATCCAGCTCGTGGGCACCGCCCCGAACAGCACCGACCGCAGGCACTGGTCGGTCAACCTCTACCGGGTGCACAGCGGCTCCGGCCGGCCCATCGGCGTCGCGGGCGTCGGCACCGATGTGACCCGCCGCCATGTCGCCGCCCGCGAGGCGGCCAGCGCCCGCCGGAATCTCGCCCTCCTCAACGAGGCGAGCGCCCGCATCGGCAACTCCCTCGACCTGGAGACCACCGCCCGGGAGCTGCTCGACGTCGCCGTCCCCGGCTTCTGCGACCTCGCCTCGGTCGACCTCTTCCATGCCCTGCTCACCGGCGAGGAGGCCCCGCCCGGCCGCTGGGAGTCGCCCGGGGCCGAGAGCCACGGCAGCGCCGCGCTCCGCCGGGTCGCCTTCGCCAGCGCCGTCTCCGACTCCCCCCTGATCACCACCCCCGGCTGCGGCTCGCGGAGCGGCACGCCCACCGCCGTCGGCGAGGTCCACCGCTACTCCTTCCACTCGCCCTGCGCCGACGCCCTGCGCGCCGCGCGGGTGCGGTACATACCCGGCGAGGAGGGCAGCCTGGTCCAGTCCACGCTCGCCGTCCCGCTGGTGGCCCACGACAGCGTGGTCGGGCTGGTGCAGTTCTCCCGTACCAAGGGCAGCGAGCCCTTCGGCGAGCGGGACCGCTCGCTCGCGGTGGAGCTGGCCGCCCGCGCCGCCGTCTGCATCGACAACGCCCGGCTCTACCGCAGGGAGCACGAGCGCGCGCTCATCCTCCAGCGCAGCCTGCTCCCGCCCGGCGACCCGGAGGCCGCCGGGCTCGACATCGCCTGTCGCTATCTCCCCGGCAACACCGCGACCGAGGTGGGCGGGGACTGGTTCGACGTCATCGAGCTGCCCGGCCACCGCACCGCCCTCGTCGTGGGCGACGTGATGGGCCGCGGGCTGCGCGCCGCCGTCGCCATGGGCGAACTGCGCACCGCCGTGCGGACCCTGGCGCTGCTCGACATGGAGCCGGCGGAGGTGCTCTCCGCCCTCGACGAGATCGCCCGCGGCCTGGGCAGCCCCAGCGGCGCGCAGCAGGCCTCGCGCGTGGCCCACAAGTCGCGCGAGGCGGACCTCGCCGAGGTCTATCTCGCGACCTGCGTCTACGCGGTGTACGACCCGGTCACCCGCCGCTGCACCTTCGCCAACGCCGGGCATCTGCCGCCCGTCCTGGTGGAGCCGGGCGAGGAGGCGCTGCTGCTCGACGTGCCGCCGGGGATGCCGCTCGGGGTGGGCGGCGAGCCCTTCGAGGAGGTGGAGGTGGAGCTTCCCGAGGGGGCGCTGCTCGCTCTCTACACCGATGGGCTGGTCGAGTCCCGGCACCATCCGCTGGACGAGGGCCTGCGCGCCTTCCGCACCGCCCTCACCGACCCGCGCGCCCGCCCCGACACCCGGCCCGCGCCCCTCCCCGACACGCGCCCCGACACCCGGCCCGCGCCCCGCCCCGACACCCGGCCCGCCCGTCCGGCCCGGCAGGACGACCCCGTACCGGAGCCGGTACGGCGCGACACCCCCGTACGCGAGTCGGTACGGGAGCCCGTGCGGCGGGACGCGCCCGTACCCGAGCCCGTGCGGCGGGACGCGCCCCGGCCGGGGCTGCCGAGGCGGCCTGGGCTGCCGGGGCCCGAGTCGTTCGGGCCGCCGCAGACCGCGCGCCCCGAGATCCCCCGTCCCCAGGGCCCGGTGGCCGCCGCAAGGCCCGCGAACGCGCCGGGGACCCCATCGGCTACGCCCGGTACGCCGGGTACGTCCGGCGCGCCGGTCGCTCCCGGCCCCCGGGGCGCGACGTCGAACGCGGCGCGCGCCGATCTCTCCCGGTCGCTGGAGGACGTCTGCGACCATGTGCTGAACACCCTCGACACCCGGCACGGCGAGGACGACATCGCGCTGCTGATGGCCCGGGTGCAGGGCCTGCCCGCGGAGGCCGTCGGCGACTGGGTGCTGCCGCGCGAGCCGCGCTCGGTGGGCAGGGCCCGTGAACTCGTCCGCGCCCTGCTGACCTCCTGGGACCTCCAGGCCCTGATCGACACCGTCGAGCTGCTGGTGAGCGAGCTGGTCACCAACGCCCTGCGGTACGGCGAGGGCGAGATCAGGCTGCGGCTGCTGCGCGACCGCACCCTCGTCTGCGAGGTGTGGGACTCCGGACTGGTTCAGCCCCGCCGCCGGCGCGCCCGCGACACCGACGAGGGCGGCCGCGGCCTTCAGCTGGTCGGTCTGATGAGCGCGGCGTGGGGCTCGCGCCGCACCCCGCGCGGCAAGACGGTCTGGTTCGAGCTGGCGCTCCCGGGCGCGGGCGCTCCCGCGGAGCCCACGGTGGACCAGCTGCTCAGCATGTTCTGACCGGGTGTTCCGTCCGCGTGTTCCGGCCGGCGGCGGGCGGGCCGGACGACGGACCACGGGCGCAGGCGGACGCTGGGCGGCCCGGGCCGGATGCGGAGCCGTCGGCTCCCGCAGCGGCCGTCAGCCCCCGGAGCCCGCCTTCAGCGCGGCGAGCCGCGCCTCCACCTCCGCCGTGTCCCCGAGGCTGTCCAGCCGCTCGAACTGGGCGTCCAGCGAGGAAGCGGCCAGCTCCTGCTTGCCCAGCGCCCGCGCCTCCTCCCGCCGCACCTTGTCCTCGAAGCGGTTCAGCTCGCTCGTCGGATCGAGCACATCGACGTTCTTCACCGCGTCCATCATCTGGTTCTGCGCCCGAGCGGTCCGGGAACGGGCGACCAGTTCGTCGCGCTTGGACCGCAACTGACCGAGCTTGGCCTTCATCTGATCGAGCCCGGTCTTGAGCTGCGCCACGATCTCGGTCTGCGAGGCGATCACCGGCTCCGCCGTCCTCGCCTCGCCCTCCGACTGGAGCTGCCGCTGGAGCGCGACCTTCGCGAGATTGTCGAAGGTGTCCGCCTCCGCGCTCTGCCCCGCCGCCCGCAGTTCGTCCGCCTTGCGGCTGGCCGCCAGCGCCTTCGCCCCCCACTCGCGGGCGGCCGCCACATCCTCCTGGTGGTCCTGCTCCAGCAGCCGCAGATTGCCGATGGTGCCCGCCACCGCCTGTTCCGCCTCGGCGATGTTGTCGGTGTAGTCCCGGATGAGCTGGTCGAGCATCTTCTCCGGATCCTCGGCCTGGTCGAGGAGCGAGTTGATGTTGGCCTTCGCGAGCTGGGCGACCCGGCCGAGGATGGTCTGCTTGGACATGGCGTCTCCTGGTCAGCGGTGCGGAAGAGGACGAGCGGGTACGGGGCCCGCCGCGCGGGTCTCAGAACCGGCCACCTCCCATCCGGCCGCGGGTCCCGCCGCCGCCGAAGCTCCCCGGACCGCCGCCGAAGCCCCCTCCGAAGCCGCCCCCGTCCCCGAAGCCGCCGCCCCCGCCTCCTCCGAAGAGCCCGCCGAGGATGATCCCGCCGAGCACCGCGCCGCCGAGCCCGCCGCCGGGGCCGCCCGCGCGCCCGCCGCCCGGCCCGCCCGGCCCGAAGCCGCCGTCGGACCCGCCGCCGAAGCCGCGCACATCGCTCTCCGCCAGGCTCTGCGCCTGCCGCGCCAGCGCGTCCGCCCGCTGCGCCTCGGCGAGCGCGCCCTGGACGTCCTCCCGGCCCGCCGCCGCTCCGGCGAGTTCACCGGAGCGGCGCAGCCGGTGCCCGGCCTCCGCCAGCCGGGTCCTGGCCTCGCTGCCGACCGCGCCGCGATGGGTGGCGATGTAGTCGGACGCGGCCCCGATCGCCGATCCGGCGGCGAGCGTCGCCTGCTCCAGCAGCCCTCTGGCCCGCCGCGTGCCCTGTTCGTCCTCCCGGGCCCCGGCGAGCGCCTCGTCGAGGGCCGCGTCCGCCTCCTCGACCCGGCGCAGCGCGTCGATCGGATCGTAGGGACCGGCCGCCATCTCGGCGCGGACCTCGGCGGCGACGGTCTCGGCGCGGGCGATCCGGCCCTGGAGGGCGGCCGTCGGCGTGCCGGACGAGGCGCCTCGGAGCAGCCCGCCCGCCTCGGCGAGATCGCTGTCGGTCTCGGTGAGCGCGCCGGGCAGTCTGCCGGCCGCCTCCGCGAGTTCCCGGGCGCGCCGGTCCACGGCCTCCGTCAGCCGGTCCGCCTGGGCGAGGGCTCCCTCGGCGGCCCGGATCTGTACGGCCGCGGCCCCGTTGTCGGACGCGTCGAGCGCCGCCTTCGCCCGGTCCAGGCTGCTCCGGGCGAAGGCCAGCCGTTCGCCCGCCTGTACGGCGTCGTCGGCGACGGGGGCCGAGGCGGAGGGGGCGTGGCGCTCGCGCATCACCGACAGCGTCGCCTCGGTGGTGATCATCCGGCCGTCGAGTCCGGTGAAGACGCTCTCCGCGGCGGCCAGCGCGGCGGGCGCGGTCCGCTCCAGCGCGCGCAGCCGGTCGAAGGCCTCCGACTCGGAGTCCAGCCGCCGGTTGGCGTCCGCGCACCGGGCGAGGATCTCCTCCAGCATGTTCCGGCGGGTGTCGTCGTCCTCGGGATACGCGTCGTCCAGCCGCTGCCGCAGCCGGAAGGCGGCCACGAGCCGGCTCTCCGCGTGGGCGACGGCCTCGTGGAAGGGTACGGCGGCCTCCTCGCCGAACTGGGCGGCGGCGAAGCCCAGCTCCTCCTGGCTGGTGCGCACGGCGTCGTCGGTGTCGACCAGCGCCCGCTTGGCCTCGGCGTCGAGTTCGGCGAGCGGTTTCGGCGGCGGCGGTCCGCTGCTCCATCCGGCCGCGCCGCCCCGCGGGGTGGTCCGGGTCCCGGCGCGCCTTCTGCGCCGGACGAGGGTGTACGCGCCGACTCCGGCCGCGCCGACGAGCAGGGCGGCGGGGAGCACCAGGTCCCCGGCCCCGGATCCGGTGGCGGATCCGCCGGGGTCGCGCGGGCCCGGGGTGATGGCGGGCGTCGGCACCGGGCGCCCGTTCAGCACGGCGCCGTAGCCGTTCGCCGCGCCGACGGCGGCTCCCGCCCAGTCGCTCTGCCGGAGCGCCGGTTCGATCGCGGTGTCGGCGACATCGGCGAGTTCGGCGTCGGTGAGCCGGGAGGACTGGTCCACCCGGTAGGCGTACTGCCGGTCGCGGGTGGCGACGGCGAGCAGGACGTCGTTCTGGCCGAGTCCGTTCTTCCGGGCGGTGGCGTCGGCCCAGTCCTGGGCGGAGCGGCCGGAGAAGTCGCGGACGTAGACGACGAAGAGCTGGATCCGCTGGTCGTCGAAGAGCCGGTCGAGGGCCTCGGCCACGTCCGGCTCGCGGTCGCCGAGGGCGTCGACGCGGTCGGTGATCTGCCCGTCGCGGGCGAGGGCGACCGGGTCCTCGGCGGGGAGACGGAGGGGCTCGGCACGCGCGGACCCGGGAGGGGGCGCGGGGAGACGGAGGGGCGCGGCACGCGCGGACCCGGGAGGGGGCGCGGGGAGACGGAGGGGCGCGGCACGCGCGGACCCGGGAGGGGGCGCGGGGAGACGGAGGGGCTCGGCGGCGGGGGAGCGGGGGGCGTCGGCGCGGTGCGCGGCGGCGGCTCCGGGAGCGGCGGGCACGGTCAGCCACCACGCCGCCGCCAGCGCGGCGGCCAGGGCCCGGGCGGCTATTCGTGTCACATTTGGGAGGCTATGTCCGCCGCCCTGGCCGCGCGACCCGGCGCCCGGGGCGGCCCCCGCCCGACCCCGCCGTCACTGTCAGTGGCGAACGGTAACGTGGTGCGCGCCGGTCCGGACCCCGTACGGGATCCGGATCGGTCACCGCGCCCCGACGGCGGGGGGCCCTACTCCCCCCGCCGCCTGATCTTGTTCCCCAGCCACACCAGCGGGTCGTACTTCCGGTCCGCCGCCCGCTCCTTGAGAGGAATCAGCGCATTGTCGGTGATCTTGATCCCTTCGGGGCAGACCTCGGTGCAGCACTTGGTGATATTGCAGTAGCCGAGCCCGTGCTCCTCCTGGGCGGTCTTCTTCCGGTCGAGGCCGGCGTCGGCCGCCGCGTCCAGGGGATGCATGTCCAGTTCGGCCACCCGCATCAGGAAACGGGGTCCGGCGAAGGCCGTCTTGTTCTCCTCGTGGTCGCGCACGACATGACAGGTGTCCTGGCAGAGGAAGCACTCGATGCACTTGCGGAACTCCTGGGAGCGGTCCACATCGACCTGCTGCATCCGGTACTCGCCCGCCGCCACCCCCTGCGGCGGGACGAAGGAGGGCACCTCGCGCGCCTTGGTGTAGTTGAAGGACACGTCCGTCACCAGGTCGCGCACCACGGGGAAGGCCCGCAGCGGGGTCACCGTGATCGTCTCCTCGCGGGTGAAGACGGACATCCGGGTCATGCACATCAGCCGCGGCCTGCCGTTGATCTCCGCGCTGCACGATCCGCACTTGCCCGCCTTGCAGTTCCAGCGGACGGCGAGATCGGACGCCTGGGTGGCCTGGAGGCGGTGGATGATGTCGAGGACGACCTCGCCCTCATTGACCTCGACGGTGAAGTCCTCCAGCTCCCCGCCGTCCTGGTCGCCCCGCCACACCCTGAAGCCGGCTTGGTACGAACTCACTCGTAGAGCTCCTCTTCGGCGAGGTACTTGACCAGCTCCTCCTTGTCGAAGAGAGCGAGCAGGTCCGGACGGATCGGATCGGTGGTCCGGCGTTCCAGCGTGATGCGGCCGCGCACCGGATCGGTCGCGGCGAACTCCTCCTCGGGATCGGCCAGCCGGCAGAGCAGATTGACCGGCCGCCAGGAGCGCTCCATCGTGGGGCAGTCCTCCCGGGTGTGGCCGCCCCGGCTCTCGGTGCGCTCCCGGGCCGCCCGCGCCACACACTCGCTGACCAGCAGCATGTTCCGCAGATCCAGGGCCAGGTGCCAGCCGGGGTTGAACTGCCGGTGCCCCTCGACCACGGCCCGCCGGGCCCGTACGCGCAGCTCGGCCAGCCGCTCCAGGGCCTTGGTCATCTCACCGTCCCGGCGGATGATGCCGACCAGGTCGTTCATCGTCTGCTGGAGTTCCTGGTGGATCGTGTACGGGTTCTCCGGCGGCACGCCGTCCGCCGCGTCCCGTTCCTGGGCCCCGAAGGGCCGCAGGGCCTCGGCGGCGGCGGTGTCGATCTCGGCCTCGCTCACCTCGGGCCGCCCGGCGCTCCGGGCCGCGAAGCCGGCCGCGTGCAGACCGGCGCGGCGGCCGAAGACCAGCAGATCGGAGAGCGAGTTGCCGCCGAGCCGGTTCGACCCGTGCATCCCGCCCGCGACCTCGCCCGCCGCGAAGAGCCCGGGGACCCCGACGGCGGCCGCGCTGTCGGAGTCGACCGCGATGCCGCCCATCACGTAGTGGCAGGTCGGGCCGACCTCCATGGCCTCGGCGGTGATGTCGACGTCCGCCAGCTCCTTGAACTGGTGGTACATCGAGGGCAGCCGCCGCCGGATCGCCTCGGCGGGCATCCGGGTGGAGACGTCCAGGAAGACCCCGCCGTGCGGCGAGCCCCGGCCCGCCTTCACCTCGGAGTTGATGGCGCGGGCCACCTCGTCGCGGGGCAGCAGCTCGGGCGGACGGCGATTGTGGTCCGGGTCCTCGTACCAGCGATCGCCCTCGTCCTCGCTCTGCGCGTACTTCTCCTTGAAGACGTCCGGGATGTAGTCGAACATGAACCGTCTGCCCTCGGAGTTGCGCAGCACCCCGCCGTCTCCGCGCACCGACTCGGTGACGAGGATGCCCTTGACCGACGGCGGCCAGACCATTCCGGTCGGGTGGAACTGCACGAACTCCATATTGAGCAGGGGCGCGCCCGCGAGCAGCGCCAGGGCGTGTCCGTCGCCGGTGTACTCCCAGGAGTTGGAGGTCACCTTGAAGGACTTGCCGATGCCCCCGGTGGCGAGGACCACCGCGGGCGCCTCCAGGACGAAGAAGCGGCCGGACTCCCGCTCGTAGCAGAACGTCCCCGACACCCGCTCCCCGTCCTTGAGGATCCGGGTCACGGTGCACTCCTGGAAGACCTTGAGGCGGGCCTCGTAGTCGCCGTACTCGGCGTAGTCCTCCTGCTGGAGCGAGACGATCTTCTGCTGGAGGGTGCGGATCAGCTCCAGTCCGGTGCGGTCGCCGACATGGGCGAGCCGCGGGTACTCATGGCCGCCGAAGTTGCGCTGGGAGATCCGGCCGTCGGCGGTGCGGTCGAAGAGCGCCCCCCAGGTCTCCAGCTCCCAGACCCGTTCGGGGGCCTCCTGGGCGTGAAGTTCGGCCATCCGCCACTGGTTGAGGAACTTGCCGCCGCGCATGGTGTCGCGGAAGTGGACCTGCCAGTTGTCGCCGGAGTTCACATTGCCCATGGAGGCGGCGATGCCGCCCTCGGCCATCACCGTGTGGGCCTTGCCGAACAGGGACTTGCAGATCACCGCCGTACGCGCGCCCTGCTCCCGGGCCGCGACGGCGGCGCGCAGTCCCGCGCCGCCCGCGCCGACGACGACGACGTCCCACTCCTGCCGTTCGAGCTGGGTCATCAGAAGAACCTCGGATCGTCGAAGGCGCCGGAGGCGACGAGATAGACATAGAAGTCGGCGACTCCGACGCTGATCAGCGATGCCCACGCCAGCTGCATATGGCGTGCGTTCAGCTTTCCGACCCAGCCCCAGAGGCGATAGCGCACCGGGTGCCGGGAGAAGTGCTTCAGCCGGCCGCCGACGATGTGCCGGCAGGAGTGGCAGGAGATGGTGTACGCCCAGATCAGCACGATGTTCACCAGGAAGACGACGGTGCCCAGGCCCATATGGCCCCAGGCGTAGTGCTCGTCGCGGAAGGCGAGCACGGTGTCGTAGGTGAGGATCGCGGCGACGAGGAGGGCCGCGTAGAAGAAGTACCGGTGGAGGTTCTGGAGGATCAGCGGGAAGCGGGTCTCACCGGTGTACTTCTTGTGCGGCTCGGCGACCGCGCAGGCCGGGGGCGAGGCCCAGAAGCCCCGGTAGTAGGCCTTGCGGTAGTAGTAGCAGGTGAGCCGGAAGCCGAGCGGGAAGATCAGGATCAGCAGCGCGGGGGAGAGGCCCCACCAGCCGCCGATGATCTCCCAGTTGGGGCCGCCCTTCATCGGTTCGCAGTTCTGGGCGAGACAGGGCGAGTAGAACGGCGACACGTACGGCGCGGCGTAGTAGTCCGCGTTGGCGAACGCCCGCCAGGTGGAGTAGAGGACGAAGGCGAGCAGACCGCCGGCGGTCAGCGCCGGGGAGAGCCACCAGCGGTCCGTCCGCAGATGGCGCGGCCCGATGGCGGCGCGCGTCGCACCGTGTACGCCCGTATGGATTTGTGGTGGTTCGGTACCAGTGGCCAACGAGTTCTCCTAGGGCCTGCCACGCGGGCGGGCCGAATCAGGGAGCGTGCCGGTCCCGTACGCCCAGACCCTCGTCGTCGGAGTCCGTCCACAGGGAGGCGTCGTAGGGAGCGTCGGGGATCGTGACCAGCTCGGGGCGCTCCGGCGGCTGCCCCTCGGCGGCGGCGGGGCGCTGCGGCCGATCGCCTCGGCCGCCGAGGCGGCCGACGGTCCGTTCCAGCTCCCCGACCCGCTGTGTCAGCTCGTCGAGGCGGTGCCGCATCGTGTCCAGGTCTGTTTGCTGGGACATGACTTGCCCTCACTTCCGCGGGGTGCGGGTGGCGTCGCTCATGCGCCTGCGAGTGTCGCGCCTCACATCCCCCTTGGGAAGGGGATGCGCGGGATTCTCATCCCCTCTCATCCGCTCTCATCGCCTGCGCCGGACGCACCCCTGATGGGTTCTGCCGTGCTGAACCCATTTTCACCGTTTTTATCGGAACATGTGCGGCTCGTCATTGCACCGCACGGGTGGTTTCGGGGCGGGGCGCGCCGTGTCTGCGGGGGCCGCGCGCCTCTGTCCCCTTCAGTGAGGGAAACCAGTGTGATCATCCCAAATTCCGTAAAACAGGATGAAGAGGTATAGACCATGTCCCAGGTCGACGAGCCAAACGGGGGGACCGGCTCCCGGACCACCCGGGCCACCGGCGGCATCCGGGCCTCCCGGGCGCTCCGCTCCGTCGCGCTGCTCGCCGGCGGAGCGCTCGCGCTGCCCGCCCTGTCGGGGTGCACGGCCGACGACTCCGCCGGCCGGGCCGCCGCCCAGGACATCGCGGAGGCCGGGCGGGACAAGGTCGCCGACGGGGGCCGGCTGCGCTGGGCGGTCGACGCGGTGCCGACCACCCTGAACACCTTCCAGGCCGACGCCGACGCCGCCACCGCCCGGGTCGCCGGAGCCGTCCTCCCCTCCCTCTTCACGCTCGACGCCAACGGCCGGCCGCAGCGCAACCCCGACTACGTCGAATCGGCGGAGGTCGTCGAGCGCGAACCCAAACAGGTCGTCCTCTACAAGCTCAACCAGAAGGCCGTGTGGAGCGACGGCCGGGAGATCGGCGCACCCGACTTCGTCTCCCAGTGGCGCGCGCTCAGCGGCCGGGACACCGCGTTCTGGACCGCCCGCAACGCCGGGTACGACCGGATCGAGGAGATCCAGAAGGGCGCCAACGACCTGGAGGTCAAGGTCACCTTCAAAAAGCCGTACGCCGACTGGCGGTCCCTGTTCACCCCCCTCTACCCCAAGGGCGTCACCGGGAGCCCGAACGCCTTCAACGACGGGGCGCGCGACAAGCTCAAGGCCACCGCCGGACCGTTCCAGCTCGACTCCCTCGACCGCAAGGCCGGCACCGCCACCCTGGTGCGCAACCCCCGCTGGTGGGGGGAGCAGGCCAGGCTCGACTCCCTGGTCCTGACCGCCGTGCCGCGCGACGAGCGGGCCGCCGCCCTCGCGGGCGGCCGGGTCGACCTCGCCGAGATCGACCGGCCGACCGCGAACCGCATCGCCCTCGCCGACCGGGACGCCGAGGACGCCAGAAACGCCCGGGAGGGCGCGGCCGTGAGCGGCCCCCGCCCCGCCCACGGACCCGCCGCCACCCTCACCCTCTCCGCCGCCCTGAAGTCCTGGGCCCTGGCCAACGGCTCCGACGAAGAGGTCGCCGAAGCCGCCCGGGCCGGCCGGCAGCGCCATGTGAAGGCCGTCGCGACCTACGCCGACGAGCAGCGGGGGCTGCGCGGTCTGGCGGTCCGCAAATCCCTGGAGCCCGCCTTCACCCAGCTCGCGCTCAACGGCGAGTCCGGCCCCCTCGCCGACGACCGGGTGCGCCGCGCCATCGCCCGCGCCCTCGACCGCACCGAGCTGGCCGAGACCGTCCTGCGCCCGCTCGGACTGCCCGCGGCCCCGCCCGGCAGCCATCTGGCGCTGGCCGGCCAGAGCGCGTACACGGACAACAGCGGAGCGCTCGGCGAGCAGAACACCCAGGAGGCGCAGGCCCTGCTCGCCGACGCCGGCTGGGTGCCCGGCGGAGCCCTCAAGAAGCCCGCGCCGGCCAAGGCGGGCGGCGAGGCCGGGGAGAGCCCCGGGGCGGAGGACGACGCCGAGGACGCGGAAGACGCCGAGGCCACGGAGGAAGAGGCCGACGGCAAGAACGGCACGAGCGCCCGGAAGGCCCATGCGGCCGTGAAGAAGGACAAGGGGGACAAGGAAGATAAGGACGGTACGGAGGGCGACGAGCCGGACACCCCCTCCGGCGAGGGCATGTACATCGTCGGCGACGACAAGTCCGTCGACGGATCCCGCTCCGGCGGCACCTATGTCCTGGCCCCCGCCCCCGTGACCTTCCAGGAGCTGGCCGTACAGCCCCGGGCCGGATCCGGCGACGGGGACCGCCCCCGGGCCGGCGCCCAGAAGCTCCGCGCCGACGCCCGGGGCGGGGCCGCCGGAGCGTACGCCCCGGCCGGGACCGCCGCCCCCGTCGCGGCCGGCGGCCGGCTGGGCAAGGACGGCAAGCCGCTCTCCCTCCGCTTCGTCCTGCCCGCCGGACCCGGCTCGGAGTCGCTGCGCGCGGTCGGCGCCAAGATCGCCCGGATGCTGGACCGGATCGGCGTCCAGACCGAGATCACCAAGGTCCCCGACGAGAACTACTTCAAGGACCACATCGCCTCCGGCCAGTACGACCTGGCGCTCTACTCCTGGCCCGCCACCGCCTACCCGGCGACCGACGCCCGGCCCATCTACGCCAAGCCCGAGCCCGCGGGCGACGGCTCCCTGCTGGTGGAGCAGAACTACACCCGCGTCGGCACCGACTACATCGACCAGCTCTTCGAGCAGGCGGCCTCCGAGCTGGACGAGGACGAGGCCCGTGATCTGGTACGCCGGGCGGACGCCCGGATCTGGGCCGCCGCCGGGTCCATCCCGCTCTATCAGCGGCCCGAGCTGGTCGCCGCCAGGCCCGCCGTGCGCAATGCCGGAGCCTTCGGATTCGCCACCCCGCGCTACCAGGACATCGGCTACGCGGTGCCGAAGGCCAAGGCGGGGGCGAAGGCGGCGGCCAGGGCGGAGTCCCGCTTCGAGGTCCCGCCCGCACCCCCGGCCGACGACGCTCCGGAACAGCCCCTGACCAGCGGTGACGCCGAATCCGGCCGAGAGCCCGAGGATGCGGCCGGGGCCGGTTCGGACGCGGGCCCGGACGCAGGGGACGAGCCCGCGAGCGGCTCGGCGGACCCCGCCGACGGGTAGTTCCGCAAGCTTCCTTCCAAAACCTCAGAACTGGCTCAACTCCCTTGCCCGCCGGCCGCCCGGCGGGCAAGATCATGCCCACCTGTTGACCAGAATTCAGCGACCCGGCCGCGCTCCCCACACCCCCCTCTCGCCCGCGTCCGGCGTCCGCCGCCCCGGACCGGGAAGCCCCGCGCGCGACGGCCCCGTACCATGGGACTGAGCCGCGGCGTGTCCGCCCCGGCAGGGCGTACGAGGAAAACGCCGCATTCGACGCCGCATCCCACAATCGAGAGAAGCGCCAGCCAGCATGCCCACGCGCCACGACATCCGTAACGTCGCCATCGTCGCCCACGTCGACCACGGCAAGACCACCCTGGTCGACGCCATGCTGAAGCAGGCCGGAGCCTTCGCAGCGCACCAGCAGGTCGACGATCGGGTCATGGACTCGAACGACCTGGAGCGTGAGAAGGGCATCACGATCCTCGCCAAGAACACGGCGGTGAAGTACCACCCCAAGGCCGGCGGGGCGCCCATCACGATCAACATCATCGACACCCCCGGCCACGCCGACTTCGGTGGCGAGGTGGAGCGCGGTCTGTCCATGGTCGACGCGGTCGTCCTCCTGGTCGACGCCTCCGAGGGCCCGCTCCCGCAGACCCGCTTCGTGCTGCGCAAGGCCCTCCAGGCCCGGATGCCGGTCATCCTGTGCATCAACAAGACGGACCGTCCCGACTCCCGGATCGACGAGGTCGTCAACGAGACCTACGACCTCTTCCTCGACCTGGATGCGGACGAGGACCAGATCGAGTTCCCGATCGTCTACGCCTGCGCCCGTGACGGCGTCGCGTCGCTGACCAAGCCGGCCGACGGCACCGTCCCGGCCGACAGCGACAGCCTGGAGCCGTTCTTCTCCACGATCCTCCAGACCGTCCCGGCTCCCGAGTTCGACGAGTCCGCGCCGCTCCAGGCCCATGTCACCAACCTGGACGCCGACAACTTCCTCGGCCGTATCGCGCTGCTCCGCGTCGAGCAGGGCGAACTGCGCAAGGGCCAGACCGTCGCCTGGATCAAGCGGGACGGCACCATCGCCAACGTCCGCATCTCCGAGCTGATGATGACCGAGGCGCTCACCCGCAAGCCGGCCGAGGTGGCCGGCCCCGGCGACATCTGCGCCGTCGCGGGCATCCCCGACATCATGATCGGCGAGACGCTGGCCGACCCGGAGAACCCGATCGCCCTGCCGCTGATCACGGTGGACGAGCCCGCGATCTCCATGACCGTCGGCACCAACACCTCGCCGCTGGTCGGCCGGGGCGGCACCGGCAAGGGCGCGGACGCCAAGTCGGCCGTCAAGGACCGCAAGGTCACCGCCCGCCAGGTCAAGGACCGTCTGGAGCGCGAGCTGGTCGGCAATGTCTCGCTCCGCGTGCTGGAGACCGAGCGCCCCGACGCCTGGGAGGTCCAGGGACGCGGCGAGCTGGCGCTGGCCATCCTGGTCGAGCAGATGCGCCGCGAGGGCTTCGAGCTGACCATCGGCAAGCCGCAGGTGGTCACCAAGACCGTCGAGGGCAAGGTCCACGAGCCGGTCGAGCGCCTCACGGTGGACGTCCCCGAGGAGCACATGGGCGCGGTCACGCAGCTCATGGGCACCCGCAAGGGCCGGATGGACAACATGTCCAACCACGGCTCCGGCTGGGTCCGCATGGAGTTCGTCGTCCCGTCCCGCGGCCTCATCGGCTTCCGTACGGAGTTCCTGACCAACACCCGCGGCACCGGTATCGCCCACTCCATCCACGAGGGCCACGAGCCGTGGTTCGGCGAGTTGAAGACCCGTAACAACGGCTCGCTCGTCGCCGACCGCTCCGGCGCCGTCACCGCCTTCGCGATGACGAACCTCCAGGAGCGCGGTGTGCTCTTCACCGAGCCCGGCACCGAGGTCTACGAGGGCATGATCGTCGGTGAGAACTCCCGCTCCGACGACATGGACGTGAACATCACCAAGGAGAAGAAGCTCACCAACATGCGCTCCTCCTCGGCCGACTCCTTCGAGGCGATCGTCCCGCCGCGGAAGCTCTCGCTGGAGCAGTCGCTGGAGTTCTGCCGCGACGACGAGTGCGTCGAGGTCACCCCGGAGGCGGTCCGCATCCGCAAGGTGAACCTGGACGGCCGCGAGCGCGCCCGCGCCGCCTCCCGCGCCAAGCACGGCTGACGGCGCGCCGGGCGGGCTCTGACGCCCCCCGGCGCATCTGGCTGAAACCCGGCCCGGGTGGCCCCTCCCAGAGGGGCCACCCGGGCCGTTTGCGTACCCCCGTCGCGTGGGAAACTGAGAGTTTGGGCCAGAGTCCCGCCGATGCCCGTCAACCGGTTTTCCTACCCCCTCTGTCCGACTATCGGGCGTAGCTCACCGGAAACCTGCATTAACAGTCCGTTTCGGGGGTGTCTGTCTGTGATCCCTTTGTCCGGATTGTGGTCCCTGGGCCTGCATCGATGTTGCCAAAACGAGATGCTTTAAGTGTGGTTTACAGCCCGAACTTACCCAATAGTTGGCTTCACTGAGCTCGGGTCAACGGGTCATGCGCTGTGGGGAGCGCCGACTCACGAGCACACGGGGTACAGCTCTTCGCCGTCAGGGGTGTCGGCGGGTGTCTTGTGCCCAGCCTTGCAGTGAACACGTGGACTCATGAGGAGGAACCCATGCGCGGTGCCACGAGCGCCAGTGGGGTCGGGTCGTCACAGATGGCTTGTACGGCCGGTTTCCAGCGCATTCCATCCGGTCAGGCCGCCGACGTCGGCCGCCGATCCTGAGCCCCGGTCAACCGCTCGGCTCGCGCTCCTGAGGGTGGAATCTATCCCCATTGACGCACTTTCCAGCCGCTTTGCCCGTGGGTGATCCACAGGCTTGAGCGGCAGTACGGACATCGGCCTTTCCACAGGCGGCGTCCGGCGAGGGGATCGTCATACGGCAGCGGAACCGACGGCACGAGTGCACCCACTCGGCCGTCACCGCTGACGTGCGCAGGATCGCGGGTCACCCGACACCCGTGAATGGACACATCATGACCAGTCCAATCGAGGCCGAGGCCACGGACGCCTCAGTCGCCTTGGACAAAGAGACCGCGACCAAGAACGACGCCGCGGACGGCACCAACCACACCGGTCGCTCGCCCGGTCAGCTCATGTGGGCGCGCTTCAAGCGCGACCGCGTCGGCATGATCTCCGCCGGCGTCGTGATCTTCTTCTTCGCGATCGCGGCCCTGGCGCCGGTGATCTCCAAGCTGTACGGCAAGGACCCGTACACGCTCTACCCGGACCTCAATCCAGAGCTTCTGGACGACTTCTCGATGCCCGTCGGCACCTTCGGCGGCGTCTCCGGGGAGTTCTGGTTCGGCATCGAGCCGGAGCTGGGCCGCGATGTGTTCACGATGCTGCTCTACGGCATGCGGACCTCGCTCTACATGGCGCTCATCATCACCTTCCTCGCCGTGATGACCGGCGTGATCATCGGTATGGTCAGCGGCTACTTCGGCGGCAAGGTCGACTACTGGCTCGGACGGACGACGGACTTCTTCCTCGCCTTCCCCAGCCAGCTGTTCTTCATCGCCTTCATGCCCGTCGTGACCGCGCTGTTCGTCTCTCCGACGGACGAGACCCCCACCTACCTGCGCGCCGTCTCGATCATCCTCGTGATGTGGTTCCTCGGCTGGATGGGCATGGCCCGTCTGGTGCGCAGCTCCGTGCTGTCCCTGCGTGAGCGGGAGTTCGTCGAGGCCGCGAAGGTCTCCGGCGCCTCGCGCTGGAGGATCGTCCGCAAGGAGATCCTGCCGAACATCGTCACGCCGATCCTGGTGCAGGGCACCTACACCCTCCCGAGCTCCATCCTGACGATCGCCTTCCTCTCGTATGTCGGCGTCGGCTTTGTGGAGCCCACCCCGGACTGGGGCCGGATGTTCGCCATCGGCGCCAAGGTCTACGAGCAGAACCCCGCGTTCATGTTCTTCCCCGGCGTCGCCATGGTGATCTTCGTCCTCGCCTTCAACCTCCTCGGAGACTCGGTCCGGGACGCGTTCGACCCCAAGACCGGACGATGACGTCCTTGGGCGGGGGTGGCTGCCGCCCCCGCGCCGGGCAACCGGACGGTCATGGCAGCTCTTGATGGTTAACAACGGACAGGTAGGTGCAACGCGCATCATGAAGCCCCTTCGCTCACGTTCCGTGCGCGTCATAGTCGTCGCTGCCGCGGCCGGCTCCCTGGCGCTCACCGGATGCTCCAAGAACGACGGCAACACCAAGGACGAGTCCAAGAGCAAGAAGGACGCGGCCTCGCAGTCGAAGCCGGTCGTCTACGCGGACGCGGCGGGCTCCACCGGCCCCGCGGCCGAGGTGCCGGGCGCCAAGCCGGGCGGCACGATCAACGTGTTCATGGAATCCGACATCACCCACATGGACCCGGGTCAGATCTACGTCAGCGACGCGGGTCAGCTGGCCAACCTGCTGCACCGTGGGCTGACGAACTTCCAGGAGGACGACAAGGGCAACCTGACCGTCGTCGGTGACATCGCCACCGACTCCGGCAAGGCGTCCGACGGCGGCAAGACCTGGACGTACACCCTCAAGGACGGCGTCAAGGACCAGGATGGCAACGCCATCACCTCGGCCGACGTCCGCCACACCATCGAGCGCATGTACTCGAAGGTGATCTTCGACGGCCCGCCCTACGTCCAGAGCTGGCTCTCCGGCGACGACTACCGCAAGGCGCTGCCGGACGGCCCCTACAAGGGCAAGCACCTCCCGGACAGCGTGCTGGCGACGCCGGACGCGAAGACGGTCGTCTTCAAGTTCAAGAAGCCCCAGCCGGACCTGCCGCAGGCCCTGGCCATGGCCGGTTACTCCATCGTCCCGGAGAAGGCCGACACCAAGGCGAAGTACGACAAGGCGCCGGTCGCGCTCGGCCCGTACAAGCTCGCCGAGTACAAGTCGGGCAAGTCGCTCAAGCTGGTCAAGAACACCAACTGGGACGCGAAGACCGACCCGGTCCGCCACCAGTACGTGGACGGCTACAACTTCTCGCTGACCATCGACCAGGCCAGCCAGAGCAAGCGCCTGATCGCTGACCAGGGTGACGCGAAGAACGCCATCCAGTGGACCGACCAGGTCGACCCGACCATGATCAAGGACGTCGTCTCCAACCCCGACGTCAACAAGCGCAGCGTCAAGGGCTACCAGCCCTACGTCTGGCAGCTCACCTTCAATCTGGACAAGATGAAGGACAAGAAGGTTCGCGACGCCATCACGCACGCGATCCCGAGCAGCCGCATGATCGCGCAGGACGGCGGCAAGTACGGCGGCGAGCTGGCCGGCGGTCTGATGGCCCCGACCCTGCCGGGCTTCGACCCCGAGTACGACCCCTTCGGCAAGCTCAAGAAGCCGGGCGGCGACCTCGCCAAGGCCAAGGAGATGCTGAAGGAAGCCGGCGTCAAGCCGGGCACCAAGCTGACGTACGCGTACTCCAGCGCCCCGCGCAGCCAGAAGCAGATGGTCATCATCCGGACCATGCTCGAGAAGCTCGGCTACGACGTGCAGGCCAAGGAGATCGACCGCGCGACGTACTACCAGCAGATCGGCAAGCTGGACAACCCGTACGACCTGTACATGAGCGGCTGGGGCCAGGACTGGCCGTCGCCCTCCACCGTGATCACGCCCGTCTACGACGGTGACCTCGTCTCCGACGGCGCGTCGAACTACTCGCACATCAACGACGAGCAGGTCAACAAGGGCATCGACGAGGCCCTGACCCTGGAGCCCGCGGCCGCCGCCAAGAAGTGGGAGGAGATCCACCACCGCATCGTGGAGGAGATCAACCCGGCTGCCCCGGTCTACTACTCGAAGCAGATCCAGCTGGCCGGTTCGAATGTCGGCGGCGTGAAGTACAGCGTCGAGTCGAGCTACATCGACATCAACGACCTGTTCCTGAAGACCCCGTAACCCCGGTCCACACCTCACCGGCTCACGGTTGACCCGTGGGGGTGCGCGCCAGGCGGAGCGCACCCCCACGGGCCCATGTCTCACAACCCCCGCCGCCTACCGAAGAGAGCAGCCTCCCGCGATGCTTCAGTTCCTCCTCCGCAGGTTGACCGGCGCCGTCGTGATCATGTTTCTGATCGGCGCGTTCACGTTCTTCCTGTTCTACACAATCCCCCAGGACTTCGCCCAACTCGCCTGCGGCAAGAACTGCACGCCGGAGAACATCGCGGTCATCCGCGAGAATCTCGGCCTCGACAAGCCCATCACGACCCAGTTCTGGGACTTCATGGGCGGCATCCTGACCGGCCGCGACTTCGCGACCGGGCACTGCGCGGCGCCGTGTCTGGGCGTCTCCTTCGAGACCAACGAATTCGTCTGGGACTCCATCGTCGACCGCTTCCCGCTGACGCTGTCGCTCACGGTCGGCGGTCTGGTCATCTTCCTGACCCTCGGGCTCGGATCCGGTCTGCTCGCCGCCTGGAAGCGCGGCACCTGGATCGACAAGCTGGTCAGCGGCACCTCGATGGTCCTCAGCTCCTTCCAGATCTACTTCCTCGGCCCGATCGTCCTCGGCATCTTCGTCTACAGCACCGGCTGGATGGAGAACCCCGAGTACGTGCCGTTCACGGAGAATCCGGCGTCCTGGGCGCTCGGTCTGCTGATTCCCTGGGCGGTCATGGCGACGATCTTCACCGCCCAGTACACGCGTATGGCGCGCTCGACCATGATCGAGCAGCTGCAGGAAGAGCATGTCCGCACAGCCCGGGCCAAGGGCATGAAGCAGCGGTACGTATTCTTCCGTTATGCCTGGCGCGGATCCCTGACTCCCATCGTGACCATTCTCGGCATGGACCTCAGCGGTCTGCTGGCCGGCGCGGTGGTCACCGAGTTCACCTTCGACCTGGCCGGCATCGGCCGTCTCGCCGTGAACTCCTCGCTCAGCAAGGACCTGCCGCTGACGATGGGGGTGATGCTGTTCGGAGCCTTCTTCATCCTGATTCTGAACATCATCGTGGACCTCGCCTATGCCTACATCGACCCGCGCGTGCGCCTCGCCTAGGAGAACGACCGTGACCACACTGACCAAGACCGAAGACACACCGGCCCCGACCGGGCCGGAGGCCTTCCTCTCGGTGCGCGACCTGCGGGTGCGGTTCTCCACCGAGGACGGCGTCGTCAACGCGGTCGACGGGCTCTCCTTCGATGTCGAACGCGGCAAGACGCTGGGCATCGTGGGCGAGTCGGGCTCCGGCAAGTCCGTGACGAACCTGGCGGTCCTCGGGCTGCACAACCCGAAGAGCTCCTCCGTCACCGGCGAGATCCACCTGGACGGGCGCGAGCTGGTCCAGGCCTCCGAGAAGGAGATGGAGAAGCTTCGCGGCAACAAGGCCGCGATGATCTTCCAGGACCCGCTGACGGCGCTCTCGCCGTACTACACCGTGGGCCGGCAGATCGCCGAGCCGTACATGAAGCACACCGGCGCCTCCAAGAAGGAGGCGAAGGCGCGCGCCATCGAGATGCTCGACAAGGTCGGCATCCCGCAGCCCGCGACCCGCTTCAACGACTACCCGCACCAGTTCTCCGGCGGTATGCGCCAGCGCGCGATGATCGCCATGGCGCTGATCTGCGACCCCGACCTCCTGATCGCCGACGAGCCGACCACCGCGCTCGACGTGACCGTCCAGGCCCAGATCCTCGATCTGCTCAAGGACCTCCAGCAGGAGTTCGGCTCGGCCATCATCTTCATCACCCACGACCTGGGCGTCATCGCCAACATGGCCGACGACCTGCTGGTGATGTACGCGGGACGGGCGGTGGAGCGCGGCAGCGTCCGCGAGGTGCTCCAGACGCCCAAGCACCCGTACACCTGGGGCCTGCTCAGCTCGATGCCGCGCCTCGGGGGCGACCTCGACGAGCCGCTGGTGCCGATCCCGGGCTCCCCGCCGAGCCTTCTCAACCCGCCCTCTGGCTGTGCCTTCCACCCGCGCTGCACCTTCAGGGACCAGGTGAGCGACGGTCGGTGCACGGGTGAGAAGCCGCTGCTCGCCGAGGGCAGGGCCGCTGCCTGCCACCTCTCGGCCGAGCAGAAGCAGACCATCTTCATCGATCAGATCAAGCCCAGGCTGGGCTAGGGAGACGCAGAGACATGAGCAAGAATGTCACCCTGCCGAAGCAGCAGGGATCAACAGGCGCCGGGGCGGGTGAGCCGCTGCTCTCCGTCGAGGGGCTGGAGAAGCACTTCCCGATCTACGGCGGTTTCCCCTTCCGCAAGAAGGTCGGCGCGGTCAAGGCGGTCGACGGAGTCGACTTCCAGATCTACCCCGGTGAGGCCCTCGGCGTCGTCGGCGAGTCCGGCTGTGGCAAGTCCACCACCGGACGGCTGGTGACCCGGCTGCTGGAGCCCACCGGCGGCAAGATCACCTACGCCGGCGAGGACATCACCCACGCCGGCCGCAAGCAGCTGGCGCCGATCCGGTCCGAGATCCAGATGATCTTCCAGGACCCGTTCTCGTCGCTGAACCCGCGGCAGACCGTCGGCACCATCATCAAGAGCCCGATGGAGGTCAACGGCATCAACCCGGCCGGCGGCCGGGAGAACCGGGTCCGGGAGCTGCTGGAGACGGTCGGTCTCAACCCCGAGCACTACAACCGCTTCCCGCACGAGTTCTCCGGCGGCCAGCGTCAGCGCATCGGCGTGGCGCGGGCCCTCGCGCTGGAGCCGAAGCTGATCGTCGCCGACGAGCCCGTCTCGGCGCTGGACGTCTCCATCCAGGCACAGGTCGTCAATCTGCTCCAGAAGGTGCAGGAGGACCTGGGCATCGCCTTCATGTTCATCGCCCACGACCTGGCGATCGTCCGGCACTTCTCGCAGCGTGTGGCCGTGATGTACCTGGGGAAGGTGGTGGAGGTCGCCGACCGCGACTCGCTCTACACCCGGCCCCGGCACCCCTACACCCACGCGCTGCTCTCGGCCGTCCCCGAGGCGGACGTGGACTCGGCGAAGAAGGAGCGGATCCGGCTCTCCGGCGACGTCCCCTCGCCGATCATGCCGCCGTCCGGCTGCCGCTTCCGCACCCGCTGCTGGAAGGCGACGGAGAAGTGCGCGACGGAGGACCCGCCGCTGGTGCAGATCTCCGGCAACCGCGAGGGCCATCTGACGGCCTGCCACTTCCCGGAGGAGCCCACCCTCGACCGCACCGAGGAAGTGATCCTGGACCCGGCGCTCGCCGCGCTGGAAGAGGGCCACGCCGACAAGGCCTGACACCTGTCCGACCGGGCCCCGGCACGCCGTCACGGCGGGCCGGGGCTCTGTCGTGTCCCGCCCGGCGCACGGAAAACGCGTTGCGCCGGGCCCGGCCCACCCCCGACAGTGATCCGATGACTCACCTCACCATCAGACCCGCTGTCCTCGGGGACGCGGCGGCGATCTGCCGTCTCCTCAACGCCGTGGACGAGATCGAGATCGGCCGGGCCGAGACCGATCAGCGGTCCGTCGAGGCGGATCTCTCCCACCCCGAGGCCGATCTGCCGGACAACTCCTGGCTGGCCCTGCGCGACGGCGAACCGGTCGGGTACGGACTGATGTGGGACGACTCCGGCACCGAGCGCATCGACATGGACCACTACATCCTCCCCGAGCACCAGGACGCGGGGGAGCGGCTCTTCGAGCTGATGGAGGCCAGGGCCGTACGGCGGGCGGCGGACAACGGCGCCGCGCGGGCCGTCGTCCATCTCCACCTCAACACCCGCCCCACCGTGGACCTCGCGCTGCTCGCCCGCCGGGGCTGGCGCACCGTACGCCGCTATCACGTCCTGACCCGTCCGCTGGACCCGGCCGCCGATCCGGTCCCGGCGCCGCCCGAGGGGCTCACCCTGAGGGACTGCCGGGCCGAGGCCGACCGCCGGATCGCCCACGCGCTGGTGCAGGAGACCTTCGCGGACCACTTCGACCACCACGAGCGCGGCTATGAGCAGTGGCTCGGCGATCTGGGCGAACTGGTCGACTGGTCGCTGGTGTGGATCGCCTCCTTCGAGGGGAAGGGCGACATCGCCGTCATGGTGACCTCCAACCACCGCACCGCCCACGCCTGGGTCAACAACCTCGGCGTCCGCGAGGAGGCCCGTGGCCGGGGCGTCGCCGGGCATCTGCTGCGCCACGCCTTCGGGGTGTACGCGGGACTGGGCCGCGACACCCTCGGGCTCGGCGTCGACACCGCGAACGAGACGGGGGCGCTGCGGCTGTACGAGGCGCACGGCATGACCCAGCACTTCGCGGCCGACACCTGGGAGATCACCCTCCCGGCGGCCCCGCCCGCCTGACCGCCTGCCCGGCCTCCCGTCCCCGCCCGCCCGTCACGAAGGCCCGACCGCCCGGCCTCCCCTCCCGTCGCCCGGACGGCGCAGCCGTCCCCGCCCGGTCTCGTCCGTACGGCCGTATCCGGCATGCGGATTACCGCAATTTGGGGTGATATTCGGTCCTAAGTGACGCTGAGGACATGGGAGGCACTCCATGCGTGGAGCCATGCGCGCCAGGTGGGCCGCGTGCGCGGTGGCCGTCGCGCTCACGGCCACCGCCTGCGGCGGGGGCGGTGCGAGCGGCAGCGGACCGGACGGGATCGTCAGCGCCTCCTGGGGCGACCCGCAGAATCCGCTGGAGCCCGCGAACACCAATGAGGTCCAGGGCGGCAAGGTCCTCGACATGGTCTTCCGCGGGCTCAAGCGGTACGACCCGAAGACCGGCGAGGCCCAGGACATGCTCGCCGAGAGCATCGAGACCTCCGACTCGGTCAACTTCACGATCACCGTCAAGGACGGCTGGACCTTCAGCAACGGCGAGAAGGTCACCGCCGCCTCCTTCGTCGACGCCTGGAACTACGGCGCCGACCTCCGCAACAACCAGCGCAACGCCTACTTCTTCGGCTACATCGACGGCTATCCGGCCCTCCACCCCGACTCCGGCGAGCCCACCGCCACCGCCCTCTCCGGTCTGAAGGTCACCGGCGAGCGGACCTTCACCGTCAGACTCAGCCAGAAGTTCTCCACCTGGCCCGACACCCTCGGCTACGCCGCCTTCGCCCCCCTGCCCCGGGCGTTCTTCGACGACCACGCCGGCTGGCTCGCCAAACCCGTCGGCAACGGCCCGTACACCGTCGACGCCTACGCCCGCGGCTCCCAGATGTCACTGCGCAGATGGGACGGCTACCCCGGCGCGGACAAGGCCCTCAACGGCGGCATCGACCTCGTCGTCTACACCGACAACAACACCGCGTACACCAATCTCCTCGCGGGCAATCTCGACCTCGTGGACGACGTCCCCGCCTCCCAGCTCAAGAATGTGCGGTCCGACCTCGGCGACCGGTACATCAACACCCCGGCCGGCATCATCCAGACCCTCGCCTTCCCCTACTACGACAAGGCGTGGAACGCCCCCGACGGCGCCAAGCTCCGCACCGGACTCTCCCGGGCGATCAACCGGCGGCAGATCACCGACACCATCTTCCAGAAGACCCGCACCCCCGCCAAGGACTGGACCTCCCCGGTGCTCGGCGTCGACGGCGGCTTCCAGGACACCCTGTGCGGCGACTCCTGCGAGTACGACGCCGCCGCCGCGAAGAAGCTGGTCGACGAGGCCGGCGGCATCCCCGGCGGCCAGATGAAGATCACGTACAACGCGGACACCGGCTCCCACAAGGACTGGGTCGACGCCGTCTGCAACAGCATCAACAACGCGCTGGGCGAGGACCGCGCCTGCGTCGGCAATCCCATCGGCACCTTCGCCGACTTCCGCGGCCAGATCACCGAGTCCAAGATGCCCGGCCCCTTCCGGGCCGGCTGGCAGATGGACTATCCGCTGATCCAGAACTTCCTCCAGCCGCTCTACTACACCAACGCCTCTTCCAACGACGGCAAGTGGAGCAACCAGGACTTCGACGACCTCGTCGACCGGGCCAACGCCGAGAGCGACACCGCCCGGGCCGTCCGGACCTTCCAGCAGGCCGAGGAGGTGGTCCGCGACGAGATGGCCGCCATCCCGCTCTGGTACCAGAACGGCAGCGCCGGCTACTCGCACCGGATCTCCAATGTCGCGCTGAACCCCTTCAGCGTCCCGGTCTACAACGAGATCAAGGTCGCCTGACCGGAGGGCCGACCCCGGCGCCCGCCCGCCGGACCACCCCTTCCCACCGCGACCACGACCCCGGGAGCCCCTCATGGGACGCTATGTGATCCGGCGGCTGCTGCAGATGATCCCCGTCTTCTTCGGCGCCACCCTGCTGATCTTCCTCATGGTCAATGTGATGGGCGACCCCGTCCAGGGACTCTGCGGACAGCGGGCCTGCGACCCCGCCACCGCCGCCCAGCTGCGCAAGGAGTTCGGCCTCGACAAGCCGGTCTGGCAGCAATACCTGACCTACATGGGCAATGTGTTCACCGGCGACTTCGGCACCGCCTTCAACGGCCAGCCGGTCATCGAGCTGATGGCCGACGCCTTCCCGGTCACCATCCGGCTCACCCTGGTCGCCATCTTCTTCGAGATCGTCATCGGCATCACCCTCGGAGTGATCACCGGACTGCGCCGCGGCCGCCCCGTCGACACCTCCGTACTGCTGATGACCCTCGTCGTCATCTCCGTCCCCACCTTCGTCACCGGACTCCTCCTCCAGCTCCTCCTCGGCGTCGAGTGGGGCGTCATCAAACCCGCCGTCTCCCCGGCCGCGCCCCTCGACGAGCTGATCGTCCCCGGCCTGGTGCTCGCCTCCGTCTCGCTGGCCTACGTCACCCGGCTCACCCGGACCTCCATCGCCGAGAACGCCCGCTCCGACTACGTCCGCACCGCCAAGGCCAAGGGGCTGCCGCGCCGCCGGGTCATCACCCGGCATCTGCTGCGCAACTCCCTGATCCCGGTCGTCACCTTCATCGGCACCGACATCGGCGCGCTGATGGGCGGAGCGATCGTCACCGAGCGCATCTTCAACATCCACGGCGTCGGCTACCAGCTCTACCAGGGCATCCTCCGCCAGAGCACCCAGACCGTCGTCGGCTTCGTCACCGTGCTCGTCCTGGTCTTCCTCCTGGCGAATCTGCTCGTGGACCTGCTGTACGCCGTACTCGACCCGAGGATCCGCTATGCCTGAGCCGCCGTTCGACGACCAAGGAGCCATCGCCCCGACCGGCGCGGGCGGCGCGATGGACCTCGCCGCCGGCGAGGCCGAGAGCCTGGAGAAGGCCCCCGGCGGCCCCCTCGGCCCCGGCCCCGAGGAGAAGGCCCGCAGCCTCTGGTCCGACGCCTGGCGCGATCTGCGCCGCAACCCGGTCTTCATCCTCTCCGCGCTGTTCATCGTCTTTCTGGTGATCATCGCGATCTGGCCCTCGCTGATCGCCTCCGGCAACCCCCTCCAGTGCGATCTCGCCAAGGCCCAGGAAGGCTCCCAGCCCGGCCACCCCTTCGGCTTCAACGGCCAGGGCTGCGACGTCTACACCCGTACCGTCTACGGCGCCCGCACCTCCGTCACCGTCGGCGTCTGCGCCACCCTCGGCGTCGCCCTCATCGGCTCCGCCCTCGGCGGACTCGCCGGCTTCTACGGCGGCGCGTCCGACGCCGTCCTCTCCCGGCTCACCGACGTGTTCTTCGCCATCCCCGTCATCCTCGGCGGACTCGTCCTCCTCTCCGTCGTCCAGTCCACCACCGTCTGGCCCGTCGTCGGATTCATGGTCCTGCTGGGCTGGCCGCAGATCTCCCGCATCGCCCGCGGCTCGGTCATCACCGCCAAACACAACGACTACGTCCAGGCCGCCCGCGCCCTCGGCGCGTCCAACGCCCGGATGCTGCTGCGCCACATCGCCCCCAACGCGATCGCCCCCGTCATCGTCGTCGCCACCATCGCGCTCGGCACCTACATCTCCCTGGAGGCGACCCTCTCCTACCTCGGCGTGGGACTGAGACCGCCCACCGTCTCCTGGGGCATCGACATCTCGTCCGCCTCGCCCTACATCCGCAACGCCCCGCACATGCTGCTCTGGCCCGCCGGAGCGCTGGCCGTCACCGTGCTCGCGTTCATCATGCTCGGCGACGCGGTGCGCGACGCCCTCGACCCCAAGCTGCGCTGAGGAGCCCGCGATGCTGCTCGAAGTACGAGACCTCCACGTCGAGTTCCGCACCAGGGACGGAATCGCCCGCGCCGTGAACGGCGTCGACTACACCGTCGAGGAGGGCAGGACCCTCGCCGTCCTCGGCGAGTCCGGCTCCGGGAAGTCCGTCACCGCCCAGGCCGTCATGGGCATCCTCGACACGCCCCCCGGCAGAATCACCGGCGGCGAGATCCTCTTCCAGGGCCGGGACCTGCTCGGCCTCAAGGAGGAGGAGCGGCGGCGCGTCCGCGGCGCCGGAATGGCGATGATCTTCCAGGACGCCCTCTCCGCGCTCAATCCGGTGCTCAGCGTCGGCGACCAGCTCGGCGAGATGTTCACCGTCCACCGGGGCCTCTCCCGCAAGGAGGCCCGCACCCGCGCCGTCGACCTGATGGAACGCGTCGGCATCCCCGCCGCCCAGGAACGCGTACGGCAGTATCCGCACCAGTTCTCCGGCGGTATGCGCCAGCGCATCATGATCGCCATGGCGATGGCCCTGGAACCCGCCCTGATCATCGCCGACGAACCCACCACCGCGCTCGACGTCACCGTCCAGGCCCAGGTCATGGAGCTGCTCGCCCAGCTCCAGAGCGAGCTGAACATGGGCCTGATCCTCATCACCCACGACCTCGGCGTCGTCGCCGACGTCGCCGACCGGATCGCCGTGATGTACGCGGGCCGGATCGTGGAGACCGCCCCCGTCCACGACATCTACCGCGCCCCCGCCCACCCCTACACCCGCGGCCTCCTCGAATCGATCCCCCGCCTGGACCAGAAGGGCCAGGAGCTGTACGCGATCAAGGGCCTGCCGCCCAATCTGCTGAACATCCCGCCCGGCTGCGCCTTCAACCCCCGCTGCCCCATGGCCCAGGACATCTGCCGCACCGACGAACCGCCGCTGTACGAGGTCTCCCCCGAGCGCCGCAGCGCCTGCCACTTCTGGCGCGAGACCCTGAACGAGGGGAAGGCCGATGGCTGAGCCCATCCTCGAAGTGCGCGGACTGGCCAAGCACTATCCGCTCACCCGCGGCGTCCTCCTCAAGAAGCAGATCGGCGCGGTCCGGGCCGTCGACGGCGTCGACCTCGACCTGCTGACCGGCGAGACCCTCGGCATCGTGGGGGAGTCCGGCTGCGGGAAGTCCACCCTCGCCAAGATGATCGTCCACCTCGAACGCCCCACCGCCGGGACGATCCACTACAAGGGCGAGGACATCAGCCGGCTCTCCGGCCGCGCCCTGAAACGCGTACGCCGCAACATCCAGATGGTCTTCCAGGACCCGTACACCTCGCTCAACCCCCGGATGACCGTCGGCGACATCATCGGGGAGCCCTTCGACATCCACCCCGAGGTGGCGCCCAAGGGCGACCGGCGGCGCAGGGTGCGCGAGCTGCTCGACGTCGTCGGACTCAACCCCGAGTACATCAATCGCTATCCCCACCAGTTCAGCGGCGGCCAGCGCCAGCGCATCGGCATCGCCCGCGGACTGGCGCTGCGGCCGGAGATCATCGTCGCCGACGAACCCGTCTCCGCGCTCGACGTCTCCGTCCAGGCCCAGGTGATCAATCTGCTGGCCTCGCTCAAGCGCGAACTCGACCTCAGTCTGATCTTCATCTCCCACGACCTCTCGATCGTGCGGCACATCTCCGACCGGGTCGGCGTGATGTATCTGGGCCGGGTGGTGGAGCTGGGCCGCGACGAGGAGATCTACGACCACCCCACCCACCCCTACACCCAGGCCCTGCTCTCCGCCGTGCCCGTGCCGGACCCGCTGGCGCGCGAGCACCGCGAACGGATCCTGCTCGGCGGCGACGTCCCCTCACCCGCGCACATCCCCTCGGGCTGCCGCTTCCGCACCCGCTGCTGGAAGGCCCAGGAGCGGTGCGCGCTGGAGATCCCCCTCCTCGCGGTCCCGGCCGAGTTCCGGCTCGCCGAGGGCCCCGCGAAACACCCCTCCGCCTGCCACTTCGCCGAGGAGAAGCACGTCGTCCCGACCTCCGAATGACGGACCGCGCCGACGGGTCCGCACGACGGGTCCGTTCGACGAGTCGGTACGGCAGGTCCGTACGACGGGTCGGTCCGCACGCCAGGTCCGTACGACGAGTCGATGCGCGCGCTCGTACGGCGGACCGCCCGGCGACCCGGCCGACGCCCGCTTTACGTCCGGGCAACGCCCCCGTCGCCGCCGCGACACAACGAATCGCCAGGCTGGACGGCGTACGGCCGTGCGGGTGCCGTGACCGGTCCGGGGGCTCGCCACACAGCCCCCGGACCATCCGCCCCCGTGCGCTGCGACGAGCCCCTTGTTCACCCGTTCGGGCGGATGCAGGATCGCAGAGTGACTCTTACGAGGGGTGCCCGGATCACCACGGCGATCCTCTGCGCCGCGCTCGCGCTGATCCTGGCCGGATGGATCGCCCGCGACGTCTCCGTCACCCCCTCCCCGCCCGACCTCTGGCACCTCTGGGCCGCCGACGGCCGCACCCTCCCCATGACCACCGACCTCGAACACGCCCTGCTGCTCCTGGTCTGCGCCACCGTCGTCGCCGCCGCGCTGCGCCCCGGCCTCACCGCGGGCGCCCCCGCCGCCGCCGGAGCGGTCACCCTCGCCCTCTGGCTCCCCGGCCTCTGGGTCCTCAGCTCCTCCTGGGCGGGACTGCGCACCACCGACGACCTCCGCACCCGAGCGCTGTACGCGACCTTCGCGGCGCTGGCCCTCGGCGTCGGACTGCTCATCACCGCCGCCGCGGGCCGCCGCGCCCCCGCCGCCCGGCCGCCCCGGGGAGTGCCGGTCGCCGCCTCCGTACTGCTCGGCGCGGCGGCCGGGGTGCTGGCGGGCTGGGAGATCCGTACCGCCGTCCTCCTCCCCGGCTCCTACCCCGACCGCTTCACCGGCGACGAGCCCGCGCTGCCCCCGCTGCTCGGGGTCCCGCCGGGCTGGCTCACCGCCGTGACCGTCCTGCTGGCGGCGGCCGCCGCGCTCGCCGCGCTGCGCCCGCTGGGGCTGGTGGCGGGACTCCTCGTGCTCGGCGCCGGCGCCCCGGGCGTCGACACCGCCCTCCACAACGGACTGGTCGGCCGGCTCGGCGAACTCCCGGCGGAGGACCAGCTGCTGGTGGTGTCCTGGTGCTTCGAGTCCGCCGCCGGGGCCGCCGTGCTGCTCCTGCTGGCCCTCACCCGCGCGCCGGCCCCCGCCCCGGACCGCCGGCCCCCGCCGGGACCGCCGCCCACGGGCCCGCCCCCGCCGCTCTCCCTCCCGCCCGGGTGGTGACCGTACGAGCGGCGACCGTACGAGCGGCGACCGTACGAGCGGCGACCGTACGAGCGGCGACCGTACGAGCGGTGATCGCCCGACCGGCGACCGTACGAGCGCTGTCCGACCGACCGGCGACCGTACGAGCGCTGTCCGACCGGGCGGCGGGATCCGGCGGCGGCGCGGGCCGACCGCTCACACCCTCAGCGACCGCTTCAGGAACCCCAGCTGCAACAGGAGCAGATTCTCCGCCACCTGCTCCTGCGGCGTCATATGCGTCACCCCGCTCAGCGGCAGCACCTCGTGCGCCCGCCCGGCCGCCGTGAGCGCCGCCGACAGCCGCAGACTGTGCGCCACCACCACATTGTCGTCCGCCATCCCATGAATGATCATCAGCGGCCGGGCCGGGTTCTCCACCGCCACCAGCCCGTCCTCGGTCACCAGCGAGTTCGCCGTGTACACCTCGGGCAGCTCCGCCGGATCCCCCAGATACCGCTCCTGGTAGTGCGTGTCGTACAGCCGCAAGTCCGTCGCCGGAGCGCCCGCCACCCCCGCGTGGAACACATCCGGCCGCCGCAGCACCGCCCTCGCCGCCAGATAGCCCCCAAACGACCATCCCCTGATCCCCACCCGCCCCAGATCGAAGGGAAAAGATCCGGCCAGCGCGTGCAGCGCGTCGATCTGGTCGTCCAGGATCACCGAGTAATCGCCCTTGACCGCCTTCTCCCAGGCGGGCGAGCGGCCCGGCGTCCCCCGGCCGTCCGCGACGACCACCGCGAAACCCTGGTCCGCGAACCACTGGGACGCGAGGTACGGATCCCGCGCCGCCAGCACCCGGCGGGTGCGCGGACCCCCGTACGGATCCATCAGCACCGGCAGCGGCCCGTCCGACTCCCGGTACTCCGACGGCAGGAGCACCGCACACGGAATCCGTCGTACGCCGGCCTCGCGGAGCACCGGCCGCGCGGTCAGCACCGGGCGCTCGGAGAGCGAGCGGACGGCCACCGGGGGCAGGCCCTCCCGCAGCACCCGGTACTCCGTCCCGCCGGGCCCGGGGCGCGCCGAGGTCAGCACGGTCACCCCGCCCGAGCGCACCGCCGTATGCACCCCCGGCCCCTGTGAGATCCGCTCCGCACCCCGGTCCCCGACCCGGTACACATGGACCTCGCCGATCTCCGGAGCGTCCGCTTCCTCGCCCGCCGACGCGGTCACCAGGACATCGTCCCCGCCGGCGTCGAGCACCGCCCGCACCTGCAACTGGGCCCCGGTCAGCGCCCGGTCGCCGACCGCCAGCACCCGCGAGCCGCCCTCGTCCGCGATCCGTGTCAGCCGCCCGCCCGGCCCCCAGACCGGCGCTCCGGGGAAAAGATCCAGCCACAGCGGATCCTCGTCCGCGTGGACGGTCCGGGTCTCTCCCGTCTCCGTGTCCACGGTCAGACACCGCTGCGTCCGCTGGTCCCTGGCCTGCACCAGCAGCAGCGGAGCGCCCCCGTCCGACCAGTGCACCCGGGCCAGATACGGATGGCGCTCGCGGTCCCACACCACCTCCACGCGCCCGCCGTCCAGCCCGAGCAGAAACAGCCGCACCTCCGCGTTCGGCGTCCCCGCCACCGGATACGCGATCCGCCGGGGCTCCCGGTCCGGATGCGCCGGGTCCGAGATCCACCAGCGCCGTACCGCCCGGTCGTCCACCCGCGTCACCAGCAGCCGGTCCGAGTCCGGCGACCACCAGAACCCCCGCGTCCGGCCCATCTCCTCGGCGGCGACGAACTCGGCCGTCCCATGGGCGACGTACTCGTCCTCCGGCTCCGCGAGGGCCCGGTCGCCCGCGCCGTCCGCGCCGACGACCCGCAGCGCGCCCCGCGCCGCGTAGGCGATGTGCCGGCCGTCGGGGGAGGGCCGGGGATCCACCGCGGGGCCGGGCACGGGCAGCTCCCGCGCCGTCCCGTCCGCCCGGAGCCCGGCCGTGAACAGCCGCCCCGACAGCGTGAAGGCCGCCAACTCGGCCGCGCCGTCCACCGCGTGGGCGACGATCCCCGCCAACTGCTCCCGCGCCCGTTCGCGCCGGGTGTGCTCCTCGGCCGACAACTCCTCGTCCGAGCCGCCGAGCAGCACCCGGGGATCGGCCGCCACCCGCTCCCGGGCGGACTCCCCGTCCAGATCGAGGACCCACAGCAGACCCGAGCGATCGGTTCCGGACACCGATCGAATGAAGACGATCCGCGATCCGTCGGGCGAGACCGCGAACGAGCGCGGTGCGCCCAGCGTGTAGCGCTGGGTCCTGGCGTACTGACGTGGAAAGGAGAGCTGAGTCCTGGGCGTCATATGACCGAACCTAGCGGTCGTGCGCCCCCATGTGCTGCTGTGCACCGATCAATGCGTTCGCACGGATAGTTATGATCCGTAGCGCAAGGTGGGTAGAACCATCTGGCACATGCAAGCTGCCTGTCCCGACCGAATATCTGTGGAGGTGAACCGCCGTGGCGCTCTCGATTTCGGCGGTGCTGCTGCTGGCGATCATCGTCTTCCTGCTGATCCGGAAGTCCGGACTCAAGGGAGGGCATGCCGCGGTCTGCATGTTGCTCGGGTTCTATCTCGCCAGCTCTTCCATCGCCCCGACCATCTCCGACCTGACGTCGAACGTGGCGGGCATGATCGGCGACTTCAAGTTCTGACCCGGCCCGCGGGCATCCGGACGGACGCTCCGGGGGCGCTCGCGGCACCGCGTGCGCCGCGCCCGTCCGGGCGCGGACCCGCCGGGCGGGCGCGGCGGCACCCCCTTGCCTCGTAGGGTGTCCGTATGAAGGATCTCCCCGCCCGTCGTCTGCTCCTGGTGCACGCGCACCCGGACGACGAGTCGATCAACAATGGCGCGACGATGGCGCACTACGCCGCCGCCGGCGCCCGGGTCACCCTGGTGACCTGCACCCTCGGCGAAGAGGGCGAGGTCATTCCGCCGGAGCTGGCTCCGCTGACCTCGGACCGCGAGGACCGGCTCGGCCCCCACCGGGCGGGCGAACTGGCCGCGGCGATGAAGGAGCTGGGCGTCACCGACCACCGCTTCCTCGGCGGACCGGGACGATTCCGCGACTCCGGGATGATGGGCGTCGGGCAGAATCTGCGCGAGAACGCCTTCTGGCAGGCCCCCGTCGACGAGGCCGCCGGACATCTGGTGGAGATCATCCGATCGGTCCGTCCCCAGGTCCTCGTGACCTACGACCCCGACGGCGGATACGGACACCCCGACCACATCCAGGCCCACCGGGTCGCCATGCGCGCCGCCGAGCTGTCCGCCGAGCCCGCCTACCGCAGGGACCTCGGCGCACCCCACGCGATTGCGAAGATCTACTGGAACCGGGTGCCCCGCTCGGTCGCCGAGGAGAGCTTCGCGCGGCTGCGGGACCAGCCGCCGGCCGCTCTCGCGACGGGCGTCGCCCGGATCGGCGACGTCCCCGGGGTGGTGGACGACGCGCTGATCACCACGGAGATCGACGGCACGGCCCACGCCGGGCGCAAGGCCGCCGCGATGGGGGCCCACGCCACCCAAGTCGCCGTGGACGGCGACCGGTTCGTGCTCTCCAACCATCTCGCCCAGCCGATCTTCGCGACCGAGTACTACGAACTGGTCCAGGGCGCGCCCGGCGCGCCCACCGGCGAACGTGAGCGCGATCTCTTCGCGGGAGTCGCCGTATGAGCGGGGCCGGCGGACCCGGCGCCTGGCTCGCCGGACCGGTCAGACCGCTCCGGGTCGCCGCGTACGCGGGGCTGTTCCTGCTGGGCGCGGTGGTCGGCACGGCGGGTTCGCTGGTGCAAGGAGCCTGGTTCCCCGGCGGCCTGCTGCTCGCGCTGCTCGCGACCGCGGGGCTCTTCCACGGCTCCGGCCGGGCGACGGGCAATCAGCTGGGAGTGGTCTGCTCCGCCGTCGGATGGCTGGTCACGGTGCTGTTGCTGAGCGGCGGACGGCCCGAGGGGGACGGGGCCTTCTCGGCCGGGACCGGCCCTGTGGTCTACATCATCGGCGGGATGACCCTCGCTGTGATGTGCGCCACCCTGGCCAAGCCGGCGCAACCGGGCGGCATCACCACCCGACTTGACAGATAAGGGACGTGCGCGGCCCCCGGCGGGCGGCAGTCGCCCGACCCCCCTAGGCTGGGCCGCCACGGAGAGCGTCACGTCCCGTGCCGGCCATGCCCGTACGGTCGGACGTCATGACGCTCTGCACCGTCGCAGAGATCAGTGTCCGTGGCGGCCAGTATGGTGGTGCGCGCCGCCGAGCCGCCCACAGCAGTAGCTATCCAGTAAGAAACGGGCGGCGAAGCCAACCGGGAGAACCTGCTTTGAGTCGTGAAACTGACAGTTCGTCCTCCGGGCCCCAGGGGCGCGGTGGAGCCGCGTACCCCTCGGGGACACCGCCGTACGGATCGCGCCAGTATCCGTCGCTGCATCCGACGCAGGACGCTCCTGACGGCGCGGCGGCCGATGCCGCCGACGGATCCCCGGAGCAGAGGGCGGACGGTGCGAGAGCCAAGTCCGAGCCGAAGACCGAGACCACGCTGACGACGCGCATCCGGATCAACATTCCCGGATCGCGGCCGATCCCGCCCGTGGTGATGCGCAAGCCGATGGGCGAGACGGACCCGTCCGCGGGCGTCGTCCCGCCGGCCCCGGGAGCCGCCGAGTCGGAGCCCGAGCGCACGGCGGCGATGCCGGTGATAGGCGGCCCGGACGCGCCTCTCGCCGCGCCCGCGCCCGCGAGCGAGCCCCCGGCCGAGGAGAAGCCCGCGAACGACTGGTTCGCGCCGCGACGGGGCTCCACCAACGGAGCGGGCATCCCCTCCCCGGCGGCCGCGGACGGCGGCGCGGGGACGGCGGCCCCCGCCCCGGGGTCCGACGGCGCGATGCCGCCCGCCCCCGGCGCACAGCTTCCGGGCTCCCCGGCGCCCCAGCCCGGCCAGGGCGTGGTCCCGACCGCGCACGGCCTGCCGCCGGGCCCGCTCGATCTGCCGTCCGGCTACCAGGGCGGCGCGGACTCCTTCCAGAACGGCTCGCGGGACTCGGGCGCCTTCCAGGGCGGCGCGCAGGACTCCGGCGCCTTCCAGAACGGCGCCCAGGCTTCGCCCGAGGCGCTCCGGGGCGCCCCCCCGGCGGCCGGCGACGCGCTGCCCGGGCCCCGGCGTCCGGGCCCCGCTCCGCAGGGCATGACGGCCGGGCTCCACGGAGCCTCGCCCGCCCCCGCCGCACCGGCGGACGGGCTGCCCGCACCCCGGGGTTTCGCCCCCGGTCCGCAGGGCGGTCCGCAGGCCCCCGCACCGCAGGGCGGTCCGTCCGGACCGCGGGCCCCCGGCGCTCCCGCCGCCGGGCTCCGGGACGGAGCGGCGGGCCGTACGCCTTCCGCCGACGCGTCCCAGCCACGCAGCGGGCTGAGCGACCTCTCGGCGGGCGCGGCCGCGACGGCCGTTCCCGGCGGTACGCCGTCGGCGGGCCCGGCCGCGCCGACCGGAGCGACCTCCGGCCCGGCGCAGGGCACCATGCCGCTGGGCCGGCGGCCCCGCAAGGGCGCTCCGGCGGGCTCCCCGCCGCCCGGCCAGGGGCCGGTTCCCGGCGCGCCCGGCGCGTCCGCCCCCTCCGGCGGCCAGGGTCCCGACCGGACGGCTTCCGGTCCGCCCCGGATGTCCGACGACACCGCCGTGCTGACCCCGCAGAAGCTCGCCCCCGGGCCCGCCGCACCCGGCGGCCATGTCTCCGGTGACACGCTCACCAGCGGCATCCCGGTGGTCCCGGCCGAGCGCCGCGCTCCGGGCGGCCCCGGTGGTCCCGGCGGCCCCGGGACTGTTCCCGGCGGCCCCGGCGGCCCCGGCGGCCCCGGCGGCCCGGGGAAGGGCCCCGGTCCCGCCGCGGCCGCCCCGGCCCCGGCGCCTGCCGCTCCCCGGCCCGCGCCGCCCGCCAAGAAGAAGGGCCGCTCCAAGCTGGTCCTCCTGGGCGTCGCCGCGGTCGGACTGGCCGGCGTCGCCTACGGCGCGGGCCTGCTGCTCAATCACTCCGAGGTCCCCAAGAGCACCAAGGTCCTCGGCGTCGACATCGGCGGCGGCACCAAGGAGCAGGCGGTCGTCAAGCTCGAACAGGCCCTCGGCAAGCGGGCGGCCACGCCCCTGCGGCTCACGGTCGGCGGCAAGAAGGTCGAGCTGGCGCCGGACAGGGCCGGTCTCACGCTGGACAGCCAGGCGACCGTCCGCAAGGCCGCGGGCAGCGACTACAACCCGGTCTCGGTGATCGGCTCCCTCTTCGGGGAGGCCCGGGTCGTGGAGCCGGAGATCCCGGTGGACGAGGAGAAGCTGAGCGTCGCGCTCAGCGATCTGGCGGGCGAGTCGGGCTCCGCGGTCGAGGGCACGATCGCCTTCGAGCCGGGCAAGGTCGTGGTGAAGCCGGGCAAGTCGGGCGAATCCCTGGATGTCGCCCGCTCCATGCTCTCCGTCACGGACGCCTTCCGCGCCCAGGTCGAGACGGGCCGGCCGAACGAGGTCATGCTGCCGGTCGCCAAGCGCGAGCCGACGATCGACCAGGCCGAGCTGGACCGGGCGAAGAAGGAGTTCGCCGACCCCGCGATGTCCGGTCTGATCAAGATCAGGGCGGGCGGCCGGGAGATCCCGTTCGGCCCCGCGATCGCGCTGCCGCAGATCCTCTCCATGAAGCCGGTCGACGGCAAGCTGGTCGAGGTCTACGACAAGGAGGCGATCGGGCGGCTGCTCGAAGGCGTCTTCGACGGTGTGATGATCACCAAGGGCGACGGAAAGCAGCACCAGGTCAGCGCGGTCGACGTCGCCCAGGCGATGGGCCCCGCGCTGCGCGGCAAGACGCTCCAGGAGCGTACGGTCGAGATCCCGCTCAACTCGAACGGCTGACCGGACGGGGGGTTCGCCCCCCACCCGGCCCACGATGCCCGGCCCGGCCGCCCGCCGCGCCGGGCATCGCGCCGTCCGCCCACGAGGACCCGCGGCCTCCGCGTCCGTACGACGGTCCCGCAGCGGTCCGTACGACGGTCCCGTACAGCGGTCCTGCGGGCGGTCCCGTACGGCGGTCCCGTACGGCGGTCCCGTACGGCGGTCCCGAGCGACGGCCCTGTACGACGGTCCCGTACCGACCGTGTCACGCGCGGCCCGCGCCGCACCCCCCGTATCGCAGGCCCGTACGCCGTACGCCCCGGGCCGGGCCGGGTTCAGTTCAGCATCGCGCGGGCCGCGCGGGCGCGGCCCCTGAGGGTCTCGGCGGCGGCGGGCTCCACCGCCGCCACGACCTCCGCGTACGCCTCCAGCTCCGCCGCGCCGGCCAGATAGTCCCCGCGCTGGACCAGCAGCTGGGCGCGCTCGTGGCGCAGCCGGGCCGGGTGCGAGGGGAGCAGCAGCGACAGATCCACCGCCCAGAGGGCCACCGCCGACTGCTCCGGGCGGGCCGCCGCCCAGGCGCGGATGTTGTTGAGGATCCGGGTCACCACCTCCAGCGTCGGCGCGGGGGTGAGCATGGCGGGATCCAGCGGCCCGCCCGTCGCGCCCGTGACCAGCCGTTCCGCGTCGGAGCCGGTCAGCGGCCGGCCGCCGGCGAAGGGATCGGCGAGCACCCGCCCGGCGGGGGAGTCCGGTTCGCCGAAGCCGACCACGAAATGACCGGGGAGGGCCACCCCGTACACCGGCGCGCCCGCCCGCCGCGCCACCTCGATCCAGACCGTGGAGAGCAGGATCGGCAGCCCTCTCCGGCGGCGCAGCACCTCGTGGAGCAGGGAGGACTCCAGGCGCTGATAGTCCCCGGGGGCGCCGTGGAAGCCGCAGCGCGCGCCCAGCAGCTCGGCGAGCGCCGCCGCCCACGCGCCGGGGCTCTTGGGCCCGTAGGGCAGCTGCCCGGCGAGGCGGTCCAGTTCGATCTGGGCCGCGTCGATGCCCGGCTCGCCCAGCCCGGGGTCGGCCACCGCGCCGATCAGCAGGGCGAGCAGCGCGAGATCGGGGTGTTCGGAGCGGGCCTCCTCGGCGAACCGGTCGCGGTGCTCGGCGGTTTCCTGGTGCATGTGCCACTCGTACCCGTCTGTCGGCGACTGTCCGTCCGCGCGCCCCGGCCGCCGCCGTGCGCGCCGCTGCGCGGCCCGGGTGGCTAAACGCCCGGCCGGAAGTGGTGATAGCTGTGGTGGGTCTCGAAGCCCATGCCCCGGTACAGCGCCCGCGCGCCCTCGTTGTCCGTCTCCGCCTGGAGCCAGGCCGCGGAGGCCCCCTCCTCCAGCGCGCGCCGGGCGAGGGCGGTCATCACGGCCGTGGCGAGCCCCTGTCGCCGATAGGCCGGGTCCACCTCCACCGCCATGAATCCGGCCCACCGGCCGTCGATCACGCACCGGCCGATCGCGGCGGGCACGTCCCCGGTCCCCGGGACCGAGGCGAACCACACCGAGGGGCCGCTGCCCAGCACCTGAAGGATGTGCGCCCCGGCCTCGCCCGAGCGCTGGTACCGCCGCAGCCACGCCTCGCCGAAGGAGCGCGCCAGCTCCACCCGTTCGGCGTCGGCGTCCAGATCGGCGACGGGGGCGAGCCCCGCGATCCGTACGTCCGCCGAGACCTCGCGCCGCCAGTCGTGCGCCTCCAGCCCGGCGCACAGCTCCTCCTGGGTCCCGGCCGCTCCGGTCGCCGCCTGGACGTACGGGGTCAGATCGCGGGCCGCGTACCAGTCGCGGACCCGGGCGAGCGCCTCGGTCAGCGGGAGGCCCGGGTCGCCGCCCGGCAGCGCCGAGTTCGCCCGCCGGGTGAAACCGGAGGAGGCCCGCAGCTCCCACTCGCCCAGCGGCTCGCTCTCCACCGGCCGCCAGGCCCGCGCGGTCACCCGCGACAGCTCCGCGAAGTCCGTCGCGGGCCCCCGGCGGCGGGCTGGGGCGGCCGGGACGACCTTCCCCGCGACCATGTCGGCCTCCGGAATCCGGACGCTCTCCCCGGTCCGTCTTGTGACCAGCAGCACAGCATTGTCCCAGGATGTGAGAACGCCGACCGTGTCGGTGAACGCCGGAGCCCCGGCCCCGGTGTCGACAAGACGTCGGATTGATACCCGTTTGCCGACGTCAAGGGGCGTAATACGGACTTCGAGTCTCCCGGCTCCGGTGAATTCCACAGCTCTGCGAGCCCCTCCTGTTCGGATCGTCCTCAGGAACGGAGATACTAGAGGTGGGCATCGACGACGCCGCGCTCCCGCGCAATGCCAGCCCTACCGAGGAGGAACGACAGCGTGACCTACGTCATCGCGCAGCCTTGTGTCGACGTCAAGGACAAGGCGTGCATCGAGGAGTGCCCCGTCGACTGCATCTACGAGGGCTCCCGGTCCTTGTACATCCACCCGGACGAATGCGTCGACTGCGGGGCCTGTGAGCCCGTCTGCCCCGTTGAGGCGATCTTCTACGAGGACGACACTCCGGAGGAGTGGAAGGACTACTACAAGGCGAATGTCGAGTTCTTCGACGAGCTGGGCTCGCCCGGCGGTGCGTCCAAGCTCGGGCTGATCGAGCGCGACCACCCCTTCGTCGCCTCGCTTCCGCCGCAGGCCTAGGCCGCGTCCGGCACAGCGCGCCCGCCCTCGGGCGGGCCGTGCCCTGTGTCGGACACGCCCCGCCGCCGGCGAGTCCGGTCATCTTCCGGTCCCGTACGGTCGTCGTCCGTACGGGACCGAGGCGTTCGAGGCCCGGTCCGGTTTCGAGCCCTCCCGCACGCGTACGAGAGAGAGCAAGCACGTGTCCGCAGTCTCTTCCCGCCTCCCCGTCTTCCCCTGGGACCGGCTGGAGCCGTACAAGGCGACGGCCGCGGCCCATCCCGACGGCATCGTGGACCTCTCGGTGGGGACGCCGGTCGACCCCGTTCCCCAGCTGGTCCAGAAGGCTCTGATCGCGGCCGCGGACTCGCCCGGCTATCCCACGGTGTGGGGGACGGCGGCCCTGCGCGACGCGCTCACCGGCTGGGTGGAGCGGCGGCTCGGCGCGGTCGGCGTGACGCACGCCCATGTGCTGCCGGTCGTCGGCTCCAAGGAGCTGGTGGCCTGGCTGCCGACCCAACTGGGTCTGGGCGCGGGCGACACGGTCGCGTATCCGCGGCTCGCCTACCCCACGTACGAGGTCGGCGCGCGGCTCTGCGGCGCGACGGCGGTCGCCTACGACGATCCCACGGAGCTGGACCCGGCCGGTCTGCGGCTGCTGTGGCTCAACTCGCCCTCCAACCCGACCGGACGGGTGCTGTCCCAGGAGGAGCTGACGCGGATCGTCGCCTGGGCCCGGGCGCACGGGGTGCTCGTCTTCAGCGACGAGTGCTATCTCGAACTGGGCTGGGAGGCCGAGCCGGTCTCCGTGCTCCACCCCGACGTCTGCGGGGGTTCGTACGAGGGCGTGGTCGCCGTCCACTCGCTCTCCAAGCGCTCCAACCTGGCCGGGTACCGGGCCGCGTTCATCGCCGGTGACGAGCGGGTGCTGGGCGAGCTGCTCCAGATCCGCAAGCACGGCGGGATGATGGCCCCCGCGCCGGTCCAGGCGGCCACCGTCGCCGCCCTCGGCGACGACGTCCATGTCGCCGAGCAGCGGGCGCGGTACGCGGCCCGGCGGGCCGCGCTGCGGGGCGCGCTGGAGGGTCACGGCTTCCGGATCGAGCACAGCGAGGCGAGCCTGTATCTCTGGGCGACCCGTGACGAGCCGTGCTGGGAGACCGTGGCGCGGCTGGCGGAGCTGGGCGTCCTCGTCGCGCCGGGGGACTTCTACGGGACGGCCGGGGACCGGTTCGTCCGGGTGGCCTTCACGGCCACCGACGAGCGGGTGGAGGCGGCGGTCAAGCGCCTGGGCGGCTGACGCCCGGTCCGTCCGGGTCCGCTCGCGGATCCGTACGCGGCGAGGGGCCCGGGAGCGCGCGCTCCCGGGCCCCTCGCCGCGTACGCGGACTTGGCCGTGTGCGTGACCTCGGCCGTGTACGCGGTCCTTCGCGGACCGTGCGGGCTTCGGCCGGACCGTTCGGTCCTTCGCCCGGTCGGCGGGTCAGCCCAGCGGCAGGGCGTCCACCGGCAGCTGGTCGACGGGCAGGTCGCCCGCCGGCCCGGCCGAGGCGCCGCCGAGGGTCCCGGTCGCGCCGCCCGCGGTCTCGCCGATGACGCCGCCCGCCGAGGCGGCGGTCTGACCGGCCGTCTTCTGGGCGGCGGGGGCGGCCGTCCCGCCCGCCGTGCCGACGACCTTGCCGGCGGCGGGCACGGCCTTCTTCACCGTGTCGCCGCCGGTGTTCCCGGCCAGCTCGGAGCCCTTGGCGGCGGTGCCGCCCGCGGTGCCTACCAGGCTTCCCGCGTCGACCGAGGAGACCGCGCCGAGCGGACTGGCCTGCTGGAGGTCCACGGCGCTCGCCGAGCCGGCCGCACCGACCACGGGGGCCGCGCCCGCGGCGATGAGCAGGGCGGCACGGGCGATCCGACGGGTCAGGGGGAGGGACATGATGCTCCTTGGGACGAGAGGGAGGGGCTGGTGTCTGTCGTCCTGGCCACGGCCGGACCGGCCTCCCGGGGGGCGCCGTTCCGTGCGGTCGGACGCAGTGACAACCGCTCCGAGGGCGGGGGAAGTTGCGGTGGGGCCGGGTAAAGAGTGGGCAATGTGTCGCATTATCAGTCACGGATATAAACGGGCAAACATCCCCTTTGCGGAAGGGGTGCGCCGAGCGCCGCTGAATCGTCACTCCCCAAGGGGGCCAAGGGAGACGGCCGGATGACGGACGGCCGCCGTGAACGCCCCGGCGGGACAGGCGCGGCAGCGCGCCGAACGCCCCCTGCGGGGGAGCGTTCGGATCAGCGTGCGACCCGCAGCAGCACCTCGCCGCGCCCCGAGCCGCCGGAGCCCCCCGCCGGCTCGCCGGTGCGCCAGCCCTCGGCGGCCCGCTCGGCGCTCCACACCCGGTCCCCGTACGTGATCTCCTCGATCCGCAGCCCCTCCGCGCGGGCCACCGCCCAGTGGGCCAGCTCCCAGCCGCGCCGCGACTCCGCGCCGCCCGCCGCGCCCTGCTCCGCCGGGCCCCTCCCCGCCGTACCGCCCGCGGTCGCCGCCGTCGCCGGGACCCGGATCACGCGCTCGCGCGCCGCGCCCGTACGGCCCGGCCCGGCGGACGCCTTCGGCAGCACCTGGGGCCCGAACGTGCGCGCCAGCTCGGAGCGCACCCGCGCCGGATCGCCCGCCCCGGCCGTGTCCCCGCTCCCGGTGCAGTTCAGCGAAGCGCCCGTACGGCCGGTGAGCGCGGCGGCCAGCAGCGCGGCGTCCGGCTCGTGCTTCGCGTACGCCTGCGGGAAACCGCTGCGCTGGACCCGCTGGGCGGCGACCGTCAGCGGCAGCCGCGAATAGCCGGGCACCTCGACGAGATGGTCGTAGAACTTCCCCGCCGAGTACACCGGGTCGAGGATCTGCTTCGGAGTGCCCCAGCCCTTGGACGGCCGCTGCTGGAAGAGACCGAGCGAGTCCCGGTCGCCGTGCCGGATGTTGCGCAGCGCCGACTCCTGGAGCGCGGTCGCCAGCGCGATGGTCACCGCCCGCTCCGGCAGCCCCCGGGCGGTGCCCACGGCGGAGATGGTCGCGGCGTTCGCCGCCATCTCCGGCTTCAGCTCATAGCGCGGACCGCCGTCCCCCGAGCCCGCGCGCACCACGCAGTTCGGCGGCGAGCCGTCCGTAAAGTGCTGCACCACGACATAGCCGACCAGAGCCAGCAGGACGACGGAAGCAGCGGTGAGACGGAGGACACGGCTGCGCCGGACGGGAGACACGGACTCGGGCACCCGCCCACCGTACTAGGGAGCGCGCGCCCCGGGATCCCGCCGCCTCCGCGCGCCCCGCCGCGCCCGGGCCGCGCTCCCGGGCGGGCGCGATCCGGAGGGCGGGCCGGGGGCCGCGCTATCGTCGTCGGCATGCCTGCCACCGTGCTTGACCTCAGCCTCGACGCCCCCGCGCTGACCGCCGCCCTGGTCGACTTCCCGTCCGTCAGCGGCCAGGAGAAGCCCCTCGCGGACGCCATCGAGCAGGCCCTGCGCGCGCTGCCCCACCTCACCGTCGACCGGCACGGCAACAACGTCGTCGCCCGCACCCGGCTCGGCCGCGCCGAGCGGGTCGTCCTCGCCGGACACATCGACACCGTGCCGATCGCCGACAACGTCCCCTCCCGGCTGGACGGGAACGGAGTGCTCTGGGGCTGCGGCACCAGCGACATGAAGTCCGGCGTCGCGCTCCAGCTGCGGATCGCGCGGACCGTGCCCGCGCCCAATCGCGACCTCACCTTCGTCTTCTACGACAACGAGGAGGTCGCCGCCCATCTCAACGGCCTCGGCCATGTCGCCGAGGCCCATCCCGAGTGGCTCGCGGGCGATTTCGCCGTACTCCTCGAACCCTCCTACGCCGAGGTCGAGGGCGGCTGCCAGGGCACCCTGCGGGTCCATCTGCGCACGGCGGGGGAGCGGGCGCACTCGGCGCGCGGCTGGATGGGGTCCAACGCGATCCACGCCGCCGGACCGATCCTGGCCCGTCTCGCCGCGTACGAGCCGAGGCGGCCGGTGATCGACGGGCTGGAGTACCGCGAGGGGCTCAACGCCGTACGGATCGAGGGCGGCGTCGCCAACAACGTCATCCCCGACGCGTGCACCGTCGTCGTCAACTACCGCTACGCGCCGGACATCGGCGAGGCCGAGGCCCTCGCCCACGTCCAGGAGGTCTTCGCCGACTGCGGAGTCGCCGAGATCGTCGTCGACGACCACTCCCCGGGCGCGCTCCCCGGCCTCTCCCACCCGGCCGCCGCCGCGTTCATGAAGGCGGTCGGCGGCAGCGCCCGGCCCAAGTTCGGCTGGACGGACGTCTCACGCTTCAGCGCGCTCGGCGTGCCCGCCGTGAACTACGGCCCCGGCGATCCGCTCTACGCCCACAAGCGGGACGAGCACGTCGAGGTGGAGAAGATCACACACTGTGAAAATCGGCTACGGGAGTGGCTGACGTCCTGAGTTTCCCCTCTTGTCGCCTTCGCCGACCTACCCTGGGAACCGCAACGATGTTCGGCGGAGGGAGCAGGTCATGGGCAACCCCGAGGGTGCGCGATCGTTCGAGGAGCGGAGACAGGGACCGGTGCTGCGCCGCAGGGAACAGGTACAGCCCGGGACCACGGACCAGCGGCTGCTGGACACCGAGGGCGACTCCGAGTGGGTGCACACCGATCCCTGGCGGGTCATGCGCATCCAGTCGGAGTTCGTGGAGGGCTTCGGCGCGCTCGCCGAACTGCCCAGCGCCATCAGCGTCTTCGGATCCGCCCGTACCCCGGTCGGCACCCCCGAGTACGAGGCGGGCGTCCGCATCGGCAAGGCCCTGGTGGACGCGGGCTTCGCGGTGATCACCGGCGGCGGCCCGGGCGCGATGGAGGCGGCCAACCGGGGGGCCCGGGAGGCCCGGGGCATCTCGGTGGGCCTGGGCATCGAGCTGCCCTTCGAGCAGGGGCTGAACGCGCACGTCGACATCGGCGTGAACTTCCGCTACTTCTTCGTCCGCAAGACGATGTTCGTGAAGTACGCCTCGGGCTTCGTGGTCCTCCCCGGCGGCCTGGGCACCCTCGACGAGCTGTTCGAGGCGCTCACCCTGGTCCAGACGGGCAAGGTGACCCGCTTCCCGATCGTCCTCTTCGGCACCGAGTACTGGAGCGGTCTCGTGGACTGGCTGCGGAACACGGTGGTGGGGCAGGGGAAGGCCTCGGAGCGGGATCTGCTGCTCTTCCATGTGACGGACGACGTGGACGAGGCGGTGTCCCTGGTGACGAAGGAGACGGGGCTCTAGCTCCGCGCGCTCGGCGCTCCGGGCTCCTCCGGCTCCCCCGGGCTGTCGGCTCCCGGTCCGCCGGTGCGGTGCGCACCGGCGGACCGGAGGGGCCGGAGGGGCCGGAGGGGCCGGAGGGGCCGGAGGGGCTCGTACCGGAGGGGTACGTACCGGAGGACCGGGTCAGGCGAGGCCCCGGCGGGCCACCGACGGCTCGCGGTGACCGGCGATCGTGGCCACCATGTCCAGCACCTGACGGGTCTCCGCCACTTCGTGCACCCGGTACACCCGCGCCCCCAGCCACGCGGACACCGCCGTCGTGGCCAGCGTCCCGATCAGCCGCTCCTTCACCGGACGGTCCAGCGTCTCCCCGACGAAGTCCTTGTTCGACAGCGAGACCAGCACCGGCCAGCCGGTCTCCACCAGCTCCCCGAGCCGGCGCGTCGCCTCCAGCGAGTGGCGGGTGTTCTTGCCGAAGTCATGACCGGGGTCGATCATGACGGCGTCCCGGCGCACCCCCAGCTCCACCGCGCGCTCGGCCAGGCCCAGCGTCACCCGCAGGATGTCCGACACCACGTCGTCGTAGGCGACCCGGTGCGGCCGGGTCCGCGGCTCCGCCCCGCCCGCGTGGGTGCACACCAGGCCGGCGCCGTACCGCGCCGCGACCTCCGCGAGCCGGGGATCCACCCCGCCCCACGCGTCGTTCAGCACGTCCGCGCCCGCCTCGCACACCGCCTCGCCCACGTCATGACGCCAGGTGTCCACACTGATGACCACCTCGGGGAAGCGTTTGCGCACCTCGGCGACGAAGCCGACCGTACGGCGGGCCTCCTCCGCCGCCGTGACCTCTTCCCCGGGACCGGCCTTGACCCCGCCGATGTCGATGATGGCGGCGCCCTCCGCCACCGCCTGCTCGACGCGGGCCAGCGCCGGCTCGTCGTGGAAGGTCGCGCCCCGGTCGTAGAAAGAGTCGGGCGTACGGTTCACGATCGCCATGATCACCGGCTCACGCGCGTCGAATTCACGCTGTCCCAGCCGCAGCATCAGCGGTTTTCCTCCTCAGGTCGTCCGGCTGCGACCCTAACCGCCGGACCGGCGTGGCACGATCAGCCGGGAACGGATTCCGTCCGGCGGACGCCGGAGGCCGGGGAGAGGGGCGTAAGTGTTCGTGTTCTTGGTGATCACGATGGTCGTGGTCGTCGCGGCGGTCACACTCGCGGTGGTCGGCGGCGGCGACAGCGCCGCGCTGCCCGAGACCGCGCCCGAGCAGCTGGTGGACCCGCTGCCGGAGGACCGGCCGGTCGGCCGCGCCGACGTCGAGGCGCTGCGGCTGCCGGTGACCGTGCGCGGGTACCGGATGGCGGACGTGGACGACGCGCTCGGCCGCCTCGGCGCCGAGCTGGCCGAGCGGGACGCCCGGATCGCCGAGCTGGAGTCCGCCCTGGCCGGGGCGGAGGCCACCGCCGTGGCCGGGCCCGATCTCTTCACCAAGCCGGGCGAGGAGCCGACGCCGTGAGCGACTCCCCGAGCGATACGGCGAGCGGCTCCGCGAGCGGCTCGGTGGACGACTCCGCGGGCGACTTCGTGAACGGCGGCGACGGTGCCGTGGCGGGTCCCGACGGCAGGCTCCGCTGCCCCTGGGGGCTCTCCACGGACGACTACATCGCGTACCACGACAGCGAGTGGGGCCGCCCGGTCCACGGCGACGACGCGCTGTTCGAGCGGCTCTGTCTGGAGGCGTTCCAGTCCGGTCTGTCGTGGCTCACGATCCTGCGGCGGCGCGAGGGCTTCCGGCGCGCCTTCGACGGCTTCGCGATCGCCTCGGTGGCGGAGTTCACCGACGCCGACCGGGAGCGGCTCCTCGCCGACGAGGGCATCATCCGCAACCGCGCCAAGGTCGACGCCACCCTCGCCAACGCGCGGGTGCTGGCCGGCTGGGCCCCCGGCGAGCTGGACACCCTCATCTGGTCGTACGCCCCCGATCCGGCGAAGCGCCCGGTGCCGAGGACCCTCGCCGACGTGCCCGCGGTCACCGACGAGTCCACGGCGCTGGCCAAGGACCTCAAGAAGCGGGGCCTGCGCTTCATCGGCCCCACGACGGCCTACGCCCTGATGCAGGCGTGCGGACTGGTGGACGATCATCTGGAGCGCTGTACGGTCCGGGGAGCGGCCCGCTAGGGGCTGTTCTCCGGGCGGCGGGCCGTCCGCCGGTACCGGGAGCGCGGCCGGAGGCCGGGGGGCTGACCCCGGGGCGGGTGCTCGGCCGTCCGCCGGGGCCCACCGGGGCCCACCGGGGCTCACCGGGGGCCGCGGGGGCGCGCGCCCCGGCGCTGTGCTCCCCGGCGCCTCTTTTCGCGCCCCCGTTCCGCGCCGGTGGCCCCCGGAGCACGCGAAGCGCCCCTAACGGCCCAGATACCGCGGCTTCTCCTTCGCGATGAACGCCCGGACGGCGATCGTGTGGTCCTCGGAGGCCCCCGCGCGCGACTGGAGGTCGCCCTCCCGCTCCAGCGCCTCGTCGAGCGAGCGGTCCGCGCCGAAGGCGAGGGACTCCTTGATCGCCGCGTAGGCCAGGGTGGGTCCCGCCGCCAGGGCACGGGCCACGGAGGCGGCCTCCGCGGCCAGCTCGTCCGCCGGGACCAGCCTGTTCGCGACGCCCCAGTCGTACGCCTCCCGCGCGGAGAACGAGCGCGGGAACAGCAGCAGGTCGGCGGCGCGGCCCGGGCCGACGAACCGGGGCAGGGTCCAGGACACCCCCGAGTCGGCGGTCAGCGCGACCCCGGCGAAGGCGGTGGTGAAGGTGGCGGTGTCGGCGACCACCCGGTAGTCGGCGGCGAGGGCGAATCCCAGGCCCGCCCCGGCGGCCACCCCGTTCACCCCGGCCACCACGGGCTTCGGCATGCCCGCGAGCGCCCGCACGATCGGGTTGTAGTGCTCGCGCACCGTGTCCATGGCGGCCCCGCCGCCGGACTCCCGCTCCTCGGCGAGGAGCGCGACATGCTCCTTGAGGTCCTGCCCGACGCAGAAGGCGCGCCCGGCGGCGGTGAGCAGAACCGCGCGTACGGCGGGGTCCCCGGCCGCCGTCTCCACCGCGTCCCGCAGGGCGACCTTGGCGGCGGTGTTCATCGCGTTCATGGCCTCGGGCCGGTTGATCGTGATCGTCGCGAGTCCGTCGCTCACCTCGTACAGCACGGAGTCGGCCATGTCAGCTTCCCTTCGCGGCTCTGCGGTGGTGTCGGGGCTCAGCATGGCGGAGTTTCCGGGCTCCGGTCATGTGACCTGCGTCAAACCGGGACCGGCCGGACTTCCCTCCCGAAGCCGTCGCGGGCGGCGAAGTATCGCAGGCGGATCGCCGAATTGGGTGGTTTTGCGAGAGCGCGTTGCCTAAGCGATGCCGACCGATGTTGGTCATCGGGTCCCGCCATGCGGGATAATGACCTGGAAGCAATGTGTTCGATGCCGGGACGCGCGCCTACTCAGGCTGCCGTCGGCTGACGATGAGCTGGTTTCAGGAAGGGGAACGAGCATGGCGGCCATGAAGCCGCGGACGGGTGATGGCCCGCTCGAGGTGACCAAGGAGGGGCGGGGCATCGTCATGCGCGTTCCGCTCGAAGGCGGCGGTCGGCTTGTCGTCGAGCTGACCCCGGACGAAGCCGAAGCGCTGGGCGATGCTCTGAAGAAGGTCGTCGGCTGACGAGCGCGGTACGCGCCAACAGTCATCCCGCCCCGGTGCCGCTCAGGCGCCGGGGCGGAGTGTTGTCCCGACCCTCCCCGGGGCCGTGCGCCGGCGTCGACCGCCCTCGGCGGCCTGCTGATCGGGTGCCCGCGGAACGCTTCGGTCACACATTCCCGGCCGAATTTTTTCAGCCGTTTCCGGAACGGTGACGTGCCGGTCCCGGTGGCCGGTCCGTCGGTCCGGTGTCCGTGTCCGCGTCCGGTCTGTGGGTCCGGTGTCCGGGTCGGGTCCGTGTCCGGTCTGTGGGTCCGGTGGCCGAGCCGGGTGGGTCCGGCCCCCGTGTCCGGCCGGGTCAGCCCCGGCGGACCGCGCAGAGCAGACCGTCGCCCACCGGCAGCAGCGACGGCAGCAGCTCCTGGCTCTCCCGCACCGCGCGCAGCAGCTCCCGCAGCCGCAGCACCTCGGCCGGCTGGGCCGCGGAGTCGACCGTACGGCCGCGCGCGAAGACGCCCTCGAAGCAGACGAGGCCGCCGGGTCTCAGCAGCCGCAACGATTCCGCCAGGCACTCCAGCGACTCCGTCCGGTCGCCGTCGCAGAAGACCAGGTCGTACCCGCCGTCCGCGAGCCGGGGCAGGACGTCGAGGGCGCGCCCGGGGATGAAGCGCGCCCGGTTCCCCGCGAAGCCCGCCGCGCGGAACGCCTGCTTGGCGAACTGCTGGCGCTCCGGCTCCGGGTCCACCGTGGTGAGCACCCCGTCCGGCCGCATGCCCTGGAGGAGATAGATCCCGGAGACGCCCGTCCCCGTACCGATCTCCGCCACCGCTTTCGCATCCGCGGTGGCGGCCAGCAGTCGCAGCGCGGCGCCGGTCCCTGGCGACACCGAGGGAAGCCCTGAGTCGCGGGCCCGCTCACGGGCCCAGCGCAGCGCGTCGTCCTCGGCGACAAAGGCGTCGGCGAACGCCCAGCTTGTCTGCCGGTTTGCGGTAATGGGCCTCTCCTGTCCCCGTAGTTGAACGCGACGTTGACTGTATCCGCTGACCCCGGGAACCCGCAGATGGGACCGGGCGTTGTACGGGACAGGGGGGAGCAATGGATCAGAGCTGGAAGCAGCACCCAAATTCGCGTAAAGATTCTTATCCGGAGCTAACGGGCGAGGTGGCTATGGTAGGGGCTCCGCTGGACACCACCAGAGCCGATAGGGGAGGTGCGGCTGCACCTGCGGATCGTAAGGGAGTGCTGAGGCGCTTCCTCAGGTCACCGGGTGAGCCGAAATCCGTGACCAACACCGCTGACCGTTCTCGCACCACCGACTCCGCGGCAACCGCGACCTTCGCATCGGATGCGGAATCGCAGGCGTGGACCCCTCCCACCTGGGAGGAGATCGTCAGCACGCACAGCGGCCGGGTCTACCGTCTCGCGTACCGCCTCACGGGCAATCAGCACGACGCCGAGGACCTGACCCAGGAAGTCTTCGTCCGGGTCTTCCGCTCGCTCTCCACCTACACGCCCGGCACCTTCGAGGGCTGGCTCCACCGCATCACCACCAATCTCTTCCTGGACATGGTCCGCAGGAAGCAGCGCATCCGCTTCGACGCGCTCGGGGACGACGCGGCCGAGCGGCTCCCCAGCCGCGAGCCCTCCCCGCAGCAGGTGTTCAACGACACCCACTTCGACGCCGACGTCCAGCAGGCGCTGGACACCCTCGCGCCCGAGTTCCGCGCCGCCGTCGTCCTCTGCGACATCGAGGGACTGTCGTACGAGGAGATCGCCGCGACCCTGGGCGTCAAGCTGGGCACCGTCCGCAGCCGTATCCACCGAGGCCGCTCGCATCTGCGCAAGGCGCTCAAGCACCGTTCCCCGGAGGCCCGCGCCGAGCAGCGCACGCTGGCGGGGGCGGTTGGATTGGCAGGGGAGGGCGGAGCCGCGTGAGTGGATTCAGTCCGACCCCGGCGGAACAGCACCTGGGGGACCGGCTCGCGGCGCTCGTCGACGGCGAGCTGAAACACGACGCCAGGGACCGTGTCCTCGCCCATCTGGCGACCTGCCCGAAGTGCAAGGCCGAGGCCGACGCCCAGCGGCGGCTCAAGGACGTCTTCGCGCAGGCCGCGCCCCCTCCCCCCTCCGAGGGGCTGCTCGCGCGGCTCCAGGGCCTCCCGGCCGGACCGGGAGCCGACGACCGGGGCGGCCCCTTCGACGGCGGCCGCGTCATCGACTCGATCTTCGCCGGGGTGACGCCGTCGTCGGGAAGACCCGGCGACCGCCGCCCGGAGACTTTTGGATACGTCCCCGAGGGGCATCCGGCCGCCCCGGCGCTCCCCGGTCGTTCCGGGGGTTTCCGCATCCATGAGGTGGGCCGCCCGGAGGGCGAGCGCTCTCCCTGGCGTGCCCGCAGATTCGCGTTCGCCGCCGCCAGCGCGGTCTCCTTCGCGGCCATCGCCCTGGGCGGAGCCATGCCCGTCGCGGACACCTCGGTCCAGTCGGCCAGGGGCGCCACCCCGGGCAACGCGGTCACCCCCATGCAGGCCGGCTCCGGCTCCGGACCCGCCGGCGCGGGCTCCGGGCTGCCCACCACCTCCGCCGGCGCCCGCAGCGCCGAGTTCGAGCGCCGCCGCGGCGCGACCCAGGCCCCCGCCCGCTCCGACGAGCGAGTGATCGGCCGCTCCGTGCCCGGACCGCTCACCCCCGGGGACCCGCTGCACCGCCCGCTGTCCGTCCCGGCCGCCCTCGGGACCGCCGCGCTCGCCCCTCCGCCGCTGATACGTCCCACGAGCACGGCCTTCTCCTTCGCCACCGCCGCCACCCCCGGCCCCGTCCTGTCGGCAACGCCCGCTCCCACCCACCTCGTTGCTCCCGCACACCCCGCGCCGCCCCTGGCGTCCACTCGCTGACCCGCCCCCCTGTCCGGCCCCCTGCGCGGAGATTCGCAAACCTGGTTGAATCCTCGGAGGGGTGCCCGCGGGGGTGCCGCAGCGGACGGCAGTTGGCGGGGAGAGCATGGACGACGGGAAGCCTGGCGGGTCCAGGGCCAAGTGGTGGAGCCGGCCCAGCGCGGAACAGCCTCCGCACCGGGAGCCCGGGCGCCCGCCCGCGCCGGACACCGCACCGCCCGCCCCCGGCGAGCCCGCCCCCGTCCCGGCGGACGGACCGGCGAACGCCCCGGTGGACGTTCCGGCGGACGGACCGGTGGACGTTCCGGCCGCCGAGGACCGCGCCGCGCCCGGGCCGCTCCACGAGCCCGACGAATACAGCACCCCGCCCTACGGCGACCCGGGCCCCTGGGCCCCGGCCCCTCCCGTGCAGCGCCCCGTGCCCACCCCCGCCGGAGGCACCCCCGTACCCCCCGCGCCCCCGTACGCCGGTCACCGGCCGCCCCCGGGGCCGCACCTTCCGCCACACGCGCCCGCGCCGCACCCGCACGCCGCGCACCAGCAGCACCCCCACGGACCCCAGGGGCACCCCCAGGACGCCCCCACCGGGCCCGGGACGGCGCAGTGGGGCCACTACGACCCCTGGAGCGCCCCGGGGGCCCCAGCGCCCCTCACGCACGTCGGCGAGCCTCCCCGGCGCAGGGGCAGACGCGGCGCGGTACTGATCGGCGGGCTGCTGCTGGCGCTCGTGGCCGGGGGCATCGGCGGCGGCGTCGGCGCGTACATCGAACGCAACGGCGGCATCGCCGAGGTCGAACTCGACCAGGCTCCCGGCGAGAACCGAGACCGCGCCCCCGACAGCGTCGCGGGGATCGCCGCCAGCGCCCTGCCGAGCGTGGTCACCCTCCATGTCAGCGGCGGCGGCGAACAGGGCACCGGCACCGGCTTCGTCCTCGACCGGCAGGGCCACATCCTCACCAACCACCACGTCGTGGACCCCGCCGGACCGAGCGGCGAGATCTCCGTCACGTTCAGCGGCGGCGAGACCGCCAGGGCGACCCTCGTCGGCAAGGACAGCGGCTACGACCTCGCCGTCGTCAAGGTCGTCGCCGTCTCCGGACTCACCCCGCTGCCCCTGGGTAACTCCGACAACGTCCAGGTCGGCGATCCGGTGGTCGCCATCGGCGCCCCCTTCGACCTCCAGAACACCGTGACCTCCGGCATCATCAGCGCCAAGGAACGGCCCATCACCGCGGGCGGCGAGAAGGGCGACGGCAGCGACATCAGCTATGTCGACGCGCTCCAGACCGACGCCCCGATAAACCCCGGGAACTCCGGCGGCCCGCTGGTCGACACCAAGGCCCGGGTCATCGGCATCAACAGCGCCATCCGCGCCGCCGACACCGGCGCGGGCGGCGAGGGCGCGCAGTCCGGCTCCATCGGCCTCGGCTTCGCCATCCCGATCAACCAGGGCAAGCGCGTCGCCGAAGAGCTGATCAACACCGGCCGGGCCACTCATCCCGTGATCGGCGTCAGCCTCGACATGAAGTACACCGGCGACGGCGCGCGCGTCGGCGAGAAGGGCAAGGACGGCACTCCGTCGGTCACCCCGGACGGCCCCAGCGCCAAGGCCGGCATCCGGCCGGGCGACGTGATCACCGAGGTCGACGGCCACCGGGTGCACAGCGGGGAGGAGCTGATCGTCAAGATCCGCTCCCATCGGCCGGGCGACCGGCTCAGCCTCACCCTGACCCGCTCCGGCAAGGAGCGGACCGTCGCCCTCACCCTCGGCACCGCCGGAGGCGACGACTGACGGGCTGCGGCACGTGACTCACCCGAGACGCGGCGGGTACCGTGGATCGGGCCCTGAACTGATCCGGCCCACGGGCCGGCCGAGCACACGAGGAGCGACAGGGTGTTCAATGACATAGGCGCACTGGAGCTGGTGACTCTGGTCGTGCTCGCCGTGCTCGTCTTCGGCCCGGACAAACTGCCGAAGGTCATCCAGGACATCACCGGCTTCATTCGCAAGGTCCGGGAGTTCTCGGACAACGCGAAGCAGGACATCCGCACCGAGCTGGGTCCCGAGTTCAAGGACTTCGAGTTCGAGGATCTGAACCCCAAGACGTTCATCCGCAAGCAGCTCGACGGGAACGACGATCTCAAGGAGCTGAAGGAGCTGGGCGGCTCCTTCGACCTCCGCAAGGAGATGAACGACGTCGCGGACGCGGTGAACTCCAAGGACCGCCCCGAGGCCGTCGTCCCCGCGGTCCCCGCCGCGACCGCCGGCGGCTCCTCCTCCGGCACCCCCGACCTGCTCAAGAAGCGGGACAAGGTCGACCGCGACGAGCGACCGCCCTTCGACGCCGACGCCACCTGAGCCGGACCCGCCGACCGCGCCGCGTATACACCAATGGGCGTCGCCCGAGCCGGGCGCACACGCCGCCGGACGGCGGTCAATCCGTTCGCGCCGGGACAGGGTGGCTATTCTCTCCATCTGTCAGGACGCGAGGACGCCCGAGGGGGGCGGGTCCGCTCCGGACCCCGGACACAGAGGAGGCGGCCGGCCAGATGGAGACGACCAGTCGAACAACGGCGGAAAGCACGGTCGGCGATTCCCCTGACCCGGACTCGCCGCACTCGCCGGACGCCCACGACCCCGCGGGTCCCGGGACGGCCGACGCCCCGGGCGCGGGTCCGGGCGCCGCGGCCCGCCGCACGATGGAGGCGTACGCCCGTGCGCCCTTCCCCTGGTACGCGCTGGACGAGGCGTTCACCGGCCCCCGCCGGCTGATGCAGATCGCCACCGGCGCGGACGGCGTCGTCCAGCACGGCTCGATCGGCCACGGCGACGAGCCGTCGATACGGTCCGAGGCCGCCGCCGCCGAGAAGGAACGCTTCGCGGTGGTCATCACCATCGCCGCCAGCCCGGTCCGCGACAGCGCGGACGGCACCGGGGTCCTGGACGCCACCACGGCCTCGTCGGCCGCCTGGCTGGCCGGCTCCGGGCTGCTCGCCCACACCTGGCCCGCCCAGCTCGACCACTCCCTGCGGGACGACTGGCTGGACCAGCAGACCGAGGCCGCGTTCGAACTCGCCGACGATCTCGGCGGACCCGAGTGGTCGGCGCTCTCGCTGCCCGTCGACGGTGAGCCGACGGCGTTCCACTACCGCGAGTCCGAGTTCGGCTGGGTGCTGGCCGGATCGACCGAGGGCGGGGCGCACATCGGCGCGTACGGCCGGGGCATGAGCGCGTACGGGCTCGGATTCAGCGTGGTGCGGGACCTCACGCCGTACGCCTGAGGCCCGTGGGCCCGGCCCGTGCGCCGGGGTGCGGTACGCCGCAGCCCGCACGCCCGGAGGTCACCGCCGCGCGGGCGGTGACCCGGGGCGCGGGCGGTGACCCGGGTCGGGGCGTCGGCGGCGGCCGGAGCGCCGGGCGGGCGCGGAACCGGTCCCGCGGGTCCGCCCCGCGCGCCCGGACGGCGCTAGAACTTGTTCCTCGGGGTGATCCCGAGGCTCATCCCCGACAGCCCCCGCTGACGCCCGCCCAGCTTGCCCGCGATCGTCCGCAGCGCCGCGCCGGCCGGGGACTCGGGGTCGGTGAGCACCACCGGCTTCCCCTCGTCGCCGCCCTCCCGGAGCCGTACGTCGATCGGGATCGCGCCCAGCACCGGCACATTCGTCCCGGTCGTCTTCGTCAGCCCCTCGGCGACCCGCTGGCCGCCGCCGGTGCCGAAGACGTCGAGCATCTCGTCGCAGTGCGGACACGGCAGGCCGGACATGTTCTCCACCACGCCGACGATCTTCTGATGCGTCTGCACGGCGATCGAACCGGCCCGCTCGGCGACCTCGGCCGCGGCCTGCTGGGGGGTGGTGACGACCAGGATCTCCGCGTTCGGCACCAGCTGGGCCACCGAGATCGCGATATCACCCGTGCCCGGCGGCAGATCGAGCAGCAGCACATCCAGATCGCCCCAGTACACATCCGCCAGGAACTGCTGGAGCGCGCGGTGCAGCATCGGGCCGCGCCACACCACCGGGGCGTTGCCCGGGGTGAACATCCCGATCGAGATGACCTTCACCCCGTTCGCCGACGGCGGCATGATCATGTTCTCGACCTGGGTGGGCCGGCCGGTCGCGCCCAGCATCCGGGGCACCGAGTGGCCGTAGATGTCGGCGTCCACGACGCCGACCTTCAGTCCGTCGGCCGCCATCGCCGCGGCCAGATTCACCGTCACCGACGACTTGCCGACGCCGCCCTTGCCGGAGGCCACCGCGTACACCCTGGTCAGCGAGCCGGGCTGGGCGAAGGGGACCTCGCGCTCGGCGGTGCCGCCGCGCAGCGAGGTGGCCAGCTCCCGCCGCTGTTCGTCGCTCATCACGCCGAGCGTGACATCGACCCGGGTGACCCCCTCGACCCGAGCGACCGCGTCCGTCACATTGTTGGTGATCGTCTCTCGCATCGGACAGCCGGAGACCGTCAGATTCACCGTGACGGCAACCACACCGTCCGCTCCGACCTCGACCGATTGGACCATGCCGAGTTCGGTGATGGGGCGGTGGATCTCGGGGTCGTTCACTGTCGCCAGTGCCGCGAGCACCGCGTCTTCCGTAGCCATACGACGATGGTACGGCGCTGACTCCCGGCCCCGGAAAGCCCGTCAGCGGTCGGCTTCGTCACTGCCCGAAGAGTGCTCGCGCGGGAATACCACGCGGCGCTCCTCCATCTCTCTGACCAGGTCCTCCAGTTCCGAACGGATCCAGTCCCGGGTCGCGACCTCGCCGAGGCCCATCCGCAGCGCGGCGATCTCCCGGGTCAGATACTCGGTGTCCGCGATCGACCGCTCGTTCTGCTTGCGGTCCTGTTCATGGGTGACCCGGTCCCGGTCGTCCTGCCGGTTCTGCGCCAGCAGGATCAGCGGGGCCGCGTACGAGGCCTGGAGCGACAGCATCAGGGTCAGAAAGATGAACGGGTACTCGTCGAAGCGCAGGTCCCGGGGGGCGAAGACGTTCCACGCCACCCACACGATGACGATCAGCGTCATCCAGACGATGAACCGGCCGGTGCCCAGGAAGCGCGCGATCCGCTCGGAGAGCCGCCCGAACGCCTCGGGGTCGTACTCCGGCAGCAGGGTACGGCGCGGAGGGCGCGGCAGATCGAGCCGTACGCGGGGCCTGGGCGCGGCGGTCGCCCCCGAGGGCGTCCGCTCCCGCTGCTCGCCGGGCCCGGGGTCGCCGCCGCTACCCACGGGCCCACGTCCCCCGGTCGTCCCGGCGGCCGGCGCCGGCGGCCGGGCTAGCCATGCGCCGACTCCTCGAACTCCGTCTCCCGCCAGTCGTCGGGCAGCAGATGGTCGAGGACGTCGTCCACGGTCACCGCGCCCAGCAGCGAGCCGATCTCGTCCACGACCGGGGCCGCGACCATGTTGTACGCGGCGAGATAGCTGGTCACCGCCCGCAGCGGGGTGTCCGGGGACAGCGGCGGAAGATCGCTGTCCACCACCGAGCCGACCAGGGTGAACGGGGGATCCCGCAGCAGCCGCTGGAAGTGCACGGTGCCCAGGTACTTGCCGGTCGGCGTCTCGTCCGGCGGGCGGCACACATACACCTGGGCGGCGAGCGCGGGCGAGAGATCCTGCTGGCGTACGCGCGCCAACGCGTCCGCGACCGTCGCGTCCGGCCGGAGCACGATCGGCTCGGTGGTCATCAGACCGCCCGCCGTGCGCTCCTCGTACGAGAGCAGCCGGCGCACATCGGCGGCGTCGCCCGGGCGCATCAGCGCGAGCAGCCGCTCCTTGTCGGCCTCGGGCAGCTCGGAGAGGAGGTCCGCCGCGTCGTCGGGGTCCATCGCCTCCAGGACGTCGGCGGCCCGCTCCTCCTGGAGCTTGCCGATGATCTCCACCTGGTCGTCCTCCGGCAGCTCCTCCAGCACATCGGCGAGCCGGTCGTCGTCGAGGGCGGCGGCGACCTCGGCGCGGCGCTTGGGCGTCAGATGGTGGAGCGCGTTGGCGAGGTCGGCGGGGCGCAGCCGCTCGAAGGTGGCGACCAGGCTCTCCGCGCTCTGGGCGTCCTCCTCCAGGGAGAAGCCGGTGACCGCCGACCACTCCACGGTCAGCGTCTCCCCGCGGCGGCGGAGGGCCCCGGCCCGGCCCCGGCGGACGAAGACCTTGTCGATCTCCCAGTCCCGGCGCGCGGGCAGCCGGCGGATCGACACATCGAGAACGGTGGCCTCCTCGTCGCTGTCCACCAGCCGTACGCCCCGGTCGAGCAGCTCGCCGAGGACCAGGCGCTCGGTGGGGCGCTGCTCGAAGCGGCGGACGTTCAGCACTCCGGTGGTGATCACCTGGCCGGACTCGACGCCCGTGACCCGGGTCATCGGGAGGAAGATCCGGCGGCGGCTGAGCACCTCCACCACCAGGCCGAGCAGCCGGGGCGGGCGGCCGCCGACGCGCAGCATCGCGACCAGGTCGCGGACCCGGCCGACCTGGTCGCCGTTGGGGTCGAAGACGGGCACCCCGGCGAGGTGCGAGACGAAGATCCGATGAGCGCTCGCCACCATGATCCACACCTCCGTCCCGCTCCGTGGCCCGCCGGGCCGCTCCGGCCCCAAAAGCCGTTGTTCAAGGGCTTCAGGCTAGCTCGTACCGATCCGCACCGCCGTCGGCCGTGGTCCGTACGGCGTCCGCGCCACTGCCTGCGTAGGGCTGTCTCCGGCACCGGTACGCTGCGGACTGCGCTCCCGTATCCAGCGCACGACAAGCAGATGAGAGGCAGTGTGCAGGTGGCTCACCTCCCCTCGGATTCCTCGGATTCCTCGGTGTCCCGGGCCCGCAGGGCCGTGTCTTCCCTGGCGCTCTGCGCCGGTCTGGTCCTCTCCGCCACGGCCTGCGCCGAGGAGGAGAAGCCGGACCCCGACAAGGGGACCAACGGCGTCGGAAAACTCTCCGCGGAGGAGATCGAGGACAAGGCGCGCGCGGCGGCGGAGGCCGCGGACGCGGTACGGCTCTCGGGGACGCTCGTCAGCGAGGGCGGCACCTTCAGACTGAACATGCGGCTGAAGGAAGACGGCGGATCGGGCTCGGTGACCTCCAAGGACAACACCTTCGAGCTGCTGCGGATCGCCGACGACCTCTATCTCAAGGCCGACGCGGGCTTCTGGAAGCACGAGGACGGCAAGGCGGCGGGCGCGGGCGGCGGCACGACGCCCAGCAAGGCCGACGCGGAGGCGGCGGGGAAGCTCGGTGACAAGTATGTGAAGGTTCCTCAGGGCGATCCGGCGTATCGGGAGTTCCGGGGCTTCACCGAGATGGACTCGCTGCTCAATGGGCTGCTCGGGATGCAGGGGAAGCTCAGCAAGGGGGAGCGCACCAAGGTCGGCGGCGTGCAGACGATCAAGGTGCAGGCGGAGCAGGGGGCGGGGGGTGTGCTGGATGTGGCGCTGGAGGGGGAGCCGTATCCGCTGAGGTTCGCCCGGGCCGGGGGGAAGGGGGTGCTGACGCTGGGGGAGTGGGATGCGGGGTTTGAGCTGGCGGCGCCGGCGAAGGGGGAGACGGTGGACTACGGGGGCCAGCTCCCCAAGAGCAGCGACTGACCCTCCCCTCCACCCCGCGAGCCCGCACCGCGCCCCCACGCCCCCGACCCCGGGCCCCGTGCGCGCCTCAATCGCCGGCGGGGCTTGATCGACCCGGGTCCCCGCGCCTCAATCGCCGGCGGGGCTGGGGGTGTGTTGGCGGGTTGGTTTGTTCGGGTCGGTGTGCGCCTCAATCGCCGGCGGGGCTGGGGGTGTGTTGGCGGGTTGGTTTGTTCGGGTCGGTGTGCGCCTCAATCGCCGGCGGGGCTGGGGGTGTGCTCGCGGGTTGGCCTGCTCAGGCCGGTGTGCGCCTCAGTCGCCGGCGGGGCTGGGTGTGTGCTGGCGGGTTGGCCTGCTCAGGCCCGTGTGCGCCTCAATCGCCGGCGAGGCTGATCATGTCGGCGAGGCTGGGTGCGTGACCGGCGGGGCTGGCTGTGTCTCGGTGGAAGCAGATCGGCCGACTGGGTGCCGGGCCGGGGGCTGAAGGCCACTCAAGCCCGTCCGGCGATTCGGGCCGGGGGCTGAAGGGGACTCAAGCCTGTCCGGCGATTGAGGACGGACCCGGGGGTGGGGGCGCCGCGTCCGAGCACCGGGGCCAGCCGGGCCGACACTGAGCGGCGGGGCGAAACCCAGTCTGTCCGGCGATTGAGGACGGCCCCGGGCCCCGGGGGCGACGCGCGGGCAAGTTCAGCCCGTCCGGCGTTTGAGGACAAGCCTTGCGCCCGGGGGCGGTGCACAGGGAATTCCAGCCCGTCCGGCGCTTGAAAACACCCCCGGGCCCCGGGGGGCGACGCGCGGGGAAACTCAGCCCGTCCGGCGATTGAGGACACGCCCCGGCCCCGGGGGCGACGCGCAGGCGAATCCAGCCCGTCCGGGAGGACGAACCCCCGCCCCGGGGGACCGGGAGGTTCAGGAGGGCGGGGTGTGCTTGGGGCGTTTTTTGCGGAGGAGGCGGGGGAGGGCGTCGGGGATCGCGTTGCGGGTGGTGGCCGGGGTGAGGGGCGGAGGCGCCGCGAGGGAGCCGGCGGGGTGCTCGGTGGTGGACGAGACCGGGGTCAGACACAGCACCCGGCACTCCCGCGCCCACCGCTCCGCCACCTTCTCCGCCTCCACCGCGTTCAGCCGCTTCCCCTTCAGCTCCGGCAGCACCGCCTCCCACTCCTCGGAGCCCGCCTCCAGCTCCCTCACCGACGCCGTCCAGCCGACCAGCCGCCCGCCCTTGTCCTTGCTGCGCACGGTGACCTGCGCCGTACCCCCGTCGACGAGCCCCGTCAGCGGCTGCTCGCCCGCGCCGTCGCCGACGAGATACGCCGCTCCCTCGTGCCACACGTGCCACAGTGCCCGCTCGGGTCCCTCGCCCCGGACCCAGACGAGGCCGGACTTCTTGGTGGCCTCCTCGACGAGGGCCTGGCCGAGCAGCTGATCTGTCATGCCCGCAGCTTATCCAGAGATCTTCAGAGCCAGCCGTTGCGCTTGAGCGTGCGATGGATCGCGAAGCAGATCCCGGCGATGGCGGTCAGCACCGCCGGATAGCCGTACTCCCACTTCAGCTCCGGCATGTGGTCGAAGTTCATCCCGTACACCCCGCAGACCGCCGTCGGCACCGCGATGATCGCCGCCCAGGAGGTGATCTTGCGCATGTCCTCGTTCTGCGCGACCGTCGCCTGCGCCAGATTGGCCTGGAGGATGGAGTTCAGGAGTTCGTCGAAGCCGATGACCTCCTCCTGCACCCGGGCGAGGTGGTCGGCCACGTCGCGGAAGTACTTCTGGATGTCGGGGTCGATCAGCCGCATCGGCCGCTCGCTCAGCAGCTGCATGGGCCGCAGCAGCGGCGAGACGGCCCGCTTGAACTCCAGCACCTCGCGCTTGAGCTGATAGATCCGTCCGGCGTCGCTGCCGCGCTGCCGGTCCTTGGAGGGGGCGGAGAAGACATCGATCTCGACCTCGTCGATATCGTCCTGCACGGCCGCCGCGACGGCGATGTACCCGTCGACCACATGGTCGGCGATCGCGTGCAGCACCGCCGACGGCCCTTTGGACAGCAGCTCGGCGTCCTTCTGGAGCCCGTGCCGCAGCGCCCGCAGCGAGCCCTTGCCGCCGTGCCGGACGGTGATGACGAAGTCCCGGCCGGTGAAGCACATCACCTCGCCGGTCTCCACGACCTCGCTGGTCGCGGTGAGTTCGGCATGCTCGACGTAGTGGATCGTCTTGAAGACCGTGAAGAGGGTGTCGTCGTACCGCTCCAGCTTGGGCCGCTGGTGGGCGTGGACGGCGTCCTCGACGGCGAGCGGGTGCAGCCCGAACTCGGCGGCGATTCCGGCGAATTCCTCCTCGGTGGGCTCGTGCAGCCCGATCCAGGCGAAACCGCCGCCCTCGCGCACCTTCAGCATCGCCTCGCGCGGCGACGGGCAGGTCCCGCTCTCCAGCCGGCGGCCGTCGCGGTAGACCGCGCAGTCGACCACGGCGCTGGAGGCCGAGGGATCGCGGGTGGCGTCGTACGAGTGGTAGGCGGCACTGGTCTTGCGCAGCGCGGGGCGGACCGCCGCACGCAGGTCACGGATCATCGACATGGCTGGCTCCTTCACGGAGAGGCCGTCGGCGAGTGGCGTGGCACAGCCCGGAATGGGGACGTGGACATTACGTCCGCAAAGCGGGCGGCACCGCGAGGTCGCGGTGACGGCGTTCGCTACAGACAGGCAAAAACGAAGTGCTCTTCCGTCGTGCGAATTCCGCGGGACGGGGCGCTGCCGGACGGGATGCCGGGGGTGCTGAGCGCCGCGGTACGGAATGCCGTGGGCCCTGTGCTGGAAGGCCTCAGATCACCGGGAAGTGATGCCGTACGGAAGAGCGGTCGGTACTGCACGGTCGACTTCGATCCACCGCAGACCCCACCTCCTCCGGCCGGTCCCCCGTAGGGGATAGACGTGTCGCCGGGGCTGGAGGACACCGCTTCCGCGTACCGTCTCCGCGTGCTTCAAGCACGCCACCTCGGCCAGCGGCCAAGACTATCAGCCAACTGAGGGCCAATTCCTGGGTTTGCCCATTCGCTGTGCGATTTATGCTCGCCGGATGGGAGAAGTTCTTGCTCTGGTCGAGGCCAGGCTCTGTACGGCGCTCGGCGAACCGGACGCCCGCGCCGCGGTGACGTTTCTCGGGACGGACCGGATTGAGGTGCTCCGGTTCTTTGACCGGGACAGCGGGGTCGTTCGGTACGCCACCCTCGGGATGTCCGCCCACCCGATGAGCGACCCCGCCTCGGTCCTCGCCGACCCGGTGAAGGGGCCGCGCGCCGAGCTGGTCCTGTCGGTGCGGGCGGGGCTCGCCCGGACCGACGAGGTGCTCCGCCCCCTCGCCGTGCTCGCCGCGTCGCCGCAGGTCGAGGGCGTGGTGGTGACCCCCGGGGCCTCGCTCGACGTCGGGGGCCCGCTCTGGCCCGAGGCGCCCTTCACCTCGGTGCTGGTCGCCGAGCCCGGCGGACTGGTCGAGGATCTGGAGCAGACCGCCCCGATGGACCCGGTCCGCTTTCTGCCGCTGCTGCCGATGACCCCGAACGAGGCGGCGTGGAAAAGGGTCCACGGCGCCCAGGCCCTCCAGGAGCGCTGGCTCGCCCGGGGGACGGATCCGCGGGATCCCCTGCGCGGCTCCGTGGCCCTGGACTGAAGCCGCCGCGACCGGACGCGAATCGGACCCGGCAGGCCCCGGTCTGGACGCGGTCTGGACCCGGTCTGGACGCGGATCGGACCCGGATCGGACGCCGTTTCGGCCCGCCCGGGTTCGAACCGGCCCGCTCCGGAGCGTACGCGCACACGCCGGACGGGTGATCGTCCTTGACGCGGCGGCGGCCGGGTAGGACCGTTGAGCGCTATGAGGGGCGAACCCAGTTGCCCGAAGTGCGGTGGCCGGGTCAGGGCGCCCGGTCTTTTCGCCGAATCCTGGCAGTGCTCCGTGCATGGCACGGTCCACCCGCTCCAGCCGGTGATCCCGCCCAGTGTCGAGGCCCTCGGTGTCGTCGTGCACCGCGCGAGAGTCCCGGTGTGGATGCCCTGGCCGCTGCCGGTCGGCTGGCTCTTCACCGGCGTCGCCTACGCGGGCGACGACCGCAGCGGCGGCAGAGCCACCGCGGTCGCCTGCTCCGGCCCCGGCCCCCTCGGCGGGATGGGCGAACTGCTCCTGGTGGCCGAGGAGTTGGGCGTCGGCCTCGGAGCGCGGTACGCGGGCATCGACGGGCCGGACCCCGGCCCGTACATCAATGTCTCGGGCCCGCCCCACGCCAAGGTCCTCGCCGCGGGCAGGCCCACCCCCCTGTGGCACGTCAGCGCCGTCCCCCCCGACCGCGCCGTCTTCGCGGGAGAGGCACGGGGCCTCTGGCTCTGGGCGATCGTCTGGCCCGAGCAGTCCGGTCTGCTGATGTACGACGAACTCGTCCTCACCGATCTCCGGGACGCGGGCGCGGAAGTGGAGCTGGTGCCGTGCGGGGCGCTCTCGCCCCGACTGCTCTCCTAGGGCCCCGCGTGCTCTCCTAGGGCCCCGCGCCCCGGCTCCCGTCACGCCGCTCACGCCCGGCCCCGGCCCCCTGCGCCGAGCGCGGGGCGGGGCGGTTCCGGTTGCCCGATACACTCGTTCCGTCCTCTGTCCGGCCTCAGCCCCTGGAGTCAGCGTCGTGCGCATCGATCTGCACACCCACTCCACGGCGTCGGACGGTACGGACACCCCCGCCGAGCTGGTCCGGCACGCCGCCGGGATCGGTCTGGACGTCGTCGCCCTCACCGACCACGACACCACCCGGGGCCACGCCCCGGCGCTCGCCGCGCTCCCCGAGGGCCTGACCCTCGTCACCGGGGCCGAGATCTCCTGCGCCCTCGACGGGGTGGGCCTGCATCTCCTGGCGTATCTCTTCGACCCGGACGAGCCGGAGCTGCTGCGCGAGCGGGAGCTGCTGCGCGACGACCGGGTGCCCCGCGCCCGCGCGATGGTCGACAAGCTCCGCGGGCTGGGCGTGCCGCTGGAGTGGGAGCGGGTCGCCCGGATCGCCGGGGACGGCTCCGTCGGCCGCCCGCACATCGCGACCGCGCTGGTGGAGCTGGGCGTCGTACCGACCGTCTCCGACGCCTTCAGCCCCGAGTGGATCGCCGACGGCGGCCGGGCGCACGTCGTCAAGCACGAACTGGACCCCTTCACCGCGGTCCGGCTGGTCAAGGCCGCCGGCGGGGTCGCCGTCCTGGCCCACCCCGCGGCCGTCAAGCGCGGACGCACGGTCTCCGAGACGGCGATCGCCGAGCTGGCCGCCGCGGGTCTCGACGGCGTCGAGGTCGACCACATGGACCATGACGCGCCCGCCCGGGGGCGGCTGCGCGGACTCGCCGCGGACCTCGGGCTGCTGACCACCGGATCCAGCGACTACCACGGCAGCCGCAAGGACGTCGGGCTCGGCGAGTACACCACCGACCCGGAGATCTACGGCGAGATCACGCGGCGCGCGACCGGGGCCTTCCCGGTGCCCGGCGCGGGGGGAATCCGCGCCTAGCGCGCCGCGCCCTCCCTACCTCCTCCTTCTTCCTCTTCTCCTCGCAAGGCCCTCAACGTGTTCGACGCTGCCGTCTTCGGCTCTCTCTTTCTGACCCTTTTTGTGATCATGGATCCCCCCGGGGTCACTCCGATCTTCCTCGCCCTGACCTCCGGCAGGCCCGCCAAGGTGCAGCGCCGGATGGCCTGGCAGGCGGTCGCGGTCGCCTTCGGCGTGATCACCGTCTTCGGACTCGTGGGCCAGCAGATCCTCGACTATCTGCATGTCTCCGTCCCGGCGCTGATGATCGCGGGCGGTCTGCTGCTGCTGCTCATCGCGCTCGATCTGCTCACCGGCAAGACCGACGAACCCAAACAGACCAAGGACGTCAATGTCGCGCTGGTCCCGCTCGGCATGCCGCTGCTGGCCGGGCCCGGCGCGATCGTCTCGGTGATCCTCGCCGTGCAGAACGCGGACAGCGGATCGGCGCAGGTCGCGGTCTGGGCGGCGATCGTGGCGATGCATGTGGTGCTCTGGGCGGCCATGCGCTACTCGCTGCTGATCATCCGGGTGATCAAGGACGGCGGTGTGGTGCTGGTGACCCGGCTGGCCGGGATGATGCTCTCCGCGATCGCGGTGCAGCAGATCATCAACGGCGTCACCCAGGTCGTCCAGGGCGGCTGAGCGGGCGGGGAGCCCGGGCGCCCCAGGACCGCCGGGAACGACGAACGCCCCCGTACGGCTCATCCGTACGGGGGCGTCTCACATCATGAGCGCGTTCAGGTGTTACAAGGCCGAGGGTTCGACCGGTCGGATATAAATGCGCTGGCCGGTCGCGGCGGCCTGCTGCACGATCCGGTTGACGGAGGCGGCGTCCACGACGGTGCTGTCCACGGCGGAGCCATTGACGTCGTCCAGGCGCATGATCTCGAAGCGCAAGGGCTTCTCCCTTCGTCTGATCCTCCTGCAGGAGAACTGGTGTCACCTGCTACAACAGCGATGTAGCTTGCAAACATTCCCTACACTAAAGAAAATCTTTCCTTGTCTAACTACTGGCGGGTACCCGCTGACGGCCGGAAAATGGGCTGCGTATGAACGACCCAGAGCACAGCCCCGCGACCGGGCCCGACTCAGGCCCGGGACCCGGCCCTGAATCCGGCCTCCACACCGGTCCGGAGATCCATCCCGAGATCCATTCCGAGATCCATCCGGACACCGACCCGGACACCGACCCGGAGGCGCACCACGAGGAGACGCTCGCCGCCCTCGCCGCCCGGGTGGAGCACACCAACGACCTGCTGCGGCGCATGCTCGCCGAGGTCGCCAAGACCCCGTCGACGCACGCGATCTTCGTGGACGCGGGCTATGTCTACGCTGCCGCCGGCCTGCTGGTCACCGGCACCGAGGACCGGCGCTCCTTCGACCTCGACGCCGAAGGCATGATCGAGGCGTTCATCGACAAGGCCCGCACGATCTTCGCGGACAGCCGGCTGCTGCGGGTGTACTGGTACGACGGCGCCCGCCGGCGCATCCACACCCCCGAGCAGCAGTCGATCGCCGAGCTGCCCGATGTGAAGGTCCGCCTCGGCAATCTCAACGCCAACAACCAGCAGAAGGGCGTCGACTCCCTCATCCGCACGGATCTGGAATCGCTCGCCCGGCACCGCGCGATCAGCGACGCGGCGCTCGTCGGCGGCGACGAGGATCTCGTCTCGGCGGTCGAGGCGGCCCAGGGGTACGGGGCCCGGGTCCATCTCTGGGGCATCGAGGCGGGCGACGGCCGCAATCAGGCGGAGCCGCTGCTGTGGGAGGTGGACAGCCAGCGCACCTTCGACCTCGACTTCTGCCGTCCGTACATCACCCGCAGGCCCGTCACGGTGTACGAGAACGAGGGCGCGCCGCCGCCCTCCCGCGACGAGGTGCGGTTCGTGGGCGCGCAGATCGCCGCGTCCTGGCTGGCCGAGCGCGGCCGGGACGCGATGGCGGAGCTGCTGCCGGGCCATCCCTATCTCCCCGGGCCGGTGGACCAGGATCTGCTGATCGAGGCGGAACGGCTGCTCCAGCGGTCGCTGCGGGGGTACGCGGTGCTCAGAAGGGCGCTGCGGGACGGCTTCTGGCAGCACCTTCAGGCGCAGCTCTGACGGTCCCGCCCGCCGTACGGAGCGCGGCGGCTCTCAGTGCCGGTCCCAGAAGTCGGCGACGGCCGCCGAGGTCTCGTACGGGCGGTCGGTGTTCGGCGAGTGCTCGGCCCCCGCGATCACGGTCCGGGGCGCGCCGAGCCGCAGCGCCATCTCGTCCAGCAGCGGCACCGGCCAGGTGTCGTCCCGCTCGCCGCTGATGACATGCGTGGGCAGCGGGCGTACGGCGGCCAGCTCGGCCACCCGGTCGGGCTCGGCCGTCAGCTGACGGCCCGTGGCGATCAGCTGTACGGGGTTGTGGCGCAGCCAGCGCCGCCGCAGGTCTTCGCGACCCTCGACCTCGGCGGCCTCCGGCGGCTCGGCCGCCCGCATCGCGTCCCAGACCTGCTCCATCCCCATCACGGCCAGCGCCTCGCTCAGCATCCGGATCTTCTCCCGCTGGGCGGGGACGACCCGGGCGGGCCCGGAGGACATGACCGTGAACGTACGGAACGGGGTGTGGTCCAGCAGCACGGCGGCGCGGGCGATCTGGCCGCCGAGGGAGTGCCCGAGGAGGTGGAGCGGGCCGTCGCCGACGGCCGCGGTCACGGCTTCGGCCTGGGCGAGGACGTCGAGCGCCAGCTCGTGCTGGGCGTAGGCGTCCTCGTCGTGGGGGCCCTCGGTCTCGTACTGCCCGCGTCCGTCGACGGAGATCACCCGGTACCCCGACCGGGTGAGGGGTTCGAGCATCGCGATGAAGTCCTCCTTGCTCCCGGTGAACCCGGGCAGGAGGAGCGCGGCGCCCTTGAGCCCGTTCTCCCCGTCCTTCCCGGGCTGTGCGTCGAGGACGGCGAAGTCCCCGCGCGAGGTGTGCAGCGCGCGGGAGACGGCGCAGGCGGGGGGCGTGAAGGTCGGCGGCCGGCTCATGCTCCGAGGCTACCGATTCCGCCCCGGCCCGGCCGCCCGGGGCCGAACGCCGACGGCCCGGCCCCTGGGTTCAGGGCCGGGCCGTCGGGCTGTACGGGTGGTACGGGTCAGGCGTCGGGCTGGGCCACGGCCTTGACGGCGCGGGTGCGTCGGCGGGGCTTGGTCTCCGGCTCGGCGTCGGCGGTGGCCGGTTCCGTGGCGGTGACGGCCTTGGCGGCGCGGGTGCGGCGGGGCTTGGTCTCGGCGTCGGCCTCGGCGGTGACGGCCTCGGCGGTGTCGACGGCCTTGACGGCGCGGGTGCGTCGGCGCGGCTTGGTCTCCGGCTCGGCGTCGGCGGTGGCCGGTTCCGTGGCGGTGACGGCCTTGGCGGCGCGGGTGCGGCGCGGCTTGGTCTCGGCGGCTTCGGCGGTGACGGCCTCGGCGGTGTCGACGGCCTTGACGGCGCGGGTGCGACGGCGCGGCTTGGTCTCCGGCTCGGCGTCCGCGACCGGCGTCGCCACCGGCTCGGCGACCGCCACGGCGGCCTCCGCCGGCTCCACGGCCTTCACCGCACGCGTCCTGCGACGGCGCGGCTTCACCTCGGCCTCGGCCTCGGCGACGGTCTCGGCGACCGGATCGGCCACCGCGACGGCGGCCTCGGCCCGGGCCGGCTGCTCCGCCGGAGCCGCCGGGGCGATCTCCACCGGCGCGGCGACCCGCGTACGGCGGCGACGCCTCGGGGTACGGGGCTCCGCCGCCGGGTCCGCGGCGGCCGGCGCGGCCGGGGCGTCCATCGAGACCTCGGGGGCGGGCGCGGTCGCCGGGGCGCCCGCGCGGGTGCGGCGGCGCTGACGCGGGGTCCGCGTACGTGCCGGGCGCTCCTCCTGCTGCTGCTGGGCGGGGGCGGGCGACCGGCGGCCGCGGCCGCCCGTCTCGCCCAGGTCCTCCAGCGTCTCGGCGGCCAGACCGGCGCGGGTGCGCTCGGTCCGGGGCAGCACGCCCTTGGTGCCCGCAGGGATGCCCAGCTCCTCGAAGAGGTGCGGGGAGGTCGAGTACGTCTCCGGCGGGTCCGGGAAGCCCAGGTCCAGCGCCTTGTTGATCAGCTGCCAGCGGGGGATGTCGTCCCAGTCCACCAGCGTGACCGCGGTGCCGGACCTGCCCGCGCGGCCGGTGCGGCCCACCCGGTGCAGATAGGTCTTCTCGTCCTCGGGGGACTGGTAGTTGATGACGTGCGTCACACCGTCGACGTCGATGCCGCGGGCGGCGACGTCGGTGCAGACCAGGACGTCGACCTTGCCGTTGCGGAAGGCCCGCAGGGCCTGCTCGCGCGCGCCCTGGCCGAGGTCGCCGTGGACCGCGCCGGAGGCGAAGCCGCGCTGGGCGAGCTGGTCCGCGATGTCCGCCGCCGTGCGCTTGGTACGACAGAAGATCATCGCGAGGCCGCGGCCGTCCGACTGGAGAATCCGCGAGACCATCTCGGGCTTGTCCATCGAGTGCGCGCGGTAGACCCGCTGGGTGATGTTGGCGACCGTCGCGCCCTCGTCGTCCGGCGCGGTGGCGCGGATGTGCGTGGGCTGCGACATGTAGCGGCGGGCCAGGCCGATGACCGCGCCCGGCATGGTCGCCGAGAACAGCATCGTCTGACGGCGCACCGGCAGCTGCTGGATGATCTTCTCGACGTCCGGGAGGAAGCCCAGGTCGAGCATCTCGTCGGCCTCGTCGAGGACGAGCGCCCGCACCTTGGAGAGGTCGAGCTTCTTCTGGCCCGCGAGGTCGAGCAGCCGGCCCGGCGTGCCGACGATCACATCGACGCCCTTGCGGAGCGCCTCGACCTGCGGCTCGTACGCCCGGCCGCCGTAGATCGCCAGCACGCGCACATTGCGCACCTTGCCGGCGGTCAGCAGGTCATTGGTGACCTGGGTGCACAGCTCGCGGGTGGGGACGACGACGAGGGCCTGCGGGGCGTCGGTGAGCTGCTCGGGCTTGGCCCGGCCCGCCTCGACGTCCGCGGGGACGGTGACGCGCTCGAGCAGGGGGAGACCGAAACCGAGCGTCTTGCCGGTGCCGGTCTTGGCCTGGCCGATCACATCGCTGCCGGAGAGCGCTACGGGGAGCGTCATCTCCTGAATGGGGAACGGGGACAGAATGCCGACGGCTTCGAGCGCTTCGGCGGTCTCGGCCAGGATGCCGAGATCCCGGAACGTCGTTTGCTGCGTAGTCAGGGTGTTGCCTCTTCTGTGAGACGCGGCGCGAGGCGAACGATGGGGGTCGTACCGCACCGGAGTGAACGGGCCGGCCGTGGATTGGCCGGACGGTGCGGGACCACTGCCGTCGCTCGAGCGCTTTCGCCGCTGAGGGGGCCCCTCATCCACGGTCGTGCGCGATGGGCGCACGGTCCGCGTGGAGGGCGGTCGGTTCGGAGCCGATCGTGCTACCGACCGGGCATCCTCATGAGAGATCAGAAGGAATGAATCCCTCAGTCAAACACTGTGATCGCCCACCGAGAATCAGAAAAACGCTCAGCGGGCGCATTACCACTGTACCCCGGATTCGCGCATGTGTGTTGGGCGATTTCGTAGGAACCGTGGTGCCGAAGGGGCGGGGGAGAGCCCCTGGCCCGGCTGACCAGGCCCTTACCCGTCGGTGCGGGCGGGCTATTGTGCGCTTCATGGAGACGCCTGACAACGCCGCTCAGCCCATTCAGCCCGCCGCCCCCGCGGACCCCGCGGGAGCTGCTGAAACCGCAGCACAGACCGGTATCGCCGCTCAGAACTGGGATGTCGCCTCCGCCGATCACCAGTACCGGGCCGCCGTGGTGGATCTTCTCGGCGCGCTCGCTTATGGAGAGCTGGCCGCTTTCGAGCGACTCGCCGAGGACGCGAAGCTCGCGCCGACCCTCGGCGACAAGGCGGAGCTGGCGAAGATGGCCTCCGCCGAATTCCACCATTTCGAGCGGCTGCGGGACCGGCTCTCCGCGATTGACGCCGACCCGACCGGCGCCATGGAGCCCTTCGCCCAGGCGCTCGACGACTTCCACCGCCAGACCGCGCCGTCCGACTGGCTGGAGGGCTTGGTCAAGGCGTATGTGGGCGACTCGATCGCCAGTGACTTCTACCGCGAGGTCGCGGCCCGGCTGGACTCCGACACGCGCGCCCTGGTGCTCGCGGTCCTCGACGACACCGGTCACGGGAACTTCGCCGTCGAGAAGGTGCGCGCCGCCATCGAGGCCGATCCCCGCCTCGGCGGACGGCTCGCCCTCTGGGCGCGGCGGCTGATGGGCGAGGCCCTCTCCCAGGCCCAGCGGGTGGTGGCGGAGCGCGACGCGCTCTCCACCATGCTGGTGGGCGGGGTCGCCGACGGCTTCGACCTGGCGGCGGTCGGCGAGATGTTCGCCCGGATCACCAAGGCGCACACCAAGCGGATGGCGGCGCTGGGTCTCGCCGCCTGACGAGGACGGGACCGACGGCCGCGCGGCGGCTGCTGGGGACGGCATGTCAGCTCTGCTCCGAGGAATCCGGACGAGGGCTCAGTAGCGCAGCGCCCCGCGCAGCCGCCGCGCGGGCGGCCGCAGCAGCAGCGACAGCAGAACGGCTCCGATCAGCACCGCGCCGACCAGCGTCCCCACCAGATGCCCGGGGCCGAGTGCCAGATGGGTCACCCAGAGGCCGAAGAGCGCGCCGACCGGGCCCGTGAGAAAGACCACCCGGCGGGCCGGGAGACGGGCGGAGAGCCGGCGGTCGGCCGCCCAGGCGAGGGCGAGGCCGAGCAGGACTGAACCGAGCACTTCCAGCAGCACTGCTGATCACCTCGCGCGCACGGGCAGGGATGGGGCGGTCACAGCCCGTACTACCCGCTGACCTCGGAAAGCAACCCTCCGACGGGGGCGAACGTGCGAAGATCCGGGGCGGGTTCGCCCGCCCCGCGCCCCGCGCCCCGAAGCCGTCCCGCGCCCCGAGCCCCGAGGCCGCCCCGCCCCGAGCCCCGAGGCCGTCGCTTCCCGCGCTCCCCGGCCCGCCGCCCGCCGGACCCCCGGCCCGCCGGGCCCCGCCGGGAACGCCCCGCGACACGCCAGGGGCCCGGACGGAAGAACTCCCGCCCGGGCCCCTTGGCCGTACTTCTCTCTCCGGAGCGCCCTAGAGCGCGCCGAAGCCCACGCGCCGTGCCGCGGGCTCACCGATCTCGACGTAGGCGATCCGGTCCGCCGGAACCAGGACCTTGCGGCCCTTGTCGTCCGCGAGGCTGAGCAGCTGCGCCTTGCCGGCCAGCGCCTCACCCACCGCGCGCTCGACCTCCTCGGCGGACTGCCCGCTCTCCAGAACGATCTCCCGGGGCGCGTGCTGCACGCCGATCTTGACCTCCACGGCTATGTCCCTCCGAACGGTCGGTGCGTTTGCGCGGTCAGCCGCGCCGTACCCCGCACACATTAGCCGGGCCGGAGCGGCGGCCGACCGCCCCGGGGGAACGCCAGGAGCGAACAACCCCGGCGCCCGGGGTCACTGCTGCTCGCCGCCCGCCTCCGAGCCGTGCAGCGGGAAGCCCGCGATGCCCCGCCAGGCGAGCGAGGTCAGCAGCTGCACGGCCTGGTCGCGCGGGATGCCCGAATCGCTGGAGAGCCAGTATCTGGCCACCACCTGGGAGACCCCGCCGAGGCCCACGGCGAGCAGCATCGACTCGTCCTTGGAGAGACCGGTGTCGCCCGCGATCACATCGGAGATCGCCTCCGCGCACTGGAGGGAGACCCGGTCGACCCGCTCGCGCACGGCCGGCTCATTGGTCAGGTCCGACTCGAAGACCAGCCGGAAGGCGCCGCCCTCGTCCTCCACATAGGCGAAGTAGGCGTCCATGGTGGCCGCCACCCGCAGCTTGTTGTCGGTCGTCGACGCGAGCGCGGTGCGCACCCCCTGGAGCAGCGCCTCGCAGTGCTGGTCGAGCAGGGCGAGATACAGGTCCAGCTTGCCGGGGAAGTGCTGATAGAGAACGGGCTTGCTGACGCCCGCGCGCTCGGCGATGTCATCCATCGCGGCCGCGTGGTAACCCTGCGCCACGAACACTTCCTGGGCCGCGCCCAGAAGCTGATTCCTGCGGGCTCGGCGTGGCAGGCGCGTGCCTCGCGGGCGCGCCGCCTCTGTCTGCTCGATGGCTGTCACGCCGCCTCCCAAAATTGTTCCGTGCGCGCTGTGCGCAGCGCCGCCATCGTACTTTTGGGTAACGCGGGCATGCGCGTCGCGGACGCAGAATTTCACGGACCGGACAGCCGTGGCAGCTCCCTATTCAGGGGCAAAGAGGGGCACGTCACCGATAGTCGTCCTCATCGAGACCTACCACGCGTGCCTGCTCGACCGCGTCCGCCTCGCTGGCGGTGTCCGGATCGATGTGGGTCAGGGGCTCGTCCCCCTCTGGGCGCACCTCCGTCCGCTGTTCCACGGCATCGGCTTCGGGGACCCCGTCGCCGAGCGGCTCGGCCTCACGGCGCGCCGTGTCCGCGTCGTCCGCCTCGTCCGCGGAGCCGCCGCGGCGCTCGTCCTGCTCGTCGAAAGCCTTCGGGTCGGTGGGATCGACAGCCATACGGCACCGCTTTCCCTGAAGCGTGGGACCTCATCCCTTCGTGGCCCGGCGCGGTCCGGTTGATCCCGCCGGATCCCTGCCGGGAATCCGCTGCGGCGGGCCGCGCGTACGGTCCACCTCCGAGCCTAGAAGCTCAAGGGGCACGGCGCTATGCGATGTGTGACGCCGAACACACGAATTGCGGTGTGATCGTCTCGTAACATTGCCGCATGTCTTCGACCGAGCTGCCCGGCGTCCCCGCCGTCACCGCCGCCGCGGTCCCCAGGGTCGCGACCGTGCGGGTCGCCGAGGGCGAGGAACTGCGCTCGGTCGCGCTCTCGGGGCTCACCCTGTCGGTACGGTCCCGGCCGCCGGCGCGCGACGGACTGCCGCCCGCCCTGTACCTGCACGGACTGGGCGGCTCCTCGCTGAACTGGTCGGCGGTGATGGCGCTGCTCGCGGACGCGGTGGACGGCGAGGCCGTCGACCTCCCCGGCTTCGGCGACTCGCCGCCGCCGGGCGACGGCGACTACTCGGTCACCGGGCACGCCCGCGCGGTCATCCGCTATCTCGACGCCCGCGACCGGGGCCCGGTCCATCTGCTGGGGAACTCCCTCGGCGGCGCGGTCGCCACCCGGATCGCCGCCGTCCGCCCCGATCTGGTCCGTACCCTCACGCTGGTCTCCCCCGCCCTCCCCGAGCTGCGGGTCCAGCGCACCGCGGTGCCCACCGCGCTGCTCGCGCTGCCGGGCGTCGCCCGCCTCTTCGGCCGGGTCTCCCGGGACTGGACGGCCGAGCGGCGCACCCGCGGAGTGATGGCGCTCTGTTACGGGGACCCCGCGCGGGTCTCCGAGGAGGGGCTGCGCCACGCGGTCCAGGAGATGGAGCGCCGGGGTGAACTCCCCTATTTCTGGGAGGCGATGACCCGTTCGACGCGCGGTATCGTCAACGCCTACACCCTCGGGGGCCAGCACGGACTGTGGCGGCAGGCGGAGCGGGTGCTCGCGCCGACCCTGCTGGTGTACGGCGGACGGGACCAGCTCGTCGCGTACCGTATGGCGCGCAAGGCGGCGCTCGCCTTCCGGGACTCGCGGCTGCTGACCCTGCCGGACGCCGGTCACGTGGCGATGATGGAGTATCCGGAGACGGTCGCGGAGGCCGTGCGGGAACTGCTCGACGACACCGCTAGGAGCTGATCGGAGCCCGTGGGACGACACAGTCGCAAAGGCCCGGCGCCCAAGTCCGTTCCCCCGAAGCCGGGGTCCGGCGCCGCCGGGGCCGGCAGGTCCGGCGGCGGGCCGGGTGAGCCGTACCCGCAGGCGCAGCAGGCGTACCCGCAGGCCCAGGCCCACGCGCAGACGCAGCCGTATCCCCAGTCCCAGCCCCACGCGCAGCAGCAGCCCCAGGCGTCCCCGCGGCCCCAGGCGTACCCCGCCGGGGCGGCCGGGACCGGACGGCGCGGACGTCCGCCCGCTCCCGGCGGTCCCGCCGCCGCCGAGCACCGGACGCCGGCGCAGGGCGCACCGCCGCCGATGACCCGCGGCGGCCATCCCGAGCAGTACGAGGCGGGCGGCGGCTGGGGCGATGCCGGGAGCGCCCGGCCCGCCCCCGGGGGACGCCGGATACCGGGCCCGCGCGGCGAGTCCGCCGCCGCCGGTCACGGCTCCGGCGCGCCCGCCCGGCCCGCCGATCCGTACGCCTCCGTCACCGACTGGACCGACGAACCGCCCGCCGGCGCCGGAGCGGAAGCGGACGCGCCGGCCGGGCCGCCGCCGCCCGGCGGAGCCGTCCCGGGGCAGCGGACCGGAGGCGGCAAGGACCCCAAGGACGTCAAGGAGCCCAAGGGCGGCAAGGGCCGTGCCTTCACCGGGATCGCGGCGGCCGCCGTGACCACCGTCCTCGCCGTCGTGGTGGCCGGACAGGTCGCCGAGGACGCCGACCGGAGCCGGGGCACGACCGCCGCCGGACCGGACCGGGGCGAGGACGACGCCGCCTCCCGCTCCCAGAAGAGCCGTCCCGCCCCCTCGCCGGCCGGGCAGAAGGACGAGACGGCGGTGGCCCCCACCTATGCCCAGCTGATGGCCAAACGGTTCCCCATCGACCGGAACGGCAAGGCGGACGGCACCTTCGAGGTCGTCCCCGGCCACGACCGGGCGCCCGGCGGCGGCAACAAGGTCAGCTATCGCGTCGAGGTCGAGAAGGGCCTCGACATGGACGGCGAGCTGTTCGCCTCGGCCATTCAGCGGACCCTGAACGACGACCGCAGCTGGGCCCACAAGGGCGCGATGACCTTCGAGCGGATCTCCTCCGGCGAACCGAGGTTCATCATCACGCTCGCGAGCCCCGCGACGACGGACGTCTGGTGCGCGAAATCCGGACTGAACACCTCCATCGACGATGTGAGCTGCGACTCCGCCTCCACCGACCGCGTGATGATCAACGCCTACCGCTGGGGCCAGGGCTCGGAGAGCTACGGCCCGGCGGCGATGCACGCCTACCGCCAGATGCTCATCAACCACGAGGTGGGCCACCGGCTCGGTCACGGCCATGTGAACTGCGACACCGAAGGGGCGCTCGCCCCGGTGATGCAGCAGCAGACGAAATCACTGAACATCGACGGGGTCGAATGCCGCCCCAACCCCTGGCCCTATCCCGGCAGTTGAGGGATTCCGGGCCGCAGCGCGCCATGCGCTCCCCGGCGCGCCCCCTGTCCGCGATCCGGGACGGTCGTCTCAGAAATGACCGTCAAAGCTTTGACATCGGCGGCGGGGTCGTCCATATTTCTCGGCATGTCGCACCGTCACGCCGCCTCCGAACGCGCCGCCATTGAGCTGGCGCTCATCGGCGTGACCGGGCACAGCGTGGCCGACATCCACTGTCGCTGACGCCTGCCCGAGCGCGCGCCGGCCGATTCCGAGCCGGCCCCTTCAGCCCGAATTCCCCGCCTCCGAGGCCGAATTCACCCGAAGGCCGCGCCTGGGCGTTCCCACGTCCGCAGGCGCGGCATTCCTGTTCCTCCGTGCGCTTTCCCGCGCACCCTCTCGCCGACGCCTGTGCGGACGTCCCGTCGATTCCCGTGCTCTCCCGGCCCCATGAGAGGTCCTTCTCCGATGCGTCAACTGTCCGTCATATCCCGCCGTGTGGCAGCGGCCGCCGTCAGCCTCGTCGTGGTCTCGTCCGCCGCCGCCTGCGCCGGGCCCCAGGACGACGACGCCAAGGACGGCGGCACGGCGGCCGGCGACAAGCCCCGCCCGGGCGGCACGCTCACCGTCCTCAACAGCGAGCCGCAGACCGACTTCGACCCCGCCCGGCTCTACACCTCGGGCGGCGGCAACGTCCCCTCGCTCGTCTTCCGTACGCTGACCACCCGCAACCGCGAGGACGGCGCCGCCGGCACCGAGGTCGTGCCCGACCTCGCCACCGACACCGGACGCCCCAACAAGGACGCCACGGAGTGGACGTACACCCTCAAGGACGGGCTGAAGTACGAGGACGGCACCCCGATCGTCGCCGCCGACATCAAGTACGGCATCGAGCGCTCCTTCGCCGCCGAGCTGTCCGGCGGCGCGCCCTATCTGCGCGACTGGCTCATCGGCGGCGACGCCTACCGGGGCGCGTACAAGGACAAGAAGGGCCTGGCGTCGATCGTCACGCCCGACGAGAAGACCATCGTCTTCAAGCTGCGCAAGCCCGAGGGCGAATTCCCCTACCTCGCCACCCAGACCCAGTTCACCCCCGTGCCCAAGGCCAAGGACACCGGCACGAAGTACGAGGAGCGCCCCCTCTCGTCCGGCCCGTACAAGGTGGTGAAGAACGAGGGCGACGGCGAGCGGCTGGTGCTGGAGCGCAATCCGCACTGGTCCGCGAAGACCGACCCCGAGCGCAAGGCCTACCCCGACACCATCGACGTCGTCTCCGGACTCGACTCGGCCGTCATCAACCAGCGGCTGTCCACCGGCTCCGGGCCGGACGCCTCCGCCGTCACCACCGACACCAACCTCGGCCCGGCCGAACTCGCCCGCGTCGGCGGCGACAAGGAGCTGGCCGGCCGGGTCGGCACCGGCCGCTTCGGCTATGTCAACTACCTCGCCTTCAACCCCAAGGTGAAGCCCTTCGACGACATCCGGGTGCGCCAGGCGATCTCGTACGCCATCAACCGCACCAGCGTCGTCAACGCGGCCGGCGGCTCCGCCCTGGCCGAGCCCGCGACCACCTTCCTGCCCGAGCAGAAGGCCTTCGGCCATGTCCCGTACGACCACTTCCCGGCCGGGAAGACCGGTGACCCCGAGAAGGCGCGGAAGCTGCTGAAGGAGGCCGGGCACGAGAACCTCACCATCAAGCTGACCCACTCCACCGAGCAGAACCGGCAGACCAGCCCCGAGGTCGCCACCGCCGTCCAGGAGGCGCTGAAGAAGGCCGGCATCACCGTCGAGCTGGACGGACTGGAGAACAACGCGTTCAACGAGGCCCGCTGGACCGCCAAGGACGGACCCGGCTTCTTCCTCTCCCGCTGGGGCGCGGACTGGCCCTCCGGAGCCCCCTTCCTCGCGCCGATCTTCGACGGCCGGCAGATCGTCAAGGACGGCTCCAACTACAACCACGCGCAGCTGAACGATCCCGCGGTCAACAAGGAGATCGACGAGATCAACAAGCTGACCGACCTGGACGCCGCCGCCCAGCGCTGGGGCGCGCTCGACCGGAAGATCGGTGAGCTGGCGCTCGACGTCCCGCTGTTCCACCCCGTCTACAAGCGGCTCTACGGCAAGAACGTCAAGAACATCGTGATCAGCGACTGGACCGGCGTCCTCGACATCTCGCAGGTCTCGGTCAAGTGAGCACGAGTCTCGATCTCCCGGCCGCGGACGCCGCCCACCCGGCGCCCGCGGCCGGCGGCGCCCTGCGGCGGGTCCTCGCGCGCCCCTCGGCGCTGATCTCCGCCGGGGTGCTCGGGCTGCTGGTGTCGGCCGCGCTCGGCGCGCCGCTGCTGGCCGCCCTGGCGGGCCAGGACCCCAACACGTACCACGACACGCTCGTCGACTCGGCGCGCGGCGGCGTCCCCGTCGGCCCCTTCGGCGGGGTGAGCGCCGAGCACTGGCTCGGCGTCGAACCCGGCACCGGACGCGATCTCTTCGCCCGGCTGCTCTACGGGGCCCGGATCTCGCTGCTGGTCGCGGCCGGGGCCACCCTGGTGCAGACGGCGATCGGCGTCGCCGTCGGACTCGCGGCGGGGCTCGGCAACCGCGTCGTCGACGGCGTCCTCAGCCGCGCCACCGATGTGATGGTGGCGCTGCCGATGCTGGTCCTCGGCATCGCCGCCACCGCCGTCGTCCCCGCCGACTTCCCCCGCCCGCTGCTGCTGATCCTCATCATCGGCGCGCTCGGCTGGGGCGGAATGGCCAGAATCGTCAGGGCGCAGACGCTCAGCCTGAAGCGGCTGGACTTCGTGGCCGCCGCACGGCTCGGCGGCGACCGCCCCTGGCGGGTGGCGCGGCGCGAGCTGCTGCCGTCGCTCGCCGCCCCCGTGATCACCTACGCGGCGATCCTGCTGCCGGTGAACATGGTCGTCGAGGCGTCGCTGTCGTTCCTCGGCGTCGGGGTCAAACCGCCCACGCCGTCCTGGGGACAGATGCTCTCCAGCGCCCAGACCTGGTTCCGCGCCGACCCCATGTACGTCCTGCTCCCGGCGGGGCTGCTCTTCGTGACCGTCCTCGCCTTCACCGTCCTCGGCGACGCGGTGCGCACGGCACTGGACCCCAGGGAGGCGAGCCGGCTGCGGATCGGCACCCGGAAGGAGCGGAGGGAGACCTCATGACGGGCTTCGTCGTCAAACGGCTCGGCGGCGCGGTCCTCGTGCTGCTGGTGCTGTCCGCGCTGATCCACGCGCTGTTCTATCTCGTCCCCGGCGACCCGGCCCGGCTGGCCTGCGGGGACCGCTGCTCGCCCGAGCAGATCGCCCAGGTCCGCGAGCAGCTCGGCCTCGACGAGTCGGCGCTCGCGCAGTACGCGAACTTCCTCCAGGGCGTCGTCGCCGGACGCGACTACAGCACCGGCACCTCCGTCCAGCACTGTGACGCGCCCTGCCTCGGCTTCTCGTACCAGAGCGATCAGCAGGTCACCCAGGTCATCCTGGAACGGCTGCCCGCCACCGCCTCGCTCGCGCTGGGCGCGATGGCGATCTGGCTCCTCGTCGGCGTCGGCACCGGACTGCTCTCCGCGCTCCGGCGCGGCGGGATCACCGAACGGGTGCTCACGGTGGCCACCCTGGCCGCGACCGGGACGCCCGTCTTCATCCTCGGACTGCTGCTGCTCATGGTGGTCTGCGCCTATCTCGCCTGGCTGCCGTTCCCGTCCTATGTGCCGCTCGGCGAGGACCCCGAGCAGTGGGCCTGGAACATGCTGCTGCCCTGGCTGACGCTCGGCCTCTTCGAATCCGCGAAGTACGCCCGGCTGACCCGCGCCTCGACGCTGGAGACGCTCACCGAGGACCATATCCGTACCTTCCGGGCGTACGGGGTGGGGGAGCGGGCGATCGTCGGACGGCACGCCCTGCGGGGAGCCGTACCGCCGGTGATCGCGCTCAGCGCCCTCGACCTCGGGACGATGTTCGGCGGCGCGGTGCTCACCGAGTCGCTGTTCGGCATCCCCGGGCTCGGCAAGACGCTCATCGACGGAGTACGGGTGATCGACCTGCCGATGGTGGTGGGGGTGGTGCTGGTGATCGGCGCCGCCGTGGTGCTGGCGAACGTGGTCGCGGATCTGCTGTACGCGGCCGCGGACCGAAGGGTGGTCCTTTCATGACGACGGCACTGGTGGAGGTCGCGGACCTCGCGGTGGAGTTCTCGGACGGCACACGGGCGGTCGACGGGCTGTCCTTCACCCTGCCCCCGGGCCGGGCCCTCGCGCTCGTCGGCGAGTCCGGCAGCGGCAAGAGCACCGTCGCGGGCGCGCTCCTGGGGCTGCACCGCGGCACCGGCGCGCGGATCTCGGGGAGCGTGCGCGTCGGCGGTACGGACGTGGGCGCCGCGAGCCCGGCGCTCCTGCGCGAACTGCGCGGCGGCGTCGCGGCGATGGTCTTCCAGGACCCGCTCTCCTCGCTGGACCCGTACTACGCGATCGGCGACCAGATCGCCGAGGTGTACCGGGTGCACAGCCGGGCCTCCCGGCGGGCGGCCCGGGCCCGGGCCGTCGAGGTGCTGGAACGGGTCGGCATCCCGGACGCGCCCCGGCGCGCCCGCTCCCGCCCGCACGAGTTCAGCGGCGGGATGCGCCAGCGCGCCCTGATCGCGATGGCGCTCGCGTGCGAACCCCGGCTGCTCATCGCGGACGAGCCGACGACCGCCCTCGATGTGACCGTGCAGGCGCAGATCCTGGATCTGCTGTACGGGCTGCGCGAGGAGACGGGGATGGGGCTGCTGCTGGTCACCCATGACGTGGGGGTGGCGGCGGAGAGCGTGGACGAGGTGCTGGTGATGAAGGAGGGGAGGGAGGTCGAGCGGGGGCCGGTGGGGGAGGTGCTGACGTCACCCCGGCGGCTGTACACCAAGACCCTGCTGGCGGCCGTGCCCAGGATCCCGGACGCGGGGGCGGAGCCGTCCTCGGCGCGGGGTCCGGCGGGTGTGCCCGGTCTGTCGGGTCCGGCGGGTCGGCCCGGTCCGGCGGGTCCGGCGGGTCTGTCGGGGCCGTCGCGTCCGCCGGCGGTGCCGGGGCCGCGCGGCGGGGGCGGGGCTTCGGCGCGGCAGGACCCCGGGGGCACGGCGCGGGAGGACTCCGGGGAGGCGCTGCTCGAAGTCTCCGGGCTGCGCCGGGAGTTCGGCGGCGGACGGAACCGGGTCGTCGCCCTGGACGACATCGGCCTCGCCGTCCACGCCGGAACCACCCTCGGCGTCGTCGGCGAGTCCGGCAGCGGCAAAACCACCCTCGGCCGCATCCTCGTACGCCTCCTCGACCCCACCTCCGGCCGGATCCGCTACCGCGGCGAAGAGATCGGAACGCTCTCCGAGAAGGCCCTGCGGCCCTATCGGCGCGAACTCCAGATGGTGTTCCAGGACCCCGTCGCCTCCCTCAACCCCCGCCGCTCGATCGGCGATTCCGTCGCCGATCCGCTGCGCGCCGCGGGCGTCCGCGACGAACGGCTCGTCCGGCGGCGGGTCGGCGAGTCCCTGGAACGGGTCGGACTCGACCCCGACCGGTACGCGGCCTATCCGCACGAGTTCAGCGGCGGGCAGCGCCAGCGCGTCGGCATCGCCCGCGCCCTGATCGCCGAACCCCGGCTGATCGTCTGCGACGAACCCGTCTCCGCGCTCGACGTGACCACCCAGGCCCAGGTGACCGGATTGCTGCGGGAGCTCCAGCGCGATCTCGGTCTGGCCCTCGTCTTCATCGCGCACGACCTCGCCGTCGTCCGGCAGATCAGCGACCGGGTCGCCGTCATGCGCCACGGCCGCGTCGTCGAACAGGGCACGGTGGACGAGGTGTACGGCGCGCCCCGCGACCCGTACACCCGGCAGCTGCTCGCCGCCGTCCCCGCGCTGGACCCGGGGCTGGCCGACGCCCGCCGCTCCGCCCGCAAGGAGCTGGCCGCAGCCTGACCCTCCGTAATCGAGTGGCCCCTTAGCGCGACAGAACGCGACCGGGGGGCGAAAGTTACGAGCATTCACCCCTTCCGGTGGCGCGACGGACAACCGTCCGTCGCGCCACCGCCGTACCGGCTTACGGTCTTTGCGCTGCGCGTCGCCGGACGGCGGCGGCCGTTTCACCAGGGAGATCGGGGGTGCGCTCAGTGCGGATCGGACTGCTCACCGCTGGTGTCCGGATGTGCGCACCCGGTGACTTCGCGGTGCGGCGCGACCTCCTCGCCCCCTTCGCACGCGGGCGCGCACCGCTTCCGTTCGACGCTCCGTACGGCCCGTGCGCACCGCCGGACCGCCCGTACGGCCCCTGCCGCGTGCCGCCGGGCGGCTCGTCCGGCCTCCGCGTACGGGCGGATCGCCCGTACCGCCCCTGTCGCGCGCCGGTGAACCGTCCGTACGGCTCCTGTCGCGCGTCGGCGAACCGTCCGTACGGCTCCTGCCGTGCGTCGGCGAGCCGTCCGTGCGGCTCCTGTCGCGCGTCGGCGAACCGCTCGTACGGCGCCGTCCGGCCGCCCCGGATCCCGTCCCCGGCCCCCGTCGGTCCGGTCCGCCCGGCTTTCGATCGATACGCCCGACGCGGCGCCGCTCGCGGTCGCGGGACGCGGGCCGGGCTGGCCAAACGCTTCTGCGGGAGGGGCCCGCTCGGCGAGACCGGGGCCGGGAGCACCCGCGGCGGTCCGCTGCCGGGCCCCGGTCCCGGGCCCGTCGGAGCGGCCCGGGCCTCCCGTCCGGTCGCGGCATTTCACGGCATTCACCCGGACCCGGCCCCCGCCCCGCTCCCGGCGGACGCGGTGGGCGAGGCCCCGGCCCACACCCGGCAGACCACCTGAGACCGGCCATCCGAGAACAGCCACCCGAGACCGGCCCCGCGGACCGTCCGAACCGGTCCGGCGGCCGCACACCACCGCCACCCGAAGAACGCTGAGGAGAAACCGACATGACCGCCCAACCCCAGTCCCAGTCCCCGGCCCGCCGGCACAGAGGGGCCGCGCGATGAGGGTGCTGCTGCTCGGAGCCAACGGATTCCTCGGCCGCTTCGTCGCCGACCGGCTGCTCGCCGACCCCGCCGTCCATCTCACCGCGCTCGGCCGGGGCGACGACGCCGACGTCCGCTTCGACCTCGCCGGAGGCAGCCCGGGCGCGCTCACCCGCTTTCTGAGCGCCGTCCACCCCGGCGTCGTCATCAACTGCGCCGGAGCCACCCGAGGCGGCGCCCGCGACCTCACCCGGCACAACACCGTCGCCGTCGCCACGGTCTGCGAGGCGCTGCGCCGCAGCGGCTGCGGAGCCCGGCTCGTCCAACTGGGCTGCGCCTCCGAGTACGGCCCGTCCCAGCAGGGCTCCTCCACCGCGGAAGACGCCATTCCGAGGCCCGGCGGCCCCTACGGCGTCAGCAAGCTCGCCGCCACCGAGCTGGTCCTCGGCTCCGGCCTCGACGCCGTCGTCCTGCGGGTCTTCTCCCCCGTGGGGCCCGGCACCCCGGCCGGCTCCCCGCTCGGCCGGCTCGCCGAGGCGATGCGCCGCGCGATGCAGTCGGGCGACGGCGAACTCAAGCTCAGCGGACTCGGCGTCCAGCGCGACTTCGTCGATGTGCGCGATGTCGCCCGCGCGGTGCACGCGGCCTCGCTCTCCGCCGCCCAGGGCGTCGTCAACATCGGCACCGGCCGCGCGGTGCGGCTGCGGGACGCCGCCGCCGTACTCGCCAGGGTCGCCGGCTACGCGGGCGCGCTCCACGAGCTGGACACCCCGCCCGGCCGGCCGCTCTCGCCCGGCATCGGAGCGCCGCGCTCCGAATCCGTCCTCGAACATCTCGCCGCCACCCCGGTCCCCTACCCGGACGGCTGCGGCAGCTGGCAGCAGGCCGATGTGCGCACCGCCCGCGACCGGCTCGGCTGGCGGCCCAGGATCAATCTGGAGGAGTCCCTCGCCGACATCTGGATGGAGGCGGCATGCCGCATCTGACCACCGCCGGGGCCCCGTTCCCGGCGGCCGGGGCCCGGGCGGCGGGGCAGGACGGCGGCTGGGGAAGACTCGGCATCGGCATCCCCGGCTATGCCCATCCGCTGCTCGCGCCCGCCGAGTGGACCGGGCTGACCCGGCCCGGGGCGCCGCTCCACTGGGTCGTCCTCAATGTCGCGGGCGGCCCGGGGGACCGGCCCGACCCGCACTGTCTGACGGCGGCGGGCCGGCTGAACAACGCGGGTGTGCGGGTGCTGGGCCATATCGACCTGGCCCATGGCGCGCGGCCCTTCGGCGAGGTGGTCGCGGACGCCCACCGTTATACGGAGTGGTACCGCGTCGGCGGCTTCCTGCTGGACCGCTGCCCGGTCGAGCGGGACCGGCTGGCGGCCGTCCGGCGGACGACGGCGACCCTGGAAGCGCTGCTGGACGGCGGCCATCTCGTCCTCGGTCACGGCGCCCATCCCCACCCCGGCTACGCGGAGGCCGCCGACCAGCTGGTGACCTTCTCGGGGCCGTGGGCCGACTATCGCTGGTCGCAGGTGGCGGAGTGGACGGCGGACTACCCGCCCGAGCGATTCGCCCACTTCGTCCACGGAGTGCCCCGCACCCATCTGGAGGAGGCCACCCGGATCGCCCGCTGGCAGGGCGCGGGCACCATCTTCTTCACCGACGAGGTCCGCCGACAGAGGGTGCAGGTCGGGCCATATGAGACGGTGCCCGGCTACTGGGACGAAATCGTCTCGCAGATCGGACCGGGTGTCTCGGAATGAGGGGACGCGTGGCAGTGTTACGAGGGAACAACCGTACTGACTTATCGACGCAACGGAGTCCCCGTGTCGCTGCCACCCCTGGTCGAGCCAGCCGATGAGCTCACCGTTGACGAGGTTCGCAGGTACTCCCGCCACCTGATCATTCCGGATGTCGGAATGGACGGGCAGAAGCGGCTGAAGAACGCCAAGGTGCTGTGTGTGGGCGCCGGGGGCCTCGGCTCGCCGGCCCTGATGTACCTCGCCGCCGCCGGTGTCGGCACCCTCGGCATCGTGGAGTTCGACGAGGTCGACGAGTCGAACCTGCAGCGCCAGATCATCCACAGCCAGGCCGACATCGGCCGCTCCAAGGCCGAGTCCGCCAAGGACTCGGTCCTCGGCATCAACCCGTACGTGAACGTCGTCCTCCACGAAGAGCGGCTCGAGGCCGAGAACGTGATGGACATCTTCGGCCAGTACGACCTGATCGTGGACGGCACGGACAACTTCGCCACCCGCTATCTGGTCAACGACGCCTGTGTGCTGCTGGACAAGCCGTACGTCTGGGGCTCCATCTACCGCTTCGACGGTCAGGCCTCCGTCTTCTGGTCCGAGCACGGACCCTGCTACCGCTGCCTCTACCCGGAGCCCCCGCCGCCGGGCATGGTCCCGAGCTGCGCCGAGGGCGGCGTCCTCGGAGTGCTCTGCGCCTCCATCGGCTCCATCCAGGTCACCGAGGCGATCAAGCTGCTGGCCGGGGTCGGCGACCCGCTGGTCGGCCGGCTGATGATCTACGACGCCCTGGAGATGCAGTACCGCCAGGTCAAGGTGCGCAAGGACCCCGACTGCGCGGTCTGCGGCGAGAACCCCACCGTCACCGAGCTGATCGACTACGAGGCCTTCTGCGGCGTCGTGTCCGAGGAGGCCCAGGAGGCGGCGGCCGGTTCCACGATCACTCCCAAGCAGCTCAAGGAGTGGATCGACGAGGGCGAGAACATCGAGATCATCGATGTCCGCGAGGTCAATGAGTACGAGATCGTCTCGATCCCCGGCGCGAAGCTGATCCCCAAGAACGAGTTCCTGATGGGCACCGCGCTCGCGACCCTGCCGCAGGACAAGAAGATCGTCCTGCACTGCAAGACGGGTGTCCGCAGCGCGGAAGTCCTCGCGGTGCTGAAGTCGGCGGGCTTCGCCGACGCCGTGCACGTCGGCGGCGGAGTGATCGGCTGGGTCCACCAGATCGAGCCGAGCAAGCCCGTCTACTGACCGAGCCGTACCCGGCCCGCCCACCGGCCGGCCCCGAAGGCCCCGGACCGTTCTCCAGGTCCGGGGCCTTCGCGCGCCCGCCCGAGCACCCGGCGGGCGGCCGGGGCGGGGGACCGGGGGCGTCCGGGAGCGGAAGGCCCGGGCCGGAGACCTCTAGGAGCAGACCTTGCCGTTCGGCGGTATCTTCCCGTCGAGCAGATAGGCGTCGATCGTGCGGGTGGCGCACTCGGACGTGCCGTACGCGCCATGGCTGTCGCCCTTGTTGGTGACCAGCACGCCCACGCCCTCGCCCAGCTCGTCCGCCATCTTCTTCGCGCCCTCGTACGGCGTCGCCGAATCGCCCGTGGTGCCCACGACCAGGATCGGGGCCGCGCCCTCGGCGGAGACCTCGGGCTTCTCCCACGCGCCGGGCACCGGCCAGTCCGCGCACCAGCCCGCCAGGTCCCAGGCCAGGAAGGGGCCGAAGACCGGCGAGATCTCGGTGAACTCGGCCAGATAACGGGACTTCACCTGGTCCGTCGTCATCCGGCCCTTGCTGTCGGCGCAGGATATGGCGCGCTGGGAGTGGTCCTGCGTCGAGTACTTCCCGTTCTGGTCGCGGTTGTTGAAGGAGTCGGCGAGCATCAGCAGCTGGGTGCCGTCACCGCCCTCGGCAGCCTTGAGCGCGTCGGTGAGATACGGCCACTGCTTCTCCGAGTACAGCGGGAGGATGATGCCGGCCAGCGCGTGATTCTCGGTGAGATCGCGGTCCGAGTCGGTGGGCAGCGGCTCGCGGTCCACCTTCTCCAGCAGCTTCACCACCCGCTCGGTGCCCTCGTCCGCCCCGATGCCACGGCTCTTGAAGTAGTTCTCCAGGGTCCGCTGGAAGCCGAGGACCTGATTGCGCGCACCGCCCGCGAAGTCGGCGGTGGGGTCGACCACCGCGTCCAGGGCGAGCCGTCCGACCCGGGACGGGTACAGATGGGCGTAGACCGCGCCCAGCTCCGTGCCGTAGGAGAAGCCCAGATAGTGCAGCTTTCCGTCGCCGAGGACCTGGCGGATCAGATCCATGTCGCGGGCGGCGCTGGTGGTGCCGATGTGCGGCAGGACCTTGCCCGACCTCTTGGCGCAGCCCGCGCCGAAGGCACGGGCGTTCTCCATGTAGGCCCGCTCCTCCCCGGCCGTGTCCGGGGTGCTGTCGAGCCGGTGCGCGGCCTCGGTCTGGGCGCTGTCGCGGCAGACCACGGCGGAGCTCTGCGCGACGCCGCGCGGATCGAAGCCGACGAGGTCGTAGCGGCCGCGAAGGGTCTCGAAGTCATTTCCCGAGCTGGGCAGCGAGGCGACTCCGGAGCCGCCGGGACCGCCGAAGTTGAACAGCAGGGAGCCGATGCGGCGGTCGGAGTCCTTCGCCTCGGCGCGGATCAGGGCGATCCCGATGGTCTCGCCGGACGGCTCGCGATAGTCGAGCGGGGCCCGCAGCGTGGCGCACCGCCACTGCTCCCCGGGCCGCTCGGCATAGCCGCCGTGCGCCGCGACGGGAGCCTCGCACCGCTTCCAGTCGAGCTTCTGGCCGGTGAGCGCGGCGGGCAGCGCGGCCCCGCCGGGGCCCGTGCCGGGCCCGTCCGCCGGGGCCGAGGAGCCGCTCTTCTCCCGTGCGCCGGGCCGGTCGTCACCGCCCGTGTCCGAGCCGCCGCCGCAGCCGGCCACCGTCCCCGCCAGCAGCAGCGCCGCCGCCAGGGCCCCCGCCCCTACCCTCATGGTCATGTGGCCCCCCAGGCTCTCACTGTCCCGCCATCCTAAGCAGGGGCACTGACAGTGACTGCGGGGGAGGGCCCGCCCGCCCGGGGCCGTGCCCCGACCGGGCCTAGGGTCTTTCTTTTGGATCAGGCCGGATCAGGGAGCGGGGCCTGGTGCCGTGCATCGCAAGGCGGAGGAATGAGTCCATGCGGTGGGGGTACCTCCCGCGCCGCCAGGCGCAGGGGGCCATCGGCGATTGACGACAACGCGGCGAGGTGCGGTGCCAGGGCACGCGAGCCCGGCAAGATCCGAAAGAGAGGCCCTAGGTGCAGACGGTCCCCGACGCGGGAGCCCTGCCGTCCAGCAGATAGTCGTTCACGGCGTCCCGCACGCACTTGTTGCCGCCGTTGTACGCGCCGTGCCCCTCGCCCTTGTAGGTGAGTTCGACGCCGACTCCCTCGCCGAGCGCCTCGACCATCGCCTTCGTCCCCTCGTACGGCGTCGCCGGGTCGCCGGTCGAGCCGATGACGACGATCGGGGCCGAGCCGGGCGCGGAGACGTCGGGGTGCTCCCACTCGCCGGGGACCGGCCAGCCGTCGCAGCCCATCAGGCCCCAGCCGAGGAACTCGCCGAAGATGGGCGACGCCGCGCGGAACTCGGGCAGCCTGGCCTTCGTTTCCCCCAGGGAGTAGCGGCCGCTGAAGTCCGCGCAGGAGATGGCGGTGTTGGCCGCCGCGCTGTTGTCGTAGTGGCCGGTCTCGTCACGGCCGTTCATCAGATCGGCGAAGGTGAGCAGCAGTCCGCCGTTGCCGCCGTCGGCCTCGTCGAGCCCCTGTTCCAGATACTTCCACAGCTCCTTGGCGTAGAGCGTCTGCGCGATGCCCGTGGTGGCGAGCGTCTGGGTCAGATCCCGTTCCCCGATCGCCGGGATCGGCCTGGCGTCGAGCCGGTCGAGGAGATCGACGACCCAGTCCTGGATCGCCTCGACCGAGTCGCCCGGCAGCAGGCACTCGTCCCCCCGGTCCAGGCAGTCCTCGGCGAAGTTCTCGAAGGCCAGCTGGAAGCCCTTCACCTGGCCGAGGGAGGACTGTTCGGCGGTCTTGGTCGGATCGACGGAGGCGTCGAGCACCGCCCGTCCGACGCGCTCGGGGAAGAGATGGGCGTAGACGCCGCCGAGTTCGGTGCCGTACGAGATGCCGAAGTAGTGGAGCTTGTCGTCGCCGAGGACCTGGCGCATGAGATCCAGGTCGCGGGCGGCGTTGGAGGTGCCCACATGCGGAAGCTCCGTGCCGGAGTTCTCCTCGCAGGCGTCGGTGTACGACCGCTGGCTCTTCCGGTACGCCTCCTCCTCGGCGGCGTCGTCGGGCGTCGCGTCCTTGGCGTAGTACGCGTCCAGCTCCCGGTTGCCCTCGCACTCCACGGGGACGCTGCGGCCGACGCCGCGCGGGTCGAAGCTCACCAGGTCGTAGCGGGTGCGCAGATCGGCGAAGTCCTCGCCGAAGCCGGGCAGGGAGGCGACTCCGGAGCCGCCGGGTCCGCCGAAGTTGAAGATCAGTGAGCCGATACGTTTCTGCTGGTCGACGGCGACGGCCCGGATCAGCGCCAGCTCCATGGTCTCGCCGTCGGGCTTGCCGTAGTCCAGGGGCACATCCATGAAGGAGCACTCCCAGTTCGTGCCCCCGGGCAGCGGGGAGGGGGCCGGACCGCCCCCCTCCGCCTCGGACGGCGCGGGGCACTTGCCCCACTGGAGCTCCTGGGCCGCGAGCGCCTTCAGCCCGCCCGCGCTCTTGGTGGCGGCGTCCCGGCCGCCGTCCCCGCCCTGATCGCCGCTGTCGGAGCAGCCGGCGGCCAGCAGCACGGTGAGGGAGGCGGTGAGGGCCACGGCGCGCAGGGCGGAAGAAGTGGTCGGCATGCCCCCATCCTGCGCCGCCCCGGTCCCCCCTGCCCCCGATGGGGGCCATGCGGGTGCCCCCCGCCCCCGCGCCTCAATCGCCGGCGGGGCTTGAGGGTGGTGGTGCCTTTCAGCCCGTCCGGCGTTTGAGGACGGACCCGCGCCCCGGCGGCGGTCACCGCACGCGGGCCCGGCCTTGCGTGGGGCCTGCTTGCGCCGGGTCGGGTGTTGATGCTGCGGGTTTGACTGTGCGCCTCGATCGTCGGCGGGGCTGGTTTTGCCGGGCCGGGTGGTGGCGTTCTCAGCCTGTCCGGCGTTTGAGGACGGACCTGTGTCACGGGGGTGGTCGCCGTGCTGGGGCCTGTGCGTCTTGAAGTCGCTTGTCTCGGTGCTGCGGGTTTGACTGTGCGCCTCGATCGTCGGCGGGGCTGGTTTTGCCTGGCCGGGTGGCGGCGTTCTCAGCCCGTCCGGCGATTGAGGACGTACCCGCGCCACAGGGGCGGTCACCGCACGTGGGCCCGCGCGCCAGGAGCCCTGCCCGCATGCACGCACCCCCACCCCCCTACAGCGCCCCCTTCCGGGTCAGGTGGTTGAAGACGAACCACCCCGGCAGCACCGGCAGCCACAGCGTCAAGGTGCGGTAGAGGAGCACCGCGGGGGTGGCGACCTCCTTGGGGACGCCGGCGGCGAAGAGGCCGATGATCAGCGCGCCCTCGACCGCGCCGACGCCGCCGGGCGTGGGCGCGGCGGACCCGAGCGCGTTGCCCGCGAGGAAGACGACCGCGAGGGTCGCGTAGCTCAGCGGCTGGGTGCCGTCGCCGAAGGCGCGGACCGAGGCGTCCAGACACATCACGAACACCCCGGTCAGCATCAGCATCCCGCCGATGCCGGTCAGCAGCTTCACCGGCCGCTGGAGCACGTCCAGCATGCGCGGCACGACCCCGGCGAACAGCGACCGCAGCCGGGTGACCACGAACTTCCGCAGGAACGGGATCGCCGCCACCACCAGCACCAGCACCGCGACCGTCAGCAGCCCCGCGATCACCGTCCTGGACGGATTGAGCGACGGGGTCTTCTCGGTGCCGGTGAGATAGCCGAAGGTCAGCAGCAGCAGGATGTGCGCGCCGAGCCCGAAGAGCTGCGACGCGCCCACACTCGCCACCGCGAGCCCCGGCCGCACCCCCGCGCGCTGGAGGAACCGGGTGTTCAGGGCCACCCCGCCGACCGCCGCCGGGGCGACGATCTTCACAAAGGACCCGGCGACCTGCGCCGCCACGGTCCTCGGGAACGGCACCCGCTCGGGCACGAAGCCCAGCAGGCTCATCGCCGCCGCCACATAGCTGAGCGCCGAGAACGCCGCGGCCGCCGCCACCCAGCCCCAGTGCGCGTGGCTGAAGTCCGCCACGAAGTCATTGCCCGCGATCTGCGTGAGCAGGAAGTACGCGGCGATCGCGCCCGCGATCAGACTGAAGAGCGTCTTCGGTCTGATGCGCTCCAGCCGCACCGGCTCCACCGGCGCCTGCGGCCTGATCAACAGCACCTGATGGCGGATCTGGGAGAGCAGATCCTCCTCGCGCGCCTCGTCCATGGCCTCGTCCATGGCGCGCTTGTCGGCCTGTTTCTCGGCCCGCTCCGACTTGCGGAGGGACTTGCGCCCGTCGTCGGCCGCCGCCGCCCTGGCCGCCTCGGCACGGGCCCGCTTCGCCTCGGCGGACCGCTCCAGCACCGCTTCCCGCTCACGCTCCGCGCGCTCCCGGGCCAGCTTGCGCAGGGTCCCGCGGGCCGAGCGGGTCAGCGCCAGCGGCTGGAGCAGCGGCAGGCAGTCGGCGACGCTGTCCGGCCCGAGGACCTCGACGGCGGTGGCCACCGCCCGCTCCGCGCCCACCCGCAGTCCGATGGTGGTGAGCAGCTGCGCGATGTCCATCCGCAGCACCACGTCACCGGCCGCGATCTCCCCGCCGCGCAGATCGGTGAGGATCACCTCGCCGGTGCGGCGGTCCACCAGGATCGCGTCGCCGTTGAGTCTGCGGTGCGCGATACGGCGCGACTGGAGCGCCTTCACCTGCCGCCAGGCCCCGTGGATCACCTCGTCGGTGATCTCCTCGTCGTCCATGGCGTCCAGCGACTGCCCGCCCAGGTGCTCGTACACCAGCATGACGGCGTCGGGCCCCAGCTCGGAGGTGGCGATCAGCTTGGGGGCGTTGGCGCCGGCGGCGATCGCCGCGTACGCGAGCAGCGCCTCCTGTTCGAGGGCCTGGCGCAGCGACTGGAGCGAGCGCCGGGTGGTGATGGAGCGCAGGGTGAGCCGCCGCCACACCCGGTAGAAGAAGCCCTGGGCCTGCTGCTCCCGGTCCACGACGGTGACGTCGAGGGGCGGTCCGTCCTCCAGGGTGACCAGATAGCGGCGTCCCCGGTCGTTCTGCTCGGCCGGGGTCCGCTCGCCCTCGGCCCCGTTCGCGGCGGTGAGGACGTCCTCCGCGCGCATCGCGGTGACCGGGTGGAAACCGACATGGCGCAGACCCGCCAGCAGGGTCTGCCCGGTGGGGCGGACGTTCGGCGAGCCGACGGCGTAGAGCGTCCCGTACGCGACGGTCCAGCCCAGCAGCACGGTGAGGATGATCGAGAAGGGGGTGGTGTACCCGGCGACCAGCATCGCGAAGGCGTCCAGGAGCAGCACCACCCACAGCACCACGCGCCAGCGGGGTCTGCGGGCCATCCCGACGGCCGTCATATAGGCGATGACGGGGGCGAGGTATCCGTGGACGGGGTCGGTCAGCTCACCGTTGTGGTGCAGGGTGAGGGCTTCCTGGATGCTGCCCGGCGCGGCCTTGGCGACCCAGAGATCGGTGGCGAGGGTGATGCCGTGGGCGAGCACGGCCGCGAGGACGCCGTCGGCGATCCGCAGCCCGTCGCGTTTGACCAGCCGCTCGATGGCGAAGGCGACCGGGACCAGCAGAACGGCGATGGAGGAGACCAGTCCGGCCATCTTGACCAGCAGATCGGGGGCCTGGCCGGTGCCCTTGCTGATGTCGGAGGCGAGGCCGGTGGCGGTGCCCTGGGCGAAGGCGGCGACGGCGAGCACCACGGCGATCGCCAGGATCCCGCCGAGCAGGCGCATCAGGTCGGAGGGCCGGTGGACCCGGGCGGCGAGCAGGGGCTCGTCGCCCGAGACCCGGTCGGCCCCCGATACGTCGGGAACGTCCGCGCAGGCGTCGTCCCGGTCCTCGCCGGCGGCCGTTCCGCCGGTGGGCCGCCGCTTCCTCAAGGACGTCTTCCCGTCCTCGCCGCCGGGCCCGCGCCCGCCGGCCGCCGCTCCGCCGTCGCCGTCCGGCTCCCGGCCGGGGCGCGACGGCCCGTCCGCCGGGCCCGCGGGCGCACCGGAGGAGCCGGCGTCCGCCCCGGGCGGGCCGGCGTCCGCTCCGGAGGGGGCGGGCTCCTCCGGGTACGACTCGGACCCGGGGGTGCCGGCCGCCTTGTCAGGCTGCACGCCCCGCTCCTTCGCCGTCTCGGTCTCTTCTTGATCTCGTATCACCAGTCACCGCCCGCACGATGGTGGCACGACCGGACGGCGGACGGGGGAACGAGGGGCTGATGCGGGGGCGCGAGCGGTGCGAAATACATCACTTCAGCTGGGGAATCGGCGTCCGCGCCCGCTTCGGCCGTCCACAGGCCCCGGGGGCGTTGTCGGTGGCGTACGGCAGGATGGGCGGGGTGGAAGAGCTGCCGGAGTACGCGGAGAAGGTGCTCGAAGTCGCCGAGCTGATCCCGCCGGGCCGGGTGATGACGTACGGCGACATCGCCGAATGGCTGGGCGAGGGAGGGCCGCGCCAGGTCGGCCGGGTCCTCGCTCTGTACGGCGGGGGCGTGCCCTGGTGGCGCGTCGTCCGCTCGGACGGCAGCCTGCTGCCGGGCCATGAGCCGAGCGCCCTCGCGGAGTACCGCGCGGAGGGCACACCGCTGCGCGCCGCGCCGCGGAGCGCGGAGGGACATGTGCCGCGCCTCGATATGAAGCGGGCGCGGTGGGACGGTGAGGGCGCTCACATATGACAGCTTCCGCCCATCGCCGGCGGGGCGGGCGCCCGGACGACCGTACGGAGTACGCGCGCTGTGCGCCCGGAGCGCCGCACGCACCCCCCGCGCTGGCGTAGCGTCGTCGGCACGCGGCACGCGCCGCTCCTTCAGTACCAGCAGACCCATCAGGACCGGCGATCCACGTGAGCTCCTCCTCCACCACCGGACGTCCGCCGTACCAGCGACAGGTACGGCGGCGGACCCCGGGCGCGTACCGGCTGGTGCGTACGCCGCCGGGCGCCGTGGGCTCTCCTCAGCTGGACGCGGCCCAGCGCGCGGTGGTTGACCACACCTCGGGACCGCTTCTGGTGCTCGCGGGACCCGGCACCGGCAAGACCACCACTCTGGTGGAGGCCGTGGCCTCCCGCGTGGCCCGCGGGGCCGACCCGGCGCGGATCCTCGTGCTCACCTTCAGCCGCAAGGCCGCGGTGGAGCTGCGCGACCGGATGGCGCTGCGGCTCGGCGGCGCGCGGGGCCCGCAGGCCACCACCTTCCACTCGTTCTGCTACGCCCTGGTCCGCGCCCACCAGGACGCGGACCTCTTCGCCGAACCGCTCCGGCTGCTCTCCGGACCCGAGCAGGATGTGACCGTACGGGAGCTGCTCGCCGGTCAGATCGATCTGGAGGCGCACGGGCTCGCGCGCGAGCAGTGGCCCGACGAGCTGCGGGCCTGTCTGACCACCCGGGGGTTCGCCGACGAGGTGCGGGCGGTGCTGGCCCGCAGCCGGGAGCTGGGCCTCGGCCCCGACTCGCTGCGCCGGTTCGCGGTGCGGACCGGACGGCCGGACTGGAAGGCGGCGGCGGCCTTCCTCGCGGAGTATCTGGACGTTCTGGACATGCAGGGCGTGCTCGACTACGCGGAGCTGGTGCACCGGGCGGTGCTGCTGGCCGAGCGGACCGCGTCGCCGCACGCGTTCCCGTACGACATGGTCTTCGTGGACGAGTACCAGGACACCGACCCCTCCCAGGTGCGGCTGCTCCAGGCGCTCGCGGGCGGCGGGCGGACCCTGGTCGCGTTCGGCGACCCGGATCAGTCGATCTACGCCTTCCGGGGCGCGGACGTGAACGGCATCCTGGACTTCCCGGACGCCTTCCGGCACGCGGACGGCACCCCGTCGGCGGTCGCGGTGCTCACCGTCTCGCGGCGCAGCCGCGAGCGGCTCCTGGACGCGACCCGGCTGCTGACGCGCCGGATGCCGCTGACCCGGCTGCCCTCGGAGAAGGTCCGCGCGCACCGGGAGCTGGCGGCGGTCCGCGGCGGCGGCGCGGTCGAGACGTACACCTTCCCGACGCCCTCGGCCGAACTCGACAACATCGCCGACATCGTGCGCCGCGCCCATCTGGAGGACGGCGTCCCCTGGCACGAGATGGCGGTCCTGGTCCGGGCGGGCAGCCGCACGATTCCCTCGATCCGGCGCGCCCTGACCTCGGCGGGCGTCCCCCTGGAGGTCGACGGCGCGGACGTGCCCCTGCGGCACGAACCCGCCGTCGCCCCGCTGCTGACCGCCCTCCGCTCGGTCGCCGCGGCGGCCACCGCCGCCACGGGACCCGCGCCGCGCGCCGAGCCCTCGGGGACGGCCCCGGCAGACGCCGGCCGCGAGCCCGGAGGCTCCGGCGAGCCCGCCGCCGTGGCCGACTCCGGCGCGCCCGCCCCCCTGGCCGACTCCGGCGGTGACACCGAGCCGGCCACGGAGACCGCCCTCGGTAAGGAGACCGCGCCCGCCGCCGAGACCGCGCCCGTCACGGAAACCGGCACCGGCACCGAAGCCGAAGCCGAAGCCGAGCCCGATCCCGGCACCGGCACCGAAGCCGAGCCCGAGCCCGAGCCCGGCACCGAAACCGAGCCCGATCCCGGCACCAGCACCGACCCCCGACACCAGGACCCCGCCCCCTGGCTCGACACCGAGACCGCGCTCACCCTCCTCGCCTCGCCCCTCGCCGGCATGGACAGCGCCGATCTCCGCAGGCTCGGCCGCGCGCTCCGCGACGAGGAGCGGACGGCGGGCAATCGCGTACCGCCCCCCTCCGACCTCCTCATAGCGCGCGCCCTCGCCGAGCCCGAGCGGCTCGTCGCCCACGAATCGTCGTACGCCTTCGGAGCCCAGCGGCTCGGCAGGCTGCTGCGCACCGCCCGCGAACTCCTGGAACGCGGCGGCACCGCCGAAGAGGCCCTCTGGGCGCTGTGGGACGGCACCGGCTGGCCCGACCGCCTGGAGCGGGCCGCCCGGCGCGGCGGCGCGGCCGGCCGCAACGCCGACCGCGACCTCGACGCGGTCTGCGCGCTCTTCGACACCGCCGCCCGCGCCGAGGAGCGCACCGGCGGCCGCGGCGCGCTCAACTTCATCGAGGAGATCGAGGCCCAGGACATCGCCGCCGACACCCTCTCCTCGCGCGAGACCCGCCCCGACGCCGTACGGCTGATGACCGCCCACCGCTCCAAGGGCCTGGAGTGGAGCCTGGTCGTCGTCGCGGGCGTCCAGGAGGGCCTGTGGCCCGACCTCCGCCGCCGCGGCTCCCTCCTGGAGGCCGACCGCATCGGCCGGGACGGCCTCGCCGAGCCCCTCACCCCCGGCGCGCTCCTCGCCGAGGAACGACGGCTCTTCTACGTCGCGGCCACCCGCGCCCGCGACCGTCTCGTCGTCACCGCCGTCAAGGCCCCCGCCGACGACGGCGACCAGCCCTCCCGCTTCCTCACCGAACTCGGCGGGGAGCCGAAGGACGTCACCGGCCGCCCCCGCCGCCCCCTCGCCGTCCCCGCCCTCGTCGCCGAACTCCGCGCCACCACCGTCGACCCCGAGGCGACCCCGGCCCTGCGCGACGCCGCCGCCCGCCGCCTCGCCTCCCTCGCCGCGCTCACCGACGACGAGGGCCTGCCCCTCGTGCCGGCGGCCCACCCCGACCGCTGGTGGGGCCTGGACGAACCCACCCGCGCCGAGACCCCGCTGCGCGACCGCGACCAGCCCGTCGCCCTCTCCGGCAGCGCACTGGACCAGCTCGCCAACGCCTGCGCCCTCCAGTGGTTCCTGGGCCGCGAGGTCAAGGCGGACGCCCCCGCCACCGCCGCCCAGGGCTTCGGCAACGTCATCCACGTACTCGCCGACGAGGTGGCCTCCGGCCGCACCCCCGCCGATCTGGCCGTGCTCATGGAACGGCTCGACTCCGTCTGGGACGCCCTCGTCTTCGACGCCCCCTGGAAGTCGCGGCAGGAGAAGGAACACGCGCGCGCCGCCCTCGAACGCTTTCTGAGCTGGCACGTCATGGACCGCGGCCGCACCCCCGCCGCCACCGAGCACGGCTTCGACGTCACTCTGGAGGCCGGGGAGTACGCGGTACGCGTCCGGGGCTCCATGGACCGGGTCGAGCAGGACGCCGAGGGCCGCGCCTACGTCGTCGACTTCAAGACCGGCAGACAGGCCCCCACCGGCGACGAGGTCGCCCGCCACCCCCAGCTCGCCGTCTATCAGCTGGCCGTGCGCGAGGGAGCCCTCGGCGGGGAGCCCGGCGATCCCCGCCCCGAGCCCGGCGGCGCGGAACTCGTCCATCTGCGGCAGGGAGCCGCCAAGAAGGAGGGCGGCGACGCCCTGCCCAAGGTGCAGACCCAGCCGCCGCTCACCGGCGAGTGGGTCGGCGAGCTGCTCGCCACCGCCGCCGGACGCGTCCTGGACGAACGCTTCACCCCCTCCACCGGCGCGCACTGCGCGAACTGCGCCTTTCGCGCCTCGTGCAGCGCACAGCCCGAGGGCCGCCACATCGTCGAATGACCGGCCGGGCTCCGGCCCGGGCGGGCCGGAGTGTCAGAGGTCGCCGTTAGCCTTTTCGATGTGACCGCTCGCATCAGCGACCCCGAGCAGCTCAAGGAGCTGCTCGGGATCCCCTTCACCCCGGAGCAGACGGCCTGCATCACCGCGCCGCCCGCCCCGCAGGTCATCGTGGCCGGAGCCGGCTCGGGGAAGACGACGGTCATGGCCGCCCGCGTGGTGTGGCTCGTGGGCACCGGCCAGGTCGCCCCCGAGCAGGTCCTCGGCCTCACCTTCACCAACAAGGCGGCGGGCGAGCTGGCCGAGCGGGTCCGCAAGGCCCTGGTCCGGGCGGGCGTCACCGACCCCGACGTCATCGACCCCGACCACCCCCCGGGCGAGCCCCGCATCTCCACGTACCACGCCTTCGCCGGACAGCTCCTCGCCGACCACGGGCTGCGCATCGGGCTGGAGCCCACCGCCCGACTCCTCGCGGACGCCACCCGCTATCAGCTCGCCGCCCGCGTCCTGCGCGAGGCCCCCGGGCCCTATCCCTCGCTGACCCGCTCCTTCCCCTCCCTGGTGAGCGATCTGCTGGCGCTCGACGGTGAGCTGTCCGAGCATCTCGTCGACCCCGACCGCCTCGGGGCGTACGACGCCGAGCTGCTGCGCGCCCTGGACGGCGTCCGCCTGTCCAACGCCGATCTGCGCCGCGCCCCCGAGGCCGCCGGGGCCCGCCGCGAGCTGCTCGACCTCACCGTCCGCTATCGGGCCGCCAAGCGCGTCCGCGAGCTGCTCGACTTCGGCGACCAGATAGCCCTCTCCGCCCGGCTCGCCCTCACCCGCCCCGCCGTCGGGACGATCCTCCGCGACGAGTTCCGGGTCGTCCTGCTCGACGAGTACCAGGACACCTCCGTCGCCCAGCGGCTGCTGCTCTCCGGGCTCTTCGGCGACGGCACCGGCCACGCCGTGACCGCCGTCGGCGACCCCTGCCAGGCCATCTACGGCTGGCGCGGGGCCTCCGTCGCCAATCTCGACGACTTCCCCGAGCACTTCGCCCACGCCGACGGCACCCCCGCCACCCGCTTCTCGCTCAGCGAGAACCGCCGAAGCGGCGGCCGGCTGCTCCAGCTCGCCAACACACTGGCGGCCCCGCTGCGCGCCCTCCACGAAGGCGTCGAGGCGCTGCGCCCCGCGCCCGGGGCCGAGCGGGACGGCTCGGTCCGCATCGCCCTGCTGCCCTCCCACGCGGAGGAGATCGCCTGGCTCGCCGACTCCATCGCGCATCTGGTCCGCACCGGCAAGGAGCCCGGCGAGATCGCCGTCCTCTGCCGCACCGCGGGCGACTTCCCCGAGATCCAGGGCGCGCTGGTGGCCCGGGACGTCCCGGTCGAGGTCGTCGGCCTCTCCGGGCTGCTCCACCTCCCCGAGGTCGCCGATCTCGTCGCGGTCTGCGAGGTGCTCCAGGACCCGGGGGCCAATGCCTCCCTCGTCCGGCTGCTGACCGGCCCGCGCTGGCGGATCGGGCCGAGGGACCTGGCGCTGCTCGGCCGCCGCGCCCGGCTCCTGGTCCACCGCGCCTCCGCCGCCGACGCCGACGCCGACGAGCGGCTCGCCGCGGCCGTCGAGGGCACCGACCCGGCCGAGGTCGTCTCGCTCGCCGACGCCCTCGACACCTTCATCGACCCGGCCGGGACCGACGACGGACTGCCCTTCTCCGCCGAGGCCCGGATCCGCTTCGCCCGCCTCGCCCGGGAGCTGCGCGAGCTGCGCCGCTCGCTCTCCGACCCGTTGATTGACGTGCTCCACCGGGTCCTGTCCACCACCGGCCTCGACGTCGAGCTGTCGGCCTCCCCGCACGCGCTGGCCGCCCGCCGCCGCGAGACCCTCGGCAATTTCCTCGACACGGCCGCCGGATTCGCCGCCCTGGACGGCGAGGCCACCCTCCTCGCCTTCCTCGCCTTCCTGCGCACGGCCGCGCAGTACGAGAAGGGTCTGGACAACGCGCTGCCCGGCGGTGAGAACACGGTCAAGGTGCTGACCGCGCACAAGTCCAAGGGCCTGGAGTGGGACGTGGTCGCGGTCCCCGGGCTGATCAGCAAGCAGTTCCCGAGCGAGCAGCCGCGCGAGTCCTGGACCTCGCACCCCCGGGTCCTGCCGCACGCCCTGCGCGGCGACGCGGCGACGCTCCCGGACATCGAGACGTGGGACGCCAAGGGCCTGAAGACGTTCAAGGAGGCGATGAAGGCCCACCAGCACACCGAGGAGCTGCGCCTCGGCTATGTCACCTTCACCCGCCCGCGCGGCCTGCTGCTCGGCTCCGGCCACTGGTGGGGGCCGACCCAGAAGCGCAGACGGGGTCCCTCGGCGTTCCTGAAGGCGCTGTACGAGCACTGTGCGGCGGGCTTCGGCGAGATCGAGGCCTGGGCGGACGAGCCCGAGGCGGACGCGGAGAATCCGTGTCTGCTGGACGCGTCGCCCGACCGCGCCTGGCCGCTGCCGCTGGACGCCCTCTCCCTCGCCCGCCGCCGCGCGGCCCGCGACACGGTCCTGGCCCATCTGGACCGTACGCCCGTGCCGGTCGCGGCGGGCGCGGCCGTGGGCGTGGGCGGGGGCGCTCCGGGCGACGAGCCGCTGTTCTGGGACGAGCCGGTCGAGCCGGCGGATCTTGAGGAGCCGCCCGCGCCGGAGGACCTGGACTGGCCGGAGGACCTGGCGGACGAGCCGGGTGCGCCGGGTGTGCCGAGCGGCCCTGACGACCGGGGTGCGCCGGACGGTCCCGGCGGCCGGGGCGCGCTCGACGGCCGGGGTGCGCCGGACGGTCCCGGCGGCCGGGGCGCGCTCGACGGCCGGGGTGCGCCGGACGGTCCCGGCGGCGGGGATGCGCCTGACGACCGGGGTGCGCCCGGCTCGTCCGACGGCCGGGGTGTGCCGGACGGTCCCGGCGGCGGGGGCGCGCCCGACGGCCGGGGTGCGCCCGGCTCGTCCGGCGGCCGGGGGCGGCCCGGGGGCGACCCCGGCGCGCCCTCCGTCGTACTGCCCCGCCAGACCGGCGCTGAGGCCCCCCGGCCCCGGGAGGCCTCAGGGGCCTCCTCCGGGGAGCCGCCGGACGGCCTCGGCCCCGAGGAGCCGGGCGACGGCCTCACCCCCGAGGAGGCGCGCGCCATCGCCTCCTGGGACCGGGACATCCGCTCGCTCACCCGTGAGCTGCGCCACACCCGAGCCGCCACCCATGACGTCCCCCTGCCCGCCTCCCTCACCGCCTCCCAGCTCATGCGTCTCGCCGCCGACCCGGACGGCTTCGCGCGGGAGCTGGCCCGGCCCATGCCCCGGCCCCCGGCCCCCGCGGCCCGCCGGGGCACCCGCTTCCACGCCTGGGTGGAGTCCCGTTTCGAGGAGCTTCCGCTGCCCCTGCTCGGCCCGGACGAGCTGCCCGGCGGCGACACCTTCGGCCCCGGTCTGGCCGAGATCGCCGACGAGTGCGATCTCGCCGATCTCAAGGAGGCCTTCGAGCGCACCCCGTACGCCCGCCGCACCCCCCACCGCGTCGAGACGCCCTTCCAGCTCACCCTCGCCGGCCGGGTCGTCCGGGGCCGTATCGACGCCGTCTACCGGACCTCGGCGACGGGCGCGGACGGCGCCCCGTCCCACCGCTACGAGATCGTCGACTGGAAGACCGGCTCCGCCGCCGGCGCCGACCCCGTCCAGCTCGCCGTCTACCGGCTGGCCTGGGCGGAGCAGCACGGCATCCCCCCGGAGGAGGTGGACGCGGCGTTCGTCTTCGTCCGCACCGGAGAGGTCGTCCGGCCCCGGTCCCTGCCCGGCCGGGCGGCCCTGGAGGACATCCTGCTGGGCGAGACGGCAGACGACGGGGTCACCGGGGCCCGTTAGGCTCAGACTCATGAGCGACACCCCGGACAGCGCCGTCCGCAGTCATGTCCAGCAGCACCGCGCCGCCTTCCTCGAAGACCTCGCGGAATGGCTCCGTATCCCCTCCGTCTCGGGCCGGCCCGAGCACGCGGCGGACGTCGTGCGCAGTGCCGACTGGCTGGCGGCCAAGCTCCGGGAGACCGGATTCCCGGTCGCCGAGGTCTGGCCGACGGCCGGTGCGCCCGCCGTGTTCGCCGAATGGCCCGCCGACGACCCGGACGCGCCCACCGTGCTCGTCTACGGCCACCACGACGTCCAGCCCGCCGCCCGTGAGGACGGCTGGCACACCGATCCCTTCGAGCCGGTCCTCACCGACGACGGCAGGCTCCACGCCCGCGGCGCGGCCGACGACAAGGGGCAGGTCTTCTTCCACACCCTCGGGGTGCGGGCGCATCTCGCCGCCACCGGGCGCACCGCCCCCGCCGTCGGTCTGAAGCTGCTGATCGAGGGCGAGGAGGAGTCGGGTTCGACCCACTTCCGCGCCCTGGTGGAGGCGAACGCGGAGCGTCTGGCGACCGACGTCGTGATCGTCTCGGACACCGGCATGTGGTCCGAGACCACCCCCACCGTCTGCACCGGCATGCGCGGGCTCGCGGACTGCGAGATCGAGCTGTACGGCCCCGACCAGGACATCCACTCCGGTTCCTTCGGCGGCGCGGTGCCCAATCCGGCCACGGTCGCCGCCCGGCTGGTGGCCGCGCTGCACGACGCCGACGAGCGGGTCGCCATCCCCGGCTTCTACGACGGAATCGTCCCGCTGACCGACGCCGAGCGCGCGCTCTTCGCCGAGCTGCCCTTCGACGAGGACGTCTGGCTGGCCACGGCGAGGTCGCACGGCACGCTCGGCGAGAGCGGCTACTCCACCCTGGAGCGGATCTGGGCCCGCCCCACGGCCGAGGTGAACGGCATCGGCGGCGGCTATCAGGGCCCCGGCGGCAAGACGATCATCCCCTCGTCGGCGATGCTGAAGCTCTCGTTCCGCCTGGTCGCGGGGCAGGACCCGGATGTCATCGAGGTCGCCGTGAGCCAGTGGATCGCCCAGCGGGTCCCCGCCGGCATCCGTTACGACCTCACGTTCGGCGCCTCCACCCGCCCCTGTCTGACGCCGCTCGACCACCCCGCGCTCCAGTCGGTCGTCCGGGCCATGAGCCGCGCCTTCGACGGACAGAAGATCCTCTTCACCCGCGAGGGCGGCTCCGGGCCGGCCGCCGACCTCCAGGACGTCCTGGGCGCTCCCGTACTGTTCCTCGGCATTTCCGTGCCGTCCGACGGCTGGCACGCGCCCAACGAGAAGGTCGAGGTGGATCTGCTGCTCAAGGGCGTGGAGACCGCCGCCCATCTCTGGGAGGACCTCGCCGTCGCCCTTCGCCGATCCGCCTGATGTCGACCCGATCCACCGGGGGAGTTGGAAGTACGTGAGTACCAACGGCCATGTCACCGCAGACCGCGCCACCGGCCTCACCGCACCGCCCGTCAGCCTGACCGCGCCCAGCGGGATCGACCGCGAGGCGCATCACCGGCTGGACGAGGCCTGGCTCGCGGCCGCCTGGAGCCACCCCACGACCAGGGTCTTCGTGGTCTGCGGAGGTCAGGCGCTGATCGACGACACGCCTGACGGCCGCACCGAGCTGGTCATGACCCCGGCCTTCGAGGCCCCTGTCACCGAGACCCACCGCTACTTCCTGGGCACCGACGAGAACGGGGTGCGCTACTTCGCGCTCCAGAAGGACAGCCTGCCGGGCCGGATGGACCAGTCCGCCCGCCCGGCCGGGCTGCGGGAGGCGGGGCTGCTGCTCTCCCCGCGCGACGCCGGACTGCTGGTCCACGCGGTGGCGCTGGAGAACTGGCAGCGGCTGCACCGCTTCTGCTCCCGGTGCGGCGAGCGCACGGTGATCGCCGCGGCGGGCCATGTCCGCCGCTGCCAGGCGTGCGGCGCCGAGCACTATCCGCGGACCGACCCCGCTGTGATCATGCTGGTCACGGACGAGGACGACCGGGCGCTGCTGGGCCGCCAGGTGCACTGGCCGGAGGGCCGCTTCTCGACGCTCGCGGGCTTCGTGGAGCCCGGCGAGGCCATCGAGGAGACCGTGCGGCGCGAGGTGCGGGAGGAGGCGGGGGTGACGGTCGGGGAGGTCGAGTACATCGCCAGCCAGCCCTGGCCCTTCCCCTCCAGCCTGATGCTCGGCTTCACCGCCCGGGCCACCTCGTCCAAGATCACTGTGGACGGCGAGGAGCTGCACGAGGCGCGCTGGTTCTCCCGGGACGACCTGCGGGCCGCGTTCGAGTCCGGGGAGGTGCTGCCTCCCTACGGCATCTCGATCGCGGCCCGACTGATCGAACTCTGGTACGGCGAGCCGCTGCCGCGCCCGGGCAGCCTGCTCTGACGCCGTCGCCGGGCACCGCTGCCGGGCACCGCTGCCGGGCGCGGTCGCCGGGCGCGGGCACGGTGGCCGGGCCCTGGCGGCCCCGCCGGGCTCCGGCGGCCCGGTCCGGCATTCCGGCCGGGCCCGGCCGGGGTCGGCGGGTGCGGGGCCGGTGCGGGTCGGCGCACCGGTCGCCCGGACCGCCTCCGCGGCGGCCGGGCGACCGGCGGGCGTCAGGCGCTCAGCGCCTGCTTGACCTGGGCGAGGCTCGGATTCGTCATCACGATGTCCGCGCCGCCGCCGGGGGGAATCACCAGGACGGTCGGCACGGTCTGGTTGCCGCCGTTGGCCTTCTCCACGAACGCCGCGGACTCCGGGTCCTGCTCGATGTTGATCTCGGTGTACGCGATGCCCTCGCGCTCCATCTGGCTCTTCAGCCGACGGCAGTATCCGCACCAGGTGGTGCTGTACATCGTCACAGTGCCCGACATCGTCTTCCGGCTCCTTCGATCGGCTCGCCTCGCTGAGCGCGGGGCCGCCCTTGTATGCGGCGCGTCCGCGCACGGCATAAAACATACGGGGGCCTCCGGCCATTCCCGTCGGCCCGGGTCCCGGACCGTCCGCCGGGGGTGACGTGCGGACTCTCGCCCCGGGGACCGCCGGGCGGGGCTCCTGGCGGCCGGCCGTCGACGGCCCGGACCGGGCATTTGATACGACCGGATACGTCCCGCTGTGGACAACCGCCGCATCCGCCCCCCTGGACCTGGCAGCATGGCGGGGTGACAGCAGCAACGCACTCCTCGCTTTTCCCGCAGGTCCCCGAGTCGGCGGACGCGGTGCTCGACGGGCTCGACCCCGAGCAGCGCGAAGTCGCGACCGCCCTGCACGGTCCCGTCTGCGTGCTGGCCGGAGCCGGCACCGGAAAGACGCGCGCGATCACCCACCGGATCGCCTACGGCGTGCGCGCGGGCATACTCCAGCCCGCCAGCGTGCTGGCCGTCACCTTCACCAACCGGGCCGCGGGCGAGATGAGAGGGCGGCTGCGCCAGCTCGGCGCGGGCGGCGTCCAGGCGCGGACCTTCCACTCCGCCGCCCTGCGCCAGCTTCAGTACTTCTGGCCGAAAGTCGTCGGTGGGGATCTGCCCCGGCTGCTGGAGCGCAAGATCCAGCTGGTCGCCGAGTCCGCGGCCCGCTGCCGGATCCGGCTCGACCGCAATGAACTGCGCGATGTGACCAGTGAGATCGAATGGGCCAAGGTCACCCAGACCGTGCCCGCCGACTATCCGGCCGCGGTCGCCAAGTCCCTCCGCGACGCCCCCCGCGATCCGGCGGAAATCAGCCAGATCTATGCGATGTACGAGCAGCTCAAGCGCGATCGCGCGGTGATTGACTTCGAGGACGTTCTGCTGCTCACGGTCGGCATCCTCCAGGACCGGCAGGACATCGCCGACCAGATCCGCCGCCAGTACCAGCACTTCGTCGTGGACGAGTACCAGGACGTCAGCCCCCTCCAGCAGCGGCTGCTCGATCTGTGGCTCGGGGAGCGCGACAGCCTCTGCGTCGTCGGAGACGCCAGCCAGACGATCTACTCCTTCACCGGGGCCACCCCCGACCATCTGCTGAACTTCCGCACCCGCCACCCCTCCGCGACCATGGTCAAACTGGTCCGTGACTACCGCTCCACCCCCCAGGTCGTCCAGCTGGCCAACGGCCTGCTGAACCAGGCCCGCGGCCGCGCCGCCGAGCACCGGCTCGAGCTGATCTCCCAGCGCGACCCCGGCCCCGAGCCCGCCTACGAGGAGTACGCGGACGAGCCCGCCGAGGCCGAGGGCACCGCCCGCCGGATCCGCGATCTGATCGACGCGGGCGTGCCCGCCGGAGAGATCGCCGTGCTCTACCGGATCAACGCCCAGTCGGAGGTCTACGAGCAGGCCCTCGCCGACGCCGGAGTCCCCTATCAGCTGCGCGGCGCCGAGCGGTTCTTCGAGCGCCAGGAGGTGCGGGAGGCGGGCGTCGCGCTGCGCGGGGCCGCCCGCGCCGGGTCCAACGACTCCCTGCTCGACGACGCCGAGGACCTTCCCTCCCAGGTCCGCGCGGTGCTCTCCACCAAGGGCTGGACGAGTGAGCCGCCCGCCGGCTCGGGAGCGGTGCGCGACCGCTGGGAGTCCCTGGCCTCGCTGGTGCGTCTCGCGGAGGACTTCGTCCGGGTCAGGCCCGGGGCTTCCCTCGCCGATCTGGTGACCGAGCTGGACGAGCGCGCCGCCGCCCAGCACGCGCCCACCGTCCAGGGCGTCACCCTCGCCTCCCTGCACGCGGCGAAGGGCCTTGAGTGGGACGCGGTCTTCCTCGTCGGGCTCACCGAGGGCATGATGCCGATCACCTATGCCAAAACCGACGAGCAGGTCGAGGAGGAGCGCCGGCTGCTGTACGTGGGCGTCACCCGCGCCCGGTTCCACCTCTGTCTGTCCTGGGCGCTCTCCCGCTCCCCGGGGGGCCGCGCCTCCCGCCGCCCCACCCGCTTCCTGAACGGGATGCGGCCGGGCTCCGCCGCCACCGCCCGGGGCTCCGGCGCGGCGGGCGGGGCCGACCGCTCGGGCGGCCGCCGCAAGCGGCGCGGGCCGGTGCTCTGCCGGGTCTGCGGCACCACGCTCACCGACGCCGGCGAGATGAAGCTGATGCGCTGCGAGGGCTGCCCCTCCGACATGGACGAGGCGCTGTACGAGCGTCTTCGGGACTGGCGCTCCGACCAGGCGAAGGAGCTGGGCCAGCCGGCGTACTGCGTCTTCACCGACAAGACGCTGATGGCCATCGCCGAGGCCGTCCCGGAGGACGAGGGCGAGCTGTCCCGCATCTCCGGCGTCGGAGGCCGCAAGCTGGAGCGTTTCGGGGCTGATGTGCTCGCCATCTGCACAGGTCAGGAGCTGGAGGAAGGGCCCGCGGCGGCCGAGGACGAAGACTGAGCGAAACTCGTCGGGAAAATAGTTTGCGCCCGCCCCGAGGATCCCCATAGGTTCTTAACCACGGGAAACAGCGGCTTCTCTGAAGCCCTGTCCTCGTGTTGTACTTATCCGAATAGCAGCGACCGGCCCCGGCCGGTCCCGAGACGCCGAGAGGAGGCGAGTCTAGTGATCAAGATCAACTCAAGCTTCAGCAACCCGATCCGTGTGGCCGATCGCTCGATCGTCGCCTCCGCCTGCTCGCTCGGCTTCTCCGCTTCGTTCAACGGCACCGGTGTGTCCGGCTTCCCGGCCGAGATGTCCCTGCTGCCTCTGGGCGGGCTTCCCGTCCGGACCGGCAATGAGCGACCGACCGAGGCACTGGAAGCAGGAGCAGCAGCGGCAGAGGCCAGGACCTATGCCTTTGCGGCGGCCAGTGCCGGACACCTGAAGCAGACGCAGCAGCAGCACCACTCGAAGTGGGCCTTCCGTGGGCTCGAACCCTGGAGCGATCCAGCCTGATTCGATCAGGCCGGCGCCTTCAGGGCCGCGGAACCCCACTCGGGATCCGCGGCCCTTCTGTTTTCCCCGAACCAGGGAGAGCGGAGCGAAGGGGCCTCGGGACAGCAGCACCCGGTACCAGCCCTCCGGCTCGACCGGGGGACCAGCAACCGGCCGACCGGCCGGACCGACCAGACGAGGAACGACACCACCGTGCAACTCGAAGCGCACGCCCCGTCCGTACCGCATTCCGAGACCTTCCCGCCGCCCGCTCTCACGGAGGACCCCGCCTTGACCCCGCTCGCCCCTCTCACCGCGCTCACCGCGCTCGACGACGCCATCGAGAACCTCGGCGTACCCGTCCCCTGCCGCTCGTACGACCCGGAGGTCTTCTTCGCCGAGTCGCCCGCGGACGTGGAGTACGCCAAGTCCCTCTGCCGCACCTGCCCGCTGATGGAGGCATGCCTCGCGGGCGCCAAGGAGCGTCGTGAGCCGTGGGGCGTCTGGGGCGGAGAGCTGTTCGTCCAGGGTGTCGTCGTCGCCCGGAAGCGGCCGCGTGGCCGTCCGCGCAAGAACCCGGTCTCGGCATGAACGTCATCGGGACCATCGACCGCCCCCTCACGCACGATCCCAAGAAGCAGCAGGCCCCCATGCCCACTTCCGCGAGCGAGCCCCGTGGCTCCGCCACCCCAGTCGTCACCACCACCGGCGCGAACGCCTCGCGTCAGAACAGGACCCGTGAGATGCAACTCATCCCAGAAGCGCTCGCTCGTGCGCATATGCACGAGCGCCTGCGTGAAGCCGACGCGGAACGCCGGGCCGTGCGCCTGGTCACCGCCCGGCGCATGCAGCGCCGCGCCGAGCGCGTTTCCCTGCGCGCCCGCCGCGCACTCGCCATGGCCGTCATGAACTGACGCTCGCCACACCCCGCGGGGGCCGGTCCGAACGGACCGGTCCCCGCGGTGCGTTGTCCCCCGGCCCGGCCCCGCGGGGGGTTATCGTCACCGGGTGGACCAGCAGCAGACTCCGCGCCCGGCCGAGCCGGGCGCCGAGACCACCGTGTGTTCCCACTGCGGCGAGGTCGCGGAGGGGACCCCGCCCACCTGGACCTGCTCCGTCGAGAACCACACCCGTCACTACTTCTGCGACGCCTGCGCCCGGGCCAATCTCCGCGCCATCGAGAGCAGGCTCGACTCCGCCTGGTGGTGAGGCGTCCCCGCCGGGCCCCGCCCCGCCGCCCTGCCTCCCCGCCCCGCCGGGCGGGGCCGCCCGCTGGCGGCACGGCCGGCCGACGGACCGCCGCCGGAGGTGCGGCAGCCCCGCCGGGCCGCTGCCCGCTGGTCGTACGGCCGGCCCGCCGGGCCGCTGCTCCGGTCCCGAACGGGCTAGGCCCGAGTCCCGACCGCCGCCGAGCCGTCCGGATCACCGGCGTCCTTCGCGGCCCCGGCGCCTTCTGTGTCCTCGGGGGCCCCGGCGTCCTTGAGCGCTCCCGCGCCCGTCGGGTCCACCGGGTCCGCAGCGCCCGCCGCGCTCGCCGTTCCTGCCTCGTCCACCGGGTCCGCAGCGCCCGCCGCGCTCGCCTCGTCCGCCAGGTCCTCCGGGTCCGTCAGGTCCACCGGGTCCGCCGTGCCCTCCCCGGCTGCCGCCTCCCGGGCGTCCTGCACCGGCTCGGGTGTCTCCTCCGGCTCGTACTCGGGCAGGAACCCGGGCACCCACGCCTCCAGCTCGTCCCGCATCCGCACCGTGGCGTTCAGCTGACAGAGCACTCCGATCGTGCTCAACGTCACACGGTGTATCAGCAGATAGGCGGGCGGCAGATTGAGCTGCTTGCCCAGCTGGTGCGCGGGGGAGCGGATGTCGGCGATCCGGGCGGCCTGGGTCCGCATCCAGCTGCGGGTGAAGGTGAACTCCTCGGCCTCCGCCGGCTCGATGATCGGCAGCAGATACTCCAGCACCGCGTCAGGGTCGAGCTCTATCTCCTCCTTGACGAAGCCCTCCTCGCACAGCAGCTCGTACACCGCGTCCGCCTGGCCCTCCAGCGTCATCCGCAGACAGTCGCCGATGGGCTGAGGCAGCCCGCCGGGCAGCCGGTCCACCGTGCCGAAGTCCAGCACGCCGAGCCGCCAGCCCTCGCCGCCCCCCTCCGGGAGCAGCCGGAAATTGCCCGGGTGCGGGTCCGCGTGCAGCAGCCCCGTACGGGCGGGTCCCGAGAAGAGGAAGCGGGCCAGCAGCTGACCCGCTCGGTTCCGCTGCTCCTCGGTGCCCTCGGAGATCACCTCGGCCAGCGGGATGCCGTCGATCCACTCCGTCACCAGCACCTGGTCGGACTGGAACACCACATCCGGCACCAGCACATCGGGATCGTCGGCGAACTCCGCCGCGTGCTCCCGCTGGGACTCGGCCTCCAGTCCGTAGTCCAGCTCCTCCGACACCCGGTCCCGCAGCTCGTTGATCAGCGGCTTGATGTCCATGCCCGGGATCAGCGGCCCCAGCAGCTTGGCGAACCGGCTCAGCTGGGTCAGATCGGAGAGCAGCGCCTCGCCCGCCCCGGGGTACTGGAGCTTCACCGCCACCTCACGGCCGTCCTGCCACACCGCCCGGTGCACCTGCCCGATGGAGGCCGCCGCCGAGGGCTTGTCCTCGAAACTCAGGAAGAGCTCCCGCCACTCCTCTCCCAGCCGTTCGGCCATCACGGCGTGAACCGTGCGCGTCGGCATCGGGGGCGCGGCGTCCTGGAGCTTGGTGAGCGCCGCCCGGTAGGGGCCCGCGACATCCTCCGGGAGGGCGGACTCGAAGACCGACATCGCCTGTCCGAACTTCATCGCGCCCCCCTTCAGCTCGCCGAGTACCTTGAAGAGCTGATCGGCGGTGCGCTGCTGAAGCTCGCGGGCGACGATCTCCGCCGACTTCCCCCCGATCCTCTTGCCCAGCCCCCAGGTGGCGCGGCCGGCGAACCCCAGTGGCAGTGCGGCCAATTTGGCGGTCCGGGTGACCGCTTTCCGGGGAAGATCAGACATAGTGCCCCTCCAAATCCCAGCCGACCGTGCCGCGTATGCCGTACGGCGCCCGCCCGTTGACGGCGGTCACCCGGCCATTGTCTCGTGCGGAGGGCCGAAGCCCTCGGTGTCGTGCCCCTCACTTTTCCCCGAGGAGCCACAGGCGCAGCGCGGATGCGGCGCGATCCGCTCCGACCGCCAGTCCAGCAAGGGCAGCGAGGTCTCCCAGCGGGCTCCCGCACTGGTCGGCAGCTCCCCGTCGAGGAAGGACAGCGCATGGGCCGCCGCCGTGCCCGCGACCGCCGTGGCGAGAGCGATGTCACAGGCCGGGACGGGAGTCCGGCGACCGCCCGAACGCCACTGGGCCAGCAGTCTCGGCCATCCCGGATCCTCCTCGGCCCGGCGCAGCTCCAGACATCCCGCGCATCCGGTGCCGCCGGGCAGCACCAGCGGGCCCACCATCCCCGTGGCCTCGATGACTCCCGCGTACAGATGAGGGGTGCCGGTGGTGATCCACTCCGCGGCCGTCACGGGATCGGGCGCGTAGGCCGCGAGTCCGTCGCGGGGGCAGACGACCACCAGCGAGATACCGGGCTCACCGCCCCCGCCCGGCACACCGGCCCGCGCCCCGCCCGGCCGTCCCGCCGCAGCGCCTCGGCCGCCCGCCGCACCTCCGGCCCCCGCGCCGGCCGAGCGCGGCGGCGGTATCGGCGCGGCCCGGCGCACCAGCCGCCGGGCCGCCGCTTCCCGCCGCTCGCCGACCGCTTCTTCCGGCAGCCCGCCGGGGGCCACGTCCCAGGGCTCGGCGCAGCCGCCGTCCAGCACCTCGACCCGCCCCACCCCGGCGGCCGACAGCAGCGCCGCGACCGAGGCGCCCACCCGGCCCGCGCCCGAGACCCGGACCCGTGTCGCCCGCCGGGCCGCCAGCCGCCGGAGCGGCTCGCCCGGCTCCGGATGGACCACCGAGAGCGCCGCCAGGTCGGGGCGGAGCCGGTCGCCGCCGCCCGCTCTTCCGCGCAGCGCGTCGACGGCCGGTCCGCCCGCCGTCGGATCGTCCAGCAGCCCCGCCGCCGCGAGCCGCCGCACCAGGGCGTCGACATGTCCGTCGGGCAGGCCCATCGCCCGGCCCTCCTGCCGCAGCAGCGGCAGGCCGCGCGTCCCGTCGAGCAGCTCGATCAGCGCGCCCGTGGTGGTGTCGACCGGGCCGACCGTCACCGCGTGCGCGGGCGTCACCCCGAACTGGACGCTCTGCCGTTCCCGCCAGGCCCGTCGCAGGGCGGGTTTCAGCATCGGATGCATTTCCGCTTCCCCCGTTCGTACGTGTACAGAAGAACGTGCGCGGATCTCCCCGTAGATCCGTTGTGGAACCGTTGTCAGAATGCCCGCCCGCGCCGACGCCCGGGAAAAGTTGTCCACAGGCCCGGTGTATTAGTCGTTCAAATGGCGCAGTCATTGAAGTGGATCATGTGTGAACCCTTCCGGGGGCGGGACTTCCCCCGTGGTCAGCGGGTAACGTCGGGGCGTGTCAGTCGACCCTTCCTCCCGTGTCGCCGGGGAGACTCCGCCCCGTCCGTCCCGCGGATCGCGGACGAGCGCGGTCGAAGTCCGCAGAAGCGCGCGCCGCCGCCGAACGGTCTCCGCCTACCGGGAGGGCGATCGCACCATCGTCCTGATCCCCGCCAGGATGTCCGAGGCGGAGGAGCAGCGCTGGGTCGATGTCATGCTCGACAAACTGGCCGCCCAGGAGAGCAGACGCACCCTCGGGGACCGTGAGCTGGCCGAGCGCGCGGAGCGTCTCTCCGACCAGTACTTCGACGGCACGGCCCGGCCGGCGTCCGTGAGATGGGTGACGAATCAGAACACCCGCTGGGGTTCCTGCACCCCGACCGAGGGCAGCATCCGCCTCTCGCACCGCCTCCAGGGCATGCCCGAGTACGTCGTGGACTATGTGCTCGTCCATGAGCTGGCGCATCTGCTCGTACCCGGTCACGGCCCCCGGTTCTGGCGGCTTCTGGAGGCGTATCCGCGGACCGAACGGGCCCGCGGATATCTGGAGGGCATCGTGGCCGCCGACCGGCTGCGCCATCCGTCCGCGCCGGACGACGGACCGGACGACGGACCGGGCGGGAGCGATCGGCACGGAGACGGCGGAGGCGACGGAGACGGCGGAGATGACGGGACCGGCGGATTCGACCGGGCCGGCGCCGTCGACCGGGCCGGAGGAGAGACCTCCGGGCACGAGTCGCGCGGCGGTGAGCCGGACCGGGTATGACCGGGGGATTTCGGCCCGGCGGAAGGTTCGTGCCGCGTTCCGCCAGCACGCTCTTCCCCTGATCGCCTTGTATCGAATGTGTCCCAGCGCGGACCGAACTTGGCTCGATGTAGCCGTCAACGGTTAGCCTGTCGCGACGCATTCGTATTCAGGGATGGGGGACGGTCGTTACGTATGGCCAGGGAATTCCAACGCGGCCACAAGGCCAGGATCAGTGATCTCACGCCGGGAACCGATCTGTACGTGGGTGTCCAGATCTCGGCTCCGGGGCTGAGCTTCGACATCAGCTGTTTCGGCCTTGACGCCAATGAGCAGCTTTCCGACGACCGCTACTTCGTCTTCTTCAACCAGCCCAAGTCGCCCGAGGAGTCGATTCAGCTCCTGGGCGCCCAGGCCGGTGACACCGAGTCCTTCCGCGTCACGCTCGACCGCGTTCCGGCGCACATCCACAAGCTCTCCTTCACCGCCACCGTCGACGGCACGGGCCAGATGTCCCAGATCGGCCCCGGCTACATCCGCCTGGTCGCGGGCGGGGAGGAGGTCGCCCGCTATCCCTTCAACGGCTCGGAGTTCAGCACCGAGCGCGCGGTGATGCTGGGCGACTTCTATCTGAAGGACGCGTGGCGCTTCGCCGCCATCGGCCAGGGCTTCGACGGCGGCCTGGAGGCCCTGCTGAGGAACTTCGGCGGCGAGGTCGCCGAGGAGCAGCCGGCCGAGCCGCCCGCGCAGGACGCCGTGCCCGGATTCGCGCCGCCGCCCTCGCCCGTACCCGCGTTCGGTGCTCCGGCCGCCCCGTCGGCGCCCCAGCCCGCCCCCTCCTTCGGCGCGCCCGCCGCGCCGATACCCCCTCCGGCTCCGGCTCCGACTCCGGCGTACAACGCGCCCACCGTCGTGGCCCCGATGCCCCCGCCCGGCGGCGCGGTGCCGCCGCCGTCCGCGCCGCCCGCTCCTCCGGTCCATGGGCAGCCGCCGTCGCCGCCCTCGTACGGCCAGACTCTGGCCTCGGCGCCGTCGCCCGGGCAGTTCCCCGCCCAGGCCACCCCGCCGGGCGCTCCCGCGCAGTACGGACAGCCCGCTCCGGCCCCGTACGGACAGCCTCCCGGCGTCCCGCAGGGCCTCCCGCAGACGGTCCCGACCGCAGGGCCCGGTCTGCAGGCCGCGCTTCAGCCCTATCGCGAGACCCCGACCGGCAGGCGCTGGACCGCGCAGAACCAGCAGCTCATGCGGGTCGAGCTGGCCATGGGCGGCTCGGCCTTCCTCGCCCGTCAGGGCACTATGGTGATGTACCAGGGCAAGGTGGACTTCAGTCACAAGAGTGCGGGCTTCATCGGCCGCAGGGTCGGCGACGCCACCGGCCAGGAGATGCAGCTGATGCGCTGCACCGGCCGGGGCCAGGTCTTCCTCGCCGAGGACGCCGCCCAGCTCCACCCCATCGAGCTGCAGGGCGACGGCATCTGCGTCTCCGCCGAGAACGTGCTCGCCTTCGACGAGGAACTCCAGTACGAGATCCGCCGCGTCGAGGGCCATGGAATACCCGGCGGCGCGCTCTTCACCATGCAGTTCAGCGGCACCGGCACGGTCGTCGTCAAGACCCGGGGCACACCCGTCGTCCTCCCGGTCACCCCGACCACCTTCGCCGACGCCAACGCGGTCGTCGCCTGGTCGTCCGCGTCCCAGGTGATCCTCTCCAGCCAGGTCCGGCTGCGCCGCAACGCCTACCCCGGGCACAGCGGGGAGACGGTCAACCTCCAGTTCCGGGGCGCGCCCGGCAACTTCATCGTCGTCCAGCCGTACGAGGTCTGAGGGAGCCCGAAGAATGAATCAGCAACTCGCGGGCTACGCCCCGACCCCCGCCGCGGCCCGGATGGAGAACCACGGCGCCACCATGCTCAAGGTCGCCATGGCCTCCGGCCAGGACCTCTACGCACGCACCGGCTCGATCGTCTCGTACGAGGGCTTCATCCAGTACGAGCCGAACCCGCCCGCCGCCCGGCAGGCCGCCGCCCAGTGGGTCACGGGCGAGGGCTCACCCGTCATGAAGTGCTCCGGGGACGGGCTCCTCTACCTCGCCGACTACGGCGCGGACGTCATCGTCCTCCACCTCGACAACGACTCCGTATCGGTCAACGGCACCAATGTGCTCGCCTTCGACGCCCACCTCCAATGGGGCGTCGAGAAGGTCAAGGGCCTTGCCAAGCTCGCCGGCCAGGGCCTGTGGAACGTGGAGATATCGGGCACCGGCTGGGTCGCCCTGACCTCGCGCGGCACCCCGATCGTCGTCGAGTGCGGCAAGGGCGAGGACGAGACCTATGTCGACCCGGACGCCCTGGTCGCCTGGTCGCCGCAGCTCAAGGTCAAGGGCAAGCGCAGCTTCAAGGCCTCCTCCCTGATCGGGCGGGGCAGCGGCGAGGCGTTCCAGATGGCCTTCTCGGGCCAGGGCATCGTCGTCGTACAGCCGAGCGAGGACAGCACCGACCGTCTGCGGATCCGGCGCTGAGGGGGAGCGAGAACACCATGCAGAGCCCACTTTTCAACCATGGGGAGCAGCAGTCCCAGGAGCGGTACACGGTGCAGAATCCACAGCTGCTCCGCGTCTCGCTCACCGGCCACGACGACGTTCTCGCCCGCAAGGGCGCGATGGTCGCCTACCAGGGACTGATCGACTTCGACGGCGAGTACGAGTCCGCCAACCGCCGCCGGCGCCGGACGAAGACCGGCGAGGGGCTGGAGCTGATGCGCTGCTCCGGCCAGGGGACCGTCTACTTCGCCAATCTCGCGCAGTACGTCCATGTCGTGGACGTGGACCAGGAGGGCATCACGGTCGACAGCGACTACGTCCTGGCGCTGGACTCCACGCTGCACACCGAGACCATCGCGGTGGACAGCCAGTACGGGATCTCCGGATCCGGGAAGTACCAGCTCAGCGTCACCGGCCGGGGAAAGATCGCCCTGATGACCTCCGGCCTGCCGCTGATGATGCCGGTGACTCCGGAGAAGTACGTCAATGTCGACGCCGACGCGATCGTCGCCTGGTCCACCTCGCTGCGGGTGCAGATGCAGGCCCAGACGCACTCGTCCAGCATCGTGCGGCGGCGCGGCAGCACCGGAGAGGGCTGGGAGCTGAGCTTCCTCGGCCAGGGCTTCGCGCTGGTGCAGCCCAGCGAGGTCATGCCGCCGCAGAACGCGCAGATCGGCGAGGGGCTGCGGGGCCAGTTCGGCAATGACGGCCGGAACCAGAACAACGCCTGGAGCTGACCCGGGCCACACGGCGGTGAGCGACGAGTAAGGGGCGGCCTCCCAGGAGACCGCCCCTTACCCCGTCCGCCCGGCTCGTCCGTCCGCCCGGCTCATCCGGAAGCGACGCTCAGCCGCCCGCAGGGCTCATTCGTCCTCAGGACTCACGCGTCCGTCACAGCAGGGCGCGGGTGCGCTCCAGAAGCCGTACGACCGAGGCGTCGGCGACGTCCGCCACCTCGTCATAGCCGAACCAGCGCAGATCCAGCGACTCGTCGCTGATGGCCGCGACCGACCCGGCCGGGGCCAGCGCCGCGTACTGCACGTCCAGATGCCAGTGGCACGGCGCCGGGATCGGATGCCGGTCCAGGCGGACCGGGGTCCCCGACCGCAGCAGCGTCAGCCCCGGGACGCCGGACTCCTCCGTCGCCTCGCGGAGCGCGGCCCGCGCCAGCGTCGTATCGCCCGGCTCGCAGTGGCCGCCCATCTGGAGCCACATCTTCAGCTTCTTGTGCAGGGTCAGCAGCACCTGCCCGCGCTCGGGGTCGATCACCAGCGCGCTGGCCGTGACATGTCCGGCCTCACAGGCCTTCCACACCCCGTCGGGGTGGGCGGCCAGATGATCCAGATAGAGACCGCGCAGCTCCTCCTGGTCGTCATAGCCCTTGAGCGTGAGGACCGCGTCGTCGTGCAGACTCACCGGCCGGAACCGCCGCTGCCGTCCTCGTCGCCCTTGTCTTCCTCGTTGCCCTTGTCTTCCTCGGCGTCCTTGCCGGGCTTCTCGGCGTCGCCGTCCGCGCCGGAAGCGGAGTCCGAACCGCCCTCCCGAGCCCTGCCGGGATTCTTGGAGGCGGCCTCGCCGAGCATCTTGTCCAGCTCGGAGAAGTCGAGGTGCTCACGGTGGACGAAGCCGTCCGGATCGTCCAGGTCGGTCGCCGTCGGCAGCATGTCCGGGTGCTCCCAGAGGGCGTCCCGCCCGTCCACACCACGCGCGTCGGTGAGCGAGGCCCACAGCCGCGAGGCGTCCCGCAGCCTGCGCGGACGCAGCTGGAGGCCGATCAGCGTCGCGAACGTCTGCTCGGCGGGACCGCCGGACGCCCGCCGCCTGCGCAGCGTCTCCCGCAGGGCTCCGGCCGAGGTCAGCCGGGTCGAGGCGGCCTCGTGCACCACCGCGTCCACCCAGCCCTCGACGAGCGCGAGCGCCGTCTCCAGCCGCGCCAGCGCCGCCTTCTGCTGCGGGGTGTCCTCGGGCTGGAACATGCCCTGCTGAAGAGCCTCCTGCAACTGCTCGGGATGCGAGGGATCGAACTGCCCGACCACATCCTCCAGCTTGGTCGTGTCGACCTCGATGCCCCGGGCGTACCCCTCGACCGCGCCGAAGAGATGTGACCTCAGCCACGGCACATGGGCGAAAAGCCGCTGGTGGGCGGCCTCGCGCAGCGCCAGATAGAGCCGGACCTCCTCCTTCGACACTCCGAGGTCCTTGCCGAGCGCCTCGATGTTCAACGGCAGGAGGGCGGCCTTGCCGGCCGGGCCGAGCGGCAGACCGATGTCGGTCGAGCCGACCACCTCGCCCGCCAGCACGCCCACGGCCTGCCCGATCTGCTGGCCGAACATCGCGCCGCCCATGGAACGCATCATGCCGATCAGCGGCCCCGCCATGGCCTGCATCTCCTCGGGCAGCACTCCGCCCATGGCCATGCCGACCCGCTCCGCGACCGGGTCCGCGAGCTGCTGCCACGCGGGCAGGGTCTGCTCGACCCACTCGGCACGGCTCCACGCGACGGCGGTGCTCGCGCCGGAGGGCAGCGAGGTCACCCCGTCCAGCCAGAGATCGGCCAGCCGCAGGGCCTCCTCGACCGCGGTGCGCTCGGCGGGACCCACGCTCTCGTCCTTGGTGCCGTCCGCCGTGCCCTGGGAGACCGTCTGGCGGGCGATCTGCTTGGCCATGTCCCAGTTCACCGGGCCGCCCTCATAGCTCAGCATCTGGCCGAGCTGCTGGAAGGCGGCGCCCAGGTCATTGGGGTTCAGCGAACCGAACATGGCCGCGAAGGGATTGTCTCCTCCGGCGTCCCCGCCGAATCCGAAAGGATTCGCCGGGGTGGGGCCGCCGGCGCCGTGGCCACCGCCGGCGGGATCCTTCTTCTTGCCTTCGTCGCCGTTCTCCGGCTCCTCCGGCGGAAGGCCGAATCCGAATGGGGTGTCACTCACGGGTTTCCTCGGCTCGTAGGGCCGCCGGCTCCGGGCCGGCGGCGAATGCCCGACAACACTCCCAGCGTAGACACCCGGACCCGCATACGGGCTCGGTGCTCCGCCGACTCGTGGCCTGGGGCAGGATGGACGCCACCTGGTACGTACGCGTCATTCGCTAACGTACTGAAGACAACCGCTGGAGACGCCTGGTGAGTTCCCCAGATCCGCAGGTTCGCGGAGCGCGAAACCGCTCAACCCCGACCATTGGCGACGGGTCCCCGAACCGGGGGCCCGTCGTCGCGGTCACCGGCGCCGCCACCGGCATCGGCGAACTGCTCGCCCGACAGCTGGCCGCGTCCGACGAGGTCAAGCAGGTCATCGCCATCGACGAGCGCCGGGGCGAGGTCTCCGAGGCGCTCTGGCACATCCTCGACGTCCGCGACCCGGCGATCGCCGAGAAACTGCGCGGCGTGGACGTGGTCGTGCACCTCGCGCTCGATCTCGACCTGGAGGCCGACGCCGCCGCCCGCACCGCCTACAACGTACGCGGCACCCAGACCGTGCTGACGGCCGCGGCCGCCGCCGGGGTGCGCCGCGTGGTGCTGTGCACCTCGGCCATGGTCTACGGGGCGCTGCCCGACAACGACACCCCCCTCTCCGAGGACGCCGAGCTGCGCGCCACCGCGGAGGCCACCGGCGTGGGCGATCTCCTGGAGATCGAACGCCTCGGCCGCCGGGCCCCGCGCGCCCACCCCGGGCTCAATGTGACGGTGGTGCGGCCCACGGTCCTGGTGGGGGGCACGGATACGGCCCTCACCCGCTACTTTGAGTCACCGCGCCTGCTCGTCGTCGCCGGATCGCGTCCCGCCTGGCAGTTCTGCCACGTCGAGGACCTGGTGAGCGCCCTGGAGTACGCCGCTCTGGAGAAGGTCGAGGGAGAGCTGGCCGTCGGCTGCGACGGCTGGCTCGAACAGGAGCAGGTCGAGGAGCTGAGCGGGATCCGGCGGATGGAGCTGCCGTCGGCCGTGGCGCTCGGCGCCGCCGCCCGGCTCCACCGCATCGGCCTCACCCCGTCTCCCGCGGGGGACCTCGCGTACACCATGCACCCCTGGGTGGTGAGCGTGAGCCGTCTCCACGACGCGGGCTGGCGGCCGCGGTGGACCAATGAGGAGGTGCTCGCCGCGCTCCTCGAAGAGGTGGAGGGCCGGCACACTCTCGCGGGCCGCCGCCTCGGCCGCAAGGACGCCACGGCGGCGGGCGCGGCCGGAGCCACGGTGGCCCTGCTCGGCACGGCGGCACTGGTGCGCCGGGCCCGCAAGGCGAGACGGCGGCTGTAGGGGCCCGGGTGGCGGCGCCGACCGCCGCCACCGGCTCCCGGGCGGCGGGCAGACCTGGCTGACCTGCGGGTTTTCCTCGCTGTCAGTGGCGTACGGCACGATGAGTACATGGGCAACAGGTACGACCATCCTGGTGAGCAGGGCGCGCGGGATCCCATTCGCCTGCTCGCGATCCGTGACACCCCTCTCTCGCTCGACGAGGTCTTCGCGGCCGTCGGGGACGACGCGGCGGGCGGCACCGCGCTCTTCGTCGGCACCGTGCGCAATCACGACGGCGGGGCAGGGGTGGACACCCTGGGGTACTCCTGCCATCCGACGGCCGAGGCCGAGATACGCCGGATAGCCGAAGCCGTCGCCGCGAAGTTCCCGGTCCGGGCGCTCGCCGCCGTCCACCGAGTGGGGGATCTGAAGGTCGGGGATCTCGCGGTCGTCGTCGCCGTCGCCTGCGCCCACCGCGGCGAGGCCTTCGAGGCCTGCCGCCAGCTGATCGACGACCTCAAACGCGAAGCCCCCATCTGGAAGCACCAGACCTTCTCGGACGGTACAGAAGAGTGGGTGGGCGCGTAGCGCCTCGTTGAGGGGTGGTGGTCGGGTGACGGGCACGGCCCTCCTACGGACGGGCCCGGGACGCCGTCGTTCGGGGGACGGGGCGCCGCTGAAACCCCTGGAGGACCCAAGCGCCCCGATTTGCGTAACCGCCCCCCTGCCATGAGCGTTGAACTGGCAGATGGCTAATCTGCTGATCACTCAGTTGCGTTTCACTCATGGGGTAGGGAGGTCGCGATGGCAGCACTCGCCTGGTTGTTGATTCCGCTTTTCGCTGTTGTCGGTGCGGCGATATGGGGAGGCTGGGCCTCACGGAACCGGACCACCGGAGACGTGGCTGAGCTGGCCGGATACGCGCGGTTCCGCGACGCGATGGAGAAAGCCGGCTCCGGAAACCGCCCCGCCGAGTAGCGGCGGCGACCGCCACGATCAGCCCCTCCCGCCGACCTCCGTACGCCGTCTTCGAGCGGCCCTCGTACGGACCGGCCCGGACAGTGCATTGACAGTCATGTCCCGTACTGTCGTTCCATGCCACGCCGCACCGCGACGATGCTCGCCTCCACCCTGATCTTCATCGCGTTGCTCTGTGCCGGGGTGCTCATCCCCGTGCCGTACTCGGAAATGTCTCCCGGACCGACGGTCAACACGCTGGGCAATGCCCGCGGCGAACCGGTTCTGCGGATCTCCGGGCGGAAGACCTACCCGACGACCGGCCATCTCAATATGACGACGGTCCGGGTCACCGGCGCGGAGTACCGGCTGAACCTGGTCGAGACGGTATACGGCTGGCTGGCTCACGACAATGTCGTCGTACCGCACGAGACGCTCTACCCGGACGGGAAGACCGAGGAGCAGTCGACGCAGGAGAACGCCGAGGAATTCACCCAGTCGCAGGAGAGCGCGAAAGTGGCCGCGCTCGAGCAGCTGAAGATCCCGGTGCGGTCGCAGACGATCGTCTCCACGGTCGTCAAGGACACCCCCGCCGAGAACAAGCTCCACGCGGGCGACGTGATCCGGGCCGTGGACGGCACGCAGGTCAAGGAGCCGGCCGATGTGGCCAAGCTGGTCACCCGGCACAAGCCCGGCGAGGACGTCGTCTTCACCATCGTTCCGGCGAAGGAGGCCGTGGCGGCCGAGAAGGCGGGCAAGCAGCCCACCGCCACCGAGAAGGTCACGATCACCACGGCGAAGTCGGAGACCGGCGACCGGGCGATCGTGGGCATCCAGGCCGGGACCGATCACACCTTCCCGTTCACCATCGACATCAATCTCGCGGACGTGGGCGGCCCGAGCGCCGGTCTGATGTTCGCTCTGGGACTGGTCGACAAATTGACCCCGGGCAGTCTGACCGGGGGCGAGTTCGTGGCCGGTACGGGCACGATCGACGACGAGGGCGAGGTCGGGCCGATCGGCGGGATCGAGATGAAGCTCGTCGGGGCGCGGAAGGCCGGGGCGAAGTACTTCCTCACCCCGAGCGACAACTGCGCGGCCGCGGCCTCGGACATCCCCGACGGTCTCACCCTGGTGAAGGTGGACAACATCGCCGACGCGACGAAGTCCATGGAGAAGATCGCTTCGGGCGACACGGCGAAGCTGCCGAGCTGCTCCGCCGGCTGACCGCACCCCACCACCGCACCGCCCCACACCACAAGGACCCCACCACCCGGCCCCGCCCGCCGGCCCCGTCCGGGAACGGCGGGCGGGGCCGGCGGGCCCGGAGCCCGGCCTCCGGAGTCGAGGGCCGGCCCGTCCGAGGGGCCAGGCCCCCGGCCCCGGAGCACTCGCGACGCCGCGGCCGTGCGGCCGGCCCCCGGGCCCGACCGCAGCCGTCCGGCCCGCAGGCCGAGGGGCCCTACCCCTCGAACGTCGCCGCCAGCGCGTCCGCGAGCCCGGGCACCAGGTCGGATCCGGTCAGAACCTCCTTCGGAGAGTCCTTCTCGCGCAGCCGCAGCGCCGACTCACGGGCTCCGTCGCGGAGGACCGCCACCGTCATCCGGACCTCCTGGCGGTCCGGGTGGGCGGCCACCCACTTCCTCAGCGAGGCGTCGTCGAGACCCTCGGGAACCGAGGCCTCCGCGGACGAGGGCAGCATGTGGCGCTCCACCGTCAGCGCGCAGCCGACGATCGCGTCGGGCCAGGCGATACGGCCGAGGAACTCGTCGAGGGCGGTCCCCGGCGGGATCTCGTCCTGTTCGATCGGGGTCAACGGCGAGGCCGCCTCGTCCCCGTCGAGTCCGAGCTGAGCCGCGAGGCCCGGCTCCTGGGTGCGCAGCTTCGCGGTGTCGACCAGCGCGAAGAGCCGGGCCGGCTGGTCCCAGCCGAGGCCGGAGGCGTACTCGTCGATCTCCAGTACGGCCCGGGTGAGCGGGCTGGCGGCGATGGGGCCCGGCGCGGACGGCGTCTGGCCGGGGCCCCCGGAAGAGGGGGTGGAAGGGGAAACATTGGACATGCCCAATATCCTGCCTCCTTCCGGCCCCGAGATGGGAACTAGGTAAAGCCTCGGTAAGTTGCATCAGTGGGGCTCTAGGATCGCGGGGCCCGTCTGACAGACCGCGAATATCTACACAACCGCGAACTTCGAGGTGCGCACGTTGGCTTTCCAGATGCCGGACCGCGGCGGAGGCCCCCCGACCGGGCCACGGATCAGAGTGGGACGGCCGTCCCGGCGTGTCCGCACCCTGCTGATGACTTTGGGCGTGTTGGCCGTCCTTGCCATGGCGTTCGTCATGTTCGCCGGGTTCTGGACGGACTGGCTCTGGTACCGCTCCGTCCAATACTCATCGGTGTTCACCACCACCCTGTGGACCAAGATCGGCCTGTTCGCCGTCTTCGGTCTGCTGATGGCGACAGCCGTCGGGGTGAACATCTGGCTCGCGCACCGGCTGCGCCCGCCGCTGAGCGCGATGTCGCTGGAGCAGCAGAGCCTGGACCGTTATCGGATGGGCATCGCCCCGTACAAGAAGTGGGTGCTCCTCGCGATCACCGCTCTGGTCGGGCTGATCGCCGGAGCCTCGGCCACCGGTCAGTGGCGGACCTGGCTGATGTGGGTCAACGGGGTGTCCTTCGGCCAGAAGGACCCGCAGTTCAAGATGGACGTGGCGTTCTACGCGTTCGATCTGCCCTGGTACCGCTTCCTGCTCGGCTTCGGCTTCGCCGCGGCCGTGCTCTCGCTGATCGCCGCCGCGCTCACCCACTATCTGTACGGCGGGCTGCGCGTCACCAGCCCCGGCGCGCGCGCCACGGGCGCGGCCACCGGGCATCTGTCGGTGCTCCTCGGCCTCTTCGTCTCGCTGAAGGCGGTGGCGTACTGGCTGGACCGGTACGGCCTGGCGGTGAAGTCCAGCGACTTCAAGGCCACCGGCAACTGGACGGGCCTGCGGTACGTCGACGCCAACGCCTATCTGCCGGCGAAGACGATCCTCTTCTGCATCGCCGTCATCTGCGCCCTGCTCTTCTTCGCGACGCTGTGGCGGCGCACCTGGCAGCTGCCGATGATCGGCTTCGGTCTGATGGTGCTGTCGGCGATCCTCATCGGCGGCCTGTACCCGGCGATCGTGCAGAAGTTCCAGGTCCAGCCGAATGAGCAGGCCAAGGAGAGTCCGTACATCCAGAAGAACATCGATGCCACGCGCAAGGCGTACGGCATCGACGGCGCCAAGCCCGAGGACTACGAGGGCAAGGGCGACCCGGGCCGGAAGGCCCAGCAGCGCGACGAGGCGACCTCGGCGGCCAGCTATCGGGTGGTCGACTCCAATGTGGTCTCGCCCGCCTTCCAGCAGCTTCAGCAGGAGCGGAAGTACTACCAGTTCCCGCAGACGCTGGACGTCGACCGGTACACCGGCCCCGACGGCAAGCCGCAGGACACCGTCATCGGTCTGCGTGAGCTGGACATCACCGGCATCCCGAAGCGCAACTGGATCAACGATCACTTCACCTACACCCACGGCTACGGAGCGATCGCGGCCAAGGGCACCAGTGCGATCACCGATCCCACCGAGGGCACCGTCGGCTCCCCGGACTTCACCGAGTCCGGAATGCCCACGTCCGGGCAGCTGAGCGACGACAACAAGGACAAGAAGTACGAGCAGCGGATCTACTACGGCGAGAAGACCGAGCAGTACTCGATCGTCGGCGGTCCGCAGAAGGAGCTGGACTACGAGGCCAGCACCGGGCCCACGAAGTACACCAGCTACCAGGGCAAGAGCGGCGTCAGCATCTCGAACACGCTGAACCGCGCCGCGTACGCGGTGGCCTTCGGCGAGCCGCAGATCCTGTACTCGGGCGCCGTCGGCGAGGGCTCGCGGATTCTCTACAACCGCACGCCCAAGGAGCGCCTGGAGGCCGTGGCCCCCTGGCTGACCATTGACGGCGACGCCTACCCGGCCGTGGTGAACGGCCGTATCCAGTGGATCGTGGACGCCTACACCACGAGCAATGGGTACCCCTACGCCTCGCGCACGACGCTGGGGGACACCACCGCGGACTCGCTGACCACCAACCAGCGCGCGGTCGTCGCCCAGCAGAACCAGGTCAACTACATCCGGAACTCGGTCAAGGCCACCGTCGACGCCTATGACGGCTCGGTGAAGCTCTACCAGTGGGACACCGAGGACCCCGTTCTGAAGACCTGGATGAAGGCGTTCCCGGGCACGGTCAAGGCCAAGAGCGAGATCTCCGACGAGCTGCGCTCGCACCTGCGCTACCCGCAGGACATGTTCAAGGTCCAGCGTGAGCTGCTCACCCGGTACCACGTGACCGAGCCCGAGCAGTTCTACAGCGGCAGTGACGCCTGGCAGGTGCCGGACGACCCGACGAACAAGAAGGACACCAAGTCGGTTCCGCCGTACTACCTGAGCCTGAAGATGCCCGGCGAGAAGGAGCAGAAGTTCTCGCTGACGACCACCTTCACGCCGGCCGGGCGTCCCAACCTGGGCGCCTTCATGGCGGTCGACGCCGACGCCAACAGCAAGGACTACGGTTCGATAAGGCTGCTGAGAGTCACCTCGACCGTCCAGGGGCCGTCCCAGGTCCAGTCCGAGCTGAATGGTGTGCCGGAGGTCGCGACCTTCGTGCGTGACCTCAGGGGCACGGACTCGGACATCGAGTACGGAAACCTCCTGACGGTTCCCCTCGACGGCGGTTTCCTCTACGTCGAACCGGTCTACGCCCGAGGCGGCAGCGCCAACTATCCGCTGCTGAAGAAGGTCGCCGTCGCCTACGGCGGTGGGAAACCGGTCTTCAAGGACAGTCTGACGGAGGCGCTGGACGCGGTCTTCGAACAGAAGGGCAGCACCGAGCCGCCGCCGGGTGACGACGACACCACGACGCCGCCGACCAAGCCGCCGGCCACCGGTGACTCGGATCTGGAGACGGCCATCGCCGACGTCCTCAAGGCTCACCAGGACGCCGACGCGGCTCTCTCGAAGGACCCGAAGGACTGGGGAGCGTACGGCAGGGCCCAGGAGGATCTGGACTCCGCGCTCCAGCGGCTCCAGGACGCCGAGGGCCGGCAGAGTCCGAAACCCTCGGAGACGAAATCGCCCTAGCCCTTACGGGGGCCGGGGCGAGGGACCGGTGAAGGCGCCGAGACCACGGCGCTGAGCAGGCAACATCCCGCATCGTGATAGTGTGTGAACACAACGACGCGGGGTGGAGCAGCTCGGTAGCTCGCTGGGCTCATAACCCAGAGGTCGCAGGTTCAAATCCTGTCCCCGCTACTGAAATCGAAGAGGGCCCGGATCCTTTGAGGATCCGGGCCCTCTTCGTACGTATGTGCCCGTGTAAGGGCGGAGGGAACCAGGTGCGGGGCGCGATGAGTTGAGGGTGTAGGCGTTTGACTTATCTCTCTGTGGGCATGTCGACAAAACGCTGAAGTGACCTTCCTGGTTGCGGTATACCGGGTGTGAGCGGGTTGCAGGTGGTGCGACGATGGAAAATATGGGGGACAGGGCAACTCTGTTGGAGACAGGGCGGTTTGTGCAGCGGCATCCCAGGGACGCGGCAGACGGGATCGACTCCGCTCCGAACGGCGCCGCGGGCACCGCTGTGCGCAAGGGCGCCGACACGGACGCCGCCGACCATGACGCCGACGCGGCCGGCGAGATCATCGCCGACACGGTGGAGAGCGCCGGGGCGGAAGAGCGCTACCGCCGCGCCGCCGACGCCGGCGACACCCCCTCGATGAGCATGCTCGGCGCGCTCCTGCTGCGCCGCGGCGATCTCGACGGAGCCGAGTCCTACCTCCGCGCCGCCACCGCCGAGGGCGACCGCGCCGCCGCCAACAACCTCGGCGTACTGCTCCACCAGCGCGGCTACCCCGAAGAGGCGGCCGGCTGGTGGCGGATCGCCGCCGTCGCCGGTTCCGCCGCCGCCGCGCACGCCCTGGGACGCCACTTCCGCGAGCGGGGCGACGAGCCCGCGGCCGAGTACTGGCTGCGCCAGTCCGCCGAGCAGGGCCACGCCCTCGGCGCGTACGCCCTCGCCGATCTGCTGGAGCACCGCGGCGACGCGGGCGCCGAGCGCTGGCTGCGCGCGGCCGCGGAGCAGGGTCACCGCGAGGCCGCGTACCGCCTCGCCCGCACGCTGGAGCTGCGCGCGGCGGACGAGACCGGGCCGGGGAGAGTGGGCGCCGGCTCCGGCGCGGGCCGCCCGGGAGCGGCCGCCGACCGCGACCCGCGCGGCGTCGTCGACCGCCTCCCGCTCACCGCGAGCGCCGCGGGGCCGATCTCGCGCCCCGTACGGCCCTCAGCGCCGCCCTCGGGGCCGGAGACGGTCCCGCCGGACACCGCGACCCGGCTCAGGCTCTCCACGCTCGACGAGGCCGCCCAGTGGTACCAGCAGGCCGCCGCGCGCGGCCACCGGCGGGCCGCGCTGCACCTCGGAGCCATCCTGGAGAGGCGCGGCGACCTCAAGGAGGCCGGTCGCTGGTATCTCACCGCCGCCAAGGACGGCGAGACCCGGGCCGCCTGCGCGCTCGGATTCCTGCTGCGCGACGCGGGCGACGAGGAGAGCGCCGCCATCTGGTGGCTGCGCGCCGCCCAGGAGGGCGACGGCAACGCCGCCAACGCCCTGGGCGCGCTGCACGCCGCCCGAGGCCAGCAGCAGACCGCCGAGCGCTGGTACCGCGCCGCCATGACCGCGGGCGATGTGAACGGCGCGTACAACCTCGGGCTGCTCTGCGCCTCACAGGACCGCGTCCAGCAGGCCGAGCAGTGGTACCGCCAGGCCGCCTACACCGGGCACCGGGAGGCGTCCAACGCGCTGGCGGTGCTCCTGCTCCAGGCCGGGGACGCGATCGGCGCCGAGCCGTGGTTCTCCAAGGCCGCCGAGGCCGGCAGCGTCGACGCCGCCTTCAACCTGGGCATCCTCCACGCGGGCCGCGACGACGACCGTACGGCCCTGGTCTGGTACGAGCGGGCCGCGGCCGCCGGTCATACGGAGGCGGCGCTCCAGGTGGGCATCGCCAGGCTGCGGGACGGCGACGACCCCGGCGCGGAGCACCATCTGCGCTGCGCCGCGGGGGGCGGCAGCGCGGAGGCCGCCTTCCGGCTCGCCACGCTGCTCGACGCGCGTCAACCGCCGCCGGGGCCGCCGGTGCTCGGCGAGCCGATGGCGGAGAAGACCGAGTGCGAGGAGTGGTACGAGCGGGCCGCCGAGCAGGGGCACCGCCGGGCGCAGGTCCGGGTCGGGATGCTCGCGGCGGCCCGCGGCGACATGACGGACGCGGCGCGCTGGTACCGGGAGGCGGCCGAGGCCGGCAGCCGCAACGGCGCGTTCAATCTCGGGCTGCTGCTGGCGCGCGAGGGCAATGAGCGCGAGGCCGCGCTGTGGTGGAGCCGGGCCGCCAGGGCGGGGCACGGGCGGGCCGCGCTGCGGCTGGCGCTGCTGGCCGCGCGGCGCGGGGAGCTGACCGAGGGGCAGCGCTGGTGCGCCCGCGCGGTGGAGCTGGGGCCCGCCGAGGTGGCCGAGCGCGCCGCCCGGCTGCGTGAGGCGCTGCACCAGGAGCTGACCGCGTGAGGCGGCGCACCGGGGGCCCCGGCCGCCCCTCCTGTGCTCCGGCGAGCGCTCTGGATCATGGATTTGCACCGGCCGGTCGGGTCCCGTAGAGTTGCATTCAACGGCGCGGGGTGGAGCAGCTCGGTAGCTCGCTGGGCTCATAACCCAGAGGTCGCAGGTTCAAATCCTGTCCCCGCTACTGAAAGACGAAGGCCCGGATTCCTCAGGAATCCGGGCCTTCGTCATGTGCGGGCGCTGATGAGACGCGGGAAGGCGATCCTCGCGCCCTGAGCGGGTCGGTCGTCGGTAAACGTCTTCCGGTGCGCGGCTGGGAAATCCCCGCGGGGACGCTCGGTCCTGGACCGCGGCCGGTCCGCGCCGCCGCGGATGTCCTAGGCGTTGGCGCAGGACGGACACACGCCCCGGTACGTCACCTCGACGTCCGAGATCGTGAAGCCGAACCGCTCGGCGTCGGGGAGATCCGCCAGGGGGTTCCCCAGCGGGTGGACGTCACGGATCGCGCCGCACTTGCCGCACACCAGGTGCTGGTGCGGGCGGTGGGCGTTCGGGTCGTAGCGCTTGGCGCGGCGGTCGGTCGCGACCTCCAGCACCTCGCCCAGGGAGACCAGCTCGCCGAGCGTGTTGTAGACGGTCGCGCGGGAGATCTCCGGCAGTCTCCGCACCGCGCGTGAATGCACCTCGTCGGCCGTCAGGTGGACATGCTCGCCGTCGAGGACCTCGGCCACGACACGCCTCTGGGCGGTCATCCGCCAGCCGCGTCCGCGAAGTCGTTCCAACAGGTCACTCATAAGGACCAGCCTAACAGCGGGGGGATCGTGATCCCGAACGGGTGTGACTTTGGATGTTCACTTGACTTAGACAAAGTCCATCGTAGGATCGGATCGGCACAAGGGCCAGGACAGAGGATCACGCAGGAGGCGTACGTGACGCAGGGACCGCTCACCACGGAGGCCGGAGCTCCGGTCGCCGACAACCAGAACAGCGAGACCGCGGGCCCCGGCGGCCCGGTCCTGGTGCAGGACCAGCTGCTGCTGGAGAAGCTCGCGCACTTCAACCGTGAGCGCATCCCGGAGCGTGTCGTCCACGCGCGGGGCGCGGGGGCCTATGGCACCTTCACCCTCACGGCCGATGTCTCCCAGTACACGCGCGCCGCGTTCCTCTCCGAGGTCGGCAAGCAGACGGAGACGTTTCTGCGCTTCTCCACCGTCGCCGGCAACCTGGGCTCGGCCGACGCGGTGCGGGACCCCCGGGGCTTCGCGCTGAAGTTCTACACCGAGGAAGGCAACTACGACCTCGTCGGGAACAACACCCCGGTGTTCTTCATCAAGGACGCCATCAAGTTCCCGGACTTCATCCACACCCAGAAGCGCGACCCGTACACGGGCTCCCAGGAGGCCGACAACGTCTGGGACTTCTGGGGCCTGTCGCCCGAGTCGACGCACCAGGTGACCTGGCTCTTCGGCGACCGGGGCATCCCGGCCACGCTGCGCCACATGAACGGCTACGGCTCGCACACCTACCAGTGGAACAACGCCGCCGGCGAGGTCTTCTGGGTGAAGTACCACTTCAAGACCGACCAGGGCATCAAGAACCTCACCCAGGACGAGGCCAACCGCCTCGCCGGTGAGGACCCGGACAGCCACCAGCGCGATCTGCGGGAGTCCATCGAGCGCGGGGAGTACCCGAGCTGGACCGTGCAGGTGCAGATCATGCCCGCGGCCGAGGCGGCGAACTACCGCTTCAACCCGTTCGACCTCACCAAGGTGTGGCCGCACGAGGACTACCCGCCGATCGACATCGGCAAGCTGGAGCTGAACCGCAACCCGGAGAACGTGTTCGCGGAGGTCGAGCAGTCGATCTTCTCGCCCGCCCACTTCGTGCCGGGCATCGGTCCCTCGCCGGACAAGATGCTCCAGGGCCGTCTCTTCGCGTACGGCGACGCCCACCGCTACCGCGTCGGCATCAACGCCGACCATCTGCCGGTGAACCGTCCGCACGCCACCGAGGCGCGGACCAACAGCCGGGACGGCTTCCTCTACGACGGCCGTCACCAGGGCGCGAAGAACTACGAGCCGAACAGCTTCGGCGGCCCGTTCCAGACGGACCGCCCGCTGTGGACGTCGACTCCCGTCGCGGGCGGCACCGGAGCCCTTGAGGCCCCGACCCACGCCGAGGACACCGACTTCGTGCAGGCGGGCAATCTCTACCGGCTGATGTCGGAGGACGAGCGGACCCGTCTGATCGAGAACCTGTCCGGGTTCATCGCCAAGGTCTCGCGCGACGACATCGCCGAGCGCGCGATCAACAACTTCCGTCAGGCTGACGGAGACTTCGGCAAGCGGCTCGAAGCCGCGGTCCAGGCCCTTCGTGGCTGACGGGCGCCTGCCGTAGAGCGGAGGGCCGGATTCCTGTCCAGGGGAGTCCGGCCCTCTCGTCCGTCCGGGCCTCGCCCTCGCGTTTCCGCCGCGGGCGCCCGTCCGGGAGCCTTGTGCGAAGGGTCAGCCGACCAGGGCGCCGCGCTCGCGTCGGGCCGGCGCCCAGCAGCGGATGATGTCGCGTACGGAGACGATGCCCACGGGTCCCCGTCCGTCCATCACGATCAGGTGCCGGAAGCCGCCGTGCGACATCGCCTCCGCGGCCTCTTCCAGCGTCCAGCCCGGGGCGGCGAAGACGACGTCGGTGGTGGTGTGCGCGCCCGCGGTCTCCCGGTCGGGGTCCTGCCCCGTGCCGACCGAGGTCAGGACGTCGCGCTCGGTGAGAATCCCCATGCCCTCGGCGTCGCCGTCGAGGACGACGGCCGCGCCGACCCGGCGGGCGGCCATCAGCCGGGCGGCCTGGCGGAGGGTGTGGGTGGGCCCGATGGTGAGGACCACCGTGCTCATGGCGTCACGGACGAGCATGGATGGAGCCACCTCCTTGAGAGGGTCCGGCCCCCTTCGGGAACCGATTCACAAGTTCACAAGTGGGGGGACTCTCAGAGTCGCAGCCCCGGCGGGCCAGGGCAAGGGGGTGGCGGGGCCGGTTCCGGATCGGTGCGGGGCGCGCCGCGGGCGGGTCAGTAGCGCTGGTTGAGATAGCCCAGCAGCTCGTCGTGGAGGAGCCCGTTCGACGCGGCCGCGTTGCCGCTGTGCGGGCCGGGGGAGCCGTCCAGTCCGGTGAAGGAGCCGCCCGCCTCCTGGACCACGATCGCGGTCGCCGCCATGTCCCACAGGGACAGCTCGGGCTCGGCGCAGATGTCGATCGATCCCTCGGCGACCATCATGTATGGCCAGAAGTCGCCATATCCGCGTGTGCGCCAGCAGGCCCGGGTAAGGTCCAGGAAGCCGTCCAGTCGACCCTGTTCCTCCCACCCCGTCAGGGAGGAGTAGGCGAAAGAGGCGTCGCGGACCCTGCTCACCGCGGACACCTGAAGCCTGGTCGCGGAGGTGAGGGAGCGCCCGGTGTACGCGCCCCCGCCCTCCGAGGCCCACCAGCGCCGGCCCAGCGCCGGCGCCGAGACCACACCCACCACGGGCCGATAGCCGCCCTCGCCCTGCACCATGAGCGAGATCAGCGTGGCCCAGACCGGCACCCCGCGCACATAGTTCTTGGTCCCGTCGATCGGGTCCACGACCCAGCGCCGCGGACCCGTGCCCTCGATGCCGTACTCCTCGCCGAGGATCGCGTCACGCGGGCGGGCCCGCTGGAGCTGTCCGCGGATCAGCTCCTCCGCCGCCTTGTCGGCCTCGCTCACCGGAGTCATGTCCGGCTTGGTCTCGACCTGGAGATCCAGGGCCTTGAACCGGGCCATGGTGGCGGCGTCGGCGGCGTCGGCGAGGACATGGGCGAGACGCAGATCGTCGTCGTAGTCGGGCATGGCCATCACTCTATCGAGGAGCCGTACATGGACCGGAATTCGTCAACCCGCCCAGCGCGCCCGCCTCCCGGCGGCCGGGGACCCTTGACACCTGCGGGAGCCGCGTCAACTCTGTGCGGAGCGCCGTACGGAGGGCGGGCAGCGGGCCCGGGGAGCCGTGCGGTCTGGGAGGCGACGATGCCTACGGCCCGTGAGTCCCTGTTGAACGCCGCCTTGGCGGCACTTGCCGAAATACCCTGGTCAGGCGTGCGGATGGTCGATGTCGCAGCGGCGGCGGGCCTGTCGAGACAGACCTTGTACAACGAGTTCGGCAGCAAGGACGGGCTGGCCAGGGCGCTGGTGCGAAGAGAGGCCGACGCCTATCTCCACGGTGTGGACCGACTGCTCGGCGAACGGACCGGGCCGGTCGACCATCTGGTCGCCGTCGCCGAGTGGACCGTCGGCGAGGCCAGGGCGAAACCGCTGCTGAAGGCGCTGCTCACGGGCTGCTGGGGCGAACGGCTGCCGGCCCCCAAGCCCGTACGGCACGGTCTGCCGCCGGCCGGGGCGCCCGCCCAGCGCCGCGCGGACGCCGGGCTGCCCGTGCCGTCCGAGGTGGTCGCCCTGGTGCGGGACCGTTCGCTGGCCGCGCTGGAGCGGGGCGGGAGCGCGGGAGGGAACGGCGGCGGGGGCATCGGCGCCGATGGGGCGTGGCAGCGGTCCCCGGAGCTGGCCCATCGCTGCGAACTGGCGGTGCGGCTCGCCCTCTCCTGTGTGATCGCGCCCGCGGGCCACGGGGTCGGCTCGCTGGTCCGTACGGTCGTTGGCGATCTGGAGCCGGAGCCGGGCTGACCGCCGGACCGGACGGCTCCGGATCACCGGACCGGGCCCGGTGGCCGCGTACCCGCGGGCCGAGCGCGACGGCTTCGGAGCGGGCGGAGCCCGACAGGATCAGCGGACCGGGCCCGACGGACCTGTACGGGCCGGCCGAGCGCGACGGCCTCGGGTCAGTGGGCCGAGCCCGACAGCTGGAGACCGATGACCCCCAGGATGACCAGGGAGATCGACACGATCTTGAGAGTGGAGACCAGATCCCCGAGGAAGATCATTCCGTAGATCGCGGTGCCCGCCGCCCCGATCCCGGTCCAGACCGCGTAGGCGGGCCCCACGTCCAGTTTCTTCAGTGCCAGGGTCAGCAGACCGAAGCTCCCGAGGGCGAAGGCGGCGAAGGCGATCGTCGGCCAGAGGCGGGTGAATCCGTGCGACAGCTTCAGACAGACGGCGAATCCCGTCTCCAGAATCCCGGCGACCACCACCAGCAGCCACGCCATGGAGCGCCTCCCCGTCAGTCGGTGACCGCTTCGTCGGACTTGATGCGATTATGCACTCGTCGACCTCGGAAGAACGCGACCACGTGCGAATCAGTCGCCCTCGCGTCGCTCGCGCGTCGCGAGCAGCCGGCGCAGCGAGTCGAGCCGGGCCGGGTCGGCGTGCCCCTCCGCCACCCAGGCGTCCAGCGCGCACTCGGGCTCGTCGTGGCCGCATCCCCGGGGGCAGTTCTCCGTGCCCGGCACGAGATCGGGGAAGGCGAGGATCACCCGCGAGGGGTCCACATGGTTCAGACCGAAGGAGCGCACGCCGGGGGTGTCGATCACCCATCCGCCGCGCTCGCCGGCGAGCGGGAGGGCGAGCGCGGAGGTGGTGGTGTGCCGGCCGCGCCCGGTGACCGCGTTGACATGTCCGGTCGACCGCCGCCGGTCCGCCGGGACCAGCGCGTTGACCAGGGTGGTCTTGCCGACGCCGGAGTGGCCGACGAAAGCGGTGGTCCGGCCCGACAGATGCTCGTGCACCCGGTCGGCCGCGACCCCGTCGACGAACTCCTCGCGGGTGGTGACGACATGGGGGACGCCGAGCGCCCCGTACATCTCCAGCAGTTCGTCCGGCGGGGCGAGGTCGGACTTGGTCAGCACGAGCAGGGGGGTGAGACCGCCGTCGTACGCGGCGACCAGACAGCGGTCGATCATGCGCGGCCGGGGTTCGGGGTCGGCGAGGGCCGTGACGATCGCGAGCTGGTCGGCGTTGGCGACGACCACCCGCTCGAAGGGATCGTCGTCGTCGGCCGTGCGGCGGAGCACGGACGAGCGCTCGCCGATCCGCACGATCCTGGCCAGGGTGTCCTTGTCGCCGGAGAGGTCCCCGACGATGGAGACCCGGTCGCCGACGACGGCGGCCTTGCGGCCCAGCTCGCGCGCCTTCATCGCCATGACGACACGATCCCCGACGAGGCAGGTCAGCCGCCCCCGGTCGACGGTGAGGACCATGCCTTCCGAGGCGTCCTCGTGCTTGGGGCGGATCGTGGTCCGCGGTCGGTTGCCCTTGCGATTGGGGCGTACGCGGATGTCGTCCTCGTCGGGGTTCTTGCCGTAGCGCCGCATCTCAGACCCCGTTCAGCTTCCCGCTCCGAGCATGGCTGTCCACATCCGCGGGAAGTCGGGCAGGGTCTTGGCCGTGGTCGCCACATTCTCGATCTCGACGCCCTCGACCGCGAGGCCGATGATCGAGCCCGCCGTGGCCATGCGGTGGTCGTCGTAGGTGTGGAAGACGCCGCCGTGCAGCGGGCGCGGGCGGATGCGCAGACCGTCCTCGGTCTCGGTCACATCGCCGCCCAGCTCGTTGATCTCCTTGGTGAGCGCCGCCAGCCGGTCCGTCTCGTGCAGCCGCAGATGGGCCACGCCGCGCAGGGTCGAGGGGGAGTCCGCGAGCGCCGCGACGGCCGCGATGCCCGGGGTCAGCTCGCCGACCTCGCCGAGGTCGACGTCGATGCCGTGGATCCGGCCGGAGCCGGTGAAGACCAGCCCCTCCTCGGTCAGCTCGCAGGAACCGCCCATCTCGGTGAAGATCCCGCGCAGGGCGTCGCCGGGCTGGGTGGTGCGCAGCGGCCAGTCGGGGATGGTGACCCGGCCGCCGGTGATCAGCGCGGCGGCGAGGAACGGCTGCGCGTTGGAGAGGTCGGGCTCGATGGTGACGTCCCGGCCGAGGACGGCGGAGGGCGAGACCCGCCAGACATTGGGCTCGCCGCCGGTCTCCGGCTCGTCCACCTGGGCGCCGACGGCGCGCAGCATGTCCACGGTCATCCGGATGTGCGGCATCGAGGGGAGCCGGCCGCCGATGTGCCGGACCTCCACCCCCTGGTTGAAGCGGGGCGCGGAGAGCAGCAGCGCGGAGACGAACTGGGAGGACGAGGAGGCGTCTATCTCGACGCGGCCGCCGTCCAGCGCGCCCCCGCCGTGCACGGTCATCGGGAGCGCGCCGCGGCCGTCGTCGTCGATCCGGGCCCCGAGGGCGCGCAGCGCGTCGATCACACCGTTCAGCGGGCGCTCGTAGGAGCGGGGGTCGCCGTCGAAGCGGACGGGGCCGTCGGCGAGCGCGGCGACGGGCGGCAGGAAGCGCATCACGGTGCCGGCGTTGCCGACGTCGACCGTGGCGGGGCCGTGCAGGCCGGTCGGGATGACCCGCCAGGCCTCGCCCTCGGCGTCGGGGCCGCCCACGATGGAGGAGCTGGAGGAGACGGTCTCCTCGATGCCGACGCCCAGGGCGCGCAGCGCGTCCGCCATCAGCAGACTGTCGCGGGAGCGGAGCGGGCGGCGCAGCCAGCCGGGCTCGGCGGCGAGGGCGGCCAGCACCAGGGCGCGGTTGGTGACCGATTTCGAACCGGGCACGGTCACCGTCGCTTCGACGGCTCCGCTCGCGTACGGGGCGGGCCAGAGGGCAGGGTGCACGGAGGCTTCGGTCATGGCCCTTACTTTAGTGGCTCCCGGGAGGCCCGGATCTTGATCAAATACGCCGAAACCGGGGCGTAACCAGGGAGTGATAGTGGGCCCGGCGGCCTCCGGGCCCGGCCGAGCCCCCGCGGCCCGCCTACCCGCGGTCCCCGGCCGAGGCCCCCGCGGCCCGCCGGCCCGCCGCCCCCGGCGGCCCGGGAGATCACAGGTCGAGCAGCCAGCGTCCGCCGCCGATCAGCGCGCAGATCGACACCGCGTGGAAGAGAAAGAGCCACATGGCGGGCGGCACATGGGTGAGCCGGGAGAGCTGGTCGGCGTCCGAGTCGGGCGCTCCGCCGTGCCGGCGCTTGGACTGCAGCTCGAAGGCCGGCCGGACGCCGCCGAGCAGCAGGAACCAGACCGCGGTGTAGGCGAAGGCGGCCTGCACCTGGGGCCCCGCCAGCCAGGAGACCAGCAGGAAGGCCGCGCCGGTCAGGATCACCGTGAGCGCGCCGTACGCGTTGCGGATCATCACCAGCATCGCCAGGAGCAGAGCCGTGGCCAGCCACAGCAGCAGGGTGACGCGGTCGGCCCCGAGCAGCGCCGCGCCGCCGAGGCCCAGCAGGGACGGCGCGGGGTAGCCCGCGGCGGCGGTGAGGACCATGCCCAGACCGGTCGGTCTGCCGCGGCTGACGGTCAGCCCGCTGGTGTCGGAGTGCAGCCGTATGCCCTCCAGGCTGCGCCCGGTGAGCAGGGCGAGCAATCCGTGGCCGCCCTCGTGGGCGATGGTGACCGCGTTGCGGGAGACCCGCCAGAGCGGCCGGGGCAGGACGACGGCGAGCGCCAGCACGCCGGCGGCGATGACCAGCCACTCCTCCGGGGCGGCCTGGGTGCCGGAGAGCCGGTCCCACAGACCGCTCGCGGAGGCGCTGCCGGGGACGGAAGCGGAATGGATGCTTTCCATTTCTGGGGCGGCTCCTTGTGCGGCGGGACGAAGTGGCAGTGTGGCATTTATGTGTGGCAGGTATGCGGCGAGTCGGCGGCCCGAGGATCTGGTGGGGATCTTCGGTGTCCGGACGTGGGAGCCCGCCGAGGAACTGGCTCCCGACTGGAACGTGGCCCCCACCAAAGAGGTCTACGCGATTCTTGAGCGCCCTCTGAAAGACGCGGACGACCAGCGTCCGGTTCGCCAGCTCAGAGCACTGAGATGGGGACTCGTGCCCGCCTGGGCGAAATCCCCCGAGGGCGCGGCCCGGATGATCAACGCCCGCTCGGAGACGGTGCACGAGAAGCCGTCGTTCCGCCGCCCCTTCGCCGCCCGGCGCTGTCTCCTGCCGGCCGACGGCTACTACGAGTGGGTCACCGGCGAGACCGAACGGCAGCTGGAGGAGCAGGGGAGGAGGAAGCGCCCCCGCAAGCAGCCGTACTTCGTGACTCCGGCGGACGGGTCGGTGTTCGCGATGGCCGGGCTGTACGAGTTCTGGCGGGACCGGACCCGGCCCGACGACGATCCGCTCGCCTGGTGGGTCACGTGCACGGTCCTCACCACCGAGGCGGAGAAGGGGCCGCTGGGCGTCGCCCCCGCCGAGGGCCCGGGCTCGCTCGCCGAGATCCACCCCCGGATGCCGCTGATGCTGACGCCGGACCGCTGGGACGCCTGGCTGGACCCGGCCCGTACGAACCCGGAGGAGCTGAGGGCGCTGCTGGAGCCGCCGCCCGAGGGTCTGATGCGGGCGTACCCGGTGGGCACGGCGGTCAGCAACGTCCGCAACAACGGGCCGGAGCTGCTGACGGAGCTGGAGGGCCCGGAGGAGGGCACCCTCTTCTGAACCCGCGCCCGGACCCGGGCCTGAACCCGAGCCCGCTCACCCGAGTCCGAGCCCGAGCCCGGACCCGCGCCCGCGCGCGTGCCTCGATCCGCCCCGGGCCCCGGGCCCCGATCACCCCCGGACCACCCACCCGGCACGCGCCGCGCCTCCCCGCGCCCCCGCTCCCCACCCGCCAGGATGATCACCATGCCCCCCGCCCCCGCCCACAACGCGAACCACGCCCACAACGCGAACCACGCCCACCACGCGGACCACGCCCACGTCACGACGCCCCGGACCGGCTCATGACCACCCGGACCGAGACCGTGGAGACCGACGCCGGCCCCGCGCGGATCAGCTGGCGCCCCGCCCCCGCCCCCCGGCTCGTCCTCGCCCTCGGACACGGCGCCGGCGGCGGCACCGACACCCGTGACCTGCGCGCCCTCGCCGCCGAGCTGCCCGCCCACGGCATCACCGTCGCCCTGGTGGAGCAGCCCTGGCGCGTCGCCGGAAAGAAGATCGCCCCGGCCCCCAAGGCCCTCGACACCGCCTGGCGCGCCCTCTGGCCCGCGCTTCGGCGCCCCGGCCTCCCCGTGGTCGCGGGCGGACGCAGCGCCGGAGCCCGGGTCGCCTGCCGCACCGGACAGGAGCTGGGGGCCGCCGCCGTACTCGCCCTCTCCTTCCCCCTCCACCCGCCCGGCCGCCCCGAGAGATCCCGGGCGGACGAACTGCTCGGCACCGGACTGCCCACCCTCGTCGTCCAGGGCGGCGCCGATCCCTTCGGCAGGCCCGCCGAATTCCCCGAAGGGCCGTACGCCCTGGTGGAAGTCCCCTTCGCCGACCACGGCTTCGCGGTCCCCAAGCGGTCCGGCGTCACCGAGGCCGAGACCGTGACAACGATCACAGACGCGGTGGCGGAGTGGGTCGGGGCCGGCTGGGAATGACGAGCCGCCCGGCTCTGTTGTGCGGGATGTCAGGACGTCAGCAACAGAGCATGGAGTAGGGAGTCCCTCGCATGGGTCCGACCGTCTGCCCCCGCCGCACGCACCCCGCTGACCTGGAGTGGACCGTGCTGACTGCGGCCAAGAACGCCTCGTCGCGGGCGCAGGGCGGAGCCGGTCGGCAGGAGCCGAGCACCGAAGGTCGACTATTCTCCGACTCGAGCGGGTCCGCACTCGGCCCCGTCACAGCGTTGGAGGAGGTGGGTCCGGTCACTGGGACCGACGCAGGGGCCGACGACGGCCGGGCGGCACCGGGTCAGGGACAGCCGGACGCCCTCATCGAGGGCTCGGACGAGCCCGCCCGCACGGGCGCCGAGACGACCGCCGAGCGCAACGCGCGCTTCGAGCGGGACGCCCTCGGCTTCCTCGACCAGATGTACTCGGCCGCGCTGCGCATGACGCGCAACCCCGCCGACGCCGAGGACCTGGTCCAGGAGACCTATGCCAAGGCGTACGGCTCCTTCCACCAGTTCCGCGAGGGCACCAACCTCAAGGCGTGGCTGTACCGCATCCTCACCAACACCTTCATCAACTCCTACCGCAAGAAGCAGCGGGAGCCCCAGCGCAGCGCCGCCGAGGAGATCGAGGACTGGCAGCTGGCCCGTGCCGAGTCGCACATGTCCACCGGACTGCGCTCGGCCGAGTCCCAGGCCCTCGACCACCTGCCGGACTCCGATGTGAAGTCCGCGCTCCAGGCCATCCCCGAAGAGTTCCGTATCGCCGTCTATCTCGCCGACGTAGAGGGCTTTGCGTACAAGGAGATCGCGGACATCATGGGAACACCCATCGGGACGGTGATGTCCCGCCTGCACCGGGGCCGTCGCCAGCTGCGCGGCATGCTGGAGGACTACGCCCGTGAGCGCGGACTCGTCCCGGCCGGCGCGGGGGAGTCGAACGACGCGAAAGGCTCGGGCTCATGAGCTGCGGAGAGCCGCACGAGACGGACTGCTCGGAGGTACTCGACCACCTCTACGAGTTCCTCGACCGTGAGATGCCCGACAGCGACTGCACCAAGTTCGAGGTGCACTTCGAGGAATGCTCCCCCTGCCTGGAGAAGTACGGGCTGGAGCAGGCCGTGAAGAAGCTCGTCAAGCGCTGCTGCGGACACGACGACGTCCCCACCGATCTGCGGGCCAAGGTCATGGGCCGGATCGATCTGATCCGCTCCGGCGAGACCGTGCCCGACGACGATGTCAGCGTCGCCCGTGCGGAGGCCCCCGGGGCCGAGTGACCGTACCCCCGTCCCTCATTTGTACGAAGAGGGTGCGCCGTGATCTCCACGGCGCACCCTCTTCGTACGCACCCGCTGTCACTCGTCTGTGCGAACAACCGTCGGCGCACCGGCGCTCATCCCCCCGACTCGCTAGCGTGACGCGCCAGACGCGAAGGGGGCGGCGCAGTGAGTTCCGTACCGGCGACGGCACGCGCGTACATTCTCGGCGCGGTGCTCTGCACAGCGGCATGCGCGCTGCCCTTACCCGGGCAGGAGATTCCCGTCGGCTGGAGCGCCGTGGCGCTGCTCGCCGCGCTCTACGCGGGATGTGAGCTGCCGCCGCGCTGCCGCCATCTGCGCAAGGCGCTCTCCATGAGCGCCGCCTCCTTCTTCCCGGTGCTGCTCACCGCGGCCTTTCTGCTCCCTCCGGCCGCCGCCATGCTCGTCGCCGTCCCCGGCTCGCTGCTCGGCCGGGTCGAGCGCGGGCCCGCCGGGCCCCGGCGGATCTGGCGCTCCGCCCAGCTCGCCCTCGCGACCTGGAGCGCGGCGAGCGCCTTCGTCCTGCTGGGCGGCGAGCGGACCCTGAGCGAGCCCCGCTTCCCCCACGCGCTCGCGCCCGCCACCGCCTCGGCCGTCGTCTTCTGTCTGGTGCTGGCCGCCCTGGAGGCGGGCATTCTCGCCACCGCCGAACGGGTGCCTCCGCACACCGCCTGGCGCGGCCTGGTGCTCCGCTCGCTGGCCCCGCTCCTCGTCCACGGGCTGGCCGGGCTGATGATGGCGGTGCTGTGGACCAGTCCGTACGGACCGGTCTCCGCGCTGCTCGTGCTGCTGCCGATGTACATCTCCTGCTGGCTCTTCGCCCAGTACCACCGGGAGCGCACCGCCCACCAGGGCACCATCCGCGCCCTCGTCCAGGCCGTCGACCTCAAGGACCGCTACACCCGGGGCCACAGCGAGCGGGTCGGCCGGGCCTCGGTGCTGATCGCCCGCGAACTCGGGATGGACGAGGAACGGATCGAGGTGATCCGCTTCGCCGGGATCCTGCACGACGTGGGCAAGCTCGGCGTCCCCACCCGGATCCTGCGCAAGGACGGCCCGCTGACGCCGGAGGAGCGGCGGGTGATCCAGCTGCACCCCGAGTACGGCCATGAGATCGTCCGGGGCATCGGCTTCCTCGGCGAGGCCAGGGGCGCGATCCTGCACCACCACGAACGGATGGACGGCACCGGATACCCGTGCGGGCTGGCCGGGGAGCGGATCCCCGAATTCGCCCGGGTGGTCGCGGTCGCGGACGCCTTCGACGCCATGACCTCCACCCGCTCCTACTCCCGGGCCCGGCCGGTGCCGGTGGCGCTGGCCGAACTGGAGCGGTGCGCGGGCGCGCACTTCGACCCCCGGATGGTGGGGGCGCTGGTCCGGGCGCTGCGGCGGGACGGCTGGGAGACCGAGGTGACCTCCGGCGAGTCCGCCGCCCCGGCCGCCCAGGACATCCGCGGCATCCCGCCGCAGCCGGTGCGCGTCGCCGACCGCACCCCGGGCGGCCCCGCGTGACCCAGGGCGGCGCACCGCACCCGCCGGGCCCGGACGCCCCCGGACCCGAGCACCGGGCCCGCACCGGCCCCGACCCCCGTACGAGAACCAGCACCGGGACCGGTCCCGGCACCGGCCCCGACTCCCGCCCCGGGTCCGGGACCACCGCCCGCACCGGCCCCGACTCCCGCACCCGCACCCGCCCCCGGCCCAGGACCACCGCCCGCACCCGCTCCCGCCTCCGCCCCGACGCCCCCCTCGCCGCCGCCCTCGCCCTCCTGCTCCACACCGCCGCCGCCCTCCTCGCCGCCGCCGCGATCGCCGCCGTCCTGCGCCGCGGCGTCCACGAGCCCGGGTACGCCCTGGCCTTCGGCGCCCTCGTCGCCCTCGGCGAGAGCGTCCGCTCGGGCGCCGGCCCGGGCGCACGCGAACCCGCGCCGCTCGGCGCGGCCGCCGCCCTCGCGTACGCCCTCCTCGGCGAGTGCGCCGGCCGCCCCACCGGCCACGGCGTGCTCCAGGTCGTCGCCGTCGTCGCCGCGGGAGCGCTCGCCGGAGCCGCGGTCCAGCTCGCCCGGGGCCGCCGACTCGTCCTCGACCACGTCGCCCGACGGGTGCTGACCGCAGCCTTCGCCGCCGCGTGCTTCCAGCCGCTCTACAACTCCGGCGAGCTGGACCGGTGGGCGAGCGGCGCGGCCTACCCCCTCTTCCTGCTGCTCCTGACCGTGCTGACCGCGCTCTGCGACGCGGTCCTCGCCGCGCTGGCGCGCCGCGCCCGCACCGGCTTCCCCTACGGCCCGCTGCTCCGCGAGGAACTGCGGGCGCTGCTCGGCATCGGCTCCGCCGTCTGCGCCACCGGAGCCGTCATCGCCCTCGCGGTCGCCGTCGCCGGACTCTGGGCGCTGCCCGTCTTCTGCGGCCCCCTCCTCCTCGCCCAGCTCTCCTTCCGGCGGTACGAGGCGGTCCGCGCCACCTATCGGCAGACCATCGCCTCACTGGCCCGCTCGACCGAGATCGCCGGATACACCCCGCCCGGACACGCCCGCCGGGTCGCCGAGCTGAGCTGCGCGGTCGGCCGGGAGATGGGTCTGAGCGGCGAACGGCTGACGGTGCTGGAGTACGCGGCGCTGATGCACGACATCGGCCAGCTCTCCCTGGTGGACCCGGTGCCGGACGGGGCCACCGCGCTGCTGCCGGCCGCCCAGCAGCGCCGTATCGCCCTGCTCGGCGGGGCCGTCGTCCGGCAGACCGGCGTGCCCGCCGAGGTCGCCGTCGTCGTCGAGCGGCAGGCCGATCCGTACCGCGACCAGCCGCTGCCCGCCCGGATCGTCCGGACCGTCAACGCATACGAGGACCTGTCCGGGACAGACGCGGAGGGCGCGGGCGCGCTCGCCGTACTGGAGCGGCTGCGGCTCGGCGCGGGCCGCGACTATCAGCCGGAGGTGGTCGAATCCCTGGCGAAGGTGGTCGCCCGGGCCTTCCCGCCGGCCCTCCCGGGCCCCCGGGACCCGGCCCGCTCCGGCCCCGAGGACCCCGCCGGGGGCCCCGGAACGGCGGACGGCCCCGCTCCGGCGCACCCCCGGTGACCCTGGAGTCTGGTCCGCGTCCGCCCTGGGTAACCCATGGGTAATGAGCCACCCCTTTGCCGGGCATGGTTGGATGCGAAAGAGGAGAGACAACCAGCGTCAAGCAGACACACGAAGCAGCATCGGGAATCACACCAACAGCGTCCGGGGCAGTGACCCGAACGACCGGCAGGCGGGAATCGTGAGGATCTTCGGGAAGGTACGGCATCGGCCCTCAGCCTCGTGGCGGCAGGCCACCGACCGCGCGTTCACGCTGATCGGCGACGGCCGGTACGAGGACGCGGGCGCGCTGCTGACACGGGCGGCGGACCTTGAGCCCTGGCTCTCCGAGTCCTGGTTCAATCTGGCGCTCCTGCACAAGTTCCGGCACGACTGGGAGCAGGCGCGGGCCGCGGGGCTGCGCGCGGTCGCCCTGCTGGACAAGGAGACCGGGGCCCCCGACTGGTGGAACGTCGGCATCGCCGCCACCGCGCTCCAGGACTGGCCGCTGGCCCGCCGCGCCTGGCAGGCGTACGGCCTCAAGGTGCCGGGCCTGCCCACCCGCACCGGCGGTGTGGGCGCGGGGCCGGGCGGCGAGGCGCTGGGCATGGACCTCGGCAGCGCCGCCGTGCGGCTCTCGCCCGAGGGCGAGGCCGAGGTGGTGTGGGGCCGCAGGCTGGACCCGGCCCGGATGGAGGTGCTGTCGATCCCGCTGCCGTCCTCCGGCCGCCGCTGGGGCGAGGTCGTCCTCCACGACGGCGTGCCCAACGGGGAGCGGACCACCTCCGCAGGCCCCTCCTATCCGGTCTTCGACGAGATCGAGCTGTGGGCCCCCTCGCCCGTCCCCACCTGGGTGGTGCTGCTGGAGGCCGCCACGGAGGCCGACCGGGACGCGCTGGAGCAGCTGGCCTCCGACGCCGGTTTCGCCGCCGAGGACTGGTCGTCGTCGGTACGGCTGCTCTGCCGCTCCTGCTCCGAGAGCCGGATGCCGAGCGCCGAGGGCGAGGGCGAGCATCTCGACCCCCACGACCACAGCGAACCGGGCCACCCGGGACCGCTCGGCCACCGCACCGCCGGCGAGCTGTGGTCCCCCGAACGGGAGTGCGGCCTCGCCGCCCCCGCCGGTCTGGTGCGGGGACTGCTGGACGGCTGGGTCGCGGACAGTCCGGACAGCCGGGAGTGGCGAGATCTTGAGGAAGTCTGCTGACCCTGCCCTTAGGCTGTACGGACACACAGTGGCCCCCGCCGGGTGGACCACGAAGGACCGAGGAAGGCGTACGGCTGACATGGCGTCGCAGCAGGAGACGGACCAGCAGGTCAATGAGGGTCCCGTCGTGGACGACGACGGGTTCGTCGTGGACACGGAGGACTGCGAGGCACGTGAGCTCGCCCACCGGGAGCGCGGCGCCTCGCGGCCGATCACGGTCGTCGGCAATCCGGTGCTCCACAAGGAGTGCGCGGACGTCACCGAGTTCGACGACGCGCTCGCGTCGCTGATCGACGACATGTTCGCCAGCCAGCGCACGGCCGAGGGCGTGGGCCTCGCCGCCAATCAGATCGGCGTCGACCTCAAGGTCTTCGTCTACGACTGCCCCGACGACGACGGCAATCGCCACACCGGGTACATCTGCAACCCGGTCCTGGAGGAGCTGCCGCCGGAGCTGCGCGTGCTGGACGACTCCAACGAGGGCTGCCTCTCCGTCCCCACCGCCTACGCGGAGCTGGCCCGCCCCGACTACGCCGTGGTGCGCGGACAGGACATGAAGGGCAATCCGGTCAAGATCCGGGGCAATGGCTACTTCGCGCGCTGCCTCCAGCACGAGACCGACCATCTGTACGGGTATCTCTACATCGACCGTCTCTCCAAGCGCGACCGCAAGGACGCGCTGCGGCAGATGGCCGAGGGCACCCCGCGCTACCCGGTCGTGCCGAACGACTGACCGCGCCCGCGCCGCACGGAGTCCGGGGCCCGCTCACCGCTGTGAGCGGGCCCCGCGCCGTCCGCGCCCTCACACCCCGCGCCGTCCGTGCCTGGCGCCCCGCGCCGCCGCGTCAGCGTTCGTGCCCGACCGGGACGGCGGCGCCCGCCGGGCCGCGGAAGGTCCGCCGGTAGACGTTCGGCGTGGTGCCGAGGGTACGGAGGAAGTGGTGGCGCAGCGCCGCCGCGTTGCCGAATCCGGAGCGCGCCGCGATCGCCTCCACCGTCTCGTCCGTGGCCTCCAGCAGCTCCTGCGCCAGCAGCACCCGCTGTCGCAGCAGCCAGCGGTACGGTGTGGTCCCCGTCTCCTGGTGGAAGCGGCGGGCGAAGGTCCGCGGCGACATATGGGCCCGGGCGGCGAGCTGTTCGACCGTCGTCTCCCGGTCGAGATGCCGCTCCATCCAGGCCAGGACGGCGCCGACGGTGTCGTACCGGGTGCGCGGCAGCGGCCGCTCGATGTACTGCGCCTGCCCGCCGTCGCGGTGCGGCGGGACCACCATCCGGCGGGCGATGTGATTGGCGACCTCCGGTCCGTGCTCCTGGCGCAGCAGATGGATGCAGGCGTCGATCGCGGCGGCGGTGCCGGCGGAGGTGATGACCGGCCCCTCGTCCACGTACAGCACATCGGGGTCGACCATGGCCCGCGGATAGCGTTCGGCGAGGGTGTGGGCGTGCTTCCAGTGGGTGGTGCAGCGGCGGCCGTCGAGCAGTCCGGCCGCGCCCAGGACGAAGGCGCCGCTGCAGACGCTGAGCACGCGCGCGCCCCGGTCCACGGCCTGGCGGAGCGCTTCGAGCAGCTCCTGCGGGTAGGCGCGGGTCGGATAGTCGTTCCCGGTGGGGACGGCGACGAGATCGGCCTCGGCGAGCCGCTCCAGACCGTGCGGGGTGCTGATGCCGAATCCGGTGTCGGTGGTCAGGGTGGGTCCTTCGGCCGAGACCACGGCGAAGTCGTAGCCGGGGAGCCCGTCCGCGCGGCGGTCATGGCCGAAGACCTCGCAGAGCACCCCGAGCTCGAAGGGGTGGACGCCTTCGAGGAGGACCGCGGCGACGTTTCTCAGCATGAGGGGAGTGTGGCAGCAATTCGACGGTCCATGACAGTGCTGCCACTGATGATTCTTCCGCCGGGCGGCGACCGTTGAGGGTATGGAATCCCTCCCCGGCCTGCTCGCCGTCCTCGCCCTGACCGCTCTGATCCTTCTTCCCTCGCTCGTCGGACTGGCCCGGGAGCGCGCGATCGACCGACAGCTCCGGGCGGCGGCCGGGGTACGCGAAGGGGCCGCGGACCGGTCCTCGGTCCGCGGCCCCGTGCGCGGCGCGCCGGCGTCAGCCGTGCCTCGGACTCAGAAGTCCTCGCCCAGATCGACGGAGCCCTCGACCGCCACCTGATAGGCGGACGGACGGCGCTCGAAGAAGTTCGTCAGCTCCTGGACGCCCTGCAGCTCCATGAAGGAGAACGGGTTCTCCGAGCCGTACACCGGGGCGAAGCCCAGCCGGGTCAGCCGCTGGTCGGCGACGCACTGGAGGTACTCGCGCATCGACTCGGTGTTCATGCCCGGCAGTCCGTCGCCGCACAGGTCCTGGCCGAACTGCAGCTCCGCCTCGACGGCCTCCTTCAGCATGTCGGTGACCTGCTGCTGGAGGGCGTCGTCGAACAGCTCCGGCTCCTCCTTGCGGACGGTGTCCACGACCTCGAAGGCGAAGTTCATGTGCATGGTCTCGTCACGGAACACCCAGTTGGTGCCGGTGGCCAGACCGTGCAGCAGACCGCGCGAGCGGAACCAGTACACGTATGCGAAGGCCCCGTAGAAGAACAGACCCTCGATGCACGCGGCGAAGCAGATCAGGTTCAGCAGGAAGCGCCGCCGGTCGGACTGGCTCTCCAGCTGGTCCAGCTTCTCGACCGAGTCCATCCACTTGAAGCAGAACTGCGCCTTCTCGCGGATCGAGGGGATGTTCTCCACCGCGGCGAAGGCCGCCGTGCGGTCCTCGGGGTCGGGCAGATAGGTGTCCAGCAGCGTCAGATAGAACTGGACGTGCACCGCCTCCTCGAAGAGCTGACGGCTCAGATAGAGCCGCGCCTCCGGGGAGTTGATGTGCTTGTAGAGCGTCAGCACCAGATTGTTGGCGACGATCGAGTCGCCGGTGGCGAAGAACGCCACGAGCCGGCCGATCAGATGCTGCTCGGCGGGCGTCATCTTCGCGAGGTCGGCGACGTCGGAGTGGAGGTCGACCTCCTCCACCGTCCAGGTGTTCTTGATCGCGTCCCGGTAGCGCTCGTAGAAGTCCGGGTAGCGCATCGGGCGCAGCGTCAGCTCGAAGCCCGGGTCGAGCAGGTTCTTGGTCTCGTGGGGGGTGGACATTACTGGCAGGCCTCGCAGGACTCGGGGTTTTCCAGGGAGCAGGCGACCGCGTCCTCGGCGGCGGCCTGAACCGGTACGGGTACGGGGGCGGCGGCCGTGGCGCCGGACGCGGCGCGGGCGATCCGGGTCGCCGGACGGGAGCGCAGGTAGTACGTGGTCTTCAGGCCCTGCTTCCAGGCGTACGCGTACATCGAGCTGAGCTTGCCGATGGTGGGCGTCTCCAGGAACAGGTTCAGCGACTGCGACTGGTCCAGGAAGGGGGTGCGGGCGGCGGCCATGTCGATCAGACCGCGCTGCGGGATCTCCCACGCCGTGCGGTACAGCTCGCGCACCTCGGCCGGCACCCAGCCGAAGTCCTGGATGGAGCCGCTGGACTCGCGCAGCGCCTCACGGGTCTGGGCGTCCCAGACGCCGAGCCGCTTCAACTCGGCCACCAGGTAGGAGTTGACCTGGAGGAACTCGCCGGAGAGCGTCTCGCGCTTGAAGAGGTTGGAGACCTGGGGCTCGATGCACTCGTACACACCGGCGATCGAGGCGATGGTCGCCGTCGGGGCGATGGCGAGCAGCAGCGAGTTGCGCATTCCGGTGGCGGCGACGCGCTCGCGCAGGGCGGCCCAGCGCTCCGGCCAGTTCAGCTCGACGCCGTAGTGGTCCGGGTGCAGCACACCGCGTGCGGTGCGGGTCTTCTCCCAGGCGGGGAGGGGCCCGTTCCGCTCGGCCAGATCGGCGGAGGCCTCATAGGCGGCGAGCATGATCCGCTCGGCGATCCGGGTGGACAGCTCGCGCGCGGCGGGGGAGTCGAAGGGCAGCTTCAGCTGGAAGAAGACGTCCTGGAGGCCCATCGCGCCCAGGCCCACCGGACGCCACTTGGAGTTGGAGCGCTCGGCCTGCTCGGTCGGGTAGAAGTTGATGTCCACGACGCGGTCGAGGAAGGTGACGGCGGTGCGGACGGTCGAGTCCAGCCGCTCCCAGTCGATGTCGCCGCCGGAGACGAAGGCGCCCAGATTGACCGAGCCCAGATTGCAGACGGCGGTCTCGCCGTCGTCGGTGACCTCCAGGATCTCGGTGCAGAGATTCGAGGAGTGGACGGTGTGTCCGGGCAGGGCGGTCTGGTTGGCGGTGCGGTTGGAGGCGTCCTTGAACGTCATCCAGCCGTTGCCGGTCTGGGCGAGGGTCCGCATCATCCGGCCGTACAGCTCGCGCGCGGGCATCGTCTTGCGGGCCAGGCCCGCCGCCTCGGCCTTGCGGTAGGCGGCGTCGAACTCGTCGCCCCACAGGTCCACCAGCTCGGGCACGTCGGCCGGGGAGAACAGCGACCACTCGGTGTCGGCCTGGACCCGGCGCATGAACTCGTCCGGGACCCAGTGCGCGAGGTTGAGGTTGTGGGTGCGCCGGGCGTCCTCGCCGGTGTTGTCGCGCAGCTCCAGGAACTCCTCGATGTCCGCGTGCCAGGTCTCCAGATAGACGGCGGCGGCGCCCTTGCGCCGGCCGCCCTGGTTCACGGCGGCGACCGAGGCGTCCAGCGTCTTGAGGAACGGCACGATGCCGTTGGAGTGGCCGTTGGTGCCGCGGATCAGCGAGCCGCGGGCGCGGATGCGGGAGTACGAGAGCCCGATGCCGCCGGCGTGCTTGGAGAGCCGGGCGACCTGGTGGTACCGGTCGTAGATGGAGTCCAGCTCGTCCTGCGGGGAGTCCAGCAGATAGCAGGAGGACATCTGCGGGTGCCGGGTGCCGGAGTTGAAGAGCGTGGGGGAGGAGGGCAGATAGTCCAGCCGGCTCATCAGCCGGTAGAGCGCGGCGACCTCGTCCAGCGCGCGCGGGGAGTCGTCCTCGGCGAGTCCGCAGGCCACGCGGAGCATGAAGTGCTGCGGGGTCTCGATCACCCGGCGGGTGATCGGGTGGCGCAGCAGATAGCGGCTGTAGAGGGTCCGCAGGCCGAAGTAGCCGAAGCGGTCGTCGGCGTCCGGGTCGATCAGCTCGTCCAGGCGGTCGGCGTGGAGCGTGACGAAGTCCGCGGTGCGGTCGGCGATCAGGCCCTCGGCGTGACCGACGGCGACCGAGGCGGAGAAGCAGACCGAGCCCTGGCCGGCCGCCTCGTCCGCGATGGTGCGGGTGAGCAGCCGGGCGGCGAGCCGCGAGTAGGCCGGGTCCTCGGAGATGAGGCCCGCGGCGGCGTCGGTGGCGAGCCCGCGCAGCTCGGCCGCGTCCGACGCGGCGTTCCGGCCGCGCAGCGCGGCTGCGGCGACCTTGCCCGGGTCGGTGTCCGGCAGATCGGCGGTGAGGTCGGTCAGGGTCCGCAGCAGCGCGGTCCCGGGCCCGTCCCCGGGCTCCCCGGAGACGGGTCCGGGGACCCGTCCGGGAAGCTGTTCCGACACCTTCTCGGAGGTCTGCCCGAAGGCGTTCGCGGAGGTGCCTGAAGCCGGATCGGCTGGCGCGATGGTCACGTGGTGCTCTCCCTCGCTCGGCTCACGGGCCGGCGGGCGGGAGGCGCGCCGCGGGGCGCGCGTACCCGTTTCCGGGCAGCACTCCACGGCGTCCGCCGACCCAACCGCGAGGCCCGGACGTCTTGGCACCCGGGTCGGTCGAGCCGGGTGCGCTGTCGGCAGACGCCCGGACTCGCGGGTACGACAAAGCGCACCACAGCACACCGTTGCGGGACAGTTCCGGATTCACACCGGATTCCTCTGCGGCGACAGCGAGATGAGCATACATGTGGGGGCGGGGGGTGGTGGCACCCACCAGATGTTGTGTCGCGGGGTGTCTGTGGGCTGTCTGCCGCACTACGGATGGTCACCCCCTGCCAGGCCCTGCGGCGACTGCGGGAGGGCCTGCGGAGGCGGGCCCGGGGCCGTTGTCGGACGGCTCCGCTATGGTCGAGAACACAGGGAGGAGGCCTTATGGCACAGGCTGCGGAGATCCTTGAGATCACCGACCGTTTCCATGTCCACCCGGATGAATTCGACGAGGGCACGCGGATACTGGCCGCGCGGTCCCGGCGCATGCGGATGGAACTCATCGACGGCAGGATCAGGAGCAGGGCTCTGCCCGACGGGGACCATGGTCGGATCATTCAGTGGCTGACCCGGATCTGCGTGCAGTCCAGGCCGGAGCTGTGGCTCCACTCCGAGCAGGGGCTCAAGGTCCAGGAGTACCGTCTGGGCCGGGCCCGGCCCGATGTCTCACTGGCCCCAGCGACGCCTTCGTCGGTCACGGCGAGTGGGCGGATCCGAGTCCGGTGCTGATGGCGGTCGAAGTGACCTCCTACGACGCGGACACCGATCAGCGTGACCGGGTCGAGAAGCCGCGTGCCTACGCGCAGACGGGCATCCCCGTGTATCTGCTGATCGACCGGGACAACCGCGAGGTGACGGTCTACGGCGAACCGGACGGGGTGCGGTACGAGAACGCCCACACGGTGCCGTTCGGCAAGGATGTCGTGCTGCCCGATCCGGTCGGCGTCACCCTGTCCACCGAGCGCCTCGAGGACTGGGTGCGCTGACCGCCCGGGGCGACGCCGACTGATCGAGCCGGCCCCGCGCGATCGCTCTCGGGAGCGGTCGCGCGCGGGGCCGGGACGGATCAGGGGGCAGGGCGCTTCAGACGGGCGACGAACTTGTAGCGGTCGCCCCGGTAGACCGAGCGGACCCACTCCACGGGCTCTCCTCTGGCGTCCAGAGAATGGCGTGAAAGCATCAGCATCGGCAGGCCCACGTCCGTCCCGAGGAGCCCCGCCTCGCGCGGTGTCGCGAGCGAGGTCTCGATGGTCTCCTCGGCCTCCGCGAGATGGATGTCGTACACCTCCGCGAGCGCCGTGTAGAGCGAGGTGTACTTCACCAGACTGCGGCGCAGCGCCGGAAAGCGCTTGGCCGAGAGATGGGTCGTCTCGATCGCCATCGGCTCGCCGCTCGCCAGCCGGAGCCGCTCGATGCGCAGCACCCGCCCGCCCGCCGAGATGTCCAGCAGGCCCGCCAGGCTGTCGTCGGCCGTGACATAGCCGATGTCCAGCAGCTGGGAAGTGGGTTCCAGCCCCTGGGCCTTCATGTCCTCGGTGTACGAGGTCAGTTGGAGCGCCTGGGACACCTTCGGCTTGGCCACGAAAGTGCCTTTGCCCTGGATGCGCTCCAGCCGGCCCTCGACCACCAGCTCCTGGAGCGCCTGGCGCACGGTCGTGCGCGAGGTGTCGAATTCGGCCGCGAGTGTGCGTTCCGGGGGCACCGGAGTCCCTGGCGGCATAGTCTCTGTCATGTCGAGAAGATGGCGCTTGAGCCGGTAGTACTTGGGGACACGCGCGGTACGGGTCTGAGGCCCGCCCTCGGTCTCCGTGCCCACCCCGTCCGTGGTCATGGCCCGCCTTCCCGACTCCTGCGTTGCTGCCGTCACCGGCTCCTCCGTCTGTCGCGGCTCACATGGTGGCACGGTCCGGTCACGGGTCGTCGCCCTCCCTCAGGTGTCGGTCCTATAACGGACGCGACTGCCCTTCTTATACACCCTTGACACCCCTAAAGGTCTAGGCCAAGCTCCGGGTACTGGTCTAAACCATTAAAGACCAGGTCCCAGCCCCACGGGCAGACCGAAAAGCGCTGTCTCTGCGTGTTGTGCGACTCCCGGGCGGTGGGGGGAAATCTGCATCCCTTGAGGAGGGTGGCGTGAAGCGCAAGCTCATAGCTGCGGTCGGTGTGGCGGCAATGATGGTCTCGGTCGCGGCCTGTGGTTCGGACGCGAAGGACCAGAGCAAGACTGACCCGAAGGACCGTACGGGGACGCTCACCGTATGGCTGATGAACGACGCTCAGTCCACGTGGCCCGAGGTCGTCAAGGCCGCGAACGACGAGTTCAAGACGAAGTACCCCAAGGTCAACGTCAAGGTCCAGTACCAGCTGTGGGCCGACAAGACCAAGAAGCTCGACGCCGCCCTGTCCGGTGACAGCTTCCCGGACGTGGTCGAACTCGGTAACACCGAGACCATGACCTACATCCTCAACGGTGCCCTCGCCCCCATCAAGGACGAGAAGAAGTACGACAACTCGGACACTTGGATCAAGGGTCTGAAGGACACCTGCACCTACGAGGGCGACCTCTTCTGTGTGCCGTACTACGCCGGTGCCCGTGTCGGCATCTACAACGCCGAGATGTTCAAGAAGGGCGCGGGCGTCGACAAGATGCCGGCGACCGAGGCCGAGCTGGTCAAGGCCCTGGACAAGGTCCAGGAGAAGTACGGCAAGGACAAGGCGTTCTCCGCGCTCTACCTGCCGGGCCGTTACTGGTACGCGGCCATGTCCTACGTCTACGCGTACGGCGGCCAGATCGCCAAGTACGACGAGGGCAGCAAGGAATGGTCCGCCCAGCTCTCCACGCCGGAGGCCCAGAAGGGCATCCAGCACTTCGTCGACCTGGTCAAGAAGTACAACAAGGCCGACAAGACCAAGGACGAGCAGGACCACGCCAATGTGATGGCCAATGAGAAGACGGCCGTCCTCTACGGCAACGCGTGGGAGGCCGGCAGCGTCACCGACGCCGAGGGCAACGGCAACGGTGAGCTCAAGGGCAAGATCTTCCCCGTCGTGATGCCGGGTCCGGAGAACAAGCCGCTCCCGACCTTCGTCGGTGGCTCGGACCTGGGCGTCATCGCCAAGTCCAAGCAGCAGGACCTGGGCGAAGAGTGGATCTCGATCTACACGAACTCCAAGAACCAGGACGCGCTCACCGCCAAGAACACGCTGCCGAACAACACCAAGCAGCTTGAGCCGCTGAAGACCAAGCCGGAGACCGCGCCTGGCGCCAACGCGGTCGAGAGCGCCTGGTTCACCCCGATCGCCCCCGGCTGGGCCGCGATCGAGAAGAAGGAGATCCTGGAGCAGATGCTGCTTCAGATCATCCGTGGAACCTCTGTCGCCGACGCCACGAAGAAGGCCGACGAGGAGATCAACGCCCTGATCAACGAGAAGTCCTGACCCTCGCGGTCTCGACCCTCTGATCTCCCCGGGGGTGATGGGTCCGCGCCACCGCGCGGACCCGTCACCCCCGCCTTCAGGTGAACAGTCCGAACGGAAGGCCACGCACGATGAGTGCCGCCGACATGCTCAAGACCCCCGGGGGACCGGACCCCCAAGCCTCCGACACCGCAGCGGCCGGCAAGCGGCCCGCGGAAGTCCACGAACCCAAGACATCGGGGGGAGGCGGACGTCGGAGAAACAAGGGGGCGCTGCTGCCCTATCTGCTGATCGCCCCGACGGTCGTGGCGATCCTCGCGGTGTTCGTCTGGCCGCTGATCAAGACGACGATCATGTCCTTCCAGGACGTGGGCCGCACTGAGCTGTGGACCGGTGCACCGGCCCCCTGGGTCGGCTTCGAGCAGTTCACGAACATCTTCGGGGACCAGGCCTTCTGGGACTCGGTCGTTCTGACCGTCGTCTTCATGGCCATCTGCGTGGTCGCCACCCTGGTCATCGGCCTCGGCATCGCGCTGATGATGCAGCGCATGTCGGACTGGGCGCGACTGATGATCACCGGCGCGCTGATCGCCGCCTGGTCCATTCCCCTGATGGTCCAGGCCTCGATCTTCCGCTGGCTCTCGGACTCCGACTACGGCGTCCTGAACATGGTCCTGACGAAGTACCTGGGACTGGACTTCCAGGGCCACAACTGGTGGCTCGACTACAAGCAGGGCTTCCTCATCATCGGCGCGGTCGTCGTCTGGGGAGCCATCCCCTTCGTAGCGATCACGCTGTACGCGGCCCTCACCCAGGTCCCCAAGGAGCTGGAGGAAGCCGCCGCGATCGACGGAGTCAACGCGTTCGGCAACTTCCGCTACGTGACCTTCCCGGTCATCAAGCCCGTCTTCCAGATGGTCGCCACGCTCTCCGTCATCTGGGACTTCAACGTCCTCGGCCAGGTCTGGCTGATGCGCGGAAGCAAGCCCGAGCCGGAGTACGAAGTCATCGGCCTCTACGCCTTCAACAAGGCCTTCGAGTCCAACTCCTTCAGCCAGGGCGCGGCCATCTCCCTGATCACCGTGCTTCTGCTGTCCGGTGTCGCCGTGTACTACCTGCGCCAGCTGCTCAAGATCGGAGAGGTCGATTGAGCACCACCGCCTCCGCGCCGAAGACAGAGACGCCCGTGACCACTGTGAAGTCCGTACCCGCCGGCAAGAAGAACAAGCCCGCGGTGGACCGTAAGAAGAAGAGCCGCTTCGTCTACAACGGCATCGGTGTCGTGGCCTTCCTGGTCATGATCTTCCCGGTGTACTGGCTGGTCGTCAGCGCCCTGCGGCCCAACAAGGAGATCCGCAGCTACGACCAGACGCTGTGGCCGTCGTCGTTCACGTTCGACAACTTCGTCCGTGCCGTCGACTACGAGAACTTCGGCACCGCGGTCAAGTCCAGCCTGATCGTCAGCTTCACCGCCGTCGTCGGCGCCATGATCATGGCCACCGTCGCCGCGTACGCGATCGGCCGCTTCCGTTTCTACGGTCGCCGGGCCTTCATGATCGTGCTGATCCTGGTGCAGCTGCTGCCGCCCACCGCGATGCTGATCCCCATCTACCTCCAGCTCAACGACTTCGGCGCGCTGAACGAGTACTGGGGCGTCATCGTCATCTACCTCGTCTCCACGCTCCCCTTCGCGACCTGGATGATCCGCGGCTTCGTGATCAACATCCCGAAGGAGCTGGAAGAGTCCGCGATGGTGGACGGGTGCACCCAGATGGGCGCCTTCTGGCGGATCATCTTCCCGCTGCTCGCCCCGGGCCTCGCCGCCGCGTCGATCTACTCCCTGATCAACGCGTGGAACGAGTACCTGCTCGCGTACATCGTCCTCCAGGACAACGACAAGTTCACGCTGAACGTGTGGCTGACGAACTTCACCACCGCCCGCGGCGTCGACTACGGCGCGCTGATGGCGGCGTCGACGATGATCGCCATCCCGGTCGTGATCTTCTTCATGTTCATCCAGAAGAAGATGGCGACGGGCCTCACCTCCGGCGCCGTGAAGGGATGAGGACCGCACCATGACCACCGTTGTACGAGGGTCCTCGGACACCCTCACCCGCGACGCGCTCACCGTCCTCCAGCCCGGATTCGTCGGCACCACCGCGCCGGACTGGCTGCTGCGGCAGATCGGCGAGGGCCTCTCCGCCGTCGGACTGTTCGGCCGCAACATCGTCACCCCCGAGCAGCTCACCGCGCTCACCGCGCAGCTGCGCGCCGAGCGTGACGACGTCCTGGTCGCCATCGACGAGGAAGGCGGTGACGTCACCCGCCTGGAGGTGCGCGACGGCTCCTCCTTCCCCGGCAACTACGCGCTGGGCACGGCGGACGACACCGACCTCACTCGTGAGGTCGCCCGTGAGCTGGGCCGCAGGCTCGCCGCCTGCGGCGTCGACCTCAACTGGGCGCCGTCCGCCGACGTCAACGCCAACCCGGACAACCCGGTCATCGGCGTCCGGTCCTTCGGTGCCGACGCCCGGCTCGTGGCCCGGCACACCGTCGCGTACGTCGAGGGCATGCAGGCCTCCGGCGTCGCGGCGTGCATCAAGCACTTCCCCGGGCACGGCGACACCAACGTGGACTCGCACCACGCGCTGCCCCGGATCGACGTCGGTCTCGACACCCTGCACGCCCGTGATCTCCTGCCGTTCCGCGAGGCGATCGCGGCGGGGCCCAAGGCGGTGATGAGCGCGCACATCCTGCTGCCCGCCCTCGACGCCGAGCGCCCCGCCACCCTGAGCCCGCAGATCCTGCGCGGACTGCTCCGCGAGGAGCTGGGGTACGAGGGTCTGATCATCACCGACGGCATCGAGATGCAGGCCATCGCCTCGACGTACGGCATCGAGCGGGGCTCCGTCCTCGCGATCGCGGCCGGCATCGACGCGATCTGCGTCGGCGGCGGGCTGGCCGACGAGGCGACCGTGCTGGGGCTGCGTGACGCCCTGGTCAACGCGGTCCGCGGCGGCGACCTGCCCGAGGAGCGTCTCGCCGAGGCGGCCGCGCGGGTGCGCGGCCTCGCCGACTGGACGCGCGGAGCACGGTCGGGCGCGCAGCAGGAGGGGAGCGCACCCGACACCGTCCGCGCCGACATCGGCCTGGTCGCCGCCCGCCGGGCGGTCCGGGTCACCGCCGGCGAGCTGCCCTACGAGCCCGTCACGGGCACGCCCTACGTCGCCTCGTTCGCCCCGGTGGCCAATATCGCCGTCGGCGACGAGACCCCGTGGGGCGTCGCTCCCGCGCTGACGGAACTGCTGCCGGGCACCGTGGCCGACACCTACGGCGAGCCGGAGGCCGACGCGTCGGCGCTGGTGAGCAAGGTGCTGGCCAAGGCGGCAGACCGTAGGATCGTGGCAGTGGTACGCGATGTTCACCGCCACCCCTGGATGGCGGCGGCGCTCGACGCGCTGGTCGAGACCCGGCCGGACACGGTCGTGGTCGAGATGGGCGTCAACCGCGCACAGCCCAAGGGCGCCCTGCACATCGCCACCCACGGCGCCGCCCGTGTCTGCGGGCGGGCCGCCGCGGAGGTCATCACCGGCCAGGGCGCCGGCGCCTGACCGAAGCGGACCCGTACAGCGCCGGGGCGGGCGCGGCCCGACCGCCCCGCCCCCGGCGCACGGAACGCCGCTGGAGGCCAGCATGTCCGCCACGCACGCCGAACAGAGCGAGCATCCCGGCCGGATCATGTCCGGCGAGATGGCGGAACAGCCCGCGGTACTGCGGCGCATCCTGGACCGGGGTGCGCCGCTCATCCATGAGACGGCCGCGGTGATCGCGGCCCGCCGCCCGAGATTCGTGCTGCTGACCGCCCGCGGCACCTCCGACAACGCGGCCCTGTACGCGAAGTATCTGCTGGAGATCCGGCTCGGGCTGCCCTGCGGACTGACCTCCATGTCCACCACGACGGCCTACGGCGCCCGGCCCGATCTGCGGGACGTCCTCGTCATCGTCGTCAGCCAGTCGGGCGGCTCGCCCGATCTGGTCGCCTCCACCCGGGCCGCCCGGGAGGCGGGCGCGATCACCCTGGCGGTCACCAACAACCCGGACTCCACGCTGGCGGCCGTCGCCGAGTTCCATCTCGACATCCTGGCCGGGCCGGAGAAGGCCCTTCCGGCGACCAAGACGTACACCGCCTCCCTGCTCGCGCTCTATCTCTTCGCCGAGGGGCTGCGCGGCGCGGACGGATCGGCGGCCGAGGCGCTGCCGGAGCTGGCGGCGGGGATCCTGGACCGCCAGGACGAGGTGCGCCGGCTGGCCTCCCGCTACCGCTTCGCCGAGCGCATGGTGATCACTTCCCGCGGCTACGGCTATCCCACGGCCAAGGAGGCCGCGCTGAAGCTCATGGAGACGAGCTACATCCCGGCGCTCTCGTACTCCGGCGCGGATCTGCTGCACGGGCCGCTCGCGATGGTCGACAACATCTCGCCCGTCATCGCCGTCGTCACCGACGGCAAGGGCGGCGAGGCCCTCCAGCCCGTTCTCGACCGCCTGCGCGGCCGCGGCGCCGACCTGGTCGTGGTGGGCCCCGCACCGCAGGTCGAGGCCGCCTCGGCCGGTTTCGTCCTGCCCACCTCCGGCGTCCCCGAGGAGCTCCAGCCGGTCCTGGAGATCATCCCGCTCCAACTGCTGGCGTACGAGGTCACCATCGCCCGCGGCCATGACCCGGACGCGCCCAGGGCGCTCGCCAAGGTGACCGAGACCCACTGACGCGCGGGGCGCCGCGGACGCGGAGGAAGCCGGGGAGCGGGCCCGCGGCAGGAGGCGACGAGGCGGGAGCCGGAAGCGGGGGAGTGAGGGAGCGGGCCCGCGACGGGGCGGGAGCCGGAAGCCGGGGCGGGGATCGCCGCGCGGACGCCGCCGGACAGACCCGCGGGCCGCGGCGCCTGACGGGACCCTCAACCCGTCCGGCACCGCAGCCCGGAGTGCTCCGGCCGACGAGTGTGCGGGCTCGCGCGGCCGTGGGAGAGGTCCGAGCGCAGTCAGGGCAGAGAGCGCAGGGGCCTCGTTCCACTCTCCTGTGCGGGGAGAGCGGAAGTTTCGCTTGCCCATTCATTGTGGACTAGACCATTCGCGGATGTCCATGGATCGGCGGGGATTGGTTCGGACCGTCGCTCTCACCACGGCCGCCCGCCGCCCCCGGCCCACCCCACGGGTACGCTCGCACACGTGCCCTCCATGAACGACCTCGTCCGCCAGCACACCGCTCTGAGCGACTCCGACCTCGAGTGGCTCCATCTGCTGGTCTCGGAGTGGCAGCTGCTCTCCGACCTCTCCTTCGCCGATCTCGTCCTGTGGGTCCCCACCCGCGACGGGACCCGCTATGTCTCCGTCGCCCAGATGCGGCCCAACACCGGCCCCACCTCCTACCAGGACGACATGGTCGGCCATCTCGTCCCGCGCGGCCGGCGCCCGCTCCTCGACGCCGCCCTCGACGAGGGCCGCATCGTGCGCGAGGGCGACCCGGAGTGGCGCGAGGAGGTCCCCGTACGGGTCGAGTCCATCCCGGTCCGCCGCGACGGCCGGGTGCTCGGCGTCATCGCGCGCAACACCAATCTGCTGACGGTGCGCACCCCGTCCCGGCTGGAGCTGACCTACCTTCAGTCCGCCTCCGACCTCGCCCAGATGATCGCCGCCGGCTCCTTCCCCTTCCCCGGCCAGCAGGTCGACATGGACGCCTCCCCGCGCGTCGGCGACGGGCTGATCCGGCTCGACGCCGACGGCGCCGTCCAGTACGCCAGCCCCAACGCCCTCTCCGCCTACCACCGGCTCGGCCTCGCCTCCGACCTCGTCGGCCACCACCTCGGCCAGGTCACCGCCGAGCTGGCCCCCGCCCGCGGCCCGGTGGACGAGGCCATGGTCAAGCTCGCCAGCGGCTACGCCCCGCGCGAGGCCGAGGTCGAGGGCAACGGCGGGGTGATCCAGCTGCGCGCCATCCCGCTCAAGCCCAAGGGCACACGGATCGGCTCCCTGGTGCTGCTGCGGGACGTCACCGAGCTCCGCCGCCGCGAGCGAGAGCTGATCACCAAGGACGCCACCATCCGGGAGATCCACCACCGGGTGAAGAACAACCTCCAGACCGTCGCGGCCCTGCTGCGGCTCCAGGCGCGCCGGATGGACTCGGTCCGCGGCCGCGAGGCGCTCAACGAGGCGGTGCGGCGCGTCGGCTCGATCGCCATCGTGCACGAGACCCTCTCGCAGAACCTGGACGAGCGGGTCGAGTTCGACGAGATCGCCGACCGGGTCATCGCGATGGTGGCCGAGATCTCGCCCGGCAAGGTCGAGTGCCGCCGCACCGGCCGCTTCGGCATTCTCGACGCCGAGGTCGCCACCCCGCTGTCCATGGTGCTCACCGAGGTCCTCCAGAACGCCCTGGAGCACGCCTTCCCGTCCGGCGAGCGCGGCTCGGTGGAGGTGTCGGCGGTACGGAGCGACTGGCGCGGCGACGAACCGGTCGGCCGGCTCCTCATCACGGTGCAGGACGACGGCCGGGGACTGCCCGAGGGCTTTGACGCGCAGCGCGCCGGAAATCTCGGTCTGCAGATCGTACGGACCCTGGTGGAAGGGGAGTTGGTCGGTACCTTCGACATGCTCCCGGTCGCCGAGCCGGGCCGCGGCACCCGTGTCGTACTCGATATCCCGGTACGTGCCCAGAAGTAATTCCGGAGTGGATTGAGCACTGTTTCGGAGCGTATTCACTCCGATACGGGCAAGGGGCGCCCGGGCACAGCAGCGAGCCCCGGACCGATGGAATGCGGTCCGGGGCTCGAATGCTGTTGGTTACTGCTGCGCGCTGCGACTCGTGGGCGGTGAGTGCGTACTCGCTGTACGCGCCGCCGGAGGCTTCAGGCTCGCTGTGGTGGCTGTCAGGCGCTTGCGTTACGCGCCCGGTTGCGAGCGGCACGGCGCTTCATCGCGCGGCGCTCGTCCTCGCTCAGGCCACCCCAGACGCCGGAGTCCTGGCCGGACTCAAGCGCCCACTGCAGGCACTGCTCCATGACGGGGCAGCGACGGCAGACGGCCTTGGCTTCCTCGATCTGCAGCAGCGCAGGACCGGTGTTGCCGATGGGGAAGAAGAGCTCGGGGTCTTCCTCGCGGCAAACGGCGTTGTGACGCCAGTCCATGGCTGCTACCTCTCCTGGTATGACTTGCAGGTTGCTTGTGAATGTGAACGCTTTCACGAATCCCCCCACAAGGGAAGGGCCGATCGCCGATCACGTCGACGTGGTCCAGGGTTTGGGGAGGGGTTCCGGTGATCTGCGGGCCGATTCTGCGGGCCAGTCCCGATCGCCATGAAGAGACTCGCAAACCTCGGCGACGGATACAACCCCTTCCGGGAAGTTTTTTTTGATTCCTCGGTGTCGACTAGGTCACAGCCGTCATTCTATGGGGTGGAGGCCAGTCCGTACGTTCGAGATAAAGGCCGTTCTGGCCTTCTACTCACACAATCACACGCAGTGCACGGCGTACGCCTGTGAACGTCACGCTGGTGCGCAGTCCAAGGTGGTCGCCGTCCATCTGGAAAGGCAGTGGAACCTTTGAATTCAAGGTGAAGTCGGTGAGGTCATGGAGAGTAATCGCGTGCTTCCCGTGAGGGCCCCGGCTCGGGCTGGAGGTCAGCAGCTGGGTGCCGAAGCGGGCCACCGCCGGCGTCGACAGCCGGGTGAGCCCGAGCACGTCGAGCCCGGTGTCGAAGGAGGCCTTCGGGGACGCGTACAGCGGACGATTCCCGAGGAACGTCCAGGGCGAGGTGTTCGCGACTATGGAGACGACGAGATCGGTGACCGGATCGTGGCCGGGGCGCTCCAGTGTGATCATTCCGTGGCGGCGGTGCGGGTCCTCCAGAAACTGCCGCAGCACCTGACGCACATAGAGAGCGTGGGTCGAACGCTTTCCGCGCTCCCGCTGCTGCTCCACCCGGCCGATCACGCTCGCGTCGAATCCGACGCCGGCGGTGAAGGTGAACCAGCGGGACGGCACCCCCTCGTCCTCGGTCCCCGGCGTGCCGGAGGCGAGACCCAGCCCCACGGTGCGCTCGCTCCGCTCGCTCAGCGCGTCCAGAATCGCGCCGGTGGCCTCCACGGCGTCGTTCGGCAGACCGAGGGCGCGGGCGAAGACATTGGTCGAACCGCCGGGGACGACGGCGAGCCGGGGCAGCCGCTCGGGGTCGGGCCCGTCGTGGAGTAGACCATTGACGACCTCGTTCACCGTGCCGTCGCCGCCGAGGGCGACGACGAGGTCGATCTCCCCGGACTCCGCCGCCCGGCGCGCCAGGTCCCGGCCGTGGCCCCGGTACTCGGTGGTGACGGCCTCCAGCTTCATCTCGCTGGCGAGGGCGTGGATCAGCACGTCACGGGTGCGTGCACTGGTGGTGGTTGCTGCCGGGTTGACCACGAGGAGTGCGCGCATGAGTGGCAGCGTACCTACCCGGGGGTACCCGGCCCAGCCCCGGGTAGGAGCCCGGCGCCCCGCCCGGCCCCGCCCGGCCGACGGCCCGGGCCGCGCCTCCGCCCGACCCTGGCCCGGCCCCGGGGACCCGGCGGCGGCTACCCTTCTCGGGTGAGCGAAGACCAGACCCCGCGCCCTGCCCGCCTGACCGCCGCCGCGGCGGTGTCCGGCCTGGAGGGCCTGGCACTGGTCGCCTACGGCGTCTACATGCTGCTGATGGGGGTGCTGGGCCGGCCCGACAGCCCCACCCAGGCGGAGATGGGCGGACTGACCCTGATCGCCCTCGGCGCCCTCCCGCTGGCGGCCGCGCGCGGACTGCTGCTGCGGCGGAGCTGGAGCCGGGGCCCGGCCCTGATCACACATCTGATGGCGCTGATCCCGGCGTGGACGCTGCTGCGCGCCTCCGGCGCGATGATCCCGCTGGGCATGCTGGTCGCGGCGGTCGCCGTGTCCGGTCTCGTGCTGCTGGTGAACCCGACGACGACCCAGGCGCTCGACATCCGCGGCCCGGGCGCCCGCGACGCGTAGGTCCTCTCCTTCCGGCCCTCCGCCACGGCGAGGGGGGCGGGGGAAACGCTTCCCCCGCCCCCCTCGCCGCGTCCGGCCGGTCTACTCCTCCACGAGGAGCTTCTCCCGCAGCTGCGCCAGCGTGCGCGCCAGCAGCCGGGAGACGTGCATCTGGGAGATGCCGACCTCCTGCGCGATCTGCGACTGGGTCATATTGCCGAAGAACCGCAGCAGCAGGATCCGCTTCTCCCGCGGCGGGAGATCCTCCAGCAGCGGTTTCAGCGACTCCCGGTACTCGACCCCCTCCAGCGCCTCGTCCTCGGCGCCCAGGGTGTCCGCGACCGCCGGGGACTCGTCGTCCGTGTCGGGCACGTCCAGCGAGAGCGTCGAATACGCGTTCGCCGACTCCAGCCCCTCCAGCACCTCCTCCTCCGAGATGCCCAGCCGCTCCGCCAGCTCGTGCACCGTGGGGGAGCGGCCGTGCTGCTGGGACAGCTCGGCCGTCGCCGTGGTCAGCGACAGCCGCAGCTCCTGGAGCCGCCGCGGCACCCGGACCGCCCAGCCCTTGTCCCGGAAGTGCCGCTTGATCTCGCCGACCACCGTCGGCGTGGCGTACGTCGAGAACTCGACACCCCGGTCCGGGTCGAACCGGTCCACCGACTTGATCAGGCCGATCGTCGCCACCTGGGTCAGATCGTCCAGCGGCTCGCCCCGATTGCGGAACCGCCGCGCCAGATGCTCGACCAGCGGCAGATGCATCCGTACCAGCCGATTGCGCAGCTCCGCCCGCTCCTCGGAGCCGTCGGGCAGCTCACGCAGCTCGATGAAGAGCGCGCGGGCCCCGCTGCGGTCCTGCGGGTGGTGCTGCTGCTGTTCCTGGACATGCTCCGTCATGGGCTCCGCCTTCCCCGAGGGCTCCGCCCCGGCGTCGGCTCCCCCGCCGGGGCCGGCCTGCGCCCGGTCCACCGCGGTCGCCGGACCGGCGGGCCCGTCCTGTGGATGCGGCCGGGCGTGCTGCTCCGGGAAGCCGTGTACCGAGGGGGGCTCGTCGCGCACCGGACCGTCCTCGCTTCTCACGCCGGACCGGGTCCCGCGCCGCGCTTCTTGTACAGGCTGATGGAGACCGTACGGTCGGGCGCGACCGAGGAGTCGACCATGCCCGCCAGCGCGGAGAGCACCGTCCAGGCGAAGGTGTCGCGCTCCGGCGCCCGGCCGTCGGTCGTCGGCGCGGAGACCGTGACCTCCAGCGAGTCGTCGACAAGCCGGAAGACACAGCTGAGTACGGAGCCGGGGACCGCCTGCTGGAGCAGGATCGCGCACGCCTCGTCGACCGCGATCCGCAGATCCTCGATCTCGTCAAGGGTGAAGTCCAACCGTGCCGCGAGTCCGGCCGTGGCCGTACGCAACACCGACAGATAGGCACCCGCAGCGGGCAGCCGGACTTCCACGAAGTCCTGGGTCCCGGGCTCGCCTGCGATCTGGGACACCCTCACCTCCAAGGTGACACAAGCTCTTTCCGGGCCGCGGGAGAAAGATCCCGAAGCCGTCGCTACGCAGTCCGTACGTAGCCGGTACTGGCTCGGCGACGCTATCGCGATCCATGGTGCGCTGTCGCCGGGCCCCCACCCCTCAGCGCCCGTCACTCATGGTAAGCATATGAACACACACGGTGGCTAGGGGGTTGCGGGATTCAATTGGGCGGAAGGGGTGGATGGTTGACGTACCCACGCTTCAGACGGACGAACCGCCGCCAGGGTTCCCGAGCCGCCTCCGCCGGCCGCCGGGCGCGCCGGGGTCGTACGTCCGTCCGCCGGGCGGAATCCACCGTCCGGAGCGGACGCCTCCGCCCCGGAGGCGGGCCCTGACGGACGGCGCCCCGGTCAGACCAGGGCGCCGTCGGCGAAGCACCACCGCCAGCTCTCGCCCGGCTCGAAGCTCCGCATCACGGGGTGCCCGGTCTCCTCGAAGTGCGCGCTCGCGTGCCGCAGCGGCGACGAGTCGCAGCACCCCACATGGCCGCAGACCAGACAGAGCCGCAGATGCACCGGCCGCTCCCCGGCGGCCAGACAGTCCCGGCAGGTCTCGCTCCGCGGCTCCGGCTCCGGGCGAGGCAGATCGGCTACATGAGGACACGCGCTCATGATGGCCAGATTACGGCGCGGACGGCGTACCTTCCCGTCGGCGGGCCCCGCCCCGCCCCCGCGCACCGAGGCGCCCGCACGAGGAGACCGAGGGACGGAGCATGGACGCACTGCCACTGGTGGCGCTGATCGCGGTCAGCGCCATGATCGCCGGAGCGGCCCGCCGCACCCCCGTACCGGCGCCGCTGCTCCTGGTCACCGCCGGGCTGATCGCCGCCTACCTCCCCGGAGTGCCCGACTACACCCTCGATCCGCACATCGTGCTGCCGCTGGTGCTGCCCCCGCTGCTGCACATGGCCGCGCTGGAGAGCTCGTACCTCGATCTGCGGGCCAACGCCCGGCCCGTGGCGCTGCTCTCCGTGGGCTATGTCCTCTTCGCGACCGTCGCCGTGGGGTGTCTGACCCATCTGCTGGTGCCCGCGCTGCCGCTCACCGCCGCGCTGGTGCTGGGCGCGGTCGTCGCGCCGCCGGACGCCGTCGCCGCGACCGCGATCGCCCGCAAGCTCGGGCTGCCCTCCCGGATCACCACCATCCTCCAGGGCGAGTCCCTGGTGAACGACGCCACCGCGATCACCGCGTACCGGGTCGCCGTCGCCGCCGCCGTCGGGGAGGCCGCGAGCTGGTCGGGGGCCGTCGCCGAGTTCGCCCTCGCGGCCCTCGGCGGCGTCGGCGTCGGACTGCTGCTGATGGTCCCCCTGCACTGGCTCCGCACCCATCTGCGGGAGGCTCTGCTCCAGAACACCCTCTCCCTGCTCATCCCCTTCGTCGCCTACGCCGCCGCCGAACAGGTCCACGCCTCCGGAGTGCTCGCCGTGGTCGTCGTCGGGCTCTACCTCGGCCACCGCCGCTGGCAGGTCGACTTCGCCACCCGGCTCCAGGAGGAGGCCGTGTGGAAGATGGTCGCCTTCATCCTGGAGTCGGCCGTCTTCGCCCTCATCGGCCTCCAGCTGCCGTACGTCCTCGAAGGGCTCGGCTCCTACGGGGTGGGCGAGTCGCTGGCGTACGCGGTCGGGGTCTTCGCCTTCGTCGTCGCGGTGCGGTACGTCTGGGTCTTCCCGGCCACCTTTCTGCCGCGCCGGCTCTCCGCGCGGATCAGGGAACGGGAGCCCGCCGTCGACTGGCGGGCCCCGGTGATCGTGGGCTGGGCCGGGATGCGCGGAGTGGTCTCGCTCGCCATCGCCTTCTCGATCCCGCTGACCACCTCCGCCGGGGAGCCGTTCCCGGCCCGGAATCTGATCCTCTTCCTGACCTTCACCACCGTGATCGGGACCCTGGTGGTGCAGGGGCTCACCCTGCCCGCGCTGATCAGGGCCCTGAAGCTGCCCCGGCCCGATCCCCAGGCCCTCACCCTCGCCGAGGCCCAGGCCCAGAGCGAGGCGTCCGCCGCGGCCGACCGCCGGCTCGACGAACTCCTCGCCGACGACCGCAACGCCCTCCCGCAGCCGCTGGAGGACCGGCTGCGCACGGTCATGGAGCGGCGGCGCAACGCCGTCTGGGAGCGGCTCGGCTCGGTGAACGAGGCCACCGGGGAGTCGGCCGACGCGACCTACCGCCGGCTCGCGGGGGAGATGATCGAGGCGGAGCGCTCCGCCTTCGTCGAGCTGCGGGACCGGCGGCGGATCGACGACGAGATGCTGCGTACGCTGCTGCGCCGGCTGGACCTGGAGGAGGCCGCCGCCTACCGGGACGAGGCGGACGGGGCGTCGGGCTGACCTGTGACGACGGCGGCGAGGGTGGTCCCGGGGGCGAACGCGCCCTCGGCGGCGAGCGCGGTCAGCCCGTAGAGCATTTTGGCCACATACACCCGCTCCACGGCGAGCCCGTGGCGGGCTTCGAACCCCTCTGCGAACCGGGTGAGTTCTGGGGTTGTGCGGGCATATCCGCCGAAATGAAAGCGGTCGTCCAGTGACCAGTCCCCGGTGCGCGCGCCGAACGCCGCCCGCTGGAGGCGCTCGGTCTCGGCGGCGAGGAAGCCGCCCCTGAGGACCGGGAAGCCGAGCGCGCGGGCCCCGGGCGGCAGTCCCGCGGCGAGCCCGGCGAGGGTGCCGGCGGTGCCGCAGGCGACGGCGACGACGTCCGCCTCGCCGCCCAGCTCGCGGCCGAGCCCGGCGCAGCCGCGCGCGGCCAGCGCGTTGCTGCCGCCCTCCGGGATCACCTGGACGTCGTCGTCCGGCGCGCTCCGCGCCAGGATGCGGGCCAGCACCGCGGGATCGTCCTTGCGGCGGTAGGTCGCCCGGTCCACGAAGACCAGGCGCATCCCGTCCGCCGCGCACCGGGCGAGGGAGGGGTTCAGCGGCCGCCCGGCCAGCTCGTCGCCGCGGACCACACCGGTCGTGGCGCAGCCCAGCAGCCGTCCGGCGGCGGCGGTCGCCCGCAGATGGTTGGAGTACGCGCCGCCGAAGGTGAGCAGGGGGCGGCCCGCGGCCGCCCGTAGGTTGGGCGCGAGTTTTCGCCATTTGTTGCCCGGCAGATCCGGGTGGATCAGATCGTCGCGCTTGAGCAGCAGCCGTATGCCCCGGCGGGTGAAGCGCTCGTCCTCGACCGGCTGGACCGGTGAGGGCAGCCGGGGCCGCAGGGCGGCGTCGAGGTCGGGCGCTTCGGGGGGCACCCGGCCATTGTCACCCGGGCCCACCTGCGGCGACACCCGGCGTCCGGGGTCCTGGGCCGGGGCCGGGGGTGGGGTGGCCCGGGACCCTGACGGGTGCGGGTGCGGGTGCGGGTGCGGGTGCCGGGCTCCGGGCGGTGGCGCGGGTGGTCCGGGCCCTGGGCGGTGGCCGCCCGGGCGCCCGGGGCGGCTACTTCAGTCGCCCGTGGACCCGCTCGCGCAACTCGTTCATGGTGAAGCCCAGCGGGTCCACCTTCCCGGGCTGCCACTCCTTGTGGCCGATGACCGAGCGGGAGGTCCAGCCGTGGTGCCGGCAGATCGCGGCGGAGGCCCGGGCGATCGCCTCCAGCTGAGCCTCGGGCCAGGGGTCCCGGCCGTCGCCGAGGTTGACGCACTCGAAGCCGTAGAAGTGGCGGTTCCCGTCCGTGTTGGCCTCGTTGTCGGACGGCAGGCCCTTCTCGGCGATGACCGCGCGCAGCACCTCGTCGTCGCCGAGGCCCGCGTGGTTGGCGCGGCCGTACCCGACGAGATGGACGGTTCCGTCCTTGGCGATCACACCGTGGCAGAGCGGTCCGGGCAGATCGCTGCGGCCGTTCCGGCAGAGCGCGACGCTGTTCGCGGTGCCCTGGGTGACGGTGTGATGGATCATCACACCGTGCACCGGGCCCCAGGGGCCCTTGCTGTTGCGGTTGTGCGTACGCCAGTCGCCGACCTCGACGACTGTCAGGCCTTCGTCGCGCAGTGCGTCCAGAAAGCTCTTCGCGGGCATGGGTGAGGACATGTCCGGCTCCTGAGGTGCGAGGAGTGTGTACGGAATATTCCGTACTGTGCATTTACAGCTTTTACTCCGATCGCGGTTCCGGAGCCATGTGTTCGGACGGCGTGCGAGCCGATCCGGTCACCTCACCAGGGAACCCGTGCGAACGCGTCAGCTTCCCCGGCCCTCGCCGAATCAATCCCATCCATATGTGTAATGGTGCTGGGACTCTCCGTGCTGAAAGGCTTCTCTTGCAGGTCGACGGCGAACAACAGACCTGTTCTTCGCATGTGTGATCGAGAGGAAGTCCCATGTCGGTTGGTTCGGTTGGCGTCGAGGAAGACGAACGGCTATCGGCGCGGCAGAGCCTCGGCACAGCGGCCGCACGGAATCTGGCGACCACCGCCAAATCGGTTCCCCAGATGCAGGAGATCACCTCACGGTGGCTGCTGCGCATGCTTCCGTGGGTGCAGGTGCAGGGCGGCGCCTATCGGGTGAACCGCCGTCTGACCTACGCGGTGGGCGACGGCCGGGTGACCTTCGTCCAGACCGGCGACCGGGTCACGGTCGTCCCCGCCGAGCTGGGCGAGCTGCCCGCGCTGCGGGAGTACGGCGACGAGGAGGTCCTCGCCGAGCTGGCGGGCCGCTGCGTCCAGCGGTCGTACGCGGCCGGGCAGGTGATCGCCGAGGCGGGCGCCCCGGAGGACCGGGTCGTCCTGCTGGCCCACGGCCGGGTCGAGCAGCTCGGCGCGGGCCCCTACGGCGACGAGGCCGTCGTCGACGTCCTCGCCGACGGGGCCCATCTGGGCGAGCGCTCGCTGACCGACCCCGGCGCCGTCTGGCGGTACACCGTCCGCGCCGCCACCTCCTGCACGGTCCTCGTGCTGACCCGGCACGACGTACGGAACCTCGCCGAGCGCGCCGAATCGCTGCGCCGCCATCTCGACGGCGTCGCCGCCCTGCCCGAGCCGCGCGCCAACACCTACGGCGAGGCCGCGATCGACCTCTCGGCGGGCCATGTCGGCGAAGCGGCCGTCCCGCACACCTTCGTGGACTACGAACTCTCCCCGCGGGAGTACGAACTGAGCGTCGCGCAGACCGTGCTGAAGGTCCACAGCCGGGTCGCCGACCTCTACAACGAGCCGATGAACCAGACCGAGCAGCAGCTGCGGCTCACCGTCGAGGCGCTCCGCGAGCGCCAGGAGCACGAGCTGATCAACAACCGGGAGTTCGGACTGCTGGCCAACTGCGACCACGCGCAGCGCCTCCAGCCGCACGACGGCGCGCCCACCCCCGACGACATGGACGAACTGCTCTCGCGGCGGCGCGGCTCCAAGCTGTTCCTCGCGCACCCCCGGGCGATCGCCGCCTTCGGCCGCGAGTGCAACCGGCGCGGGCTCGTGCCCGGCTCCGTGGAGGTCGGCGGCAGCCATGTCCCGGCCTGGCGCGGGGTGCCGATCTTCCCGTGCGGCAAGATCCCCGTCACCGAGGCCCGGACCACCTCCATCCTCTGCATGCGCACCGGGGAGGCCGACCAGGGAGTCGTCGGCCTCCGTCAGGCGGGCATCCCGGACGAGATCGAGCCGAGCCTGTCGGTGCGCTTCATGGGCATCGACGAGCAGGCGATCGTCTCCTACCTGGTCACGGCCTACTACTCGGCCGCGGTGCTGGTCCCCGACGCGCTCGGAGTGCTGGAGAACGTCGAGGTGGGCCGCTGGGGCTGATGCGCGGAGCCGGGGCGGGCCCCCCCCCGGCGCGGGCCCCCCCCGCCGCGGCCCCCCCCCCCGCCCGCGCCCCCCCCGGGGGGCGCCCCGCCCGGCCCCCGACGACCCCCCACGGACCCCAGG
>NZ_JBIBWD010000005.1:0-366399 GCF_043080985.1 Streptomyces sp. NPDC014894
TGATGTGGGTGCGGTGGAGGGGGTGGCGGGGTATTTCGCGGGGTTGGGTCGTCGGGTGCGGCGGTTGTCGGTGTCGCATGCGTTTCATTCGCCGCTTATCGAGGGGATGTTGGAGGAGTTTCGGACGGTGTTGAAGGGGGTGGAGTTCGGTGTGCCGGGGGTGGGTGTGGTGTCGACGTTGTCGGGTGGGGTGGTGGTGGGTGAGGAGTGGCGGTGTGCGGATTATTGGGTGCGGCAGGTGCGTGAGGCGGTGCGGTACGCGGATGCGGTGGGGGTGATGGAGGAGCAGGGGGTGTGTACGTTCGTGGAGATCGGCCCCGGCTCCGTACTCACCGCGCTCAACCGGAGCATCCTCGCCGACCGCCCCGGCGCCCGCCCCGGCACCCGCTCCGTCGCGCTCCAGCGCGGCGGCCGCGCCGAGCCCCGCGCCCTGGTCGAAGGCATCGCGGACCTGGGCCTCACCGGCGTCCGCGTGGACTGGGAGGCGTTCTTCGCCGACACGGGCGCCCGTACGGTGCCCCTGCCCTCGTACGCCTTCCAGCGCCGGCGCTACTGGGTCGAGGCCGCCGCCGCGTCCGCCGACGCCGCCGGACTCGGTCTCGACCCGGTCGTACACCCCTTCCTGGGCACGGCTCTGCCGCTCGGCGACAGTGACGAGACGCTGCTCACGGGCAGTCTGTCGGCGCGCGCCCACCGCTGGCTCGCGGAGCGCGCGGTGGCCGGGGACGCCGTCGTACCGGACGCGGTCCTCGCCGAACTGGCGATCCGCGCGGGCGACGAGACGGGCTGCGGCGTGCTGGAGGAACTGGCCCTGGACGAGCCGCTGGTGCTGCCGCCCGGCGACGGCGCGCTGAATCTCCAGGTCAAGGTGGGCGCGGCCGATCACGAGGGCCGGCGCGCGCTGACCGTCCACTCCCGTCCCGGCGACGCCGGGGCCTCCTGGATACGCCATGCCCACGGCACCCTCGCCGCCGGCCCGCTCACCCCGCTCGCGCCGGTCTCGCCCGGATCGTGGCCGCCCGCCGGCGCCGAGCCCGTCGACATCGACGGCCTGTACAAACGGCTGAGCGCCGGGGGAGTGACCTACGGCCCCGGCCCGGCCGTGCTGACCGGGGTGTGGTGGCACGACGGCGGGATCTCCGCCGAGGTGCGGCTGTCGGACGAGGCCGTCGAGCGGGCCGACGCCTTCGGCGTCCATCCGGCGCTGCTGGACGCCGCCCTGCGACCGGTGCTCGGCCCGCTGCCCGCGGTCTCGCGGTGGCGGGGCGTACGCCTGTACGCCACCGGCGCGCGGGAGGTGCGGGTCAGGATCACCCCCCTCCCGGAGACCGCGACCTACGCGCTTCGGCTGACCGACCCGGCCGGCGAACCGGTCGCCGACGTGGACGCCGTCACGCTCGGGCCCCTCGCGCCCGAGGCGCTCGCCGCCGCCCGGGACCGGGACCACGACGCGCTGTTCCGCGTCGACTGGAGCCCGCGCGGGCTCGCGCCCGCGACCCTGCGCTGGGCGGAACTCGTCCTGGACGGCGGTGCGCCGGACGGGGACGGGCCGGACGGGGACGGGCCGTACGGGGACGGGCCGTACGGGGACGGCCCGTACGGGGACGGGCCTCATGCGAGCGCCGGCCCGGACCGGGACGAGCCGGGTGCGGGCGGCCCGTACCGGGGCCGGTCGGGCGTGTCCGCCCTGGCCGCCGCCGTCGCCGCCGGTGCGGAGATCGACGCCGTCCGCGTACGCCTCGCCTCGCCGCCCGGCGCCACACCCCCCGAGTCCCTCCACGCCACGGTGGGCCGGGCCCTGGAACTGGCCCAGCGGTGGCTGGCCGAGGACGCGCTCAGCGGCGTCCCGCTGACCGTGCTCACCAGCGGCGCGGTGTCCACCGCCGACGGCGAGGACATCGGCGACCTGGGCGCGGCCGCGGCCTGGGGACTGCTGCGCTCGGCGCAGTCCGAGTCGCCCGGCCGGATCGTCCTGGCCGACGTCCCCGACCCGGGCGCGCCCGGTCTGGACGCCGCCCTGTCCGCCCTGGTGGCCTCCGGCGAACCCCAGGCCGCCCTGCGGGACGCCGGGCCCGCCGCCGACTCCGGCCCCCGGGTGCTGGCGCCCCGGCTGGTGCGCCAGGACCGGGCGGCGGGCGACGCCGCCGGACCGGTCTGGGACCCCGAGGGCACCGTCCTGATCACCGGCGGTACGGGCTCCCTCGGCGGGCTGTTCGCCCGCCGCCTGGTGAGCGAGCACGGGATACGGAGCCTGCTGCTGGTCAGCCGGCGCGGCGCGGACGCCCCCGGCGCACGGGAGCTGTGCGACGAACTGGCCGCCCTGGGGGCCTCGGTCACCGTCGCGGCCTGTGACGTCTCCGACCGGGAGTCCCTCGCCGAGGTACTGGCGAAGGCGCCCGCCGAGCGCCCGCTGCGGGGCGTGGTGCACACCGCGGGCGTCCTGGACGACGGGGTGATCGCCGCCCAGACGGCCGGCCGGCTCGCGCGGGTGCTGCGGCCGAAGGCCGACGCGGCCTGGCATCTGCACGATCTGACCCGGGACCTCGATCTGACCGCCTTCGTCATGTTCTCGTCCGTCGCCGCGGTCGTCGGCGGCCCGGGCCAGTCCACCTACGCCGCCGCGAACGGCTTCCTCGACGCCCTGGGCCGGCACCGGGCGGCCCATTCGTCGCCCGCCACCTCCATCGCCTGGGGCCTGTGGGCCCAGTCCTCCGAGCTGACCGGCGAACTCACCGAGGCCGACCTCCGGCGCATCGCCCGCAGCGGCTTCCTCCCGGTCGCGACCGAGCGCGGACTCGCCCTGTTCGACCTCGCCCTGCGATCCGGCCGGCCCGACGCGGTGGCCACCCCTCTGGACCTGGCCGCGATCCGCGCCCAGCCCCGCGTCCCCGCGCTGCTCGGCGCGCTGGCCCGGGTCCCGGCCCGGACCGTCGCCCACGACCCCGCCGGTACGGGACCGTCCCTCGCCGACCGGCTCGCCGCCCTGGACGGCCCGGAGGAGCGGCACGCCGAGATCCTGGCCGCCCTGCTGGACGAGACGGCCCGGGTGCTGGGGCGCTCCGGCCCCGAGGGGATCACCCCGGACCGGTTCTTCCCCGAGCTGGGACTCGACTCGCTCACCTCGGTCGAACTGCGCAACCGGGTCGCCGCGCGCACGGGTCTCGACCTGCCCGCCACCGTGGTGTTCGACCACGCGACCCCGCGGGCCCTGGCCGCGTATCTGCTGACCGAGCTGGACCCGGGCGGCGCCGACGCCTTTGGACCTGCCGCCGCCGACGCCGTCGACCACACGGCCGACATCCGTCTCGACGACGACATCCGCCCGGCCCGCGAAGTGGTCCGCACGGTCGCCGACCCGGGGGAACTGCTGCTCACCGGGGCCAGCGGCTTCCTCGGCGCGTTCCTGCTGCGCGACCTCATGCGCACCACCGAGGCCCGTGTCCACTGCCTGGTGCGCGGCGCCGACGAGAAGGCGGCGTACGAGCGGCTGCGCGGCAGCCTGGAGTGGTACCGGGTCTGGGACGCCGTCGACGAGGACCGGCTCACCGTCGTGGTCGGCGATCTCGCCGAGGAGCGGCTCGGCCTGGACGAGGAGCGGTACGACGCGCTGGCCCGCACGGTCGACGCGGTGTACCACGCGGGGGCCTCGGTCCACTGGCTCAAGCCGTACCGGGCGCTGCGCGACGCGAATGTCCGGGGCACGGCGGAGATCCTCCGGCTCGCGGCCCGGCACCGCACGGTCCCCGTGCACCATGTGTCCACCGTCGGCGTGTTCGAGGGGCCCGTCACCCCCGGCGTACCACTGAGGACGACCGACCCGACCGGGCCGGCCGAGGCGCTGCCCAGCGGCTATCTGCGCAGCAAGTGGGTCGCCGAGCAGGTGGTCGAGGCGGCCAGGGAGCGGGGTCTGCCCGTCTCCGTCTACCGGGTCGACGTCATCTCCGGCGACCGCGACAACGGCGCCTGCCAGACCCGGGACTTCGTCTGGCTCGGCCTCAAGGGCCTGATCCAGGCGGGGCTGGTGCCGTCGGGGGCCGGCGGCCGGTTCCATCTGCTGCCCGTCGACTATGTCAGCGCCGCGATCCTGGGCGTCTCCACCCGCCCGGAGGGCGCCGGAGGCACGTACCACCTCTTCAACCGCAGCTCGCTGAGCCTGGCGGAGTGCGTGACCGAGCTGCGGAGGCTCGGCTACCGGCTGGGGGAGGCGGAGCCGGAGCGCTGGCGCGAGGCGGTGCGGGCGGACCGGGACAACGCCCTGCTGCCGCTGCTGCACGCCTTCGAGCTGATGACCTCGGACACCGACGCCTTCTACCCGGCGCTGGACACCGGGGACACGGAGGCGGCGCTCGCCGGGACCGGGATCAGCTGCCCGCCGCTGACCGGGGAACTCTTCGCCAAGTACGTCGAGTTCTTCGTGGCGGAGGGCCACTTCCCGCCCCCGCCCCGGACGGCGGAAGAGGCCTAGGTCGTACGGGAACGGGCCGCCGGCCGCACCCTCGGGTGCGGCCGGCGGCCCGTTCCCCGCCTGCCGGTCCGGTCAGAGGATGTCGCTGCCCGGGTCGAGTCCCAGCAGCACCCGGCCCTGCACCTCCAGATTGGTGTGCACCTGGGCCAGCGCGTGCAGCGAGAAGCCGAGAAGGTCGCGGTGGTGCCGCTGGAACGGCACACTGCGCTTGATCACCGAAGCGCCGCTGAGCGCGTACAGCAGCTCCACGGCTTCCTTCGCCAGATCCGCCGCGAACGCGGTCTGCCCGCGGACCTGCGCCTTCTCGGCGTCGGTGGGGCGGCCTCCGGCGTCGGTGCGCTCCTGGAGCAGCGAGATGACCCGGTCGTTGAGCGCGGCCCCGGCCTCGATGCGGTTGGCGGCCGCGGCGACCTGCTGCTGTGTCAGCGGGTGCTGCCGCTGGTCGTCCCACGAGGTGTAGGTGATGCCGCGCCCCGGGATCCGCTCCAGGAAGAGCTGGTACGCGCCCCGGGCGATGCCGGTGGCCATCGCGGCGTACAGCGACATGATGAACGAGACGATGCCGTAGCCCCGCCCGGGGACCTCCGCGTTCCAGCGCTCGCCGGTCTCGCCCGCCGTGGCCCCCTCGTACGAGACCAGCCGCTGGGCGGGGACGAAGACGTCCTCGGCGACGACGGTGGCGCTGCCGGTGCCCCGGCCCGCGGAGACGTCCCAGTCGTCGACGATGGACAGCTCCCGCAGGGGGACGAGGGCGAAGACCACCTCGTCGGAGCCGTCGGCGCCCTCCAGTACGGAGGCCACGCAGTCCCAGTCGGCGTTGTGGCAGCCCGAGTTGTAGTTCCACCGGCCGTTGAGCCGGTATCCGTCCTCGGCGGGGGTGAGCCGGCCGGTCGGGGCGAATCCGAGCGACACCCGGACCGAACCGCTGTCGAACACCTCCTTCTGCGTCTCGTCCGGGAACAGGCCCGCCAGGACCGCGCCGGTGAGCCAGACGGTCATGTTCCAGCCGGTCGAGGGGCAGGAGCGGGCCACCTCGCTGACGACCTCCGCCTGCCGGGCGAGCGGAAGCCCCAGACCGCCGAAGCGCTCGGGGACCGCCATGCGGAACACTCCGGCCTGGTCGAGTACCCGGAGGGTCTCCCGTGGCACCTGTCCGCGTTCCTCCGCCTCCGCGCCGTGTGCGGCTATCACGGGGGCGGCCGCGCGGACCTGTTCCAGGACTTCGGCCGTCTGCTGGCGATCAGTCATGCGTTCCTCCGAACCGGTTGTGCCCGTGGGGAAACGGGCTTTCCGTTCGGAAACTAGCCAGGTCTGCGCACCGTTCGGCCATCGCTCAGTCATTGACCGGTCATTCGTCCGCCGAATTGCGTCGCAATGCCGACGGAAGGGCTGCCGCACGCCGCCTCGCAATGCCGGTGAGCGGCTTACCGCTTTCGGCCACCGGCCGACCGGCCGCTTCGGCCACGGCCATTGAAGCGGGTGTGACCGCCCTCACTCGCGGCCCCGGCCGCCGGGACCTCGGCGGGTCCGTCGACCGAGCGCCACACGCGTAACACGCGCGTAACCTCGCAAGCCACACATTAGCGTGCCGACCGATGGCACAGCGGGCCGGCCGGACGTTTGGACAGAAGGTCCATGGATGGCATTCGGACACCCCATGGGCCCCTTTATGGCCTGCGCGGGCAAAAAGCGACGACGACACCCCGCCCGCACCCCTCCCACCCACCGCACCCCCGCACTCCACGCCCCGCCCTCACCCCCGCGCCCGACACCGATTCTCGGCCACCCCGCCCCCAGCGCCCCCTCACCGGGCCGCCCACCGCCCGGATGGCCGTGTCTCGCCGCCGGGAGGGGGCCCCTCCGGGCAAGGGCCCGCCGCCGGCCGGGCTTGATGGGACGGACCGGCTCGCCGAGCCTCTCAAGGCTCGGCGAGCATTCGCTGCTTCTCCGGATTCCGGGGTCCCTTCGCCGACCTCTATCCGCACGACGAACTGATTCTTCGTGCGGTAGGCAGAAGGGCTGAATGTCTATTGTTTGTTCATCCTTGTTTACCTCGAAGACGCCCGGTGTATGACCAGTTCTGGCCTGCCGGGAAGAGGATGCCGACGGTCTGCGGCCGATGTTTCGATACGTTCCCCGTCGTCAGGGATTGGCTGGAAAGGCGCGGATCGGCGCGTGGCGAGGCGACTTCGCCGATTCTCACGACGGCGAAAGACCGCGACCGACGACTTCCGCTGCCGCACCTCGGCGGACCGGCGCTCCGGAGCATTCACTTCGAAGCCGTGCGAATGGCCGACCGATGTGCGGCGGTCGCCGACATCGGACACGGACGGAGTGCGCACCCGGGAAGGGGGGCGGACGGCGAAGCGGGCGAAGGCTCCGGGCGCTGAACGCCACAACGCCCCACGAGGCGGCGCGAGACCGATTTCCAGCAGCGGAGCTCTTGGTCCGGAGGACACTGTCTGACCCCGTTGCTACGATTCTCCCCTTGCTCTCTGAAAAGACGGATGTGCGGGCCGACCTGCGCGCGACGCAGAGTGCGGGGACCGGGTACGTCCAACTCGCCAGGGGAACGGGGAAGCCGCGCATGGGGGCAGAGGAGTCCGCGCCGTGCCGTCACGCTGGAGCTCCTCCGGCCGATGTCGTCGAGAGGGTCTCGCAGCTGATCCGGAGTCTCGGGGCCGAGGAGGACCTGCTCACCCGCCACGGCATCACCGCGGGGGAGTTCCGCGAGGCCTTGGGGCCGACGATCGAGAAGATGCGCGGCAGCTCGAGCGCCGGCGTCTCCGACCGGCGGCAGTTCATGCGGGGCATGCTGGACCATCTGGTCTCCGCCGGGCTGGTCGACCACGTCGGGGAACCTCAGTACGGCGACGACACCGTCTATCGCCTGTCGGTCCCCGGCATGGCCGAGGATGTGGCCGTCATCCAGAAGGGATGCCCCGACGGCGCGCACAGCAGTCTGAGATGGTCGGTGCCCGACTGGGCCGGCGAAGCGTATCTGTGGTGGGTGTGCGGCAGCATGAACTACCACCCGGGCGCGCATGTCCACAAGGGCGTCCAGAGGCTCTTCCAGCGCTTCACCGACGACCAGCCGGACCAGATCGCCGGAGTGATCTTCCACAGCGATCTCTGCGGCGGATCCCGGCGCCTGTGCCCGAAGATGGACCACGCCGTCGTGATCGAGGGGCGGGAGACGCCGCCGCCCTGCGTCTACGTGATGCCCGACCGGGATCCCTCCGTCAACGAGTGGAACTGGAACGGCGGTCAGAAGCGCGCGTTCCCGACTGTGCTCATGAAGGCTTTCGGCATCGCGGAGGAACAGGCGTCGCTCTTCGTCGGTGACATCGGCTACCGCCTCGTGGGCGGCAAGCGCAAGACCAACGTCGTCTCGAGTTACGGCCTCGGACGCAGGACCTCGCACAGGAGCTGACCCGCATGCACTTCTCTTCTCTCGACCCGGACCGGTCCCAGTTCATCGCGGCACGCCTGAGCGGGGCGCGGAAGTCCATGCCGGTCCCCGCCTGGCCGCGTTCCGAGAAGGAGCTGCCGGTCGTCGAGCTGGAGGTCGCCTGGGTGCGGTTCTCGGTCATCAACCACCGCACCAAGGCCGAGCAGATCCGCGAGCAGCGCAAGGCGGGCCGTGACGACCTCTTCAGCCGGGATCCGCTCGGCGGGGAGGCGCAGAGCGCCCAGTACGCGATTCTGCGCGGACAGGACGGCTTCGAAGACCTGAAGAGCGATCTCAGGAGCCGGGGCCAGCAGGAGCCCGCGATCGTCACCGCCGACGGAGTCCTGATCAACGGCAACCGGCGGTCGGCGGCGATGCGCTCGCTGTTCGTCGACGACGACGTGCGCGGCGCCCACTACGTCAAGTGCCTGGTGCTCCCGGCGGACGCGACCGCCGCCGAGATGGTCGACCTGGAGACGGAGCTGCAGGTCGCGAAGGACTTCAAGCAGGACTACTCGTGGATCAACGAGGCTCTGCTCATCGAGGAGCTCTACGAGCGGGAGAACAAGGACTTCAAGCGCGTCGCGGAGCGCGTGCACCGCAAGCCGGACGAGGTGCGCGACTACTACGAGAAGATCCAGCAGGTGCACCAGCTGGTGGCTCTCTCCGAGGGGACGCGGGAGTACGTCGACTTCATCCCCAACGAGTCGGCGTTCGCCGAGCTGGCGAAGCACATCAAGAACAAGTCCGAGTCCGAGGCGAAGGCCGTCAAGGACGTGTACTTCCTCGGCACGCTGGCCGGCGTGGAGTACCGGAACCTGCGCCACCTGCGCCGGCCGGACGCGGCGGATCTGGTCGTCAGCGAACTCCGGACCAACGCCACCCTGGCTCCGCTGCTCGACGCCGGCTCCGGAGCCTCGGCTTCCGCGTCGGCCTCGGAGGACGACGACCTCCTGGACTCGTTCCTCGAAGAGGAGCCGGCCGCGTCCGAGCCGCTGGAGAACATCCTCCGCCTGGCCGCCACGAAGGGGCCGGAGGAGATCGTCCAGATCGCGGACGGCGGGTCGATCGAGATGACCGACCTGCTGAAGAGCCTGCGCGACGTGGTCAAGAGCGCTGCCCAGGAGGCGGCGGAGGACACACAGGACCGCAGGGAAGTCACCGCTCCGCTGGACCGCGCGGAGAAGGCCGCGGCCGAGCTGACGCGCATGATCGACGCTCTGCCGAGAGCCCGCCGTTATGAAGACTGGGACGAGAGGGAGTTCTCCGCGAGGGTCGAGAGGCTCGAGCGGCTCCTGCGAACGGCCAAGGGGTCGTCGTCTTGATCCACGCCGAGCTGTACCAGGAACCGAGACCGGTCGTCGTTCTCGAGAAGCGCCCCGGGGCCGGCCTCGGGGCGTGGGCGAGCATTCAGGAGGCGCTCGCCCGGGGCATCGTCGGCGGCTCCAGCGACCGGACCGAGGTACGGGTCGAGGTGTTTCTGGCAGAGCTGAACGTGATCGGAGCGGTCCGCAGGCGCTACGCCCAGAAGGTCGATCTCGGCCCGGCCCTGCGGGCGCAGATCCAGGCGCTGGCGGCGGATCAGAAGCGGCGGCAGGCCGCGCTGGACGCGCCCGTGACCTCCGTCTCCCTCTCGGGCCTGGAACGACAGCTGGCGGCCGCGGGCTTCATCCGGACGCTGAAGCCGTTCCAGCTGGAGAACCTGGCGCGGATCGTGCGGCTGCCGCACGCCGCGGACTTCTCGGTGCCCGGGGCGGGCAAGACGACGGTGGCGCTGGCGAACCATTCCGTGGCGCGGGCCACGGGACAGGTCGAACAGCTGTTGGTGATCGCGCCCATCGCCGCCTTCCCCTCCTGGAAGGAAGAGGTCGAGGCCTGTCTCGATCCGGCGCCGAGACTCGTCGTCCACCACGGCTCCGGCTCGCCGATCTTCATGAGCACGCGGATCCTGCTGACGAACTACAACCGGGCGGCGAGCGACTACGACCGGATCAGGGACTACGTGGTGCGTCGTCCCACCCAGGTCGTCCTGGACGAGGCGCACCGCATCAAGCGCGGTTCGGGCGGCGTGCACGGGCGCGCCGTGCTCGATCTGGCGTACGCCGCGCGCCGCCGCGATGTGCTCACCGGGACGCCCGCGCCGCAGGGCGCGCACGACCTCGTGGCCCCGGTCCGCTTCCTCTATCCGGGCCAGGACCGCAAGATCCTCCCGGAGAGCGCCTACAACGAGCGCAACGGCCGGGACGAGGACGTGGTCCGCGACACGGGCGAAGCCATCGCGAAGTACTTCGTCCGTACGCCGAAGGCGCGGCTGGGACTGCCGGCGACGAAGATCATCTCTGAGTCGAGGGAGATGCGGCCGATCCAGGCGGCGATCTACGAGGCGCTCGTCGGCCGGTATCGGGGAGAGTTCGCGCTGGCCGTCAAGGAGCGCCGGGACTTCGACCGGCTCGGCCGGATCGTGATGTATCTGCTGGAAGCGGCCACCAACCCGGCGCTGCTCGTGGCCGGCTCCGACAAGGACGACGAAGAGGGCTTCGTCCACCCGCCGTTGCGCGTGAAGGGCGACGAGCCCTTGATACGGCTGCTCCAGCGGTACCAGGCGCACGAGGTGCCGTGGAAGTACGACCGCGTCCGGGAGATCGTCGCGGAGGAGGCGGCGCGGGGCCAGAAGGTCCTCGTCTGGTCGACGTTCGTCCGGAATCTGAAGATCCTTCGCTCCTTCCTGAAGGAGTACGAGCCCGCGGTGGTGCACGGCGGCGTACCGTCCGCGGACGGGAATCCGCCGGCGAACGCGGTGACGCGGGAGGCCGAGTTCGACCGGTTCCGCAACGACCCGGCCTGCAAGGTCCTGCTGGCCAACCCGGCCGCGTGCGGCGAGGGCGTCAGCCTCCAGCACTGGTGCCACCACGCGGTCTACCTGGACCGGACGTTCAACGCCGGTCACTATCTGCAGAGCCAGGACCGCATCCACCGCATCGGCCTCGCGGAAGGGACTCTCACCCGGTTCACGCTGCTGCTCAGCCGGGGCACGATCGACGAGACCGTGGACGGACGGCTGCGGGAGAAGATCGAGGCCATGGCGAAGCTGATGAACGACCCGGGGCTGGTCCGCGTGTCGCTTCCCGAGCCCGACGAGCACGTCGAGGGAGCGGCCGCCGCGGACGACGACATGCAGGTCGTCTCGGCCATGCTGCGGGGCTGAGGAGGGCCTGTGGATCTGCTCCCCCGGCACGGCGTCGTCTTCGCCGTGCTGCATCTCGCCCGGGTGGCGGGACTCGCGCCGCGCACGGGCGTGGACGAGTGGGTGAGCGCCGCGCTGGGCCACGGCTCCTACATGACCGCGGCGACGGACCTCCGGTCGCCGGCGCGGGCGCTGGTCCGGGCCGGGCTCGCGTCGGTGGGCGACGAGGGCGAGATAAGAGTGGCGCGTTCGCTCGCCGCCGCGGCGGCGCCGAGAGGAGGAGCCCGGCACGCGATGCGTCATGCGGCGGTCGCGCTGCTGGCCTCCCAGCCTCCGGCGTGGCTGCGGGTCGCGGTCAACGCGGAGGGCGTCGAGCGCGCCTACATCCCGCAGCCGGATCTCGAGGCTCTGAGCTGGCTGGAGGAGGCCCTCGACGACGTCCTGGCGGAGGCCCGCCGACTCGTCGGCGATCCCGACGGCGCCGATCTGTCCAAGGCGATCGGCGACGCCGCGGAGGAGATCGTCGTGGCGGCGCTGCGCGCGGCGGGCAAGGAGCCCGTGCACGTCGCTCTCGTCTCCGACGCCCATGGGTACGACGTGGACGTCTGCGAGGGACCCGTCCGGTTCCTCGAGGTGAAGTCGGCCGGGCCGAAGACCCTGTCGCGCTTCCATCTCTCCCGCCACGAGTTCGACACGAGCGTCCGGCAGGGCGACGCCTGGCGTCTCGTCCAGGTGGTGTTCGCGGCGAGCGCGTTCGTCGCCGACCCGATCACGGCCGCGGACGTCAGCTGTATCCGCGAGCTGCCCGCCTCGGTGCTGAGGGACCTCGTGCCCCCGGACTCTCCCGAGTTCCGGTGGGAGGAATCGGCGCTCATCGCTCCGCCGCCGGACTCCTGGCGGCCGAGCGCGCTGCGACCGGATCCCTGCTTCGTCCGGCCGGGCTTCGCGAACGCGGAAAGCCGCCCCTGAAAGCGGAAGCCGCCGGGCCCGGGCCCGGCCCCTGAGGGGAGCCGGGGGCCGACCGTTCGATCGACCGCATCGCGTCGACGATCGCGAAGGGGGCCTTGGACGAAACCGCTTCAGGCGGCGGACCGCAGCGCGGCGGTTCGCGGCGCTGCGGTCCGCAGGCCCCGCCTCAGTCGGTGTCCGAATCCGAGCCTTCGGCGTCGGGATCGTCGACGGCCGACTGAGAGCCGGCGTGCTCCTGGAGGACGGTGCCGACCAGGGCTTCGATGCTGATCGCGTCGGCGGAGGGGGCCGGCAGGCCTTGAGCGTGCGCGAACCGGGACGCCGCGAGGTGCGCCAGTCTGACCGCCTGGATCACGATCACCCTGCGCAGCCCGGCCGAGACCACGCCCCTCTCGTGTGCCACGGCGGTGAGCCGGGACAGGGTCTCGGCGCGCCGGGCTATACGGACGTCCGGGTGCCCCCGCTCCCTGCGGGTCGCGTCGCTGATCAGCTTGAACCGCCGCGACGGGGGGAGTGCCGCCGGCTCGGAGAGCGGAGGGATCTTCTCGTTCAGGATCGCGTTGAACCTGCTGCCGTCGATCGCGTGGAGATAGGCCGAGTACTCCAGGGTGTCGAGCTGTTCCCGGGCGGCCTCGTCCTTCTTCGGGGTGTCCTGAAGATCCCAGAGCGGCCAGAGCTCCATCTCGGCGACCTCGAAGATGTCGAGAATGCGCATCGCCACCGCATCGCTGCGCTGGTTGGTCAGGTGACGACCGATCCGCGTGCGCAGCTTCTCGTTGGTCTGGCCCACATAGATGGGCTCCCCGTCGTAGTCGTAGAAGGCGTAACAGCCCCACCGGGCGTCGGCCCATGTGCGCCCTTGGGGGTCCTTCTCGCTCATTGCCTGCGTCAGCAGCTTCCGGAAGTCCTGGACCTGCGGAGCGGCCAGGGCGAAACGTTTGGGCACGGAGTGCGCGGCCATGAATCGTCGTCCTCGGGTACGTCGATCGACAGGGGAAGAAACCGGCCGGGCGCCGAAGTCGCCTCACGGGCGCCCGAGCTTCAGCGAGGCTATGTCATGGGTCTGACAGTGCTGTCCGCGGCCGTCCGGCCCGCGGCAGGCGCCTCCGACGGGGCATGCGCTGGAGCCTCGGCCGGGGGCCGACGGAGGGGCTCCTCCCGGCCGCCGCGAGACCGCGGGGCCGGGGAGACCGGCGCGTCGGATCGATGAGCCCTCGCGGAGGCTGTGCCCGTTTCCGTTCGCGAGCCGTCTCGCCGCCCCGGACGCATGCGCCCTGGCCGGACCGACGGCGGGGCGTCGGGCGCGGAGATCCGGAGCGCGCCGCTCCTCCGGCGCGGGTCGCCGCCGCGACCGCCCGGACGGCCCGGACGGCCCGGACGGCCCGGACGGCCCGGGCGATCCGGCGTCCGGCGAGGACGCCGGGCGCGCTCCGCTGTCAGTCGGTCGCCTTCGGTGAGCGGCCCGGGCCCTTCCGCCGCGCTGCGCTCACCGCGGCCTCGACCCGGGCCGCCGCCTCGACGGGGTCCTCGTGCTCCCAGACGCGTACGACCGCCCAGCCCGCCTCCGTCAGCCGCTGGTTCGTGTCCAGATCGCGCGTCCGGTTCCGTTCGACCTTCGCGGCCCAGTACGCGCCGTTGCGGACGGCGACGGTGTGATGCTCGGGGCACCCGTGCCAGAAACAGCCGTCCAGGAAGACGGCGACCTTGGCACGGGTGAAGACCAGATCGGCCGTGCGCCGCAATTCCTTGATCGGGCGCGCGGCGACCCGATACCGCATGCCGCGGCTGTGCACGGCACGCCTCAGCGCCAGCTCAGGCCCGGTGTCCCGGCTCCGGTTCGCGCGCATGCTGGCGCGCGAACCGTCCGAAGAGGCCCACGACGCCGCGGACCTCTCCGCGCGCTCGGTCTTCTCGGCGGCCCTGTTCGCTCGGCCCGCGCCTGACGCGGCCCCGGTACTCCCAGCCATGGGGGATACGGTAGACGTGTTCCGGGGCGCCGACCTCCAGGTCCTCCCTCTTGCCGCCTGCCCACTCCCGTAACATCGGCCGGGTGACTCTAGCGCTTCCCCCCGACTCCGAGACATCCGCCGCCTCCGCCGAGCCGGAGGGTGCGGCGCGATTCGAGGTGGCCGAGTTCTTCGCCGGAATCGGGCTGGCCCGCCTGGGGCTGGAGCGCGCTGAAGTCGGCTTCGAGGTCACCTGGGCCAATGACCTCGACCCGCAGAAGCAGGACATGTACGCGAGGCACTTCCCGGACACGAAAGATCACTACGTGCTGCGGGACGTACGGGAGATCGCGGGCGACATGGCCTCCGGCACCGCCCCCGGCCGCGTGCAGCTCGCCTGGGCCTCCTTCCCCTGCACCGATCTTTCTTTGGCAGGCGGCCGCTCCGGGCTGGCGGGCGAGCACTCCAGCACCTTCTGGGACTTCACCGCGGTCGTCGAGGCGATGCGCGACCGCGACGGCGCCGTGCCCCCCGTGGTCGCGATCGAGAATGTGAACGGCTTCGCCACCAGCCACAAGGGCGCCGATCTGAAGGCGGCCGTCGAGCGTCTGAACCAGCTCGGCTACTGGGCGGACGTCGTCACGCTGGACGCGCGCCGTTTCGTGCCCCAGTCCAGACCGCGTCTTTTCGTGATCGCCAGCACCCTGGAGACGCCTCCCTCCGACGAGAGCCGCAACACCCAGCTGCGCCCCTCCTGGCTGGACGCAGTCCTCGACGACGAGAGCCTGCGGACCCACCGCACTTTTCTCCCCGAGCCGCCCGGGATGCGAACCGAAGGGTGGACCGCCCTGGTGGACCCGGACAACGATCCCCATGTGGAGTGGTGGGACGCCGGCCGCGTCGCCAAATTCTCCGCCCAGCTCTCCGAGATCAACCTCGGCCGTGTCGAGCTGCTGAGCCGAGAGCCGGAGGCCTCCTACCGCACCGCGTACCGCCGGACGCGCAATGGAGTCCCCGCCTGGGAGATCCGTGCCGACGACGTGGCCGGCTGCCTGCGCACCGCACGCGGAGGCTCGTCCAAGCAGGCCGTGGTGCGCATGCAGAAGGGCGAACCGATGGCCGTCCGCTGGATGACCGCACGCGAGTACGCCAAGCTCATGGGCGCCCCCGGGTACCGGCTGCCGCCCAACCGCAATCAGTCGATCATGGGGTTCGGCGACGCCGTCAGCGTCGACGCGGTCAAGTGGCTGGCCAAGCACTACCTTCAGCCTCTGCTCGCCGGCACGCTCGCCGGCCGCCGGCTGCCCGACCCGCGCCCGGCCGAAGAGCGATAGCCGCACCGAACCCTCTCGGCGGACCGCCGCGATTCCGAACCGCAGCCCCGGCGCCCCGGCGCCGTCCCGCCCGCACGCCTGCCTCGAATCGCCCCGCACCCAGGAGGAACACATGGTCGCCCCGCACCCCGAGGACGTCACGGCCGAGGTCGAGGACGCCGCGGGCGTGCTCGTCGACACCCTGCGGACCTGGTACGAGGGGAATCGCGACGCCAAGGGCGCCGTGAACGCCAACGTCATGTGCGCCGGCCTGTACGTGACGGAGTTCCTCGCCCAGCACTACCCGCTCGAACCCGATCACTATCTGGCGCCCTCGCAGGTGAAGACGGCCGGCGGCCCACAGGTGCAAAGACTGCTCGCCCATCACGGCGAGACCCGTACGTTCACCAGCGAAGGCGGCCGCACATCGCGGGCCACGATCCGGCACGCCCGCGCCGTCGCGGACCTCCTCAACGAGAAGGGCTCCGAGACGGGGCTGGCCGGATGGACGCTCGCGGAGCGCACCGCCCTGGCCTCCCTGCTCCAGGCCTGGTTCGTGGGCCGGGTCCGGGAGGACTACTTCGGCCGCAGGAGGATCGAGGCTGAGATCAACCCCGACAACCCGGTGCGCACGGCCGTCGCCGCGCTCATCGAGGCGGGCCGCCAGCGCGGCGGCAACACGGCGGGAGCCGTCGCCCAGCATCTCGTCGGCGCCAAGCTGAAGATCCGCTTCCCTGACGAGGACGTCAACGTCGAGAGCTACACCACCGCGGACGTACAGACCGGCCGCGCGGGCGACTTCCAGATCGGCGACACGGCCATCCACGTCACGATGTCTCCCGGCGAGAAGGTCTTCACGGAGCGCTGCGCCCACAATCTGCGCCACGGCTACCGGCCCAGGGTCCTCGTCCCCGACAATCGCGTCGTCGGCGCCACCCAGATCGCCCAGGATCTCGGCCTGGCCGACCGGGTCGCCATCCAGTCCATCGAGGACTTCGTGGGCACCAACATCGAGGAAGTGGCGGGCTTCGGCAAGGCCGCCGTCCGCGACCGCATACGCGAGTTGCTCACCGAGTACAACGTCCGCATCGAGCAGGCCGAGGCCGACAAGTCCCTGAAGATCGAGATCCCCGAGAACCTCTGAACCGCCCTGCCGCTCCGGGCTCGGCGACGTCAGCGGCCCGGGCGCCGCGCCGAGGGTCGTCGGTTCATGGGGCGCCCCCGGGGCGGAGGATCGCGCGGGCGCGGGTCCAGGTGGTTGTGGGGTCGAAGTGGGGGGAGGGCCAGGTGGTTGAGGTGAGGGTGCCGCGGGTGCGGTAGCGGCGCACGATCGTGGTGTGGGGCGGCCAGATGACGAAGCGGTGGAGGGCGACCGCGTCGCGCCAGACGGCGACGGCGCCGCAGCGGCGGGCGGTGGGGGAGGTCCACAGCCAGACTCCGTGTGCTCCCTCCAGTTCCTGCCAGCGCGCCGTGAGACGGCGGGCCGCGCGGTGGACGCCGGGCAGGTCCGTGATTCTGTCGAGGGTGAAGTCGGTGACGCTGACCAGGACCGGGCCGCCCAGGCCGTGGTCCGCGCCCGGAGTCCATGAGGACCTCAGCATGCCGTGCCCCGCTCGGCCCCGGGGCGGATCGGGCCGCCGGCGGCGGCCGGCGCCGGGCTCCGCCACTCCGGGGATCTGCCCAGCGCCGTGAGCAGATGCTCCAGTCGGCTCGCGCGGTGGCCCGGGAGCAGCCTCGGTCCGAAGGGGCTGCCCGGAGCGAGCCGCGAGTCGCCGTCCGGGATCGCGCGGGCCGTCGGCATCGCGGCGCGCACCAGATCGGGGTCGGGATCGTGGGGGAGGTCCAGAGCGCGGGCGATGTCCCAGCTGTGCGCCACGCAGTCCGTGAGGTGGAAGGCGACGGCCCGTAAGGCCGGGAACGTCCGGGCGGTGGTGATCTCCGGCAGGGCGAAGGGGCGGTCCGGGTCGGCCAGGGCAGCGAAGGCGGTGATGACCCGCTCGGCCGCGGCCGCGTACTCCCCGAGGATCCCGGCGGTCTCGGCAACCCTGACGGCCTCGTCGCGCCCGACCGCCCCGACCTGCCCGACTGCTTTGTCGCGCCCGGCGGCCCTGACGGTCTCGTCGACCCGGACCGCCCCGTCTGCCCCGACCTCCCCGTCTGCCCTGACCTCCCCCATGGCCTCGACCTCCTCGACCGCCTCGTCGCGCCCGACCGCCCCGGCCTCCCCCACGGCCTCGGTGTCCCCGACCGCCTCAGCGGCGCGCGGCCGAACCACCCACTGCGCCGGATCCGCGCCGAACCCCCTCGCCGCCGCCGCGAACCCCCGGTGCTGGGCCGCCATGTGCGCGAGCAGATCGGCCAGCGTCCACCCCGCGCAGGGCGTGGGGCGGGACAGATCCTCCCGGGTCACCCCGCGCGCCAGGATCACCGTGCTCCGGATCGCCCGCTCGTCGAGCCGTCGCAGCCGTTCGAACTCCACCAGCTCCATGACTGTATGCATGTGCTTACGATGTGCGTGTGCTTATTAATTGTCAACGGGTATTTTCGTGACATGGCTGAGAACGCCGCCCAGGGCGGCAGCGCGTCGGAAGCGCGGTCCACCCGTCCCGATCTCGCGGCGATGATGGTGCCGTTGGGCCGCGCCCTGATGGACGCGGAGCGGCCGATTCTCGACGCCCACGCGCTGTCCATGTGGGCGTACACCGTGCTGCTGCACCTCGACGAGACGCCGATCCGCACCCAGGCCGCCCTGGCCGAGGCCGTCCGGGCGGACAAGACCCGCATCATCGCCGTCCTCGACGATCTGGAGACGCGCGGACTGATCCGCCGTCTGCCCGACCCCGGCGACCGGCGAGTGCGCCTGCTGTCCCTCACCGCCGAGGGGCGGCGGCTGCGGGACGAGGTCCAATCCGCCGTTCAGGACGGCGAGGAGCGTCTGCTCGCCGCCCTGTCGCCCCGCGATCGCGCGGGATTCATCGAGGGCCTGCGCACCCTCTCCGCACTGCCCGACCTCACCCTGACCCCGCCCGGCCCCGACCCCGCTTGACCCCGCCCCGCGCCCACCGTCTCTGCCCCCGCCCCGCGCCGACCGTCTCTGCCCCGCCCCGATCTGCCCTCGCCCCGCGCCCACCGTCTCTGCCCCCGCCCCGCGCTGCCCCGCGCCGCCCCTGAGGACCACCCCCACCCCCCACGGTAGGTTGACGCCAAAACGACAAGCGCTATCCGGACACGTCCGAAACGACGACGACGGCGACGACGGCGGTGGTGGGGGCGGGGAAGCGCCCGGAAGGGCGGGGCCGAAGGGTGGGGCGGCGTGAGGTGCCGGTGGATCCGGCGGCGGGGCCGGTGGAGCGGTTCGCGTACGAGCTGCGAAAGCTGAGGCAGGAGACCGACGGCCTGACCTACCGGGCGATGGCCCGCACCGTCCCGTACTCGGTGACCACGCTCTCCCGCGCCGCCGCCGGGGAGCAGCTCCCCTCGCTGCCCGTCGTGCTGGCCTACGTCCGGGCGTGCGGCTGCGACGAGGACGAGCAGGCGGAGTGGGAGGAGCGCTGGCGCGCCGCGTCCGGCGAGGCGACCGCGCGGGACCTCGCCGACGACGGCGCGGCCGCCGACTCCCCGTACCAGGGCCTGGCCCGCTTCGAACCCGGCGACCACGAACGGTTCTTCGGACGCGGACCGCTCATCGACGCGGCCCGCGACCTCGTCCTCGGCAAACGCTTCGCCGCCGTCTTCGGCCCGTCGGGCAGCGGCAAATCGTCCCTGCTGCGCGCCGGCCTCATCCCCGTCCTTCGCGACCGGGCCGGCGAACTCGCCGCCATCCGCGTCCTCACCCCCGGCCCGCACCCGATGCGCGCCCACGCCGACGCGCTGATCCCCAAGGACGGCGGCGGCGACACCCTGGTGGTGGTCGACCAGTTCGAGGAGGTCTTCACCCTCTGCGCCGACCCGGCCGAACGCGCCGAGTTCGTCGAACGCCTCCTCGCCGCCCGGGAGCCCGGCTCCCGGCTGCGCGTCGTCATCGCCGTACGCGCCGACTTCTACGCCCGCTGCGCGGGAAACCGCTCCCTCGCGGACGCCCTCGCCGACGCCTCCCTGCTGGTCGGCCCCATGACCCAGGCCGAACTGCGCGAGACCGTCATCGGCCCCGCCCAGGCTGCCGGGCTGATCGTCGAACGCGAGCTGACCGCCCGGCTGATCGCCGATGTGGACGGCGAGCCCGGCGGCCTGCCGCTCCTCTCCCACGCCCTGCGCGAGACCTGGCGGCGCCGCCGCGGCCGCACCCTCACCATGGCCGCCTACGAGGCCACCGGCGGCGCCCACGGCGCGATCGCCCATACCGCCGAGGAGGCGTACGCCGACCTCTCCGCCGAGCAGCGCGAACTCGCCCGGCTCGTCCTGCTGCGCCTGATCACCCCCGGCGACGGCGCTCCCGACACCCGCCGTCCCGTGCCCTGCGACGAACTCTGCTTCGGCGACTCCGCCGAGACGGCGCTCATCGTCGAACGCCTCGTCCGCGCCCGGCTGCTGACGCTGCGGGACGAGGCCGCCGACCTCGCCCACGAGGCCCTCATCACCGCCTGGCCACGGCTGAGCGCCTGGATCGAGGAGGACCGCGAGCGCATACGCGCCCACCGCCGTCTCACCGAGGCCGCCCAGATCTGGTGCGATCTCGGCCAGGACACCGGAGCGCTCTACTGGGGCGCCCAGCTCACCGCCGCCGAGCAGCACTTCACCCGCCCCGAGTACGCCGCCGCCCTCACCGCGCCCGAACAGGCCTTCCTCCGGGCCAGCCGCACCACCTCCGCCGCCGTGCGCCGCCGCCGCCGCGCCCTGCTGTCCTCCCTCGTCCTCGTGCTGGCCGTCGCGCTCGTCGCCGGCGTCATCGCCTGGCAGCAGAACGCCACCGGCGACCGCCGCCACACCGAGGCCGAGGCCCGCCGTATCGCCTCCGTCGCCGACGCCCTCCGCCACGCCGACCCCCAGCGCGCCATGCGTCTCAGCGTCGCCGCCTGGCGGCTCGCCGACACCACCGAGACCCGCTCGGCGCTGACCGGGGCGATGGCGCAGCGCGAGGAGGACGTGTTCACCGTCTCCGAACGGGACACGGACACCAGCGAGGGGCTGCTGCTGACGGGGGACGGCCGCACGCTGATCGCCGCGGGACCGGACCGCGTCCAGAGCTGGGACCTGCGCGATCCCCGCCGGACCCGCGTCCATCCCGGTCCGGGCTCACAGTCCGGCTGGGGCGCGGTGATCGCCTCGGACGGCCGCAGCATGGCGCTCCAGAGCGAGGACGGCAGCGTACTGATGTGGGACGTCCGGGCCGGCCGGGCGGCCGGGCGGATTCCGGTGAAGGGGACGACGGACCTCGCTCTCGGTCTGGACGGCGCCTCGCTGGCGGTGATGACCGACCACGGGGACGTGGAGGTCTGGGACGTCGGCGACCGCCGTCGGCGGCTGACCGTGGCGAGCACGTACGACGCGCCGAGCGCCACGGAGATGACGCTGAGCCGGGACGGCCGGAAACTGGCCCTGTGCCTGGACCGGGGCCCGCTCCAGATCTGGGACGTGACCACGCGCGAGCGGCTCGACGGGCCCTGGACGAAGGCGGGCCGCCCCGACTGCGCGTGGGGGGAGGCCGCCCTCGCGCCGGACGGCCGCTCGGTGGCCGTCGCCACCGGCGAGGGCGTCCGCAGATGGGATCTCGGCTCCGGCCGTGAGCTGCCCCGGCTGGTGGGCGGCCGCGCGCGCGTGGTCCGGTTCAGTGCGGACGGAGCCTTCCTGACCGCCTCCGGTCCGGGCGAACTGCGGCTGTGGCGGCTGTCGTCCCCCGGGGCCTCGGTCTTCCACCACGCGCTGGCCAATGAGGAGGTCGAGGAGTTCGCCCTCGACCCGGCCGACGGCTCGCTCCGCTACCTGGACGGCAATGAGCTGATCGTGCGGTCGCTGCGCCCGGGGCGGGCGACGACGGACGAGTGGTCGCGGGAGGGCAGTCTCGACAAGCGGCTCTCCCCGGACGGCCGTACGCTCGCGCTGGTCTCCGCCACCATCACCGGGGACGGGTTCCGGCTGGTGGACGCGGGCAGCGGCCGGACCGTCGGCGAGCCTCCCGGGCGGCCGTGCGTGCCCGAGGACGCCTCGCACGGCGGGACGGTCGCGATGCACTGCGACGGCCACTCCGTCTTCAGCGCCGACGGCCGGTACTACGCCTACTGGGACTCCGCGTCCGACCGGCTGGTGATCTGGGACGTGGCGGCCCGCCGGACGCACGCGAGCGTCCGTCCGGACCCCGGCGACGACGGCCTGTCCGGCGTCAACGACTTCGAGCTGAGCGCGGACGGCCGGCGGGCCTACACGGCGCGGGCGGAGGAGGACCGGGAGCTGGTGGAGGTCTGGGACGTGTCCCGGGCCGGCCGGGGCCGCAAGACGGCGACGGTCCCCGGGATCGGCGGCCCGCCGCTGGCCCTTCGGCGCGACGAGACCGGCCTCGCCGGAGCCGGGGGCGGGTACGCCGACCTCCGCGCCGGGCGGCCGTCGTCCCGGGGCATGTACGAGAACGGGGCCCAGACGCAGATCTTCAGCCCCGACGGGTCCCGTCTCGCCGTGGGCGACAACCGGGGTCGGGTCACGATCTGGGACGGGCGGGCGGTCAAGCGCCTGGCGATCTTCCAGGGCGTCGAGAACGGCGTCGACGGGGACGCGCCGGACGACGTCGCCGAGCCCGCCGTCGTGTCGCGACGGCCGAACGAGGGGGGAGTCACCGCCCTCGCCTTCTCCCCGGACGGGACGACCCTCGCCGTCGGCGACGGCTGGGGCAGCGTCCAGCTCTGGGACGTCGCGTCCAGCCGCCGGCTGGGGTCCCCCCTCCCCACCCCGGGCGACGCGGTCCTCTCCCTCGCCTTCGGCGCGGACGGCCGCACCCTGCGCTCGGCGGGCGTCCACTCGGGGGCGGAGACCTACGATCTCGACCCCGGGCGGATGGCCGCCGCCGTGTGCGAGCGCGCGGGCTCCGGACTCTCCCGCACGGAGTGGCGGGACCACCTCCCCGAACTGCCCTACCGCGAGACCTGCTGAACGAACCGGAACGAGCTGTACGCCGAGCTGTACGCAGCCCTACGGCGAGCTGTACGAGCTGAACGAACCGCACGACCCGGACGTGCCCCCGGCCCCCCGGTGGCCCCCGTGCCCCCGCCCGTGCCGCAGCGCCCCCCGACGCTCGGTCCGGGCCCACGGGGGCTCACGCCCGGGGCCGTAACGGTTCGTTGTGAGGGTGAGCGGTCAGCGGTACTGAATGCCCCACACATTGTTGTTCCGCTTGACCGGCGCGGTGATCGTCTTCTTGTAGACGGTCTTCGTCGCGCAGCGGCCGTTCTTGTTGTAGACGAGGGTCTTCTTCGCGGTGAACCGCTTCGCCTCGTGGAACATCATCAGCCGGCCCTTGGTCGTGCCGCGCTTCTTCTTCACGGTGGCCGCGTACGTCCAGGTGTCCGACTTGGTCCAGGTCTTGGCGAGGGAGACGTTGAAGGATGCGCTCGCCTTGGCGAGCACGGCCTTCAGCTCGGCCTGTGCGCCGACCGAGCCGGTGAGGGTCCAGGAGCCCGTCTTGTTCTTGCTGTACGTGATGGTCACCCCGGGCCGGGCCCAGTCGCTGTGGACGTTGGTGGGCACCCACTTCGTCGACTTCGCGCTGATCGTACGGAAGGTCTGCCCGGCGTCGACGCAGCCGGGGACGGGAGCCGCCTGGGCGGGCGTCGAGATCGCCGTCAGACCTCCGGCGAGCACTGCGGTGGCGATCGTGGCGCTCAGGTGTCGGTTCATCGGTACTGCCCCTCGTGGTGGTGCGTTGCTGTCGGCTCGACCGGGCTCTGCCGGAGGTCTCGCCGCTGTTCGAGACCAGCTTTCGCCGCTCCGGGTTTGTTGCGCACCCCGCTCCACCAGGGGAAACAATGATCCCAAGCGATTTCGCGCCATGGCTGGTATTCCCCCTGGTGTCGATCGCGGCTATCGTGCGGAATGCGGGGGTTCCGTCGCGCGGACGGGTCGGTCCGACCCGTCCCGACGAATGGAGGAGTCGCCTTGCGGTCGTCGCACCCCCGCCCCGAGACCCTCGACGCCCCCGGCTTCCCGACGCGCGCCGCCACCCAGTGGGACGTCACCCTCACCCCCGCCGAAGCCCCCGCGCCCGGAGCGCCGGAAGCCCCCCAAGCCCCCCAAGCACCCGAAGCCTCCGAAGAGCACGCGCCCGGATCCCCCGAGACGGAACCCGCCGCCCCGGAGGACCTCCGCGACCCGACCGGCACAGGCACCGGCACAGGCACCAGCACCGGCACCGGCACCGGAGTCAGCCCCCTCCTCCTCCGCCGCGTCGCCGGATTCCACGCCTCCGGCCTGCGCTCCGCCCGCTTCCTCTGGTGCGAGGACGGCCACTGGGCCTGGTGCCGGCTGGAGCTGCGCCACCCCGCCCGCCCCGTCGTCGCACTCGGGCTGAGCCCCATCGACGGCCCGCCCGCCGGGCTCACCGCCCGCGAGATCGACATCATCTCGCTGGTCGCCATGGGCCTCTCGAACCGGGAGATATCCAGCCGGCTCGGCACCAGCATCCGCACGGTGACCACCCAGGTCGAACGGCTGCTGAAGAAGCTGGACCAGGACTCCCGCGCCGGGCTCAGCGCCCTCGCCGTCGACCGCGACCTCATCCGGCTGCCGATCCCCGGCGGCGTGGAGCAGCGCTCCGGCATCCGCGTCCTGGACATCGAACGCCACTCCGCCACCGCCTCCGCCGTCGCCGTCCCGGCCGCCCGCCGCGCCCGCCCGGCGGGCCGCGACACCGTCCGCATCGGCACCATCGCCGTCGCCGGGGCCTTCGCCGCCGACGGCCGCGAGACCGCCCAGGGCGCGGCGCTCGCCGTCCGCGACATCAACGCCCTGCTCCACGACGACGGACGCTCCGTCGAACATGTCCTGGTCCAGGTCGACCCGCTGGACGAGACGTCCGTACGGGAGGGTCTCGCCGCGCTCGCCGACGCCGACGTCGACGCGATCACCAGCAGCTACGCCAGCGCGCTCAGCCCCGGGGTCTTCGACTTCGCCGCCGACTTCGGCCGGCCCTTCCTCCACACCAACACCTGGACGCGCAGCGTCGACGCGGTCCGCGAGGACCCGCGCCGCCTCGGCCACGTCTTCCAGACCTGCCCCTCCGAGACCGCCTATCAGTCGGCGCTGCTCGCCTATCTCAAGGGCTCGTCGGCGACGGGCGCGGGCGGGGCCGCGCCCCGGCTCGCGGTGATCGAACTCGACGGCTACGGCTGCGCGATCACGGACGACACCTTCGAGGCGCGGGCCCGGGAGATCGGCTGGACGGTCGCCTCCACCCATCGCGTCGGGCTGACCGTCGAGCACATGGACGAGCTGATCGCGGGCGTGCTGGCCGACCGCCCGCAGATCGTCGTCGTCTCCCACCTCGGCGTGGAGACCGCCGCCGCGCTCCAGAACGCGATCACCGCGCACAGCCCGGCCCAGCTGACGTACCACATCTACACCCCGTCGGTGCCGGGGTTCGCCCGCCGGATCGAGCACTCCGGCGGCCAGGTCATCTGGTCCACGGTCACCGGCCGCCCGGACGACCCGCTGGGCCGCCGCTTCACCGAGGCGTACGCGCGGGCGTACGGCTCCCCGCCGGGCCGCAGCCAGGCCAGCGCGGCGTACGACCAGGTGCGCATGGTGCACGCGGCGTTCTCGGTCACCGGCTCGTTCAGCCCGAGGGCCGTCGGCGGCTATCTGCGGGAGTCGGCCTACCGGGGCATCAACGGCGCGTATCTCTTCGCCGAGCCCGGACAGTCGGTGTCCGGCTATCCGTACGACACGGTCGACGCGAGCCTCTCGCAGCCCACCCTCACCTACCGCCTCTCGGGCGAGGGCCAGCAGATCCTGACCCTCGCCTGAACCACGGCCGAGCCCGTGAGCCCGCGAGGCCCGCGAGCCGGAAGGCCCACGGACCCCGCGAGCCGGAAGGCCCGCCGACCCGCGAGCCCGGCGGCCCCGGAGCCTCAACGCCCCCGCGCCGGGACCGCCCTCAGCCCCGCACCCCGAAGAAGTCCCGGTAGTCGTACGTCACCCGGGGTTCCGCGCACGGATGCCCCAGCACCAGGTGCATCAGCCCCCGCTCCGGCTCGATCACCGCGCTCGCCACCGTCGAGCCCTGCTCCAGCTCCCCCTCGCGCGGATTGGGGTGGCAGCAGAGCGAGTCCGGGTAGTTCGCGTGATCGCTGAGCACCTCGTGCCAGCCGGCCACCGACGGTCGCGGCATGAGTTCCGCCAGCGCGGTCGCCCGCTCGCTCCGGAACAGCGTGTCGGGCATGACCCGGGGCCCGTGGTCCGCGCCGGTCGACGCGAACTCCTCGTCGCCGCCGAGGAAGTGATTGGCGTGGATGAGATATCCGCCGCGCTCCACCCGCCGCAGACTCAGATCGTCCGCCCCGCCGGGCCGCGCCTCGACGTCGACGCCGCGCCCGCCGCCCACGATCAGATAGTTCGCCGACGAGGACCGGGTGACCGTCCGCAGCGTGTCCACGGCCGCGTCGACGGACTCCGACTCCAGCAGCGACCGCAGCAGCAGGTGGTACGGCATCCCCGGCGCGCCCCGGTCCAGCGAGGTGACCAGCGCGTTGGTCAGCACGGTCACCCCGGCCGCGTTCATGCCGAACTTGGCCAGCAGCCCGGCCTCGACCACCGACACCCAGCGGGGCCCGCGCTCGGGCGCGGCCTCCAGCACCACCACCGTCCGGTGCGAGAAGGGGATCCAGTCCCAGTTCTGCCCCACGACCGGCTCGGGCCCGCGCAGATCGCAGAACGAGGTGCACTCGCCGGGGACCCCCGCACTGCTTCCGGGGGCCCGCGCCGCGCTCCCGGGGGCGGCCCCGCCGCCCGCCGCCGCGATCTTCCGCGCCTTGCCCGAGAAGAGGATCTCGGTCCGCAGATTCAGCGCGAGGACGTCCTCGAAGGCGACGCCCGCGCCGAGCGCGATGCCCTCCATCTCCTCCAGCGCGTCCGGCTGGACCCGGGCGACGGCCGGTACGAAGGTCTCGGCCAGCGCGGTCGCCCCCTCCCACGGCAGCCCGGCGAAGGTCTCGTACACCCGCTCGTAGTTCTCCAGCGAGAGCAGCACCCGCTCCCGGGCGGCGCTCCCGTACTGCCGGCCGCGCTCGCGCGGGCCGCCGGAGGCCCGGACGATCAGCGGGTCGGCGTTCCCCATGAGGCTCATGACGCGCTCTGGCCCCCGTCCACGGCGATGACGGCGCCGCTCACATAGGCGGATTCCTCGGAGGCGAGGAAGAGACAGACCCGCGCGACCTCCTCGGCCGTGCCCAGCCGGCGCGCGGGGATCCGCCGGAGGACCTCCTCGAAGACGTCGGGGGTGTGCGCGACGGTCGTCATCGGGGTGTCGATCACCCCGGGCGCGACGGCGTTGCACCGGATCCCGTACGGCCCCCACTCGACGGCCAGCTGACGGGCGAGCGACACCACCGCGCCCTTGCTGGCGCTGTACGCGGCGCTCGGCTCGCCCGCGTCCCCGCGCACGGCGGCGATCGACGAGAGCAGGGTGACGCTGCCGCCCTCGCCGCTCTCGGCCATCCGCTCGGCGGCGGCGGAGGCCACCAGCAGCGAGCCCCGCGCGTTGATGTTCATCACCGAGTCCCACTCGGCGGCGCCGGTGGCGAAGGCGGGCTTGAAGCGATAGACCCCGGCGCTGTGGACGAGGGCGTGCGGGGCGAGCCCGTCCCACAGGTCGTCCACCCGGCGGAAGGCGTCGCGCACGGACTCCTCGTCGGTGATGTCGCACCGTACGAGCCCCTCGCCCTCGGCGAGGTCGAGCCCGACGACCGACCAGCCGCGCGCGGTCGCGAGGGCGGCGGCGGCGCGGCCGATGCCCGAACCGGCCCCGCTGACGAGGAGTCTGCGCGGCCGGGCGCGGTCGGCGCCGGCCGCATCGCCGGAGCTGCCGGTGCCGCCGGGGCTTGCCTGGTGATTCATGAGGTGAGCACTCCTCCGTTGACGTTGAGCGTCTGGCCGGTGACGTAGTCCGCGCCCGAGAGCAGATAGTGCACGGCGTCGGCGATGTCGGAGCCCGCGCCGTGCCGTCGCAGGGGCACTTGGGCGGCGAGCCCGTCCCGCTCCTGTTCGAAGGAGCGCCCGGCGCGCCGGGCCCGGGAGTCGAGTTCCTCGCGGTGCATCTCGGTCATCACATAGCCGGGCGCGACCGCGTTGACCGTGCAGTGCGGGGCCAGTTCCAGGGAGAGCGTCCGCATGAGGGAGTGCACGGCGGCCTTGGAGGCGCTGTAGGCCCCCGCGCCGGGGGTGGGCTGCTGGGCGAAGAGGGATCCGATGACGACGATCCGGCCCCGGGAGCCCTCGTCGGCGAGCAGCGGCCGGACGGCCTGCACACAGTGCAGCACGCCGAAGAAGTTGACCTCGAAGACCCGGCGGATCGCGTCGTCGTCGGTGTCGAGCAGCGGGGTGTCGGGCCCGCCCACGGCGGCGTTCGCGACCAGCGCGTCGACGCCTCCGAAGGCGTCCACGGCGGCCTCCGCCATGCGCGCGGCGTCGCGCGGCCGGGAGACGTCGGCGACGACGGCCGCCGTCCGCAGCCCGGAGCCGTCGAGCGCCCGCGCGGCGGCCGTGACGGACCGGTCCACGTCCGACAGCAGGACGTTCCAGCCCTCCGCGACCAGCCGCCGGGCGATGCTGTGCCCGATCCCGCGCGCGGCCCCGGTGACGACGGCGGTCCGCCGCCCGCCCCCGGGCCCCCGCTCCACGGCTTCGGCGGCCTCGGCGGCCCCGGTGGAGACAGCGGGCGTACGGGCGCTCATGACCGCACCCCCGCCGCGCTCGTCCGGGCCGCCTTCGCCACCTCGCCGCAGGTCGCGAACCAGATCTCGCCCCGCTCCTCCCGCGCGTCCCGCACTCCGGTCAGAAACGTCTCCAGCATCCGCAGCCGCCCCGGCCGCCCGATGATCTGCGGATGGACGGTGAGCGTCACCAGCCCTCCGACTTCGTGGATCGCACTGGTCTCCTCGCCCCACAGCTCGGCCACCTCGCGCGAGGAGCGCATGGTCTTGTGCCAGCTCGTGGCGTCGAACCAGAAGTGCGGCGCGTCGTCCAGCGACCAGTGGACGGGGATCTCGATGAGGTCGTGCCGGGGATGCGGGTACGGAATGATCGCGTCCATCATGTTGGACGCATAGCGGAACCCGTGCTCGGCCAGCAGGTCCAGGGTGTTCGGGCTGATGTCCCAGGACGGCGAGCGATAGCCCTCGACCCGGTCGGTGAACTCCCGCAGCACCGCCAGTCCGCGCGCCAGCTCCCCGGCCTCCTCGTCCCGCTCCATGAGATGCGGGGAGCGGTGCGAGAAGCCGTGATGGCCGATTTCATGCCCCCGCTCGACCACGGACTCCAGGACCGAGGGATATCTTTCGGCGTCGCCGCCGCAGACGAAGAAAGTGGCCGGTATGGCGAGCCGGTCGAGCATCTCCAGCAGCTGCGGGACGGCGACCTCGGCCCCGTACCGGGCCTGGGAGAGAACTCCGGGACGGACGGCGTTCGCGGGGTCCTCGGCGAGCCACAATTCCTCGGCGTCGAAGTCGACCGTCAGCGCCAAAGCCGCCCTATAGCCTGCTGGCCACATATGTGGTCCTCTCTCCGTGCGGGATCGAGGAACACGTTAACGAGCGGGATCGTTTTGCGAACTCCGTAAGATTACGTATCGGCCGTGGTCGGCGGCCGCGTCACCGGCTTCCGTCCGGAGTGCGCGGCTCTTCCGTACGTACAGATGCGTATGTCGGTCACCGCCGGTGTTTGTCACTCTTCGGGCATCGATGGAACCCCCGTTGAACCGACGGGCGCGGAGAGGAATCAAGCCGGTGTCCAGTAGCGAAACTGAGAAAGCACCCCAGCTGACGCGAGTGCTGCGGCTGCCCGCGATCGTGCTCTTCGGCCTCACCTATATGTCGCCCGTCGCGGTGTTCACGACGTACGGGATCGTCAACGACGAGACGGCGGGACATCTGCCGGCCGCGTATGTGCTGGCACTCGCCGTGATGATGCTGACCGCGCACAGCTACGGCCGTATGGTCCGCAGTTTTCCGGCGGCCGGTTCTGCGTACAAGTATTCACAGAAGGTGTTCGGCGGCCATGTCGGGTTTCTGACCGGCTGGACGCTGATGCTGGACTATCTCTTCCTCCCGATGGTGTCCTTCCTGCTCGCGGGCATCTATCTGCACGCGCAGTTCCCGGGAGTGCCCCAGGGCGTCTGGAGCGTCCTGGTGCTGCTGGTGGTGCTGGCGTTCAACATCCTCGGGGTGAAGTTCGTCAGCCGGATCACCGCGATCGTCATGGGCGTCACGGCGCTTCTCCTGATCACCTTTGTGACGCTGGGCGGCATCGAGTCCCAGGTGTCGGCCGGGGAGGCGTTCCAGTCCTTCGTCCCCGCATCGGGTCAGTGGTCCCTGCTGGCGGGCGGCGCGGCGATTCTGGCGCTGAGCTTCCTGGGCTTCGACGCGGTCTCCACGCTCGCCGAGGAGGCCCACAATCCGCGCCGGACGATCCCGCTCGGCATCATCCTCACCACCGCGATCGGCGGCGGCCTCTTCATCCTGGTGGCCTGGATCGGCTCGCTCGTCCGCCCGGACAACGACTTCAGCAATCCCGACTCGGCGGGCGCCGAGCTGATGGAGAGCGTCGGCGGCAGCGCGCTGAGCGGCGCGTTCACGGCGGTGTACGTGCTCGGCTGCTTCGGCTCCGCGATGGTCTCGCAGGCCAGCGTCTCGCGGATCATCTTCTCCATGGGCCGCGACGGACTGCTGCCGAACCGGCTCTTCGGCCGGCTGAACCCGAGATTCGGCACCCCCGTGGGCGCGCTGATCGCGGTCTCGGCGGTGGCCCTGCTCTCCACGGTCCTCACGCTCGACCAGGCCGTTGTGATGATCAACTTCGGTGCGCTGGCCGCCTTCTCCATGGTCAACCTGAGCGTGATCAAGCACTATCTCTTCGGCCGGGGCCGCACCCTCGGAGCCCGTTCGCTCCTGGTCAACGGTCTGCTGCCGGGTCTGGGCTTCGCCAGCACGGTCTGGCTCTGGACCAGTCTGACCGGCGAGACCTTCGTCGTCGGCCTGGTGTGGATGGCGGTCGGCGTGGTCCTGCTCGCGATCTCCACCCGCTTCTTCACCCGCAAGCCCCCGGAGCTGCACATGGACGAGGCCGGGGACCCGGCCCCCGGCCCGGAGGAGGCCGTCGCCCCGGGCAAGGGGAGCGGGGCGCACGTCTGACCGCCGACGCGGTGTACGAAGGGCCGGGCCCGGACCGTGTGGTCCGGGCCCGGCCCGCGCCCGCCGGAGGGGCGACCGGTCGCACCCGGCCGCCCCGGGACGGGCGCGTCAGCGGCGCCCCGGGCGACCGGTCGCCCGACGGCCCGGTCGCCCGGTCGCTCAGTCGGCGTCCGTCGCGTAGTCGAGTTCCGCCTCCACCCAGGACGCCAGCTCCTCCGCCTCCGCGCTGTCGGCCCCGCCGGGCAGCGCCACCGGCTGCCCGCTGACCGGGGCCGTCGTCGGCCCCGACCGCTCCGGAGCCCCGGCCAGCCCGTCCGGGAGGGTGTGCCCCGCCTCCTCGAAGAGCCGCCGCAGCCCCGGCGTCCAGACGGTGGCCGGCGCGCCCTCGGGCCGGATGCTCGGCCACTCCACCCCCTCCAGATGGAAGTACGGCTGGTACGCGGTCTCGTGCTGGTGCAGCGCCTGCGCGGCGAAGTTGGCGCAGGCCGACGCCGACGGGTCGAACAGCTCCGGTTCGAAGGGCCCCTCGAACGCGGCCGGGCCCGGGTCCACATGCCCCCGGAAGTCGCCCGTGCCCCACGCCTTGGCCAGGTCGAAGAGCCACTCCCCGGGCCCGGCCACCCCGTCCGCGTCGTAGAACTTCTCGGCCCCCTCGATGGTGTCGTGGGTCCACAGCGACGGGGCCAGGTCCAGCCCGTTGGCGTACCGCCGCACCGACTCCAGCCGCTCGGCGGCGTAGGCCGCGAAGCGGACGTTGCCCGGGGTCGGGCCCGCGGTCGACAGGGTCGAGATCTTCGCCCGCTCCTGGAAGTCCCACCCGGCGGGGGAGAGCCCGCCGAGCACCTTCTGCGTGTCCCGCAGCCACACGGCCAGCGCCGGTGCGAGCACCCCGCCCAGACTGTGGCCGGTGACGGTCAGCGAGATGTTCTTGTCGGGCAGCCGCTTGAGGAACTGCCGCAGCGTCGTACCCGCGCCGGGCCGGTCGCCGGAGGGCGTGATCTCCTTCAGCACGTTCAGCCCGATCGCCGTCCCCAGATTGACCCGGGTGAACGGCTTCGCGGGATGCCAGGCGACCGTCCGCACCAGCAGATTCTCGAAGAGCCACTCGAACGGCTCGCTCCCGTTCGTCCCGGCGATCGCGACGACATAGCGCGTCGGATCGTCCACGCTCCGCGCCAGGTACAGCGCGTTGACGGCGTAGAGATCGGTCCGGAACTGCTTGACGCCCGGCCCCCAGACGATCTCCCAGCCGCCGATGACCTCCTTGTTGAGGTCCAGGTAGTGCTGGATGCGCTGCCGCAGCAGACCCTCCAGATCGTCGTCCTTCACGCCGGTGACCAGATTGGCGTAGACGGACAGCTGGAAGGCGACCCGCTCCTCGTGAGTGGGCTCCCCGCGCACACTGGACTGCTCGGTCATCTGCGTCGACTCCTCAGCGTCGGTGGGCGCGGGCCCTGTCGGGGACCCGCGCCGGAGACCCAAGATCCCCGCCAAGCGCTGCCCGAGACCGTCGCGCACAAACGGATCACTCCACGTTGGGTGACCGAATGGCTACTTCACGGCGTGGCGTGGCTCGTCCTGCCCGGCGTGCGCCGCTCAGCGCGCGCCCCCCAATACCGCCCACGCCAGCGCGCCCGTCAGCGCGAGCACCGAGAGGATGTACGCGATCTGCTCGGCCCGCGGACTCACAGCGGAACCGCCATCCGCGAGAGCAGCCGCTCCGCCAGCCGGGGCGCGATCTCCGTCATCGGCACCCATCTGGCCCGCCCGCTCGCCGCCAGCCACGACGGCAGCGCCCGCGAGTGCGCCCGGAACAGATACCGGAACCCCACTCTCAGCCGATGCCCCTCCTCCGGCGCCGCCCAGATCACGTCCACCGCGATCGGGTCCTCCGCGCCCGGCACCGCCCACACTCCCTCGATGCCGGCGAACTCGCTGAGCACCCGCAGCGCCGCCGCCCCCAGCGACTCGTCATGGGGGTGCGGCGGCCCCTCCGCCAGCGCCCACCACGTCCGATGGCTGAAGGCGAGCACCCGCTCCTGCTCGTCCACCACCAGCGCCGCCGCCTTCACCAGCGGGCACCGGTTCTCATGGCGGCACCCGCCCTGCGCCGAGTGATCGCGGATCGCGTCGTACAGCGGCATGAGCGCCCCTGTCTCCGCGGGATGCTGATGCATATAACCCGTGAGTGCCTTCACGATGTCGCTGTCCGCGACAGGCATGAGTGCCCCGCTTTCCTGCTTCGTCCGACCGGATCGTCCGACGATTCGATATTCCGCTGGCGTTCAGACCGCTACTTCTTGTGTCGGCACGGTGCACCACGTACAAGAGCCCTTTCTTCCCCACGATCGTGCGAGCAGCTCGACCAGCGCCATCCCGCGCCCGCTTTCCGCCTCCGGCCCGGGGTGGCGCACCGTCGGCGTGCCGCGCCCGTGGTCGTCGACCTCGATACGGATCTCCCTCGGCGGATCGCATTCCAGCGCGAAGCTCACCTCGCCGCCGCCCCCGTGCGTAATGGCATTGGTGACGATCTCGCTCACGAGCAGCTGCACGGTGTCCAGGAGATCGGGATCCGTCAGCCCGTTGCGATACAGAATTCCGGCGGCCAGATGTCTGACCCGGGCGACGCACTCGGCCTGTGGCGGGAATGAGACCTCGATTCGTTGAATACGCGCCGAATCGGAGCCGTCGCCCGGCCATGCCCCTCCGGTGGCCGAACTCGTCCGTCGGATACGTGCGTTGGAGGATGCGGGCATCGCGAATCCTTTTGCTGGGTGCCTCGTTGGACTCCACGGCGGGGGAGAAGCCGTGGGGGGATCGCCGCGCTCACGCACAGCGCTGGATTCGCTGCGATACGTGAGAATCTGCGTCCAGGATGGCACCGGAACGGCTACTGTAGGAGCCGTCTCAGGGGGCTTCTGAAATCAAAGTTCTATGAGAACTACTTCTATTTCGCGGGTCGTTCGCCGCACAGCAGAATCTCCTGCTGTGGCGCAGAACGTTTCTTGCACGGGTGGAACCATCGCCGACACACTGGGTAACGCGCGCAGGAAGGACAGCAGATGATCACGGACATCGAGTCGGCCACGCCCGCTCTGTGCCGTCTGCACTTGGGTACGGAGTTAAGGCAGTTGCGCCAGGCCGCCGGCCTGAAGGCCAACCAGGTCGTGAGAAGGCTGATCTGGAGCCCTTCCAAGCTGACGAGGCTGGAGACCGGGGAGAACGCGACGGTCGAGCCGTCGGATGTCATCGCGCTCTGTGACATGTACGGAGCGGACGCCGAGAAGAGATCGCTGCTGACGGCGTACGCGGTGGTGACGAAGACGAAGCGGGACTGGTGGCAGACGGCGGAGTATCGGCCGGCCATAAGTCCGACGTTCAAGGCGTACCTGGGGCTGGAAGAGACCGCTGCCTCAATGCACAAGTACGAGGCGGAGTATGTACCCGGTCTGCTTCAGACCGAGGAGTACGTCAGAGCGATCTATCAGGTCGCGCACGAGAATCGCGATGCCGCTGAGATCGACAAGCACGTGGCCGTGCGCATGGCTCGGCAGGAGGTGCTACGCCGGAACGAGCTTCCCCTCCGATTCACCGCAGTTGTCAACGAGGCGGTGCTCTACCGCGAGGTGGGCGGACCGTCGGTGGCGAGGGCGCAGCTGGAGCACATTGCCGAGGTCGCGTCGTCACTCCCGGCGGTCCGGGTTCAGGTGATCCCCTTCAAGAGCGGCGCGCACACGGGCATGAACGGGGCCTTCACCATCCTGAGCTTCCGGGAGGGAGACGCCCTGAAACCCATCGTCTACTTGGAGAATCTGGGAGATGCCCAGGTGATCCGTAGTGCACCGGATGTGGACCAGTACGAGCGAGCGTTCACGGACCTGCAAGCCGATGCTCTGGGGCCACAGGAATCCCTGAGCATGATCCGAGAAGCAATAAAGGAGCATTGAGCAGATGATCAATGAACTACTGGCCGAGGCCCGTTGGTTCACCTCCAGCTACAGCAACAACCAGGGAGGTGAGTGCGTCGAGGTGGCACAGCTCGACGGGGCCCGTTGGTTCACGTCCAGCTACAGCAACGACCAAGGCGGCGAGTGCGTCGAGGCGGCCAAGTTCCCCAACGCGATAGCCGTCCGCGACTCCAAGTCCCCTGACGGCCCCGCCTTCGTCTTCGAGGGCTCCGCGTGGGCGGGCTTCGTCACCTCTCTCAAGTTCGGCGATCTCTAGCGGCCGTACCGCTTCACCCTCGGGCCACCCCGTCGTACCGCGGCGAGGTGGCCCGTTTCGTTGGCCGATAACTGATACGCGGTCAGATAATCGGTTCCGGTTGTGCGACTGAGCATGTGCGCTGTGCATAAACCAGACACGCGCCCCCGGTGATCGAAGAGGGACAATCGGTTCATAGGCCGAGGGTCGGCTGTTTCGGGTGAGCGCTTTCCGTACCGGCATCCGGCCAGGAGCGGCCCCGGGCGGCCCAATCTCCCCGGCACCGCACAGCCGACGCTCAGGAACCGTTCGCCACCCTGCGTGCGACATGCCCATGACACGTTCCGGAATGGCGTGGAACGTGCGCTCGGCGGGTGGGCGCGCGGCCGGCCGGTTGGCACGAGTCGACTGCGCCCGCGCTGTCAAGTGGGCCGTGAACAGCCGGTCCCACCGGAGTGCGCCCTTGTGGGGACTGCACGACATCTTCACGTATCACCCGGCGATGGCCGGGGCGCGGACATTCGCCGGAATCCGGCAAAAGTCCATTCGATGACCGGGTGTCGTCCTTGTTCCGGTTGCTCGTGCTAGCGCGCGCACCCGGGCCGGGCGGGGTCCCTATTTCGCCACCCCGCCCGCTTCGCCATCGGGACGCGCGTAGTGCGGCCAAAAGGCGAGCTTGTCGCGACGGCTCGCGGGGCCCAGGATCCGTATCACGCCGCTTGACAGGCCCATGACCACCGGGCCGTCGCCTGATTCGCTGTGGGTCCGAACACCGAACGGGCCCCAGATTCTGGAGGTTTTGTGAAGACCACGAAGTTCGCCAGGCGTGCACGACTGCTCGCCGTCGCAGCCAGCCTGGTCACCGTCTCCGCGCTCGCCGTCCCCGCCGCGGTGGCCGATTCGCACGCGACCGCCACGCCCAGCGCCACTCAGCTCGCGAAGGCGAGTGACGCCGTGCTCGGCGCGGACATCGCCGGTACCTCCTGGTACACGGACAAGGCGTCCGGCAAGGTCGTCGTCACGGTCGACAGCACGGTCTCGAAGTCGGAGATAGCCAAGATCAAGAAGACCGCGGGCGACCAGGCCGGCGCGCTCCAGATCAAGCACACCCCGGGCAAGTTCACCCGCATGATCGCGGGCGGCGAGGCCATCTACGGCGCGGGCGCCCGTTGTTCGCTGGGCTTCAACGTCCGCAGCGGCAACACGTACTACGCCCTCACCGCGGGCCACTGCACCAACGGTCGTCCGAGCTGGACCTTCTCCGGCGGCACGCTCGGCAATGTGTACGCGGGCCAGTTCCCGACGTACGACTACGGCATCATCCGCCACGCGAACAACGCGAACGCGGACGGCCGGGTCTACCTGCACAACGGCACGTACCGTGACATCGTCAACGCCGCCAACCCGAGCGTCGGGCAGCGCGTCGAGCGCAGCGGCTCCACCACCGGCTGGCGCAACGGCTCGGTGACCGCGCTCAACGCGACCGTGAACTACGGCGGCGGCCAGCTGGTCTACGGCACCATCCAGACCAACGTCTGCGGCCAGCCGGGCGACAGCGGCGGCCCGCTGTTCAGCGGCAACACCGCGCACGGCCTCCTCTCCGGCGGCAGCGGCAACTGCACCTCGGGCGGCATCACCTTCTACGAGCCCGTGACCCGTCCGCTCGGCCTCTACGGCCTGAGCGTCTTCTAAACCGCGCGACAGCACGGCCGGTGTGTGACGGTGGCCTCCGCCTTCGGGCGGGGGCCACCGTTCGCGTTCGCGTCGGGGCTCCCGGCACGGAGCGGGACGGCCTGGTCAGGGGGCCCCGTACCGCTCGAAACGCCTCCGGCGAAGAAAGTTTCGGGGGCGTGTAAGGATTCGACCGGCCCAGGACATATACCGGCCGTGGAGACCTTCCAGAGAATGAACCGCCCCGACCGCGCCGAGAGGTTCACGGACCTGTACGTCCGTGAGCACTCCCGCGTGGTCGCCTTCGTGTACCGGAGGGTGGGCGACCGGGCCACCGCGGAGGAGCTGAGCGCGGACGCGTTCCGGATCCTCTGGGAGCGTACGGCCGACGGCGAGGAGGCCACCCCGGCCCAGCTGTTCGTCACCGCGCGCAATCTCCTCGCGAACCATCACCGGGCCTCGGCCCGCCTCGGCGAACTGCACCGGCGGATCGGCATCGAGCTGGGCCGCGCGTCGGCCTCCGCACAGGAGCCGGCCGTCGTCGACACCCTCGAACGCCTGCCGGAGCGGCATCGCGAGGTGCTGATGATGACCTACTGGGACGGGCTGAGCGCCACCGAGGTCGGCGAGGTGCTGGGGTGCCGCGCGTCCACGGTCTGGGTTCGGCTGCACCGCGCCCGGAAGGCGTTTCGCGATCTCTACACGGACTCGACCACCACCACCACCATCCTGGAGTCGGCATGAAGCGTGTGAAGCCCCTGATCCAGCAGGCGAACCCGGCCCCGGAGCCGGTCTTCCGGGAGAGCCCCGAGAGCCTGCGCGAAGGACTCGCGTCCGTGGTCGGCCCGGAGGCGGCCGCCGCCTCCGCCGTCCCCGACCCGCCGGCGGTCCGGCGCGTACCGCCGAGGCGGCGGGGGATGCTGGTCACGGGCCTGGCGCTCGGGGCGGCCGCGGCGGTCGCCGCCGTCACGGTGGTCGCGCTCGACGACGGCGCCGCCGAGAAGCCGCGGGTGACGGTCGCGGACCCGGGCGGCGAGGTGAAGGAGCCCCCGGCGGGACTCGCCGACGAGCCCTTCTACGACTCCACCGCCCAACTGGAGGACGCGGCCGATGTGATCGTCCGGGCCCGCGCGGGCAAGGGGGACGCGACCGACGCGCAAGGGCCGCCCATCAGCCTCACGGCCTCATGGGTGCTCGCGACGGGCAAGGGGAAGGTCGACGGGAATGCCCTCACGATCGCGCACACCACCCCGGGCACGGGTCCCGAGACCACCGATCTGAAGGCGGGCAAGGAGTACGTCCTGCTGCTCGACCGTCAGGACGACGGCCGGTACACCCTGGTCAGCAGCACCCAGGGGGTGTACGCGGTCGGGAGCGGCCGGGCCGAGGCCGCCGGGGACAACCCGGTGCGGCTGAGCGACGGCGTGCTCAAGGCGCTCGGCCTGAAGGGCTGACGCGCGGGCGGGGCGGGCGTACGAGGGCGGGCGTACGGGGACGGCGTACCGGAGCGGGCGTACGGGGGCGGCGTACCGGGACGGGCGCAACGGAGCGGGGGCGGGCGTACCCGCACCGGGTACGCCCGCCCCCGCCCGAGGCGCGACGGCTACTTCTGCTTGGCCCGCGTGACCGTCTTGGCCAGCTTGTCGACCGTGCCGACGTCGGCGAAGCCCTCCCCGGTCACCGGCTGGACCGCGCTGCCCTTGCCGACGGTGTACATCGCCTGACCCGGGTTGAGCAGGTCGTACGGCGCGCCCTTGCCGTGCGAGGCGAGCATCAGCGCGTACTGCCCGCCGCCCTTGGCGAGATGCTTCGTGCTCTCCTCCTTGTACGTCACACCCTTGTAGGTGCCGCCCAGCTGGCTCACCTCGATGGTGTCGCCCGCCTTGACCCCGCCCGCGATGGACTTGGCCACCTTCACCGTGGAGACGGTGACGACCAGCGGGTCGGTCTCCCCGGGAGCCGCCGCCGGCGCGCCCGCCCGAGGGTTGGCCGCCGGGTCCTTTCCGGCCGGAGCGGCCGGCTTGAGCAGCTCCGAGCGGCTGGCGACGACCTGTCCGGTGACGACCAGATCGGCCTCCCCGGCGATCGCGTCGAGCGAGCCGTACTCCGGGTAGTCCGCGTGGTACGAGACGACCTTGGAGCCGCCCGCCTTCTCGGCCCCGGACCGGCTCCGGTCCTTGTCGCCGTCCTTGCCGGAATCTCCGGAGCAGCCGGCCGCGCCGAGCGCCGCGACGAGGACGGCGGACAGGGCGAGTGTGGTCCGTCGCGAGGTCATCAGTAAATCCTCTTCACTTCGGAGACGTCGTACGCCGTCGGCTTCTGGACCTTGGAGCGGTCGCGGCTGTGCTTCATGAGCGACGACTTCTTGGTGCCCGGGTTGTCCTTGAGGCTCAGCGCGTGCCCCAGCTCATGGGTGATCGTGCTGCGCACCCAGCGGTCGTACTTCGCCCCGCCGCCCGTGATGTCGTACAGGCTCTTCGCATTGATGTAGATGTCGAAGGTGCGCTTCTTGCGGGAGCCGCCGGGAGCGTACATACCGAGCCAGCTCGCGTTGTAGCGATCGGCGGTGAAATCCTGCTTGATTTTCTTCTTGCGTCCTATGGAAGCGCCGGACTTGCTCTTGTTCCAATTGCTGCGCCCGGTGTCCAGGAATTTGACCCACTCTTTGTTCACGCCGACGGGCTCGACGCTGAACTTCGCCTTCGGCATTCCGCCCGAGTAGTAGGTGGCGTGGGCCGGCGCGGTGCCGGTGGCGGCGATGACGACGGCGAGCGAGCCGCACGTCAGGGCGCTCATGGCGGCACGCCTCTTGGCGCGTGGAATTGTGGATGTCACAGGAGATCCCCCGTTGCTGAAGTCCTGGTGAGCATGACTCTTTTTGCGTTGACACTTTTTATGCTTTTTCGCGCGATGGCGATCGAATTCTCCGTCTGGTGCTGGCTGCGGTGGGCCCCGATGGTGTCGGGGATTGCCGGGACGGTGGTCGGTCCGGTGCCGTACGGCGGGGAATGATGCAGTGAAGTTAACAGCGTGTTGACTTTGATTCAAATGAAATTGACGTGATCACTGTGGTGATATCACGTGATGCGGGGGAGGGGTGGTCGGTGCGGGCCCGGGGCGTCTGCGGCGGGCGTCGGGGCCGTTTCTAGGTCGCCTGACCTATAGTGGGATCCATGAACAGTGATCAGCTGGTGCACGACCCCGAGGGGCCGGTTCTGCTCGTCGGCGGGTACGGGACGGTGGGCGCCGAACTGGCGCGGGCGGCGGGCGGGCGGTGGCCGCTGCTGCTGGCCGGGCGGTCGCCGGGGAAGGCGGCCGGGCTGTGCGAGGAGCTGTCCGGCGGGGCCGCCGTCGAGGCCCGGCGGTGGGACCTCGCGGACCCGGAGCCGTTCGCCGCCTCCGCACGGGCCGTGGTGAGCCTCGTCAACGACCCGGAGGACCGGGTGCTGCGGGCGGCCCTCGACGCCGGGATCCCGTATGTCGACGTCACCCGCTGGACGGCCCGGATGCAGCGCGCGGTCGCCCTCGCCTCCCTGCGCCCGCCGACCGCGCCCGTCCTGCTCTCCTCCGGGTGGATGGGCGGGGTGGTCCCGCTGGCGGCCGCCGCCCTCGCCGAACGGCTCGGCGGCGCGGACAGCGTCGACACCGCGATCCGCTACGACCTGGCCGACCGGTCCGGGGCGGACTCCGTCGAGTTCATGGACCGGCTCGGGGTCGACTTCGAGGTGCTGGAAGAGGGCCGGGGCAAGGTGGTGAGCCCGCTCACCGGGACGCGTACGGTCGCCGTCGGCCGCGACCGCACCAAGGTCGCGCGTATCGACACCCCCGAGCAGTTCACCCTCCCGCTGACCCTCGGGGCCCGTACCGTCACCACCCGCATCGGCTTCAGCAGCGCCTCCTCCACCTCCGCCCTGATCGCCCTCGGCCGCGCCGGCTTCTTCCGGCACGCCCGGGGCGACCGCTGGCGGCCCGTCCGCCGCCGCCTCCTCCACTCGCCCGGCGAGGGCGGGACCGCCGCCCTCCGCATCGAGGTGCGCGGCCCGCGCGGCGCCCTGACCGCCACCGTCACCGACCCGCTCGGCCAGGCGCACATGACCGCCGTCGGCGGGCTCCTCGGGCTCCGGCGCGTACTCGGCGACGACGGCGCGCCGGCCGCGCGGGCCGGGGTCGTCTTCCCGGAGTCGCACCCGCTGCCGGGGGCGGTGGGGGCGGCGCTGGGGGCGTTGGGGGTGGTGGTCGAGGTCTCGGGCTCTGTCTCCGGGGCCGGGTCCGGGTCTGTCTCCGGTTCCGGTTCTGGTTCCGGTTCCGGCGGGGTCGGCGGCGGGGTCGCCGCATGACCACCGCGAAAGGCGCCGCGCGCCGGGCCGCCCTTCTCGACGCCGCCGAGACCACCCTCGCCACCGGCGGCCACACCGCCCTCTCCCTCCGCGCCGTCGCCGACACGGCCGGCGTCCGGCTCGGCCACCTCCAGTACTACTTCCCCACCCGCGACAGCCTCGTCGCCGAAGTCCTCGCCCGTATCCTCCAGCGCTCCCTCGACCGCGTCACCGAGATCCCCTCCGCCCGCCTCGACGACACCGTCCAACTCCTCCTCTCCCAGCAGACCGACGAACAACTCGTCCGCGTCTTCGTCGAACTCTGGGCCCTCGCCGCCCACGACGAGGCCACCGCCGCCACCCTCCGCTCCTTCTACCGCCAATACGCTGCCCTCATCACCGCCCACATCACCACCCACGCCCCCGACCTCTCCCCGGCCCAACGCCACGCCCGCGCCGAGGTCTTCATCGCCCTCATGGAAGGCAGCTCCCTCCTCCGCTCAGGCATCGCGGGGACGCCTTCGGCGGAGACGGACGAGGTGCTGGTGCGGGTGGCGGTGGGGGTGCTGCGGGGCGAGCCCCGCGTGGGCGGGGAGCTGGGGGGCCACCGCGGGTAGCCGGGCGTCGGCTCGGGACCACCCCCGCGTGCGCGGGGACCACGCCGTCATCCAGGACAACACCGGCGCGATCATGGGGCCACCCCCGCCCGCGCGGGGACCACGCCGCCCGGCCCGGGGCTTCAATCGGCGCCCGGGCGATTCTTGCTCACTCCCCGAGGTTCGGGCACAAGCCTCGTACCGTGGCTGAGGTGGATCCGTGGTGCCGTTCGCGCGGGCAGCCACTCGCCCCCGTACCCCATTCGTACCGTCACTGTGGCTCGCGGCGCGCCCCCGCCCCCCTGCTTCCGGGGTTGCCGCAGGGACGCAGGTCACACCCGGCCGTGTCACAGGGGCGAGGGCTGTCTCGTCTCAGGGGTGTAGGCAATGACGACCACGGAGGGACACCCCATGCAGGCGCGGCTGAACTACTTCACGAGCCCGACCGCCGACAAGGTCATCACGCATATCAAGGCGGCGGGAAAGGCGTTTCGGGAGTCGGAGCTGTCGGCGGTGACACAGGAGTTGGTGTCGTTGAGGGTGAGTCAGATCAATGGGTGTGCCGTGTGCATCGACATGCATACGAAGGAGGCGGCGGCCGCGGGGGAGACGGCGGTGCGGCTGAATCTGGTGGCGGCGTGGCGGGAGGCCACGGTGTTCACGGAGGCGGAGAGGGCGGCGCTGGAGCTGGCGGAGGAGGGGACGAGGGTCGCGGACGCGGCGGGAGGGGTGAGCGAGGAGGTGTGGGCGAGGGCCGCGAAGCACTATGACGAGGAGCAGCTCATCGCTCTGGCGATGCTGGTTTCGTTCATGAACGCGGTGAACCGGATGAACGTCATCGCCCAGCAGCCGGCGGGGAACTACAAGGCCGGACAGTTCCACTGAGCGGGATCGTCGGAGGGGCTCGGGGCCCGGTGGGCGGGCTCCGGGCCTCCGGAAAGGGTGTGAGGAGAGGTGCCGGTGTGAGCAAGGTCGAGGATTTTGAAGAGCTGCGGCCGCTGCTGTTCTCGATCGCGTACCGGATTCTGGGCAGTGTGAGCGAGGCCGAGGACGCGGTGCAGGAGTCCTGGCTGCGTTTCGACGGCTCGGCGACCCGGCCCGCGTCGGCGAAGGCGTTTCTGTCGGCGACGGTGACGCGGATCTCGATCGATGTGCTGCGTTCCGCGCGGGTGCGGCGGGAGGAGTACGTCGGCCCGTGGTTCCCGGAGCCGCTGCTGAACGATCCGTACGAGGACCCGGCGCGGTCGGTGGAGCTGGCCGACTCGGTGTCGATGGCGGCGCTGCTGCTGCTGGAGCGGCTCAGCCCGCTGGAGCGGGCGGTCTTTCTGCTGCGGGAGGTGTTCGCGTTCGGGTTCGACGAGGTCGCCGAGGCGGTCGGGCGGTCGGAGGCGGCGTGCCGGCAGCTGCTGGTGCGGGCGCGGCGGCACATGGAGGCGGGGCGGCCGAGGTTCGCGGCGGACCGCGAGGAGCGGCGGGAGCTGGCGACGCGGTTCCTCCAGGCGCTCAAGGACGGCGATGTGGGCGGGCTGCAAGAGCTGCTCGCGGCCGATGTCCAGCTCGTCGGGGACGGCGGTGGGAAGGTCCCGCAGCTGGCCAACGCGGTGTCGGGCGCGGAGAAGGTGGCCAGGCTGCTCAGCTCGGTCTTCCCGTGGCTCGTCCTGGTCGATGTGAGCTTCGAGCACCACGAGATCAACGGCCAGCCCGGGGTGATCGCCCGCGACCGGGACGGCCTGATCCTGAACGTCCTCGTCCTCGATGTGCTCGACGGCCGGATCCAGACCGTCCGCGGCGTGAGCAACCCCGACAAGCTCGGCCACCTCGGCCGTGTCGCGGACGCCTGGGCCGTCGACCGCGAAATGAGAAGGGCTCGCCGCCGACAGCACTAGCGCCCGATCGGGTCACCCCAGCGCGTCGATCGCCCGGAGCGCGCCGTCGAGGCGCGCTCCGCGGGGCCGCCCCGGCCGGCGGGTGTTCAGTCCCCCCGCGTCAGCGGCTCGCAGCCGCGCACCCTCAGCGTCCCGTCCGCCTCGGTGAGGGTTATGGCGAGGGGCTCGTCCGCGTTGGCGGTCTTGAGCTGTGGGGGTTTGTCGCGGGTGGGGTCCGTGGTGAGGGTGCAGAGGTCGAAGGGGGAGCTTTTGGCGCCGGGGGTGGTGTAGGTGCCGGGCGGTAGGGTCTTGCCGATGGTGTAGTCGCCGTCGGGGTAGGGGGCGGCGGGCGCGGACGGGTCGACCGGCGGGGGGTTGTCGGCGCTGAGGGCCGCGCCGAGGATGCCGAGGGCGAGGAAGCCGGCGACGGCGGTCACCAGGACGGTCCCGAGGATCGCGCCCGTGGAGAACCGCTGCTTCCGGGGCCCGGGCGGGGCGGATCCGGGGTGCTCGGGGGCGGGGTGGTGCTGGCTCATACGCCTTCCCGTCGGTGGATCGCGGATGGGGTGTGCCGGGGGGCCTTGCCAGTGAAGGTATCCGTGCGCCGGGGGAGCGCGGCGGCGGGCTCCCCCCGGCGGCGTCGGCCGCGCCGGGCCGGGGCGGACCGCACCCTCCCCGGCCCCGGGGCTCAGACCAGGGACCTGGCCGCGACCGCGCTCACCCGGTCCTCCAGGACGGCGGGGGCGTCCGGGGTCAGGGTCCGGAGGGCGACCATGGCGGTGATGATGACGTCCGACAGTTCGGACTGGACGTCCTCCCAGTCGTGGGTTACGCCCTTGCGCGGGTTCTGGCCGGTCGCGCCGATCACGGCCCGGGCCGCCTCGCCGACCTCTTCGGAGAGCTTGAGCACGCGCAGCAGGAGTTCTTCCCGGGGCGGGCGGGTGCTGTGGTCGTCGAGCCAGGTGTGGAGGCGGTCGACCGTGTCCCAGATCGGGTCGATGGTGATGTGATCCATACCGGCCAGCGTCCCACGGCCGCCGCCGCCCCGGATCCCCCCGACCCCGGCCGATACCGGGCGTCTCCGCCGCCGTCGCCCCCGCGAACCGCGTATTCGCCCCGAGGGCGCGCGGCCCGGACGCGCCCGCGTTGTTGAACAACAGCTCGACACGATCAAAATGCGTACACAATGGTGCAAAAAGCGTGTTCACATCGGTCGGTGACGTCACATCAGTGGGGATGCGGAGGGCCCTCCCGGCGGTCGGCGACGCCGTCTCCTCCAGCGCCCCGGCACTGCGGCCCGGCCCCGACGCCCTCGGCCCCCGCACCGACACGGCTCGTGTTCTCGGTGCCGACACGGGCCTCGGCACAGGCCCCGGCACCGGTCATGACCCCGGCCGTGCCCCCGGCCGTGCCCCCGGCCGTGACCCCGACCGTGATCCCGGCCGTGATCCCGGCCGTGATCCCGGCCGCGACCGTGACCGCGACCCCGACCGCGACCCCGACCGCGACACCGTCCAGCCCGCCGCCGGCGTCACGGCGACGCTCCGGCCGATGCGCACATCCGTACCCGTACGTGAACGAGGACCCGCCGCCGGACCCGGACGCGCTCCCCGACCCGGACGCGCCCCTCGACCCGTACGCGCTCCCGGACGCGGCCCGCCCCGGACCGCACCCCCGCACCCCGCAGGCCCCGCACCCCGGAGTCCGCCCATGACCCCGGCGACCCACACCCCCGAACTGCGCGCCGCCGCCCGCCGCATCACCGAGGGGTGGGGCGTGCGGACGGCCCCGTACCTCCCGCGCCGCAGGCTCGTCACCGCCGCCGTCGCCGCGCTCGCCTTCGCCACCGACCTCCCCGGCACCGCCCCCGACGCGGCCGCCGAGGCCCCGAAGTTCACCGTGAACCCCTTCACCCTCGGCGTCGCCTCCGGGGACCCGAAGCCCGACTCCGTACTGCTGTGGACCCGGCTCGCGACCCGCCCCTACGAGCCCGGGGGCGGACTGCCGAAGGGCAGGGTCACGCTCCAGTGGGAGATCGCCCACGACGCCCGCTTCGGCCGCGTCGCCCGGCGCGGCGAGGTCACCGCCCACTCCGAGCTGGACCACAGCGTGCATCTGGAGGTCAAGGGCCTCGACAACGACCGCGTCTACCACTACCGCTTCCGGGCCGGAGACTGGATCAGCCCCGCCGGACGCACCCGCACCGCCCCCGCCCGCACCGCGCGCGTCACCGAGGTCCGGCTCGCCGCCGTCTCCTGCCAGGCGTACCACGAGGGCTACTTCACCGCGTACCGCCATCTCGCCGACGAGGACCTCCACCTCGTGCTCCACCTCGGCGACTACCTCTACGAGCACCGGGTGAACAAGACCGGCGGCGCCCGCGCGTACTCAGGCCGGGGCCTGCCCGCGCTCTTCGACCGCGAGACCCGCACCCTGGAGGACTACCGTCTCCGCTACGCCCTCTACCGCTCGGACGCCGACCTCCAGGCCGCGCACGCCGCCCACCCCTTCGTCCTCACCTGGGACGACCACGAGACCGAGAACAACTACGCGGCGGGCCGGGCCGAGGGCGGCGGCGTCCCGCCGGAGGAGTTCCTGCTGCGGCGGGCCGCCGCCTACCGGGCGTACTGGGAGAACCAGCCCCTGCGCCTGCCCCAGAAGCCGAAGGGCCCCGACATGCGGCTCTACCGGCGGCTGCACTACGGGCGGCTCGCGCAGTTCGACGTCCTCGACACCCGGCAGTACCGCTCGGACCAGCTGTACGGGGACGGCTGGCAGCTCCCCGGACCGGAGCTGGACGACCCGGCGCGCACGATGACCGGCGCGGAGCAGGAACGCTGGCTGCTGGACGGCTGGCAGAACTCCGCCGCCACCTGGAACGTGCTGGCGCAGCAGGTCACCTTCGCCCGGCGGCGCGACGCGCCCGCCGCCGACGCCCGGCTCGACATGGACTCCTGGGACGGCTATCCGGCCGCCCGGCGGCGGCTGCTCGCCGGGGCGGCCACCGCCGGGGTCGACAATCTGATGGTGCTCACCGGCGATGTGCATGTGGCGTACGCCTTCGACCTCAAGGCGGACTGGGACGACCCCGCCTCCCGCACCCTCGGCACCGAGATCGCCACCACCTCCATCAGCAGCGGGGGCGACGGCTCCGACCGGCCCGCCCGGCACGACCGCATCACCCGCGCCAATCCGCATCTGCGGTTCTTCCACGGCCGCCGGGGCTACACCACCGTGACCCTCGGCGAGCGGCGGGCGCGCGCGGACTTCAAGACGGTCGCCACCGTCACCGAGCCCGGCGCGCCGCTCACCACGGCCGCCTCCTTCGTCACGGAGGCGGGGGCTCCGGGGCTCCGGCCGGTCTGAGCCGTGGGGCTGCCGGGGATCGGGCTGCCGTGGGCCCGGCCGCCCTGGGCCGGGCTGTCGTGGGCCGGGCTGTCGTGGGCCGGGCTGCCGTGGGCCCGGGGCACTGGGCCCCGGGCTCCGGCGGGCCGCCGGGCCGCCCGGCTCAGACCTCCGTACCCGTACCGGCCCCCGATCCCGCCCCCGCACTCGCCTCCCCCGGGTAGCGGACGCCGATCCGCTCCCGTACCGCGTCGAGCGTCCGCATCACCGCCAGCGAACCCTCCAGCGGCACCAGCGGCGACTGCGTCTCGCCCGCCCGCAGACAGCGCGTCACCTCGGCCGCCTCATGCCGGTACGAGGCCCGGTCGCCCTCGATCACGAACTCCTCCGGCTCCCGGCCGTCGCGGCGCAGTACGAACCGGTCCGGGTAGAAGAAGCCCCGGTCGAACTCGATCCGCCCCGCCGTGCCGCTCACCGACGCCGTCATCGGGCTCTCGGCGACGATCGAGCACGACAGCAGCGCCGACGCGCCCGAATCCCAGCCCAGCAGCATCCCCGTGTTCAGATCCACCCCCTCCGGGGAGAGCGTCCCCCGCGCCTGGACGTGATCGGGCTCGCCGAGCAGCAGCTGCGCGAACGACACCGGATAGACCCCGAGGTCCAGCAGCGCCCCGCCGCCCAGCGCCGGATCGCGCAGCCGGTGCTCCGGCGGGAAGCCGCCCGACAGCCCGAAGTCGGCGTGCACCGTCCGTATCGCGCCGATCGCGCCGTCCGCCACCAGGGCGGTCATCCGGCGGATCAGCGGATTGCAGTACATCCACATGGCCTCCATCAGAAAGACCTCGCGGCGCCGGGCGATCGCGACCAGCTCGGCCGCCTGGGCCGCGTTGAGCGTGAACGCCTTCTCGCACAGCACCGCCCTCCCGGCCTCCAGGAGAAGACCGGCGGCGGCCCGGTGCGCGGAGTGCGGGGTGGCGACGTACACCACATCGACCTCGTCGTCGGCGGCGAGCGCGGCCCAGTCGCCGTACGCCCGGCCGATCCCGAAGCGGTCGGCGAAGTTCTCGGCGGCGGCCGTGGTGCGCGAGGCGACCGCCACCACCTCGGCGTCCGGCATCCGGAGCAGATCGGCGGTGACGGCGGCGGCGATGCCCCCGGTGGCCAGGACGCCCCATCGGATCGGGCGGTCCGGATCTTTTTCGTCAACTGAGAGCATGGGACAGGATTCAACGATACGGAGATGTCATGGGGAAGCCGGAGAGCGGCTCGGACAGCGGAGAAGTTCACATACCGAGCGCGCCCGGTCCGGCGACCCCGGGCCCGACGGCGTCCGGCGGCGACCCGGGGGCCCGGCCCCCGATCCCGGCCGCCCGCGTCGGGCTCGCCGACCGCCCGGGGCATTCCGACCGACCGGGGCATTCCGGTCGTCCGGAGTCCTCCGGCCGGCCCGGACCCGGTCACCGCCCCGGGCCCGCCGGGCCGGCCGAGGCCCCCGGATCCGCCATGCCCGCCGGATCCGCCATGCCCGCCGGATCCGCCATGCCCGCCGGATCCGCCATGCCCGCCGGATCCCCCATGCCCGCCGGATCCGCCGGACCCGCAGGCCCCGCCGAGACCGCAGGCCCCGCCGAGGTCCCCGAGCCCGCCGCGCTGCCCGAAGCCGCCGCGCTCCCCGCCTCCGCCGCGCCCGGGCTCCCCGACCCCGGGCTCCCGGCGGCCGCCGCCCGCCGGGTCGGGCTGCTCGTGACCCTGGTCCTCGGCGGGCTCACCGCGCTCCCGCCGCTCTCCATGGACATGTACCTCCCGGCACTCCCCGCCGTCACCGAATCCCTCTCCGCCCCCGCCGCCACCATCCAGCTCACCCTCACCGCCTGCCTCATGGGCATGGCCCTCGGACAGCTGGTCGTCGGTCCGATGAGCGACAAATGGGGCCGCCGCAGGCCGCTGCTCATCGGTATGGCCGTCTATGTCGTCGCCACCCTCATCTGCGCCTTCGCCCCCACCGCCGAACTGCTCATCGGCTTCCGGCTGCTCCAGGGCCTGGCGGGCGCGGCCGGCATCGTCATCGCCCGGGCCGTGGTCCGCGACCTGTACGACGGCGTGGAGATGGCCCGCTTCTTCTCCACGCTGATGCTGATCTCCGGCGTCGCGCCCGTCATCGCCCCCGTGATCGGCGGGCAGGTGCTGCGGCTGACCGACTGGCGCGGCATCTTCGTCGTCCTCGCCGCCGTCGGCCTGCTGCTCACCGTCGTGGTGGTGAAGTGGCTGCCCGAGACCCTGCCCCCGGAGCGGCGGCAGGGCGGAGGCGTCGGCGCGGCCCTCCGTACGATGCGCGGACTCCTCGCCGACCGGGCGTTCACCGGCTACATGCTCACCGGCGGGTTCGCCTTCGCCACGCTCTTCGCGTACATCGCCGCCTCGCCGTTCGTCGTGCAGGAGATCCACGGGGCGTCGCCGCAGACGTTCAGCCTGCTCTTCGGCGTCAACTCCATCGGGCTGGTCATCGTCGGGCAGATCAACGGCAAACTGCTGGTCGGCCGGGTCAGCCTGGACAAGGTGCTCGGGCTCGGGCTGACGGTGATCGCCCTCGCGGCGCTCGCGCTGCTGCTGATGACGCTGGGCGTCTTCGGGGACGTCGGGCTCTTCGGCATCGCCGCCGGGCTCTTCGTCCTGATGGCCGCGATGGGTCTGGGGCTGCCCAACACCAACGCCCTGGCCCTGACCCGCGCCGCGCACGCGGCCGGTTCCGCCTCCGCGCTGCTGGGCACCTCCTCGTTCCTCATCGGGGCCGTCGCCTCGCCCCTGGTCGGCGTCGCGGGGGAGGACACCGCCGTGCCGATGGCCGTGGTGCAGCTGGTGTGCGCGCTGGCGGCGATCGGCTGCTTCCTGGGGCTGTGCCGCCCGTGGCGGCGGGTCGCGGGGTCCCGGGCGCTGTGACGCGGCCCGGCGGCGGGCCCCCGCCGCCGGGGACGTCCCGGATGCGGCGGGACGCCTAGACTCTTCGGGTGTCGAACACCCCTCCCACCTCGGAAGCTCTCCGCGCCGCCCTCTCCGGGCTGCTCGACGGGCTGCCGCCCACGCAGGCCGCGCGAGCCGTCGAACGGCTGATCGCGAACTATCGCGGGACCACCCCGACCGACGCCCCGGTGCTGCGGGACCGCTCCGACGTGGCCGCGTACGCCGCGTACCGGATGCCCGCGACCTTCGAGGCCGTACGGTCCGCGCTCGCCGCCCTCCGCGACGCCGCGCCCGGCTGGACGCCCGGCTCCCACACCGACGTCGGCGGCGGCACCGGCGCGGCGAGCTGGGCCGTGGCCGAGGCCTGGGCGGGCGAGAGCCCGTCCGACGGCGACGAAACCGGTACGGGCGGTTCCGGTACGGGCCGGTCCGGCGCGGGCGGCGGTGCGGGCGCGGGGCCGCGTACCACCGTGCTGGACTGGGCCGAGCCGGCGCTCGCGCTCGGACGGGAGCTGGCCGAGGCGTCCGGATCGACCGGACTGCGCGCCGCCCGCTGGGAGCGCTCTCGTATCAGTGCGGCGATCCGGATCGAGAGCACCGATCTCGTCACCGTCTCGTACGTCCTCAAGGAGCTGACCGAGGGCGACCGCGCCGCCGTCGTCGCCGAGGCCGCGCGGGCCGCCCGCGCCGTGGTGATCGTCGAGCCCGGCACCCCCGACGGCTATCGGCGCGTGATCGACGCCCGCGACCGGCTGATCGCGGCCGGGATGACGATCGCCGCCCCCTGCCCCCACAGCGCCGGCTGCCCCATCGTGCCCGGCTCCGACTGGTGCCACTTCTCGGCCCGCGTCAGCCGCTCCTCGCTGCACCGCCAGGTGAAGGGCGGCTCGCTGCCGTACGAGGACGAGAAGTTCAGCTATGTCGTGGCCACCCGCTTCCCGGTCGCCCCGGTCGCCGAGCGGATCACCCGCAGGCCCCAGATCCGCAAGGGCCTGGTGCTGCTGGACCTCTGCGAGCCGGACGAGACCCTCACCCGGCGGACGGTGACCAAGCGGCAGGGCGCGCTCTACAAGGCCGCCCGCGACGCCGAGTGGGGCGACGCCTGGCCCCCGCCGCAGGACGGCTGACGGCCGGCGCGGGCCCGGCCCCGGGCAGGCGACCCGGACCCGGGCCCCGGGCCCGCGCCCCCGCTCACTCCCGCAGTTCCTGCGTACAGCACTTCACGCTGCCGCCCCCCTTCAGCAGCTCGCCCAGATCCATCCCGATCGGCTCGTACCCCCGGTCCCGCAGCGGACCGAACAGCCCCACCGCCGCCTGCGGCAGCAGCACATGCAGTCCGTCGCTGACCGCGTTCAGCCCGAACGCCGCCGCGTCCGGCTCCCCGGCGAGCAGCGCGTCCGGGAAGAGCCGGGCCAGCACCGCGCGGCTGCCCGCCGAGAACGCCCCCGGGTAGTACATGACCTCGTCCGAGGCGTCGTCCAGCACGGAGAGCGCCGTATCCAGGTGGTAGTAGCGCGGATCCACCAGATCGAGGCCGATCACCGGCCGGCCGAAGAACTCCTGGGCCTCGCCGTGCGAGAGCGGGCTGGACCGGAAGCCCCGGCCCGCCAGCACATAGGACGAGGTGACCGCGAAGTCCCCCTCGCCCTCGTTGATGTGGACCGGTTCATGGATCTCGGTCCAGCCCGCCGACCGGAACCAGTCCCGGTGGGCCGCCGCCTCCGCCTCCCGTTCCCGGTGGGCGAAGCGGGCGAGCAGGACCCGGCCGTCGACGACGGTCGCGCCGTTCGCGGCGTACACCATGTCGGGCAGGCCGGGGCGCGGTTCCAGCAGCTCGACGGTGTGGCCGAGCGAGCGGTAACGGTCCCGCAGATCCTCCCACTGGGTCATGGCCAGCGGCAGGTCCACGGGTTTCGCCGGATCCATCCACGGATTGATGGAGTACGACACCATGAAGTGCGCGGGTGGGCACATCAGATAGCGCCGCGGCGACGCGTCATGAGGCGATGAGCGCAATGAGGGCTCCTCACGGACGACTGCGACAGTCAGCACGCGGTCTGCGTGCGTGGAAGCCATGGTGAGGCCGGAAGGGCCGATACGCGCAGGGGCGGGAGGCGGCCGAGGCCGAATCGAGACGAAACGTATCGGATCCGTCGTTGCTAGATTGAGCGCCATGAACGACGACAAGGCGCGGGACGCCGACGCGGGCGAGACCACCCGGGGCCCGGGGGCCCCCGGCGCGAAGACCCCCGACGCCGCCCGCCGCAGCGAACGCTCCCGCCGCGCCATCTACGACGCCGCCCTCGCGCTCGTCGTCGAGACCGGATACGCCCGTACCACCATCGAGGGAATCGCCGCCCGCGCCGGGGTCGGCAAGCAGACGATCTACCGCTGGTGGCCCTCCAAGTCCGCCGTCCTCCTGGAGGCCTTCCTCGACCTCGCCGAGCAGGCGGCGGCCGGGGAGACCGTCTTCCCGGACACCGGCGACCTCGCGGCCGACCTCAAGCTCGTGCTCCGCGCCACCGTCGACGAGATGAACGACCCGGCCTACGACGAGCCCACCCGCGCCCTCACCGCCGAAGGCGTGGTCGACCCCGCCCTCGCGGCCCAGTTCGTCGAGAAGCTGCTGAACCCCTCCCTCCGGCTCTACACCGAGCGGCTGCGCTCCGCCGAGGCCGCGGGCGGGCTGCGGCCGGGCCTCGACCACCGGATCGCCGTCGAACTCTTTGTCGGTCCGCTCACCCACCGCTGGATGCTGCGCACCCTCCCGCTCACCCACGCGTACACGGACACCCTGGTCGACTACGCCCTCGGCGGTCTCGCGCCGCGCTCCTGACCACCCCCGTCCCGCCCCCGGCCGCCCCCCGTGTGCGCCCCCCGGTGGGGATCCGTGGCCGCTCACAGAGCAGGATGGTGGGACGATGGTAGAGACCACCTGGGGCGAGCGTGAGGTGTGAGGGGATAGATGGGCGACGGTAAAGGCCGCCACAGCGGCACGGAGAACAGGCTCACCTGGGAGACTCGGCTGCCTCAGTGGCTGCGCAGGCGTCCCAAGGACACCGAGGCCGACGACTCCCGCCGCGAGTCGCTGCTGCTCGCTGTCGCCGAGGCCGGAATGCCCCTGGCGCCCGCCGCCCACCCGGCCGCCTACCGGTGCTCCTGTGAGCGCATCGGCTGTCCCACACCCGGACGGCACCCCGTCTCCTTCGCCTGGCAGACCCAGTCCACCACCGACCGGGCCCAGATCCTGCGCTGGGCCCAGGGCGATCCCGAGGCGAATTTCATCACCGCCACCGGCATGGTCCACGACGTCCTCGACGTCCCCCTGGAGGCCGGCCGCGCCGCCCTGGAGCGCCTGCTCGACGAGGGCGTCGAGATCGGCCCGGTCGCCGAGTCCACCGGTACGGGGGACGAGGGCCGGGCCCTCTTCTTCACCGCCACCCGGGGCACCCCCGAGGACGAGGACGAGTGGTGGCCCTGTGAGCTGGACTGCCGCCCCGAGACCATGGCCGAGCACCCGGGCCTGCGCTGGCACTGCCGGGGCAGCTATGTCCTGGTGCCGCCCGCCCGCCTCCCCGGCGAGAACGACGTCCACTGGCTGCGCGGCCCCGAGCATCCGCTCCCGGACCCGCTCACGCTGCTGGAGGCGCTGACCGACGCCTGTGCCCGTTACGCGGGCGAGAGCCGGGCGCGGGACGAGGAGGAGTACGCCCACCGCGCCGAGCACGCCGACCACCGCATCGCCTGGCCCCTGGGCCGCCGCTGACGGCCTCCGGCCCCCGCCGCACCGCGGGGTCCGCGGGCCCGCCCCGGCCTGTCCTGACCTGGCCCGATGGTCCGCGCCGCCGCCCGCCCCCGGACCGATTCCGATGCCCGCCGCCCGGACCAGCCCGGACCCGACCCGACCAGCCCGGACCCGACCCGACCGGACCGCCGCCGCCCCGGCCGACCGCGTCGTTACGCGCCCTTCGCCGACGTCAGCCCCGTCAGCCTGCCCAGCACCTCGACCTTCCCGCCGTCCGCCGCCGACGGCACCACCACGGCCTGGCTGGAGACGCGCTCCTTGGTGAGGGAGGACTTCACCTCGCCTTCGAGCAGCGCCCGCACATCGGGGGCGACATTGATCGACACGCCCTTCGCGGCCGTCTCCCGCTCGAAATTGCGCACGGTGAAGAAGAACAGCGCCCCGCCGTCCTCGGTCGCCAGGCCCAGCGGCGCGTAGTCGCCCCGGTCCAGCGGCTCGTCCAGGTACTGCGTCGAACGCCCCGGCCGCCGCGACTCCTTCTCACGGGACTCCCGCCAGCCGGAGGTGTGCGGGCCCTGCGCGAACGACGCGGGGGAGCCCTTCTGCATGTACGAGGCGTACGCGCCGCTCAGCCCGCCCGGCGGATGGGCCGTCGCGGTGGTGCTCACCGGCACGGCCTCGGCGAAACCGTCCCCGTCGGTCCGCAGCTCCGGGATCTGGCCGGGCAGGAGAATCGTCAGATAGGCCGCCCGCCACAGCTCGTCCGGGCCGTTGCGCAGAAAGACGATCACCCAGCGGTTGTCCTCGGCGGTCTCGTCCCGGTCGCGGTTGGAGTCGACGTCGGCGACGAAGAAGCGGGGCCAGCCCGCCTTCTTGGGGATCGTGAACGCCGGGTCGGTCAGCTCCAGCGGCGCGTGCTCCGGATTGCCGTCCGGGTAGGTGACGCCGCGCGACTTCAGCCCCGCCTGATTGATCGAGCCGAGCGCGCCGGTGACCCGGGGGGCGGAGAGCGCCGGATCGTACGCCTTGTCCGCCGCGTTGTACGCGTCGGTGAACTCCTTGAGGGCGCGGGCCGCTTCAGCCTTCGTCGCCGAGGGCACCACGGCCCGCTCGCCGTGGACCGTCACACAGCCGCTCGCCGTCAGCCCCAGCGCCACCGCGGCCACCAGCGCCCGCCGGGTCCGGCCCCGGCCGCCGCGTACTCGCTGACCTCTCACCGGAATCGGCCTTCTCATCCGTCGTCTTCCCCTCGCCCCCGGCTGACCGCCCGAAGCCTACCGGGGCGAGCGGCAGCGCGAGCGCCGGGACCAGGCAGAGCGCCCACACCGTGAACTGAAGGTCCGTCGGGTCCGGCGGCGTCCCGAGGACGGCCGTCGACACCACGCCGTACCAGCTGTCCGCCGGGAGTACGGAGCCGAGGTCGAAGGCGCTCTCCTCCGCGCCGGGCAGCAGCCGCGCCTCCTGGAGCCGGCGGACGCCCGAACCGAGCACCCCGGCGGTCACCGTCGCCAGCACCCCCACGGTCCAGGGCAGCAGCCGGGCCCGGGGGAGCCGGGTCACGGCCCGCGGCACGAGCAGACAGAGCGCTCCGGCGGTCGCCGCGCCGAGCAGCAGCAGCAGCGGCGGGGCGGCCGAGCCCTGCGGGTCGGCCGCCGAGCGCAGCGCCGACCAGCCGAACACCGCGCTGTCCAGGCCCTCCCGGCCCACCAGCAGAAACACGGTCGCGAAGAGCGCGCCCCGCTCCCACGGCCGGTCCCGTCCCGGCCGGTCCCGCTCCGGGCGCAGCGCGAGCCGCAGCACCAGCCGGCCCGCCATCGCCGCGGCCGCGACCGCCGTCACCCCGCCGACCAGCTCCGCCGCCCGGGCGGTCAGCCCCGCCGAGCCGAACTCGACCGCGAGCCCGGCCGCCGACCACCAGCAGACCGCGGCGGCCGCACCGGCGAGCACCGGCCGGAGCGGGCCCCTCCGGCCGGTCCCCGTCAGCCAGGCGATCAGGACGGAGACGGCGAGCCCGGCCTGAAGTCCCTGCCCGAGCCCGAAGAGATAGTTGTCGTACACGCCCGCCCTCTCCCGTGATCCGTGCACGGAGCACTGATCACCAGGACGGCCCGTGCGCCGGGACGGTTCATTCCGCCGGCCGATCACCGGACGTGATCACCCCGGAGGGCCGGACTCCGCCTGTTCCGGGGGCATTTCCGCGGCGGCGCGCACGGCCCGGGGAGTCGGGCGCGGGCCCCCGGGCCGGTCCGGCGCGCGTCGGGTCGGTCCGGGCGGTTCGGCGCGGTGCGGCGCCGGCCGGGCGGGCGGCGCGGTTCGGCCCGGGCCGGTCAGTCGCGGCGCGGGAGCACCACGGGGTCCCCCGAGCGGGGGTGCGGGAAGACCTCCACCGGCTGCCGGTAGACCCGGCTCAGCAGCTCGTCGGCGAAGACCTCGCCGGGCCGGCCGTCCGCCGCGATCCGGCCCTCGTGGAGGACCGCGACCCGGTCCGCGTAGGCGGCGGCGAGGCCGAGGTCGTGGAGGACGACCACCACCGCGTCCCCGGCCCCGGCCCGCTCCCGGCAGACGCGCAGCACCAGTTCCTGGTGGCGCAGGTCGAGCGCGGCGGTCGGCTCGTCCAGCAGCAGCAGCGCGGTGCGCTGCGCGAGCGCCCGGGCGAGAGCCACCCGGGCGCGTTCGCCGCCGGAGAGCGCGGAGAAGGGGCGGCCCGCGAACTCGGCCGTCTCGGTCGCCGCCATCGCCTCGGCGACCGCCGCGTCGTCCTCGTCCTCCAGCGCGGTCCCGGCCCAGGGAGCCCGGCCCATCCGGACGACCTCCTCCACCGGGAAGGGGAAGGAGAGCGCCGCGGACTGCGGCAGCACGGCCCGGCGCAGCGCCAGTTCGGCGGCGTTCCACGACCCGGCGGGGCGGCCCCCGATCCGTACCGTGCCGCTCGCCGCCGAGAGATCCGCGGCGAGCGCCGCGAACAGCGTCGACTTGCCCGCGCCATTGGGTCCCACCAGCGCGAGCACCTCGCCCGCGCGCGCCGCCAGATCGATCCCGGCGAGCACTTCGCGGCCCCCGAGCCGGACATGGAGGTCCGCCGCCTCGGCGAGCACCTCGCCCGGCGAGGGACGCACGGGCAGTTCGCGCCCGCGGATGCCGAAGAGAGTCCTCACGCCCAACCACCTTGCCTACGACGGGTCCTGCGCAGCAGCCAGAAGAAGAACGGGCTGCCGAAGAGCGCGGTCAGCACGCCGAGCGGCAGCTCGGCGGGCTCGGCCACGGTGCGGGCGGCGAGATCGCCGACCGCGAGCACCAGCGCGCCGCCGAGCGCGGAGCCGGGCACCAGGAAGCGGTGCCCGGGGCCGTTCGCCATCCGCAGCAGATGCGGTACGAGCAGCCCCACGAAGGTGATGATGCCCGCGACGGCGACCGCGGCGGCCGTGAGCAGCGCGACGACCAGGATGAGGATGATGCGGAGCCGTTCCACATCGACGCCCAGATGGCGGGCGGGCCGCTCGCCGAGCGCGAGCAGATCCAGCTTGCGCGCGTAGAACGGCGCGATGAGCAGGCCGAGAACGGTGCAGGGGAGCACGGCGAGCACCTTGGGCCAGGTCGCCTGGGAGAGCGAGCCGAGCTGCCAGAAGGTGATCTGGGTGATCTGCGCGTTGTCGGCGAAGAAGATGAAGAGGCCGATCAGCGCGCCCGCGAAGGCGTTGACGGCGATGCCGGTGAGGATGAGGGTGACGACCTCGGTCCGTCCGCCGGAGCGGGAGAGCGCGTAGACGAGGAGGACGGTCACCAGTCCGGCGGCGAACGCGAAGACCGTGATGGTCCAGTTGCCGAAGAAGGTCAGCCCCAGCGCGATGGAGGCGACGGCCCCCACGGCCGCGCCCGAGGAGATCCCGATGATGCCGGGCTCGGCGAGCGGATTGCCGAAGACGCCCTGCATCAGGGCTCCGGCGCAGCCGAGCGACGCCCCGACCAGCAGCGCGAGCACGACGCGCGGCAGCCGGACATTCCACAGCACGCTCTCGCCGACCCGGTCCAGCGGCTGTCCGCCGAGCCCCGTCCGGTGCCGGGCGGAGGCGATGACGTCCCCGAGCGGGATGTCGTACGCGCCGTACCCGGCGGAGACCAGCGCCACCAGGAAGAGCGCGCCGAGCAGTCCGGCGGTCAGCAGATACGCGGTGGACCGCCGCGCCCGGGGGAGCGGGACGGCGTCCTGGGTCTTCCCGGCGGGGGCGCCCCCGCCCGTGGGCACGGCTCCGGTTCGGGCTCCGGTCTCGGTCCCGGCCGTGGCTACGGCCCCCGCCGTCTCCGAGGGTTTCGTCGGATGAACAGCGCCGGTCGGGGCCTGCGGCTCGGAGGGGGAGTCCCCGGGCGGTTCGGGGACGCGGGATTCCGCTTCGGTCGCCATCGTCACTTGCCGTTCGCGTAGAGCTGGTCCACCAGCGAGGTGAGGACCTCGTCCGTGCGGGGGCCGTAGTTCAGCAGCACCCCGTCCGGCACGGACACCACGCGGCGGTCCATGCCCGCCGGGGTCTGGGCGACGCCCGGGATCTTGACGAGACCGTCGACGCCGCCGACGGAGTCGAGTCCCTTGCTCATCACCAGAATCGCGTCCGGCGCGGCCTTGGCGAGCGCCTCGCTGGTGATGGCGGTGAAGTCCTTCTTCAGACCGGACTCCTTGCCCGCGTCCACCGCGCCCGCCGCCTCCAGCAGCGAACTCGCCCCGGAGTCCGCGCCGCCGAGCAGATACACCGACGCGGTGCCCCGCAGATAGAGGAAGGCCACCCGCGGCTTCTCGCCGTCGGCCGGCCGGGGGACGTCCTTCTGGACGGCCGCGATCCGGTCCTGCGTACGCTTCTTCAGCTCGGAGCCCGACGCGGGCACGCCCAGCGCCTCGGCGACCGCGTCGATCCGGGCGCCGACGTCGTCCAGGCCCTTCGCGGTCTTCACGACCACCAGCGGGATGCCCGCGTCACGAATCTGCTGAATGGATTCAGCAGGCCCCGACACCGTCTCGGCCAGCACCACCGTCGGCTTCAGGGAGAGCACGCTCTCGGCGGAGACATCGTGGCCGCGCGTCACCACCGGCAGCTTCTCGGCCTGTTCGAAGGTGGCGGTGACATCGCGGGCCACCACCTCGCCGCCCAGCCCCAGGGTGTAGACGATCTCGCTCAGCGACCCCGTCAGCGGGACGATCCGGTCGGCGGAGTCGACGGTCACCTTCCGGCCGTCCGCCGAGGGTACGGTGACGGGCAGTTCGGGGCGCGGGGTCGAGGCCAGCGGCTCGACCCGGTCGGCCGCGGCGGCGGTCTCGGCCTTCGCCGGAGCGTCCTTCCCGGACGGGGAACCGGAATCCCCTCCACAGCCCGTCGCCACCAGGGCGACGGTGAACGCGGTCAGAGCCGCGCCCACCAGGCGAAATCTGCGCACCGAGCGCGCGGAGGGCTGCGAAAGCACCGAGGGCACCGTCCTGTCATTCCATCGCATGCCGTCACCGGCATGGTTCGGGGGGCGTTCCCCCGGGTCGTTCCCCGGGTCCGACGGCTGAGCCAAACCGGACCCGGTGGCCAAAACCGGAATGCATGGGGCTACCGGTACAGGCTGGACATAGCTTAGGTTAGCCTTACCTCGCTCTGCCAGACGCTGTACCCCTCGGAGGGAACTCATGCTGCCGTATCGACGGGCCCGTGTGCTCGCCGTCGCGCTTCTCGCGGCCCTGCTCGGAGCGCTGCTCCCGGTCGGCGCCGCCCACGCGGCGGACCGCTCGGTCCAGGGCGGCAGGCTCGACTGGGGGCTCAAGTCGTCCTTCCAGAAGTACGTCACCGGGCCCATCGCCAACGGCAACTACCGGCTCACCGGGGGCGCGGCCACCGTCGGCGACAGCCTCTTCCGGTTCCACTCGGCCAAGGGGAGCTACGACCCGGACAGCGGCGCGTTCGAGGCCCGCTTCACCGGCGGCGTCCACTTCACCGGCCACACCAAGCCCGACGGCTCCAACGAGCTGGACCTCGCGCTGAGCAACCCCGCCGTCAGGATCTCCGGCGGCCGGGGCACGCTCCACGCGGACATGGTGAGCAAGGCCCGGGGCACCGGCAAGGTCACGACCTCCGCCCAGGTCGCCTTCGCCTCGCTCGATCTCTCCGGAATCAATATGAAGGGCGGCGGCAGCCCCGTCGCGCTCAACAACGTCCCCGCCACGCTCACCGCGCAGGGCGCGACCGCCTTCGCCGGCTTCTACACCGCGGGCACCCCCCTCGACCCGATCAGCCTGAGCGTCGACGTCGCGGCCGGAGCGCCGAAGCAGGAGCAGGAGCGGAAGCCCGGGAGCGGACCGTCCGGGACCCCGGCCGGCGAGAAGCCCGCCGAGGAGAAGGACGGGAAGAAGGGCGAGGACAAGGACGGGAAGAAGGCGGAGAAGAAGGCCGCCGAGGTCCGCGACGCGGCCGTCGACTGGGGGGTGCGCCGCACCTTCCGCGAGTACGTCACCGGCTCCATCGCCCAGGGCGAGTGGACCCTGTCCGACGGCGCGCAGGACGGCGGGGCGCTCTTCCGCTTCCCGCGGGGCAAGGGCGTCTACGACGCCGGGAGGCAGAGCCTGAAGGCGTCCTTCGCCGGATCCGTCCGCTTCACCGGCGAGCACCTCGATCTCACCCTCGCCGGGGTCACCACCGAGGTGAAGGGCGGCAAGGGCACCCTGAGCGCCGACGTCGTCAGCGGCGGCAGGACCCAGAAGTCCGTTCCGCTGGTCACCTTCACGGCGAAGGACTTCGTCCCCGAGGACGGGCTCGTCTCCCTCACCGAGGCCCCGGCCACCCTCACCGAGGGCGGCGCGAAGGCGTTCGGCTCGATGTACAAGGCGGGCACCGCCATGGACCCGGTCTCCCTCGCCGTCGCCGTGGACGAGAAGGCCGCCCTCCCCGCACTCCCGGACCTCGGCAGCGATGTGAACCCCACTCCGTCCGCGGGCGAGTCCGAGCCCGCCGAGAAGTCCGTCACCGACGCGGCCCCCGCCGCCGACTCCTCCGAGTCCTCCTCCCCCACCTGGGTGTACGTCGCCGTCGGCCTGGGACTGCTCGCCGCCGCGGGCATCGCCCTGATCGTCGTCCGCCGCCGCCGTACCGCCCAGAACTGATCCCCACCAAGGAGCACCCCGCCATGCCGGCCAACCGCCGACCCATCATCCTGGCCGCCGCGGCGGCCACCGCCGCGGCACTCGGCGCCTCCGCCCTCGCCCTCCCGGCGGTGGCGGCCGACACCGCCCAGCCCTCCGGGGGCACGTCGGCGGCGGCGCCGTCCGGCTCCTCAGCGATCAAGCTGGAGGCCGGCACGCTGGACTGGGGCTTAAAGGAGTCCTTCCGCGAGCATGTGGGGGCCGGGAACATCACGGTCGCGGACGGCGCGAAGCAGGCGGCGGAGAACGGGCCCTTCACGTTCACGGACGGCACGGGCTCCTATGAGATGGCCGGTCATGTCAACAGGACGGCCTTCAAGGGCAGTGTGCTCTTCAGCGCGAAGCGCTTCACGCTGAAGCTCTCCGACGTCCGGATGACGAGCGACCGCGTCGGCGGCACCGTCCAGGGCGATGTCACCGTCGACGGAGAGGTCCGCGAGGACATCCCGATCGCCGAGCTGGACATGGGGAAGGCGACCATGGGCTCGGGCGCGGGCGGCGAGATGGTCTTCAAGGACATCCCGGCCAAGCTGACCGCCGAGGGCGCGTCGGCGTTCCGCTACCCGGAGGGCGAGGTGCTGGACGCCGTCTCGCTCTCGGTGAAGGCGGTGAGCGGCAGGCCCTCGCCCAACCCCTCGCCGTCCACCACCGTGAAGCCCGATCCCGATCCCGAGCCGGAGCCGGAGCCGGAGAACTCGGCGAAGCCGGACCCCGGCACGTCCGCGAAGCCGGACCCCGAGGGCTCCAAGGGCCCGTCCGTCCTCCCGTCGAAGAACCCGGGCTTCGTGCCCGAGGGCGAGCTGCCGAACGGATCGGGCTCCTCCGAGTCCGGGTCGCAGACCGCCCAGAACGGCGCGATCGTCGACGGTTACCTCGACTGGGGCGTCATGGAGCGCTTCCGCGACTACATCGCGGGCCCGATCGCCCACGGCAAGACGGACCTCGTCGGCGGGGCCGTGAAGTCCGGCGACGGCTACCGCTTCCCGAAGGGCAGGGGCGCCTACGACGCGGAGAAGAAGTCGCTCTCCGTCGCCTTCGACGGCAGCGTCCACTACCGGGGCCACTTCGACAAGAAGGGAGGCTTCTGGATCCTCGACATGACGCTCAGCGGCTTCGAGGTCAAGGTGAACGGCGCCAAGGGCCAGATCATCACCGACGTCAAGGCCAGGAACCAGGACACGGGCAAGGTCTTCACCTACGAGAACCTCGTGATCGGCGAGCTGACCGTCCCGTCCGGCGCGCTCAAGGCCGAGAAGGACGTCGTCCAGCTCAACCGCGTCCCGGGCAAGCTCACCCAGGCCGGCGCCGACAAGGCATTCGACGGCAACTACGAGCCGGGCGAGCCGCTCGACGCGGTCAACCTCGCCGTCTCGCTCGACAAGGAGGCCGAACTCCCCGAGCCCTCCCCGGGCGGCTCGACCGGCGGCTCCCCGGACACCTCCACCACCGGCGGCACGACGGGCGGCTCGACCGGCGGTTCCACGGGCGGCTCTGCCACCGGCGGCTCCGTCGGCGGCTCCACGACCGGCGGTTCGGTCGGCGGCGGCACGGGCTCCACGGGCGGCTCCACCGGCGGTACGACGGGCGGCACGACCGGTGGCTCCACCGGCGGTTCGACCGGCGGAGCCCTGGCGTCCACCGGCGCCGACCTCCCCGCGACCACGCTGATCGCGGCCTCCGCGGGCGTGGTGGCGGCCGGCGCGGGCGTGGTCTTCGCGATCCGCCGCCGGGAGGCGAAGGCCGGTTCCTGACCGGCTTCCACACCCCCGCCGCGGGGCCGTACCGACGCCGAGCGCGCCGGTGCGGCCCCGCCGCTGTGACGAGCGCCGCCGACGCGCCGCCCCTCCTGGTGCTTCAATGCCCCCGTGAACGTACGCGATCCGCGCCATGTGCTCGATGTGCTCAACGTCTTCTGCGACGCCGACGGACGGCACGGCAACCCCCTCGGGGTCGTCCGCGACGCGCGCGGCTACCCCGACGACGCCTCCCGGCAGGCGCTCGCCGCCGAACTCGGCTACAGCGAGACCGTGTTCGTGGACGACCCCGAGCGCGGGGTCGTGGACATCCACACCCCGGGGCTGCGGCTCCCCTTCGCCGGGCATCCGCTCGTCGGCGCCGCCTGGCTGCTCGACCTGGAGGAGCTGAACGTGCCGGCGGGGACCGTATGGGCCCGCGACGACGGCGAGTTCACCTGGATCACCGCCCGCGCCGAATGGGCCCCGCCGAGGCTGCTCCAGCGGTACGCGACCCCGGAGGAGGTGGACGCGCTGCCCGCGCCGCCGCCGGGGGAGGGCTGGCTCTACGCCTGGGCGTGGGAGGACGAGGCGGCCGGACGGGTCCGCGCGCGCGGCTTTCCCCGGCGCGGCGGCCCGATCGCGGAGGACGAGGCCACCGGCGCGGCGGCGCTGCTGCTCACCGAGCGGCTCGGCCGGGCCCTGAACATCACCCAGGGCCGCGGGTCGCAGATCCTCACGGCCCCCGGCCCCGACGGCACGGTGGAGATCGGCGGACGGGTGCGGATCTCGGCCGCGGCCCCCACCCGCGTACGCGGCATCGCGGGCCCGGCCCCGGTCCCGGCCCGCCGGCTCAGCGTCACCGAGGCCCTGCGGCTCATGAGCTGAACCGGGCCCGGGAGCCCGGGAGCCCGAGAGCACCGGCCCCCGGGCTCACGAGCACCGGGCCCCGGGCCCCGGAGCCCGAGGCGAACGCGCCGGAGCGCCGGGCCCCGACGGGACCCGGCGCTCCGGAGAAGGTCGTACGTCCGCTCAGGCGCTGAGCGGGAACTCGGTGTCCAGCGCCCGGAAGACGGAACCGTTGAAGTCGAACGCCCGCTTGCACTCGTCGACGATGCGCTGCTTCTCCAGATCGTCCGTGTCCACCGCGTCCAGCAGCTCCCGGTACCCCCGCTTGAACGCGGCCGGGTTGGAGATCCGCTCGAACACATAGAACCGGACGCCGTCGCCCTTGCGGTCGAAGCCCCAGGTCTTCTCCGCCCGGTCACGGATGATCTGACCGCCGGAGAGATCGCCCAGATAGCGCGTGTAGTGGTGGGCCACATACCCGGCGGGCCAGGTGCGCGCGCACTCCGTGACCCGCGCCGCGTACGCCTCGGTCGCGGGCAGCGCGGTGGCGTGCTCGCGCCAGTCGGGGCCCCGCAGATGCGCGAGATCGCGCTCCAGCTCGGCCGTGCGGAACAGCTCGGGCTGGATGAAGGGCCCGGCGACCGGGTCGTCCTTGAGCGATTCGGCCGCCTCCTCCAGCGCCCGGTACACGAACCACAGCTGCTCGGTGTAGCGCGCGTAGGCGTCGACCCCGAGCCGGCCGCCCAGCAGGTGCCCCATGAAGGGGGAGCCCTCGGCCTCGGTGTGCTGCTCGTGCGACGCGACGCGGATGACCGTCGAGAAGGGAGTGCCGGTGGGCGTGTCGGTGGCGGTGGCGTCCAAGGCAGTGACCTCCAGGACAAGGGGACGGACGAACGGGCGGCACGCGGGCATGACCGCTGCCGCCTCCGATCATCCTACTTAGGCTTACCTAAGTCAATGGGTTCCCGACGCCCTGTCGGTAAAAAGTACGCCGCCCGCCCCGGTCAGGGCAGGGTGAGGATCTCCGTACCGGTCTCCGTCACCACCAGCGTGTGCTCGAACTGGGCAGTGCGCTTACGGTCCTTGGTCACCACGGTCCACCCGTCCTCCCACATGTCGTACTCATGGGTGCCGAGGGTCAGCATCGGCTCGATGGTGAAGGTCATGCCGGGCTGGATCACGGTGGTGGCGTGCGGGGAGTCGTAGTGCGGGACGATCAGCCCGGAGTGGAACGAGGAATTGATGCCGTGCCCGGTGAAGTCGCGGACCACGCCGTAGCCGAAGCGCTTGGCGTACGACTCGATGACCCGGCCGATGACATTGATCTGCCGGCCCGGGCGGACGGCCTTGATCGCCCGGTTGAGCGACTCCCGGGTCCGCTCCACCAGCAGTCGCGACTCCTCGTCGACGTCGCCGCAGAGATAGGTGGCGTTGTTGTCGCCGTGCACCCCGCCGATGTACGCGGTGACGTCGAGGTTCACGATGTCGCCGTCGCGCAGCACGGTGGAGTCGGGGATCCCGTGGCAGATGACCTCGTTGACCGAGGAGCACAGCGACTTCGGGAAGCCCCGGTAGCCGAGGGTGGAGGGGTAGGCGCCGTGGTCGCACATGTAGGCGTGGGCGACCCGGTCCAGCTCGTCCGTGGTCACCCCGGGGGCGATGTGCTTGGCGGCCTCCTCCATCGCCCGCGCGGCGATGCGGCCCGCGATCCGCATCCGTTCCACGGTCTCGGCGTCCTGCACCTCCGGCCCGGTGTACGGGGTCGGGGAGGGCTTTCCGACGTATTCGGGACGCCTGATGGCGGCGGGGACGGAGCGGGCGGGGGAGATCTCCCCGGGCACGAGCAGTGACTGGCCAGACATGCCAGCGAGTCTAACCAGGGGGTGTGGGGCAGCATGGCCTACGAAGGGCCGGACGGCCCGGTGACGGGAAGGGAGCCGACGATGGCCCTGTTCAAGAAGCGCACGGCGGGCAAACCGGGCGAGTGGTACTACTGCCTCAAGCACCAGAAGGTGGAGGAGGGCCCGGACTGTCCCGCGAAGGACCGTTTCGGCCCTTACACCACGCGCAAGGAGGCGGAGCAGGCGATGGAGACGGCCCGCGAGCGCAATCTGGAGTGGGAGACCGACCCGAAGTGGCACGACGCCCCCCGGGGCGACGCCGGGAGCGGCCGGGACTGAGCCGCCACGGCCGGCCCGGCCCCGTACCCGCCCGCTCGCCGGTACGGGCCGGGCCGCCGCCCACTCGCCGGTACGCGGTCGGGTCGCCGTTCATCCACCGGTACGGGGCCGGGGCGCCGCCCATCTTCGGTACGGGTCGGGTCGCCGCCCACCCGACGGTACGGGCCGACGGCCGTCGCTCATTCGCCGAGCGCGGCCTCCCGCTGGGCGCGGCGGAGCTGGGCGTCCTCGTCGGTGTCGGAGTCGTACCGCACCAGCTTGGGCAGCGCCGCCGCCATCAGCACCACGCCCGCGATGCAGACCACCCCGCCGCTCCAGATCGCCGCCCTGGTGCCCGTCCAGCCGGCCATCGCGCCCGAACGGACCTGGCCCAGCTGGGGGCCGACGCTGTACGAGAGCACCTCGATGCCCGCCAGCCGCCCCCGCAGCTCGTCCGGGATCGTCTGATTCCAGATCGTCATCCGGCCCAGCCCGCTCAGGGTGTCGCCCGCGCCCGCGACCGCCAGCGCCACCAGCACCAGCCACACGCTGTCGAACCAGCCCGCCGCCGCGATGCCCAGCCCCCACGCGCCCGCGCCGTAGATCACCAGCAGCCCGTGCCGCCGCACCCGGGTGGTCCAGCCGCTCATCGCGCTCAGCAGCACCGAGCCCACGGAGATCGCGGCGAACATCAGGCCGAGCGACCACGGCGCGTTCAGATCGTCCGCGAGGAACGGGAAGATCGCGATCGGGAAGGCGAAGATCATCGCGACCAGGTCGATGGCGTAGGTCCCCATCAGCACCGGGCGCGACCAGGCGTAGCGCGCGCCCTCCACGATGCCGCGCAGCGAGGGCTTCTCCGCGTCGTGCGCGGGCGGCGCGGGGGCGAGCCGCAGACACATCAGCACCGAGACGGCGAACCCGAGCAGGGTGATCCCGTACGCCGTCGCGTGGCCCGAGTACGCCACCACCAGACCGGCCGCCGACGGGCCGGCGATCCCGCCGAGCTGCCAGCGCAGATTGTTCAGCGCGGCGGCCGCCGTCAGCTGGTCGTGCGGCACGATCCGGGCCAGCATCGCGTCCAGCGCGGGCCGCTGGAGCCCGGCCATCGCCGAGACGCCCGCCGCCACCACGTACAGCGGCCACAGCAGCGGCTCCGGCAGCAGCGCGTTCACCATCAGGATCACCGCGAGGAGCCCGAGGCCCGCCTCCGTGGCGATGATCAGCTTGCGCCGGTCGACGGCGTCCGCGAGGGCCCCGCCGTACAGCCCGAAGACGATCAGCGGCACCAGCTCCACCGCGCCCATCGCGCCCACCGCGAGCGGCGATCCCGTCAGATCCTTGATCTGGAGCGGCAGCGCGATCATCGCCATGGCGCTGCCGAAGTGGGCGATCAGCCCCTGCACCCACAGCAGCCGGAAGTCGGCGGAGGATCGCCAGGGCGAGAGATCGGGGAGTATCGCGGAGAGCTTCGACGTCACAACGTGCCATCGTCCGTCTCCCCGTCCCGCCCGGGCAACCGAATTCCGTGTGACCTGCGTAATCCCCGGCCCGGGAGACCCCGGAGGTCCGATCGGCCCGGGCCCGGGGCCCGGGCCGCGTACCCCCCTCGCTCCCCCGGAGGGGGACCTACCAGCGGGCCGGGGGCGGGGCGGTCAGCTGGTCGACCAGGCGCGAGAGGCGGTCGCGGAAGCGGTGGGGGCCCCGGGCGTCGGGGACGCTGTTCTCGCCCGCCGCCGCGCTCACGAGATGCTGCACCAGATCGAAGTCCACCGAGTCCCCGCCGGCCGCCACCGTCAGCGCCTCGTGCGCCAGGGAACGCACCTCCCGGTCCCCGCCCTCCAGCGCCAGCACCGTGACGCCCGCCCGGCGGGCGTCGTGCACCCGCTCCAGCAGCGCGTCCTCGGGCCGCTCCGGGGCCACCACGAGCAGCGTCTCCCCGCGCCGCACCCGCTCCAGCCGGCCGAGCCCCACCCCCAGATGCGCCGGATCGCCGGGCCGCGCCCGGTGCCGGACCAGCGTCGGGGCCAGCTCCGGCAGCCCCGACCAGGCCGCCTCGTCCACCAGATGCGCCGCCAGATGCCACGGCTCGTACTCCTCCGTGCCCACCAGCAGCAGCCCCCCGCCCCGCCGCACCACCGACGATCGCAGCACCCCCGCGAACCGCCGGGTCGCCCCCGGCCACTCGGTGCCCGACAGAACCTCGCGCAACAGCGCCACCCGTACGGTGTCCATGGCCCCGCATCCTGCAACACCCGCCGTACGAAGGCGTGCCGGTCGGTCCTCCCTCACCCGTTCGGGTCGACCGGCCCGCCGTCGTACCTGCGAGTAGGGTCGGCCCATGACTTCCACTGAGAACACAGCGCCCAAGGATCCCCGGGACCTCCCCGACGTGTCCGGACTCGTCGTCGGAGTCCTCGGCGGCACCGGTGACCAGGGGCGGGGCCTCGCCTACCGGCTGGCCCTGGCCGGCCAGAAAGTGATCATCGGCTCCCGGGCCGCCGACCGCGCGCGGAGCGCCGCCGCCGAACTCGGCCTGGGCGTCGAGGGCGCGGAGAACGCCGAATGCGCCCGGCGCAGCGATGTGGTGATCGTCGCCGTGCCCTGGGACGGACACGCCAAGACCCTCGAAGCCCTGCGCGAGGAGCTGACCGGCAAGCTCGTCGTCGACTGCGTCAACCCGCTCGGCTTCGACAAGAAGGGCGCGTACGCGCTGAAGCCCGAGGAGGGCAGCGCCGCCGAGCAGGCCGCCGCCCTGCTCCCGGACTCCCGGGTCGCCGCCGCCTTCCACCACCTCTCCGCCGTCCTGCTCCAGGACGCCTCGGTCGAGCGGATCGACACCGATGTGATGGTGCTGGGCGAGTCCCGCGCCGACACCGACATCGTGCAGGCGCTGGCGGGCCGCATCCCCGGCATGCGCGGAGTCTTCGCGGGCCGGCTGCGCAACGCCCACCAGGTCGAGTCGCTGGTCGCCAATCTGATCTCGGTCAACCGCCGCTACAAGGCCCACGCGGGCCTGCGCGTGACCGACGTCTGACCGGCCCCGGAGGCGGTCGCCCGACCGACGTCCGGCCGGTCCCGGAGGCGGTCGTCCGGGCGGCGTCCGGCCGGCGTCCCGCCGTGTCCTCGGGGGACGCCCGGCCCGGCGCCGCGGGCCGCCCCCGGCGGTCGCGGCGGCTCGCCCCGGGCGCGGTGACGACGCGAGCGGGGCATGGGGGACACTGGACGGGACGGAAAACACCCCCGACAGGAGCCTCACCCCATGCCCCGCCTCGCTCTCTTCGCACTCGTCGTCTGCGCGCTCGCCGTCACCGCGGCCGTGCTCTCCTTCACCCAGGGCATGTGGATCGGCGTCCTGTGGGTGCTGGTCGCCGGGCTCTCCTCCAACATGGCCTGGTACTACTTCCGCAAGGCCAAGCTGGAGCGCGCCGCCGCGACGGGCTGACGCCCGGCCCCGAAGGAAGGGGCGGGCAGGCCCTAGCGGTCCGCGAAGGACGCGCAGAACTCGTTCTCGCCCTGCCAGAACCGGTAGTAGTCGAAGCCGCAGCCGCTCTCCAGCTCGCTCACGCCCAGCACCCCCAGCACCGCGTCCACCCCGCCGAAGAACATCCGGTTCACCTCGGGGATGAACAGCAGCGCGAACACCAGGAACAGCCCGAACGGCGCGAGCGGCTCCACCTGACGGCGGACGCGGTACGAGAGCCAGGGCTCGATCACGCCGTAACCGTCCAGCCCCGGCACCGGCAGGAAGTTCAGGATCGCGGCGCTGACCTGGAGCAGCGCCAGGAACCCCAGCGCGTACCGGAAGACCGTCGGCACCCCGTCCAGCGCGTCCAGCCAGAACGGCGCGGTGCACACCACGGCGAACAGCACATTGGTCAGCGGGCCCGCCGCCGAGATCAGACTGTGCTTCCAGCGGCCCCGGATGCTGCCGCGCTCGATGAAGACCGCGCCGCCCGGCAGACCGATGCCGCCCAGGATCACGAAGAGCACCGGCAGCACGATGCTCAGCATCGCGTGCGTGTACACCAGCGGGTTGAGCGTCAGATACCCCTTGGTGCCCACCGACAGATCACCGCTGTGATGGGCGGTGCTCGCGTGCGCGTACTCGTGCAGACAGAGCGAGACGATCCACGCCGAGGTCACGAAGAGGAAGACGGCGAGCCCCGCCGAGGCGGCGAAGTCCGTCCAGACCGCCCAGCCGGTCACCGCCGTCACCGCGGCGATGCCGAGGAACACGGGGCTGACGCGCCGGTCGCCCCGGCGGGAGGCAGTGGTGGACATGGCGCGACTCCTGGGGTGCGGGGGACCTGCGGACCGAACCGTACACGCGGCGGGGCAACGCGCGGGCGGGCCCCCACGGTTCCCCGCGCCGTCCGCCGGGGACCCGCCGACGCGCACCAGGGACAATGAACGGGTGCGCATCTCGCTGATCGGCACCACCCAGGCCCACCGCGGCGACGGCACCCCCGTCGCCCTCGGCGGCGCGCGGCTGCGCGCCCTGCTGACCGTGCTGGCGATGCGCCCCGGACGCACCGTCCCGGTCGGCCGCATCGTGGACGAGGTCTGGGCCGGGGACCCGCCCGCGGACGCGCCGGGCGCGGTCCAGGCGCTGGTCGGCCGGCTGCGCCGGACGCTCGGACGGGACGCGGTCGGCTCCGCCGAGGGCGGCGGCTATCTGCTGTGCGCCGGGACGGACGACGTGGACCTCCACCGGTTCGACCGGCTGACGGCCCAGGGCGCGAAGGCCGTGGCGCGGGGCGACGCCCGCGCGGCGGAGGCCCTGCTGGACGAGGCGCTGGAGCTGTGGCGCGGCCCCGTCCTCGCCGATCTGCCCGACCGGGACGCCGAGGCCGCCCGCTGGGAGGCCCGGCGGCTGGACGCCCGCCGCACCCGGCTCGACGCCCTCCTGGCCCTCGGCCGCGCCCAGGAGACCCTGCCGGAGCTGGCGGAGCTGTGCGCCGCCCACCCGCTGGACGAGCCCCTCCGGGTCCTGCGGCTGCGCGCCCTCGCGGCGGCCGGCCGGCCCGCGCAGGCCCTCGCCGAGTACGACGCCTTCCGCCGCCGTCTCGCCGACCGCCTCGGAGCCGACCCCGGGCCGGCCCTGCGCGACCTCCACCGCGAACTCCTCTCCACCGGCGGTGCCGCCACCGCCACCGCCGCTCCTGAAACCGTGCCCGCCCCTGAAACCGCGCCCGCGCCCGCACCCGAGGCCGGGCCGGTGCCCGCACCCGAGGCCGGGCCCGTCCGGCGCGGGAACCTCCGGGCGCGGCTCACCTCCTTCGTCGGACGGGAGCACGACCTCGCCGCCCTGCGGGACGACCTCGCCGCGGCCCGGCTCGTCACCCTCCTCGGCCCCGGCGGGGCGGGCAAGACCCGGCTCTCCCAGGAGGCCGCCGAGCGGACCGCGCCCGACGCCCCGGACGGCGTCTGGTTCGCCGAACTGGCCTCCGTCGACGATCCGGACGACGTCGCCGAGGCCGTCCTCTCCGTCCTCGGAGTCCGCCAGACCGTGCTGCGCGGCTCCGGGGCCGAGGAGCTGAGGGCCGCCGACCGGCACGGCGACGACCCCCTCGTACGCCTCGTCGAGCACTGCTCCCGCCGCCGGATGCTCCTCGTCCTCGACAACTGCGAACATGTCGTCGGCGCGGCCGCCGCCCTCGCCGAGACCCTGCTCACCCACTGCCCCGGGCTGCGCGTCCTCGCCACCAGCCGGGAGCAGCTCGCCGTCCCCGGCGAGCTGCTGCGGCCCGTCGGCCCGCTCCCCGACCCCAGCGCGCTGCGGCTGTTCGCCGAGCGCGGGGCCGCCGCCCGGCCGGGATTCAGCGCCGAGGACGATCCGGAGGCCTGCGCCGAGATCTGCCGGCGGCTCGACGGCCTCCCGCTCGCCATCGAACTCGCCGCCGCCCGGCTGCGCATGCTCACCCCGCGCCAGATAGCCGACCGCCTCGACGACCGCTTCCGTCTGCTCACCGCGGGCAGCCGCACCGTGCTGCCCCGCCAGCAGACCCTGCGCGCCGTGGTCGACTGGTCCTGGGACCTCCTCGACGCCTCCGAGCGGGCCGTGCTGCGCCGGCTCTCCGTCTTCTCCGGCGGCTGCGAACTCGCGGCGGCGGAGGCGGTCTGCGCCGACGCGGGCGCGGGCACGGAGACCGACTCCCGCTCCGACTCCCGCTCCGGCGGCGGTGTCGACGTGCACGACATCGCCTCGCTCCTCGGCTCCCTCATCGACAAATCCCTCGTCGTCGCCGAGCCCGGCGGCCCGGACGGCATGCGCTACCGGCTGCTCGAAACCGTCGCCGAGTACGCCGCCGAACGCCTCGGCGAGGCCGGCGAACGGGCCGGGGCCGAGCGCCGCCACCTCGTCCACCACCGCGAACTCGCCCGCGCCGCCGACCCCATGCTGCGCGGCCCCGACCAGGTCGCGGCCATCGCGCTGATCCAGCGCGAGTACGAGAATCTGCGCACCGCCCTGCGCCGCGCGATCGCCGCCCGGGACGAGCAGGAGGCGCTCTGTCTCGTGCTGTACCTCGCCTGGTACTGGCAGATCAGGGACCTGCGCGCGGAGGCCCGCCACTGGTCCGGCGCCGCCGCCGCGCTCGGCCCCGACCCGTTCGCGCCCCCGGTCGCCCCCGCGCCCCCGGTCTTCGAACGGTTCACGGACGCCCCGCCGCCCATGGGTCCCGAACTGCTCCAGGAGGCCCGCCGGGGCAACGCGCTGATCCACATGACCTTCTTCCAGCACGACAACCAGGCCTGGAGCAGCGCCGAGAGCCTGGAGCGCATGCGCGGAGTCGTCCGGGCCTACCGCCCGGGACTGCCCCAGACCTGCCGCTCCCCGGGCGCGCTCTGGTTCTTCGCCGTCCTGATGACCGGCGAGGCCGACCGGCTCAAGGACATGCTGGACGAGACCGTCCGCGCCTGCCGCGCCCTCGGGTACGACTGGGAGCTGGCCAGCGCGCTCCAGTCCCGCGCCGGGGTCCTCGCCAACCGGGGTCTCTGGGCTCCGCAGGCCACCCGCGACGCCGACGAGGCGCTGGAGATGTTCATCCGCATCGGCGACTCCTGGGGCGCGGCCGAGGCGCTCTCCGCCCGCGGCGAGTCCCGGGAGCGCCGGGGCGAGTACGCGCTCGCCGCCGAGGACTTCGCCACCGCCCTCGGATACGCCGAGCGGGTCGGCGCCCGCACGCATGTGGCCGTCTTCCGGGCCCGGCTCGGCGGGATCCTGCTGGAACTGGGCGAGGAGGAGTGCGGCGAGCGGGTGATCCGCGAGGTGCTCGCCGAGAACGACGGCGTGTCCAACGAGTGCACGGCCGTCGCCCGGATCTATCTCTCGCTGTGGCTGGGCCGCACCGGCCGCCGCCCGGAGGCGCGCGAGCACGTCCGGGCGCTGATCGACCAGTTCCACTCCAACACCATGGCGATCTTCGAAGGCATGGTCGTGGGCTATCTCGCCTGGCTCGATCTCGCCGACGGCCTTCCGGGGCAGGCGCTGGACCAGGCGCGGTACGCGCTCGAACAGGCCCTGGACCCGCTGTGCCGGGTGGTCGCCCCCCAGCTGGCGGTGGTGCATCTGGTGACGGCGGCCGACGCGCTGGCCCAGGCCCGCCCCGAGCGGGCGGCGGACGCGGCCCGGCTGCTCGGGGCCTCCGACGTCCAGCGGCCCGAGGCGCACTTCGCCTCCGCGCACGAGCGGAAGTGCCGCGCGGAGGCGGAGGCGTCGGTGCGGGCGGCCCTCGGCGACGACGCGTACGCGAGCGCGTACGCCGAGGGCGGCGCCCTCACCCTGGAGGAGGCCGCCGCCCTCGTCTGAGCCCGGGCCCGCACCCGGTGCGGCTCAGGTGTGCTTGCGGAACTTGGCGATCGCGAGCGGCGCGGTGACCGCCGTGATGGCCGCCGCCCAGCCGAGCGTCCACCAGACCGAGGAGGCGAACTCGCCGCCGTTGATCAGGGCCCGCGCCGCGTCGGCCAGATTGGAGAGCGGGTTGTAGTCGGTGAAGGTCCTCAGCCAGCCGGGCATCGTGGACGGCGAGGCGAAGATGGACGAGCCGAACTGGAGCGGTATCAGGATGAGCATGGCCAACCCCTGGACGGCCTGGGCCGTCTTCACCGTGAGACCGAGCAGGATGAAGATCCACATCAGGGACGCGCCGAAGAGCAGGGAGAGCCCCATCGCGGCGAACAGCCTCCACACGGAGGTCCCCAGCTCCATGCCGAGCAGAAAGCCCATGCAGAGCAGGATCGTCATGGCGATCGTCATCCGGCCGATCTCGACGACGATCTTCGCGATCAGCACCGACGAGCGGGCGATCGGCATGGACCGGAAGCGGTCCATCACCCCCTTGCTCACATCGGTGTTGACGCCGGTGCCCACCGCCATGGCGATGCTCAGGCCCATCATCGCCATCAGACCGGGCACGAGGTAGTTGACGTACTCCTCCCGGTTCCCCTGACCCGAGATCGCCCCGCCGAAGACATAGACGAACAGCAGGGTGAAGATGATCGGCATCAGCAGGGCGTCGGCCATCGAATCCGGGTCCTGCTTGATCTGGAGGGCGTTGCGGCGCACCAGCGCGCCGATGTGCCGCAGATGGGACCGGAGGCCGATCCGGCCCTCGTCGGACGGATCCGCCGGGGCGGGCGGGGCGCTGCCCTCGCCCGTGGCGTCGGTGGCCCCAGCGGTGTCAGCGGCGCCGGCGGTGTGGGCTCCCGGGCTGGTGGTCGTGGTCATACGGCGGCCTCCTCGGGGTGTGCCCCGGCGTCCGCGGTCGGCTCGCCGGTGATCGCCAGGAACACCTCGTCCAGGCTGGGCATGTGGGTGTCGATGTGGGCGATGCCGAAACCGTGCGAGGCCATCAGGCCCACCACCGCGGTCAGCTGCGCGTCCGCGAGGATGGGCACGGACAGCCCGCCCCCGTCGGGGCCGACGCTCGCTCCGGGGATCCCGCCGAGGCCGGACTCGCGCAGCGCCCGCGCCATCGCGGGCAGGTCGCCGGGGTCGCTGGGCCGGATCCGCAGGGTGCGGCCGCCGACCCTGGCCTTCAGCTCGTCCACGCCGCCGGAGGCGATGACCTTGCCCCGGTCGATGACGGTCAGCTCGTCGGCGAGCTGCTCGGCCTCCTCCATGTACTGGGTGGTGAGCAGGACGGTCATGCCCTCCCCGACCATCCGCTTCACCTCGTCCCAGACCTCGTTGCGGGTCCTGGGGTCGAGTCCGGTCGTCGGCTCGTCCAGATAGAGCACGGAGGGCTGTCCGATCATCGAGGCGGCGAGGTCGAGCCGCCGCCGCATCCCGCCGGAGTACTGGGCCGCGACCCGCTTGGCCGCCTCGGTGAGTGAGAAGCGCTCCAGCATCTCGTCGGCCCTGCGGCGGGCCGCGGCGCGGGACAGATCGAGCAGCCGCCCGATCATGTAGAGGTTCTCCCAGCCGGAGAGCTTCTCGTCGACCGAGGCGTACTGTCCGGTGAGCCCGATGACACGGCGCAGCTGCCGCGCCTGGCGGACCACGTCGTATCCGGCGACGGTGGCGGCGCCCGCGTCGGGGACGACGAGCGTGGAGAGGCAGCGTACGAGGGTGGTCTTGCCGGCGCCGTTGGGTCCGAGGACCCCGAGGACGGTGCCTTCGCGGACCGTGAGGTCGACCCCGTCCAGCGCCTTGGTCTCGCCGTAGTGCTTGACCAGCCCCCGCACCTCCACGGCGGCCCTCCCGCCGTCGCCCGGGTTCCTGTCGATTCGCTTCATGGCCCCCACGATGGGCCCCGCGTCCGACAGACCGCCGACAGGCCGCTGACAGACGGCTGACAGCCGGGCCGTACCGCTGTCAGCACGGCCCGCACGGCCCGCACGGCCCCGCCCGCATCGGCGGCGCGGGCCGGGAAAGCGGACGGCCCGCCGGGGGAGAACCCCGGCGGGCCGCCGATCGGACTGTTGCGAGCCTCAGTGGAAGGTGTGCTCCTCCAGCGGGAACGCCCCGCCCGCGACATCGTCGGCGAAGGCCTTCGCCGCGTCGCCCAGGGTGCGGCGGAGGTCGGCGTACTGCTTGGTGAAGCGCGGCACCTTGCCGCCGGTGAGTCCGGCCATGTCGGTCCAGACGAGGACCTGGGCGTCCGTGTCGGGGCCCGCGCCGATGCCGATGGTCGGGATGTGCAGGGAGCGGGTGACCTCGGCGGCCAGCTCGGCGGGCACCAGCTCCAGGACGACGGCGAAGGCGCCCGCGTCCTGGGCCGCCTTTGCGTCGTTCAGTAGCTGGTGGGCGGCCTCGTCGCCACGGCCCTGGACCCGGTAGCCCATGGTGTTCACGGACTGCGGGGTCAGGCCCAGATGGGACATGACCGGGATCCCGGACTGGATGATCAGCTCGGTCTGCGGCAGCGAGCGCTCGCCGCCCTCCAGCTTGACCGCGCCGACGCCCGCCTCCTTGACCAGCCGGGTGGCGTTGCGCAGGGCCTGTACGGGGCCCTCCTGGTACGAGCCGAAGGGCAGATCGCCGACGATCAGCGCCCGGCGGGAGCCGCGTACGACGGCGGCGGACAGCAGGGTCATCTCGTCCATGGTGACCGGCACGGTGGTCTCGTAGCCGAGGTGGGTGTTGCCCATGGAGTCCCCGACGAGCATGACCGGGATGCCGGCCTCGTCGAAGACGGACGCGGTCATCGCGTCGTATGCGGTGAGCATCGGCCACTTCTCGCCGCGCTCTTTCGCGGCGGCGATGTCGTGGACGGTGATACGGCGAGTGCCCTTGCCGCCGTACAGCGCCTTGCTGCTGTCGGCGGGCTTTCGGGCAGCCTGAAGCGTCATGGTCAACGGCTCCTCATGTCATCTCGAGGCGCCCTGACGGCGTCCCCGGATCACTCCCCATGGTGGCACTTCGTGCCGCCTGCACGGAAGGGGGCCGCCCTCCTCACCGAGCGTCGCCGCGTGGACACGGCACGCTGTGGGCGGCACTCCGTGCCACCGGCCGGCCGGGACCGCGCGGCGGCCGGTCCGGGGCGGCCGGTCCGGACCGGCCCGGGGCGCGCCCGGCCCGCCGCGCCGGGGCGAGATCCGGTGCGCGGGTCGGCCGCCGGGCGATGCGTGTTCCGTCACACCTTCCCGACCTGCCCCGATATCAGGAACCGTGGGTGCCGCCCGGTCGTCATCGGCACAGAACGGCCGCCCCCGGGGCGGCGTGACAAGTACCGTCATCGCCTAGTGTCATCGGCGAGGCTCGTGTGACGGCGGCAAGTCAGTAAGGACAGCTCCATGGTGCAGGCGTACAAGACGGAGACCGGGAGCGGCGGCCCGGAGGACCTCGTCACCGATTCCCGCTCCCGCCGTCTGCTCGAACGGTGGCGCGGCGACCGGGACATCTGGCGGCGCGGCGTCGTCCTCGCGGTTCTCGCCGTGCTGGTCGCCCTGTTGATGATTTTCCACGCCCAGATCCCCAACCGGATCGGCAACTTGGGCAGTCTGGGGGAGACCTTCCTGCCGTGGCTGGGGGTGCTCTTCGTCCCGGTGCTGCTCGTCGCCGCGCTCTGGCGGCGCTCCGCGACCGCGCTGATCGCCGTCCTGGTGCCCGCGGTCGTCTGGGTCAACCTCTTCGGCGGGCTGCTCACCGACAAGTCCACCTCGGGCGGCGATCTGACGGTCGCCACGCACAACGTCAACGCCGAGAACCCGGACCCGGCGGGCACCGCCGAGAAGGTCGCCGCCTCGGGCGCGGACGTGCTGGCCCTCCAGGAGCTGGCCCAGGGTCAGGTCCCGGTCTACGAGAAGGCGCTGGCCGCGACGTACAAGTACCACTCGGTGCAGGGCACGGTCGGGTTGTGGAGCAAGTACCCCCTGGCCGACACCAAGCCCGTCGACATCGGGATGGGCTGGACCCGCGCGATGCGCACCACGGTGACCACGGCCAAGGGCGAGGTGGCCGTCTATGTGGCCCATATGCCGTCGGTACGGGTGAAGATGCGCGCCGGGTTCACCGCCGGCCAGCGCGACGACAGCGCCGACGCCCTCGGCGAGGCGATCGCGGACGAGCGGACCGGCAAGGTGGTCCTGCTCGGCGATCTCAACGGCACCATGAACGACCGCGCGCTCAACGCGGTGACCTCCCAGATGCGTTCGACCCAGGGCGCGGCGGGCGACGGCTTCGGCTTCAGCTGGCCCGCCTCCTTCCCCCTGGCCCGGATCGACCAGATCATGGTCAAGGGCGTCGAGCCGGTCTCCTCCTGGACCCTGCCCCGCACCGACAGCGACCATCTGCCGATCGCGGCCCGCGTGGAACTCTGAACGACGGGATCCCCGAACCGGGGTCCGGATCGCGGGGTACGGGCCCGGGGTCCGAAACACGAAACACGAAACACAGGACACAGGACACGGGACACAGGACACGACGAGGGCCCGGAGCGAATCGCCGCTCCGGGCCCTCGTCATGGTCTCCCCGCGCCCCGGTCCGGCGCGGTCGCGGAGGTCAGCCCGTCGATTCGCGCCAGCGGTTGGTGATCGGCAGCCGGCGGTCCTTGCCGAAGCCCTTCGCCGAGATCTTGGTGCCCGGCGGGTACTGCCGGCGCTTGTACTCGGCGGTGTCCACCATCCGCAGCGTCCGGGCGACCAGCTCCTCGTCGTACCCCGCCGCCACGATCTCGTCCTTGCCCCGGTCGCCGTCCACATAGAGGGCGAGGATGTCGTCCAGGACCTCGTAGTCCGGCAGCGAGTCGGTGTCGACCTGGCCGGGGCGCAGCTCCGCGCTCGGGGGCTTGGTGATCGACGCCTCGGGGATCGGCGGGGTCTGGCCGCGCTCCTCGGCGGCCCGGTTGCGCCACTTCGCCAGCCGGAAGACGGTCGTCTTGTACACGTCCTTGATGGGCCCGTACGCGCCGACCGAGTCGCCGTAGAGCGTCGAGTACCCCACCGCCAGCTCGGACTTGTTGCCCGGCGCGAGCACGATGTGGCCCTCCTGGTTGGAGAGGGCCATCAGCAGGGTGCCGCGCAGCCGCGACTGGAGATTCTCCTCGGCGAGGCCGGTCAGCCCCAGCGAGCCCATGTAGGCGTCGAACATGGGCGCGATCGGCACCGTGCGGAAGTTGAGTCCGGTACGGCGGGCCAGCTCGGCTGCGTCGTCCTTGGAGTGGTCCGAGGAGTACTTGGACGGCATGGAGACGCCGTAGACGTTCTTCGCGCCGACCGCGTCGCAGGCGATCGCGGCGACGAGCGCGGAGTCTATGCCGCCGGAGAGCCCGATGAGGACGGACCGGAAGCCGTTCTTGGCGGCGTACGCCCGCAGACCCACCACCAGCGCCGAGTACACCTCCTCGTCGTCGTCGAGCCGCTCGGCGTAGCCGCCGGTCACCTCGGGCTCGTACGCCGGGAAGGGCTCGGCGGAGATCGTCGCGTGCTCGATCCGCAGTCCGTCGTCCACCACGCCGGAGGGGATCTCCCCGGCGGCGGGCAGCTCCAGATCGAGGACGACACAGCCCTCGGAGAACTGGGGGGCGCGGGCGATGATCTCGCCCGCCGCGTCGACCACGATGGAGTCGCCGTCGAAGACCAGCTCGTCCTGGCCGCCGATCATCGCCAGATACGCGGTGGTGCACCCGGCCTCCTGGGCGCGCTTGCGCACCAGCTCCAGCCGGGTGTCGTTCTTGTTCCGCTCATAGGGGGAGGCGTTGACCGAGAGCAGCAGCCCGGCCCCGGCGGACCGGGCGGCGGGCACCCGGCCGCCGTCCTGCCAGAGGTCCTCGCAGATGGCGAGGGCCACATCGACCCCGCCGACGCGGATCACGGGCAGGGTGTCGCCGGGCACGAAGTAGCGGAACTCGTCGAAGACGCCGTAGTTGGGAAGGTGGTGCTTGGCGAAGCGCAGCGCCACCTCGCCCCGGTGCAGCACGGCGGCCGCGTTGCGCGGGGTGCCGGCGGGCTGGCCGTACTTCGGCTGCGCGCTCTCGGAGCGGTCGAGATAGCCGACGACGACGGGCAGCTCGCCGAAGCCCTCGTCGGCCAGGCGGACGGCCAGCGAGCGCAGGGCGGACCGGGACGCCTCCACGAAGGAGGAGCGCAGGGCCAGATCCTCCACGGGATAGCCGGTCAGCACCATCTCCGGGAAGGCGACCAGATGAGCCCCCTGCTCGGCGGAGTGCCGGGTCCAGTGCACGATCGACTCGGTGTTGCCGGTGAGGTCGCCGACGGTCGAGTCGATCTGATTCAGGGCGAGGCGTAGTTGAGGCACGCCCCCCAGTGTAATCGTCTTTCTGACGCGATGTCCTGGCGGAGCGGTGTGGCACCGCCCACGGGCGGCCGGGGCACGGTCCCCGGCCGCCCGGGATCCGGTTACTTGCGGTAGCCGAGCACCGTCATCATGCCCGCCTCCGCGTGGTAGACGTTATGGCAGTGGATCATCCACAGACCCGGGTTGTCCGCGTCGAAGTCCACGCTCAGGGTGGCGTTGGGCAGGATGATCGCGGTGTCCTTGCGCGGCCCGTCCGGGGTGTTCGCCAGGGCGAAGGTGTGCCCGTGCAGATGGAGCGGATGCCACATCCCGGTGGGGTTGCGGAAGATCAGCCGCACCCGCTCGCCGGAGCGGACCTCGTACCTCCGGTCGGGGCTGTACGGCTTCCCGTCGAAGCCCCAGTCGTACTTCGCCATCCCGCCGGTCAGCTCGATCCGGACGGTGCGGTCGGGCTTGCGGCGGGGGAGCGCGACCGAGGCGTCGGCGCGCAGCCGGTCGGCGGTCAGCAGCCGCCCGGACAGCTCCTTCGGCCGTACGGAGGCGGCCGGGGCCGCGCCGCCGCCGGTGCGCAGCAGGGCCAGCGCGGCGGCCTTCTTGCCCTCGGCGACGGCGGTGAGCGGGAAGACCCCGTCGCCCGCCGTGACCAGTACGTCATAGCGCTCGCCCATGCCCAGCAGCAGGGCGTCGGTCCTGGCGTGCCGGACCGGGAAGCCGTCGGTGTGGGTCACGGTCATCTCATGGCCGCCGAGCGCGACCCGGAAGGCGGTGTCGCCGCCCGCGTTGATGATCCGCAGCCGGATGCGGTCGCCGGGCCGGGCGCGGAAGGAGGTGGGCGCGGCGGGGAGTCGCCCGTTGACCAGGTAGTGCGGATAGGCGACGTCCCCGGCGTCCCCGCCGAGCAGATCGCTCTTCGCGCCCATCATCATCCGGGACGGGCCCTTGGGGTCCTCGGCGGTCACGCTCACGGGCGAGATCCCGCCGTGCCCCTCGTGCCCGCCGCCGTGCCCGCCCCCGGACATGCCCTTGCGCAGCTCCGCGAGGACCGCGTCCGGGGTGGACCCGTCCACCCCGTCGACCCAGTCGTCGAGGACGACGACCCACTCCTTGTCGTACTCCAGCGGCTCCTTCGGGTCCTCGACGATCAGCGGCGCGTAGAGACCCCGGTCCTGCTGGACGCCGGAGTGGGGGTGGAACCAGTACGTGCCCGGGTGCGCGAGCGCGAACCGGTAGGTGAACTCGGCGCCCGCCTTGACGGGCCGCTGGGTGAGCCCGGGGACCCCGTCCATGTCATTGCGGAGGGCGAGCCCGTGCCAGTGCATGGAGGTCGTCTCGGGGAGGTGGTTGGCGAGGGTCAGCGCGAGGGTCTCCCCGGCGGCGGCCCGGACCTCGCGGCCCGGCAGCCGGTCCCCGTAGGCCCAGGTGCGGACGGTCTCGCCCCCGAGGTCGAGCCGCGCGGCGGTGGCGGTGAGCCGCACCTTCCGCTCGGGGCCGCCGCCGCGCGCGGCCTCGGCGGCGGCGACCTCGTCGCCGTCGGGGGCGACGAATCCGGCCGGGGCCGCGCTCTTGGCCCCCGCTCCGCCGTGACCGGCGTGGCCGCCGCCGCTCCCGGAGGAGGAGCAGGCGGCCAGGACGCCGGTCCCGGCGACGGCGAGGGAGGCTCCGACGACGGAGCGGCGTGTGATGTGCGTACGCATGACTGAGTGCACCTCGTGGTCTGTCGGTGAAGGGCATACGGACGGGCCGGGGGCCGCCGCGAGGGCGACGGGAGGGCCCGGGGTCCTTCTCTTGGATCAGGCCGGACCAAGGCGTGCGAGCCCGGCGGGATCGGAAGGAGAGGCCCTAGATCCGCAGGACCGACAGACGGGTGAGGCGGGTGCGAGGGGGCGGCGGACGGGGGCGGGGGCCCGGGCCGGGCCGCAGGCCGTGCGCGCGGGCGGGGCCGTGCCCGGCCCGGCGGCGCCACCAGGCCCGGACGGCGCCGAGCAGGGCCGCGCCCCATACGCCGAGCACGGCCAGACAGACCGTGGACGGGTCCAGGCCGTGGCCGCCGGGGGCGGTGGATCCGCTCGGTCCGGTGGAGCCGGTGGAGTCGGTCGATCCGTGGGCGTGGCTGCCTGCAGGGTCGGCCGGGTCGGCGGCGGGCGGGATCGCGGCTTCTGGTGCGTCGGGTGGGTTGAGTGTGTTGGGTGTGACCAGTGCGTCTGGTGAGGCTGGTGTGCCCTGTGCGGCTGGCCTGGCTGGTGCTCCCGGTGCTTCCAGCGCGCCCGGAGCGATCGCTGGGCCCGGTGTGTGCCCGGTGGAGTGCTCCGGGGCGGCCGGGCCCGGCGCGTGCGGTACGCGGTGCTCCAGGGCGACGGCGGCGATCCGCGGTTCGGACGCGGCGGGGGACCCGTGCGCCGCCGGGTGGCCCAGCGTGTGCATGCCGGCGAGGCCGAACAGCAGGGCGAGCAGCAGCAGCGGCGACCACCGCCCCCGCACCGCCTCGACCTTCGCCATGGTGGGGCATCTTACCCCTACCCGGTAGGAGTGTGTGATCCCGGTCGCCCCGGACCGCTGGTCGACCGCCGGTCTGGACGACCGGACCGGCGGTCGGCCGCACCGGATCCCCGGCCGGGACCCGCGACCGGGCCCGGCCTGCGCCGAGGCCCGCGCGGCCGGGCTCCCGGCTCCGCCCCGCAGCGGCGGGCGGGCCGCTCCGCGGGCCCGTTCTCCCGCCGGAGGCCCGTGCCGGCCCGGGCCCCGCCCCCAGGGGTTTCGCGCCGAGTCGGCGATTATGGGTCGTATGATCGCCGTCCTGATAGCCCTCGGCGCGCTCGTGTACACCGCCTGGCTGCTCGAAGTCGCCCTCCCCACCGGCCTCGACCCCCTCCAGACCTATGTCAGCGAGCTCGCCGCCGAAGACCAGCCCTACGGCGTGTTCTTCCGCTCCGCAGACCTCACCGCCGGACTGCTCGTCCTCGCCGGAGCGCTCTGGGCGCTGAAGGCGGCGCTCGCCCGCACCCCGCGCGCGCCCTGGGACCTCGTCGGCTGGGGCGGGGTCGCCCTCTTCGGCGCGGCGACCGCCGTCGACTCCCGGCTGCCGCTCAGCTGCGCCCCCACCGCCGATCCCGCCTGCGCCGCCCGGGAGGGCGCCGGGCTGGTCCCCGCCACCCACACGGCGCACGCCGTCAGCTCCTCCCTCGCCATGACCGGCGCGATCATCGGCATCGTCGCGCTCACCGTCGCGGCCCGCCGCCACGGCCGATGGCCCCTGATCGCCCGCTTCGGCCCGGCCCTCGCCGCCCTCGAACTCGCCGCCACCGGCTGGACCCTCGCCTCCGTCGCCGCCTTCGAGGCCGGAAGCGGAACCTACGGACTGGGAGCCGGTCAGCGGCTCCAGGTGCTGTTCGTGGCAGTCTGGCTGGGACTGCTCGCGCTGTCCCTGGCGCGGGAGCGCAAGGGTGAGGCGGCACGGTGATGTTCGTACGGATCGGGGGAGTGCCCCACCATGTGGTCGTCGAGGGCGGCGGACCGCCCTGTGTGCTCAGCGCGGGGCTCGGGCTGAGCTGGTTCGACTGGGACCCGGTCGTCCCCCTGCTCGCCCCGCACCGCACCGTGGTCCGCTTCGACCGCCCCGGGCACGGGCTCAGCGCCCCGGCGCTCGTCCCGCCGTCCGCCGCCGGCGAGGCCCACCGCGTCGCCGCGGTGCTCGACGCGCTCGGACTGGACGAACCCGCCGCCGTCGTCGGGCACTCGATCGCCGGCTTCCACGCCGAGGCCTTCGCCCGGCTCCACCCGGCCCGTACCGCCTCCCTCGTCCTGGTCGACTCCAGCGTCGAGGAGGAGGCCCGGGTCCCCGCCGCCCCCGCGCTGCGCACGGCGGCCGCCCGGGCCGCCGCCGGAGCGCTCGGCGCCCTGGGCGTCCCCGCGGCGCTCGGGCCCGCCGCCCGGCGCGCCGCGATCCGGATCGGCCGGACCGGCGGCGGCGACCCGGCCCCCGCCGGGCTCGTCCACCGCTGCTACAGCACCTCGCGCGTGGTCAGGGGCGCCCTCCTGGAGAACGCCCATTACCAGGCGGTGGCCGCCGAACTCCTCGGACTGCGCGAACGCCGGCCGCTGCCCGCCGGAGCGCCGGTGACCGTCCTCGCCGGGACGGACGGCGGACGGCGCTGGACGGCCCGGCAGCGGGAACTCTCCCTGGCGCTCGGCGCGCGCTTCCGCGAGATCACACCGGCCGGGCATCTGCTGATGCTGGACGCACCGGACGCGGTCGCCCGCGCGGTGCTCGGCGACGAGGCTCCGCGGCCGAGGGGCGACGAGGACCGGGGCGCGCGGCGCCCGGCGGCTCAGCCCCTCGCGTAGACCGGCTCGGTCTCGCGCACGGACTCGCTCAGCCTCTCGCGTAGACCGGTTCGGTCTCGCGCACGGACTCGCTCAGCCTCTCGCGTAGACCGGTTCGGTCTCGCGCACGGACTCGCTCAGCCTCTCGCGTAGACCCGCTCGGCCCAGCCGGCGAGCTGCTCCTCCGACAGATGCTGGGCGAGGTCCGCCTCGCTGATCATGCCGACCAGCCGCTTGTTCTCGATCACGGGCAGCCGCCGGATCTGGTGCGCCTCCATCTCCTGGAGGACGTCCTCGACGCCGGAGTCCGACGCGATCCAGCGCGGGGTGCCCTGCGCCATCTCGCCCGCCGTCACCTTGGCCGGGTCGTGGCCCATGGCCACACAGCCGACGACGATGTCCCGGTCGGTGAGAATGCCGCTGAGGCGTTCCTGTGCGTCGGCGATGGGCAGCGCGCCCACATTCAGATCGCGCATCAGCTGCGCGGCCCGGTCGAGCGTCTCGTGCGCGGGGATCCACTGGGCCCCGGGGTGCATGATGTCCTTGGCGGTGGTCATGGCGTGCGCGCCTCCTCAGAGCGGCTTGTGCGCGGGCCAACCCATCGTCGGACGGCCCGAACGGAGTAGCGAGCCGTGTAGGCCAAACGGGTGAAAAGGGGCGGTGGCGGTATGGCGGAACTGGTACTGAGGATCACCGGGCGGGAGCTGCCGGGGACCGACTGCGGCGAGTTCACGGACATCCACGTGGGCGTCCAGCGGGGCCGCGAGCCCGATCAGCTGGTCCGGGCGGACGCGGCCGAGGCGCTCTTCGAGATCCCGGTCGAGACCTTCGCCGCCGCCGACGGCACGACCGACTTCCGAGGGCCGTACGTCCAGGGGCGGCGCGGTACGCGCTTCGTCTACCTCACCTGGGGCGAGCTGCCGCCCGGCGGCGAGTTCGCCATGTTCCGGCGCGCCAAGCTCTTCCTCGCGGATCTGCCCGCCGCGGCCGTCGCCTCCGGCGGCCCCGTCACGACCACCCTCGGCCTCACCGACCCCGACGGCATGCCCCTCTGCGCCGCCCTCCGCCCACCCGCCCTCCACTGGTCCCACCCCTGACCTGCCGCCTTCTCCCGGCCCGCGGATGCCCGTCGGCCGGGGCCTCGGCGCACAGCCCGCGGGCTCGCGTCCCCCGTCCCGTCGGCCCGCGTCCCCCGCGCCCCGGGCCCCCCGCGCCCCGGGCCCCCGCTCGGGCCGTACGCGGGCCTCGGCCCCTGGGGACCCGCGCCCGAGCCGATCGCTGCCCCCCGGGGGGGGGCGTAGGCCCGGCCCCCCGGGCACGGCCCGCGCCCGAGCCGCCCGCCGCCCGGCCCCCGGGGCCGTAGCCCCGGACCGGGCGGCGGGCGCGGGCGGATCAGGTGCGGGTCAGGTGCGGACCTGGGCGCCGCGCTTGCGCAGGAGATCCACCATCAGCTCGACCTCGGAGCGCTGCGCGTCCACCATCCCCCGGGCGAGCTCCCGCTCCGGCCCGACCGTGCAGAGCCGTACACAGCCCTCGGCCATGTCGACCCCGCCGTTGTGGTGGACGATCATCAGCTGGAGATACTCGATCTCCGCCTTCTCCCCGCTCAGCCGGCCCAGCCGGGCCAGCTGATCGGCGGTCGCCATGCCGGGCATCAGCGAGCCCTCCCCGGCCTTCGCCATGGAGTGCCCGGCGTGCGGATCCTTCCCGTCCCCGGCCATCCACGCCATCGGCTCGGCGTCCGGGGCGACCTTCGGCAGCCCCCACAGATCCAGCCAGCCCAGCATCATGCCGCGCTGATTGGCCTGGGTGTTGGCGATGTCGTACGCCAGCCGGCGCACCTCCTCGTCGTCCGTGCGGTCACGGACGACGAACGACATCTCCACCGCCTGCTGATGGTGGACGGACATGTCCCGGGCGAACCCGGCGTCCGCCGACTCCGCCGTCGGGGCGTCCGCCCGCCCCGCGCCGCCGTCCCCGTCGCCCGCCGAAGCCAGCGTCGCCCCGCCCGCGAAGAGCAGCGCGAGCGCCACCGCCGTGGCGGACGCCCAGTGCGTACGCGTCATCCCCATCACGTGCCGCTGACGCCGTTGGTGCAGGCCGCGCCCGGCTCCGGGGTCTGCGGACCCTGGATGTACTTCTCGAAGAACTGGGTGACCCGCTTGTCGCTCGCGTCGTCCACGCTGACCTGCTTGCCCCACGCGGTGAGCATGATCGGATCAGCCTGGTCCTTCACCGGGCTGATCATCGTGTACGAGGTGTCCTTGACCCGCTCCTCAAGCTTCTTCACCTCGGCCTCGGGGGCCTTGTCGTTGTACGACACCCACACCGCGCCGTGCTCCAGCGAGTGCACGGCGTTCTCGTTCGGGATGGCCTGCTTGTAGACATTGCGGTCGCAGTTCATCCACGCCTGGTGGTGGTCGCCGCCGACCGGCGGCTTCTGCGGATAGCTCACCGCCTTGTCGACGTGATTGCGGCCCAGCTTCTTCGGGTCCCAGGACTTCTCGGCGGTGATCGGCTCCTTCGCCAGCGCGACCCGCTTGTCCTCCTTGTCGGACTGCTTGTCGATCACATAGACGCCGAAGCCGACGAGCCCCGCCACCACCACGCCGCTGACGGCGATGGTGATGATCCGGTTGCGGCGCTCGCGGGCCTGCTCGGCGCGGCGCAGGGCCTCTATTCGGGCGCGGCGGTCGTCGGTGTTCTTACGGGAAGCCATGAGGTGTCGTCCTTCGTCGAAGAGTGGGGGATCAAACGGGGTGGGGCGGAGCGTCCTTAAGTCCGCAGCACCTGAAGGACATGCAGATCGGGGGCGCGGGGCTGCGCCGGGGTGCGGAGAGCCACCCCGGGACCGGCCGCCGGGTCGGGGCGCGGCAGACGCTCCTCGACGGTGTCGGGGGCGTCCGGCGGCGGGGTGGTGAGCACGGCGGCGACGGTCTTCGGGAGCAGCCCGCAGGAGCCGTCGTCGAACGGGCAGGAGTACGAGGGCACCAGCTGCGCCGAGGGGGCCAGCGTGACCAGCCGGCCGTGGTGCTCGGCGGGCGGGCCGAGGCAGATGAAGAGTGCGCCGAGGAACGTCGCCACGGCGCTCAGCAGCGCCGTGGGACGCCCGGTGCGGGCTCTCGGCCCGAGCGGCGAACCCCCCATGTGCGCAGATCGTAGCGAGCGGAGCCGCCGCGCACCTCATACGGGGGCGGACGAGGGCCCGGGACCGGGCCCGGGGACGCCTTTTCGCCGCCCCGGAGCGGCCTCCCGGGGAGCCGGGACCTCCGGGGTCGTCTCCCCGGGAGCCCTGACCCACAATGGGCTCAGCCCGGGTTCGCAATGTGCCTGAAACCCATGGATGGGATGCTCAGGGAAGCAGGCGGCTTGACCAGCAAGGATTGGGTGGAAATGGATAAGCAGCAGGAATTTGTGCTCCGCACGCTTGAGGAGCGCGACATCCGGTTCGTGCGCCTGTGGTTCACCGATGTGCTCGGCTTCCTGAAGTCGGTCGCGGTGGCCCCCGCCGAGCTGGAGCAGGCCTTCGACGAGGGCATCGGCTTCGACGGCTCGGCCATCGAGGGCTTCGCCCGCGTCTACGAGTCCGACATGATCGCCAAGCCGGACCCGGGCACTTTCCAGATCCTTCCCTGGCGCGCCGAGGCCCCCGGCACCGCGCGCATGTTCTGCGACATCCTGATGCCGGACGGATCGCCCTCCTTCGCGGACCCGCGCTATGTCCTCAAGCGGATGCTGGCCAAGACCTCCGACCTGGGCTTCACCTTCTACACCCACCCCGAGATCGAGTTCTTCCTGCTGAAGGACAAGCCGCTCGACGGCAGCCGCCCGGTCCCCGCCGACAATTCCGGATACTTCGACCACACCCCGCAGAACGTCGGCATGGACTTCCGCCGGCAGGCGATCACCATGCTCGAATCGATGGGCATCTCGGTGGAGTTCAGCCACCACGAGGGCGCGCCGGGCCAGCAGGAGATCGATCTGCGGTACGCGGACGCGCTCTCCACCGCCGACAACATCATGACCTTCCGCCTGGTCATGAAGCAGGTCGCGCTGGAGCAGGGCGTCCAGGCCACCTTCATGCCGAAGCCGTTCAGCGAGTACCCGGGCTCCGGAATGCACACCCATCTCTCCCTCTTCGAGGGCGACCGCAACGCGTTCTACGAGTCGGGGGCCGAGTACCAGCTCTCCAAGGTCGGCCGCTCCTTCATTGCGGGCCTCCTCAGGCACGCGGCGGAGATCTCGGCCGTCACCAATCAGTGGGTCAACTCCTACAAGCGCATCTGGGGCGGCTCGGCCCGCAGCGCGGGCGCGGGCGGCGAGGCCCCCTCGTACATCTGCTGGGGCCACAACAACCGCTCGGCCCTCATCCGCGTGCCCATGTACAAGCCGGGCAAGACCGGCTCCTCCCGGGTCGAGGTCCGCTCCATCGACTCCGGAGCCAATCCGTATCTGACGTACGCGGTACTGCTCGCGGCCGGGCTCAAGGGCATCGAGGAGGGGTACGAGCTGCCCGCCGGCGCGGACGACGACGTCTGGGCGCTCTCCGACGCCGAGCGCCGGGCCATGGGCATCGAGCCGCTGCCGCAGAACCTGGGCGAGGCGATCGCGCTCATGGAGCGCAGCGAGCTGGTGGCCGAGACCCTCGGCGAGCACGTCTTCGACTTCTTCCTGAGGAACAAGAAGCAGGAGTGGGAGGAGTACCGCTCCGAGGTCACCGCCTTCGAACTCCGCAAGAATCTGCCGGTGCTGTGACCCGGGGCCGGGCCCGGGTCACAGCGGCGCCGCCGCCCCCGGGTCCGGATGCCGACGGGGAGGTCAACTCGCCTTATCACCAAGGGAGTTGACGACATCAGCCCTTCTGTGCACGGGCCCGCCCGGGGCTAGAGTGATCGTGAATTCTCGACGATCACCCCTGGGACGGTCTCCATGAGCGGCGATTCCCGTGTCCACTCCTCCGCCGAGCCGAGCCGCACCGTCGACACCTCCAAGGCGCACCCCGCCCGGGTCTACGACGTCTTCCTCGGCGGCAAGGACAACTACCCGGTCGACCGCGAGGCGGCCAAGGCGGCGCTCGCCGCCAATCCGCGCGGCTATCTGGACGTCCGGCACAACCGGGACTTCATGCGGCGCGCGGTCACCGAGCTGACCGCCAAGGCCGGATTACGCCAGTTCCTCGACATCGGCACCGGGCTGCCCACCCGGGAGAACGTCCACCAGATCGCCCAGCGCATCGCCCCCGACTCCCGGGTGGTCTACGCCGACAACGACCCGGTGGTCCTCGCCCACGCCCGCGCCCTGCTCACCACCGGGCCCCAGGGCCGGACCGACTACCTCCACGCCGATCTGCGCGACCCCGGGGCGATTCTGAGCGGGGCGGCCAGGACCCTGGACTTCGGCCGGCCCGTCGCGCTGGTGCTCGCCGCCGTACTGCACTTCGTGGAGGACGACGAGGCGTCCGCCGCGGTCGCCCGGCTCGTCGGAGCGCTTCCCTCCGGCAGCGCCCTGGTCCTGAGCCATCTCACCGAGGACCTCAACCCGGCCCCGATCCGCAGGGTGGCCGAGACCTTCCGCCGGCGCGGGTTCTCCTTCGTGCTCCGCACCCGCGACGAGATCACGGGCTTCGCGGGGGCCCACGGCCTCGACATCGTCGAGCCCGGCGTGGTGCCGGTGCACCGCTGGCGTCCGGACCACGCCGACGACACCGCGCGGGCCCAGGCGGAACCGGCCTATGTCCAGGGCCTGGAGGACATCGACCGGACCAAGTACCTCTCCATCGCGGACGCGACGGACGCCGACATCAACATCTACGGTCTGGTGGCCCTGAAGCCCTGAAGCCCTGAAGCCCTGAAGCCCTGAAGCCCTGAAGCCCTGAAGCCCGGGCCCTGAGGCCGGGCTCCCGCGCTGCCGCGCCCGCCGTCAGGAGTCCGGTTCGGCGATCAGCGCCGTGGCCGTCCGCCGGAACCCCAGCCGGGCGTAGAGCCGCGCCACGTCCTCGTCCCCGGCCGCGAGGAACACCGTCTCCGCCCCGCCCGCCCGCGCGTCCGCCGCCAGCGCCGCCGTGACCGCGAGCCCGAGGCCCCGCCGCCGCGCGGCCGGCAGGGTGCCCACGCCGACGATCTCGCTCACCGTCCCCACCGGCTGATGCTGCCCGGCGCAGAGCGCCCGGCCGTCCTCCACCGCCGCCGCGATCCGGGTCAGCCCCCGCCGTACGCGCTCCGCCGTCCGCTCCACGCTCCCGTCGCCGGCCCGTTCCCGTACCAGCCGGTCCAGCTCGGCGACCCCGGGCGCGCCGTCCGCGCCCGCCGGGCCGCCGGGTGCGGCGAACGCCAGATGCGGTACGGCCAGCGCGCTGCCGAGCAGCGGATCGTCCGGCCCGAGCATCCGTACCACCGCTCCGCCGACGTGCGCCGGGGCCGAGCCCGGGGCCGAGTCCGGCTCCGGGGCCGTGGCGCGGCCGGGCTCCGAGGCCCGGGGGTCCAGCACCATCACGGGGTGCTCATGGACCGTGAGCCCCGACTCCTCGGCGGCGGCCCGCAGCGCGGGGGCGGTCTCGGCCATCCACTCGAAACTCTCCGGTACGCCCAGCTCCCGCTGCCGGGCCCGGACCCGGTCCACATCGGCGGCGGTCACCTGCCCCGGGCCGCCGAGCGCCGGGCGGGCGTAGAAGGGCCAGTCGGGGCCCTCGCGGTGGAAAAGGGTCAGCGGGCCGAAGTCCTCGGCCCGCGCGGAGGAGCGGGGGACCGCGTCGTAGTACCGCTCCAGCCGCTCCAGCAGCGTGGGATTCACAGATATCACGGGGTGTATCCAAGCAGCGGCCCGCCGCCGGGGGCAGCCCCCGCCCCCGGCGGTCCGTCGTACGGACTCCGTCGTACGGACCCCGGCCGCCCCCGGCCCGGTTCGCTCCCGGGATGCGGAGCGCGGGGTGTGCGGTGACCCTGGAGAGGCGGGGGGAACCGCGCTGAAGGGATGACCCCATGTCCGTGATGGACAAGTTGAAGCGGATGCTGAAGGGCCATGAGGCCCAGGCCGACAAGGGTGTGGACAAGGCGGGCGACGCCTTCGACTCCAAGACCCAGGGCAAGTACAGCGGCCATGTCGACACGGGGCAGCAGAAGCTCAAGGACCAGTACGGCACGGGCCGCAAGGACCAGCCGCCGCCCCAGACCTGACCCGCCCCGACCCGACTCGACCAGAGCTGATCCGACCAGGTCCGACCCGACCCGACTCGACCAGAGCTGACCCGAGCTGATCCGACCAGGTCCGACCCGACCCGTATCCGGTACGACCCGGCTCACCCCGGCACGGACCCGCCCGGGGGCCGGGGGCGCGCCCCCGGCCCTCGTTGGACAGACTTTGTCGGCGACCGGAGAATTGAGGTGTCGGCGGGTCGTGACTCGGCGGCGCCTCCCCTCCGTCGGCCGCGCAGAACCGCGCCGCGTGAGGAGGCGCGCCATGACCGTCCGGATCGCCACGTTCAACGCCGAGAACCTCTTCCGGAGACCTCGGGTGTTCGCCCTGCCCGGCGCGGCCGAACGCCGCAGGACGCTGGAGGACTTCGCGGCCCTCGTCGCCCTCCTCGACCACGCCGTCTACACGGCCGCCGACAAGAAGCGCATCGCCGCGCTGCTGGAGAAGTACGACGTCCCGAGCGCGCAGTCGAAGACGCGACCGATCCTGGTCAACGAGACCAAGGGCGGCGCGAAGCTCTACAAGGTCAGGAAGGGCGGCGCCGTCGAGATCGTCGCCGAGGGCCGGACCGGCTGGGTGGGCTGGGCCGAACTCGTCCGCGACGACGTCGACCAGGAGGCCGTCCACAACACCGCCCGGGTGATCGCCGAGATCGACGCCGACATCCTGCTCACCGTCGAGGTGGAGGACCGGCTCACCCTGCACCGCTTCAACGCCCAGGTGCTGGCCGCGCAGGGCGCGGGCCGCTATCCGTTCAATCTGCTCATCGACGGGAACGACAGCCGGGGCATCGACGTCGGGCTCTTCAGCCGGCTCCCCGTCACCGCCCTGCGGTCGCACATCTTCGACGTCGACCCCGCCCGTCCGCTCTTCAGCCGGGACTGCGCGGAGTTCGAGATCCAGCTCCCGGACGGCGAGCCGCTGTGGCTGCTGGGCAACCACTTCAAGAGCAAGGGGTACGGAAAGCCCGCCGAGAGCGCCGAGAAGCGCAGGCTCCAGGCCCAGCGGGTGCGGCAGATCTACACCGCCGCCCTGAAGCGCTCCTCGCGCGTCGTGGTCGCCGGAGACCTCAACGACACCCCGGACAGCGAGCCGATCGGCCTGCTGCTCCGCGCCCGGATGAAGGACGTCATGAGCCACCGCGGCTACACCGGCGCTCCCGGCACCTACGGCACGGGCCAGTCGGTGAAGCAGAAGATCGACTATCTGCTGCTCTCGCCCGAGCTGTGGAAGCGGGTCGAGACGGTGGACGTGGAGCGGCGCGGCGTCTGGGCGCCCAACACCTTCCCGTCCTTCGACACCGTCACCTCCAAGGCCAACCAGGCCTCCGACCACGGCGCGCTCTACGCGGACCTGACGGTGTGACCGTACGCGCGACGGCGCGACGCGGCCGGACCCGGCGGTGCGACCGTACGCGACGGCACGACGTGACCGGACCCGGCGGACCGTCACCGGACCCGGCGGACGGGGGAGGCGGGGCGGTACGGCCCGCCTCCCCCGTCCGCACCGGCCGGACGCCGTCAGCGCTCGGACAGCGGCGACGGAGCCTCCTGCACCGACCAGCCGTTGCCGTCGGGGTCCTCGAAGAACAGGAAGGAGTTCCACTCGCCGCCCGGACCCTCCTCCCAGCCCGTCGGACCGACGTGCTGGATCTCGCTCACCTCCACCGAGCGCCCGACCAGCGCGGCGCGCGCCGCCGCGAGGTCCGTGACGCACAGCTGAAGGCCGCGCAGCGAGCCCGGAGCCGTCGGCGACTGCCCCGGACGCTCGGGAAACCCGCTGAGCAGGGCTATCGAACAGCGCGAGCCGGGCGGGGTCAGCTGAATGACCCGGACGCCCGGCGCGACCTCCTGGTCCAGATCGAGCCGGAATCCGCAGCCCTCGGCGTAGAACGTCTTCGACCGGTCCGGATCGGCCACCGGCACGGTGACGACCTCAAGTGTCATTTCCATGGGAAACCCCTTCGGTGAGCACTACTCACGGGTGAATCGCCAGCGCGTCTGACCGTACGGATTCTTGGCGAATCCGAAGACCGTGACCGGCTCCACCCGGAACACCTCGGCGGGCCCGCCGTCGCCGACGAACACGCCGTCCTCGACGGTGAAGATCCAGTCCTCGCCGTACTTGGCGAGGTACGCGGCGGCCAGCGCCCGCAGCCGCTCCTCGTCCGTCAGCCGGACCGCCTCGCCCTCCACCACCAGATCGTGGCCCTCGCTCAGACTGTCGGTCCCGGTGGTGAGCACCACCTGGGGATTGGCCCGCAGATTGACGGCCTTGCGCTCCTCGGTCCCGGTGCAGAAGTGCAGCGCCCCGTCCAGCCAGACGGCGATCAGCGGGGTGACGTGCGGGCGGCCGTCGGGGCGTACCGTCGAGAGCCAGAAGATCTCGGCGGCGGTCAGCCGCCGTACGGCCTCCGACCAGTCCGTGGCGGTGGCCCGCACTTCGCTGTAGCGGGAGTCCAGGGTGGTGGTCGGTGTGATGTCGGACATAGGCGGTGCCTTTCCGGGCAGAAAACGTCGTCGTGCTGCTGACCGCCGGGACGGCCGGTACTCATCGGTCGGCGGACGATCATTTCCATCGGCGGTTCCTCCCTGCGACTAGTCTCGATTCCACCGGCCTTGATCGCAGGGCGGAACAGGGACCCGGGCGGCGCGCCGAGCGGATCGGCACGACGCGGATCGGCACGACGCGGCACAGCACGGCCGGCGCGGTACGGCACAGCAGGACACAGCACGGCACAGCACCACACGGCCGGCACAGCAGGACTCAGCAGGACGCAGGACACAGCACCACACAGCACGACGAGGAGACGGCGGCAATGACGGCGGCACCGGGGCGCAGAAGCAGTACCTTCACCCGGCTGGTCCGGTACGGCTTCACCGACCCGGGGGCCGCACAGGGCCTCCTCGACCTCCCCGCGATGGCGTCCGTCCACGACGACCCCGTCCTCCTCGACGCGCTCGGCGCGGCCGCCGATCCCGATCTCGCGCTCGGCGGCCTGACCCGGCTCGTGGAGGCGCAGTCAGAGGAGGAACGGCGCGCCCTCCTCGACACCCTCATCACCGCCAAACCCCTCCGCGACCGGCTCCTCGGCGTCCTCGGGGCCTCCGAGGCCCTCGGCGACCACCTCGCCCGGCACCCCGGCGACTGGCGGACCCTCGTCACCTGGGAGGCGTCGGATCTCCACCCCGGCGTCGAGGAGTTCGAGCACTGCCTCGCCGACGCCGACGACCCCGTGTCGCTGCGGATCGCCTACCGGCGCTGTCTGCTCGCCATCGCGGCCCGCGACGTCTGCGGCACCACCGACGTCGCCGAGGCCGCCGCCGAACTCGCCGACCTCGCCACCGCGACGCTGCGCGCCGCCCTCGCCATCGCCCGCACCGCCGCGCCCGAGGACGCGGCGCTGTGCCGCCTCGCCGTCATCGCGCTGGGCAAGTGCGGCGGCCACGAACTGAACTACGTCTCCGACGTGGACGTCGTCTTCGTCGCCGAACCGGCCGGCGGGGCCGAGGAGAACCCGGCGATCCAGGCCGCGACCCGGCTCGCCTCCCATCTGATGCGGATCTGCTCCGAAACCACCGTCGAGGGCACCATCTGGCCGGTGGACGCCAATCTGCGGCCCGAGGGGCGCAACGGCCCGCTGGTGCGCACCCTCTCCAGCCATCTCGCCTACTACCAGCGCTGGGCCAAGACCTGGGAGTTCCAGGCCCTGCTGAAGGCGCGGCCCGTCGCCGGGGACCCGGCCCTCGGCCAGGAGTACGTCGACGCCGTCTCCCCGCTGGTGTGGCAGGCCGCCGAGCGCGAGAACTTCGTCCCCGACGTACAGAAGATGCGCCGCCGCGTCATCGACAACATCCCGCCCTCCGAGATCGAGCGGGAACTGAAACTGGGCCCCGGCGGGCTGCGGGACGTCGAATTCGCCGTCCAGCTCCTCCAGCTCGTCCACGGCCGCAGCGATCCCGCCCTGCGCAGCGGCAGCACGCTCAACGCGCTCCAGGCGCTCGCCGCCGGCGGCTATGTCGGCCGGGCCGACGCGGGCCAGCTGGACGACGCGTACCGCTTTCTGCGCGCCATGGAGCACCGCATCCAGCTCTACCGGCTGCGCCGCACCCATCTCGTCCCCGAGGACCCGGCCGATCTGCGGCGGCTCGGGCGCTCCCTCGGACTGCGCATGGACCCCGTCTTCGAGCTGAACCGCGAATGGCGGCGGCACGCCTCCGTCGTCCGCCGGCTGCACGAGAAGCTCTTCTACCGGCCGCTGCTGGACGCCGTCGCCCAGCTCACGCCCGGCGAGACCCGGCTCTCCACCCACGCCGCCCGCGCGCGGCTCGAAGCGCTCGGCTACGCCGACCCGGCCGCCGCCCTGCGCCATCTGGAGGCGCTGGCCTCCGGCGTCAGCCGCAAGGCCGCCATCCAGCGGACGCTGCTGCCGGTGCTGCTGGGCTGGTTCGCCGACTCCGCCGACCCGGACGCCGGACTCCTCGGCTTCCGCAAGGTGTCGGACGCGCTCGGCAAGACGCCCTGGTATCTGCGGCTGCTCCGCGACGAGGGCGCGGCCGCCGAAAATCTCGCCCGGGTGCTGTCGGCGGGCCGGCTCGCCCCCGATCTGCTGCTGCGGGCCCCGGAGGCCGTCGCCATCCTCGGCGACCCCGGCGGGCTGAAACCGCGCACCCGCGAACACCTGGAGCCGGAGGTGCTGGCCGCGGTCGGCCGGCAGAGCAGCGCCGAGACCGCGGTCGCGGTGGCCCGGGGCGTACGCCGGAGGGAGCTGTTCCGGACCGCGGCGGCCGATCTCATCGGCTCGTACGGCACCGAGGAGAGCCCGGCCGAGGCCGATATCGGGGCCCTGGCGGACCGGGTCGGCAACGCGGTCACCGATCTCAACGCGGCGACGATCGCGGGCGCGCTGCGGGCCGCCGTACGCGAACAGTGGGGCGACGAGCTGCCGACCCGGTTCGCCGTCATCGGCATGGGCCGCTTCGGCGGGCACGAGCTGGCGTACGGATCCGACGCGGACGTCCTCTTCGTGCACCAGCCGCGCGAGGGCGTGGACGAGCAGGAGGCCGGGCGGGCGGCGAACGCCGTCGTCACCGAGATGCGGCGGCTGCTCCAGCTGCCCACCGCCGACCCGCCGCTGCTCATCGACGCGGATCTGCGGCCCGAGGGCAAGAGCGGCCCCCTGGTCCGGACGCTCGCCTCGTACGGGGCCTACTACCGGCGCTGGTCGCTGGGGTGGGAGAGCCAGGCGCTGCTGCGGGCCGAACCGATGGCGGGCGACCGGGAGCTGGGGGCCGCCTTCATCGAACTGATCGACCCGCTGCGCTATCCGGCGGAGGGCCTCGGCGAGGACGCGGTGCGCGAGATCCGCCGGCTCAAGGCCAGGATGGAGTCCGAGCGGCTGCCGCGCGGCGCGGATCCGACCCTCCACACCAAGCTGGGCCGGGGCGGGCTCAGCGACGTCGAGTGGACGGTCCAGCTGATCCAGATGCGCCACGCCTGGGCCGAGCCCGGTCTGCGCACCACCCGGACCCGCCGCGCCCTCGCCGCCGCCCACCGGGCCGGGCTGATCGCCACCGAGGACGCCCAGATCCTCGACGAGGCCTGGGTGCTCGCCTCCCGGGTCCGCAACGGCGTGATGCTGGTACGCGGCCGGGCCGGCGACACCTTCCCCTCCGACGGCCGTGAACTCGCCGCCCTCGGCCGCTATCTCGGCTACGGGCCCGGCCATCTCGGCGACATGCTCGACGACTACCGCCGCACCACCCGCCGCGCCCGCGCCGTGATGGAGGCCCTCTTCTACGACGCCTGAGGGCGGCCCCGGCCTCGTACGTCCCGGTCCTCGGGTCCCGTACGTCCCGGTCCTCCGGTCCTCGGGTCCCCTTCGCTCCTCCGGGTACGGGTCCGGGGCGACGCCCGCCGTTCCCGCGGGAGGCCGCCGCCGTACGTCCGACGCCGTGCCCGACGACCGTGCGCGGCGACCGTGCGCGGCGGCGGCCCCTGGCCCGGCGGGCGGCGGTCCGTCCGGGGCGCGGGAAACCCGGGGCGCGGGAAATCCGGTGGCACCCGGGCGCGCGGCGCGCATAGCTTGTGCGCTCGTGACCGATGATCCGACAGGACCGCCCGTCCCGCCCGGCCCCGGCCCTACGGAGCCCGCCGCGCCGACGCCGGCGGTCGCCGACGAGCGGGCGGCGAAGACGTCGGACGGCGGCGGCGACGGTCTGTTCTCCGGGACGTACGCCGCCGCCACCTCCAGCTTCGCCGCCGTGATGTTCCTGACCGGACTCGCCGCGCTCGCCGTGATCCCCACCCTGCCGACGGCCGCCCGCGACCTGGACGGGGTGGCGCTCTTCCCGCTGGTCGCGGGGGCCTTCGTGGCCGCGAGCCTGCTCGGCGGGGTGCTGGGCGGGCACTGGGCGGACCGCGGCGGCGCGCGCCGACCGCTGGCGGCGGGCATGGCGCTGGCCGTGGTCACCCTGCTGGTCTCGGGGGCCGCCACCTCCGTCTGGCAGCTGGCCGCCGGGCGGTTCCTGGACGGACTGGCCGCCGGAATGGTCGCGGTGGCGGTCAACACCGCCATCGGACAGGTCTACCCCGACCGGCTGCGCCCCCGCGCGCTCGCCCTGATGAGCACCTGCTGGATCGTTCCCTCACTGATCGGCCCGCCGCTGGCCGGGCTGGTCGTCTCCTGGTGGTCCTGGCGCGAGATGTTCTTCGGCCTGGCCGCGCTCACCGCCGTGCCCGCGCTCGTCGTCGCGGCCCGGCTGCGCGGCGGCGACCGGTCCGCCCCTCCCGCGCCGCCCGCCGACCGGCAGCCGCGCCCGCCGCTGCTGATCGCGGCGGCGGTGAGCCTCGGCGCGGCGCTGGCGCAGTACGGCGTCTCGGGCTGGGACGGCCGCCATCTGCTCTTCGCCGTGGGCGGGTTCGCCGTGCTGGTCGTGTTCGTGCCCCGGCTGCTCCCGCCGGGCACCTGGCGGGCGGCCCGAGGTCTGCCGGTCACCGTGCTGCTGCGGGGCCTGGCGTCCGGGGTGTTCTTCAGCCTGGAGGCCCTGGTCCCGCTGATGCTCGTCACCGGCCGCGATGTGTCGCCCCCGGCGATCGGACTGGCCTTCACCGGGGCCGCCGTCGCCTGGGCCGCCGCCTCCTGGGCGCAGGGCCGGATGGAGCGCTGCCCCCGCCACCGGCTGGTCGTGGCCGGTTCGCTGCTGATGGCCGCGGCGGTCGTGACCGCCGCCGTCGGCACGCTCCCCTCGATGCCCGCGCCCGTCGCCGGCTCGTCCATGGTCGTCGCGGCGCTCGGCATGGGGCTGCTCGCCCCGGCGCTCACCGTGCTCTCGCTCGCGCACAGCCCGGCCGAGCGGCTGGGGCACGCCAGCAGCGCGATGCAGACCAGCCAGAACCTGGGCCAGATCGCCGTCCTCGGACTCTCCTCGGCCCTGTTCAACGCCTTCGTCGGCAGCGGCGCGGCCGACTCCTCCGGATACGCCGCCGCCTTCCTGCTGCTGCTCGTGCCGTGCGCGCTGCCCGCGCTGCTCGCCGCCCGGGCCCGGCGCGACTGAGCCCGGCGCGCGTCCCGACCCCGCCCGGCGGTGCAGGCGCGGCGCGCCTATCCGATCAGTGTCCGGAAACGGTCCAGACACGCACCCAGCGCCAGCTCGAAGGCCGCGTCCGCGCGCTCGCGCGGGGCCGCCGCCAGCGCCCGCGCCAGCCCCGGGGTCGCCGAGCCGCCGTCCGCGGGCTCCCACATCGACTCCGGGGCGGCCAGATCCAGCGCCGAGCCCAGGACCAGATTCTCCAGCGCGGTGATCACCACCAGCACGTCCCGCTCGGCGAACCCCGCGCCGAGCAGCACCCCCACGGCCGCCTCGTACTGCTCCAGCACACGCGGCGCGCGCACCGGCGAGGCCGTCAGCAGCGGGATCGCCCTGGGGTGCGCGGCGAAGGCCGCCCGATAGGACCGGGCCCAGGCGGCCATCGCCTCGTCCCAGGGCCGGGCGCCGAGCGCCGAGGCGTCGATCGCCTCGCAGATCCGCTCGCGCATCAGCTCCACGACGCCGTCCCGGCCGTTCACGTGGTGATACAGCGACGCGGTCCGGACGCCGAGGCTCCGGGCGATCCCCGGAACGCTGAACTCGCCCTCCTCGTCCACGATCCGCAGGGCCGCCGAGGTGATGCGCTGCCGGTCGATGAGTGGTGTGCGCGGCCGTCCCATGGTGCGTTCTCTTCCCGTCACGTCTTCCCTGTCGCGTCTGCCGGAGGTTACATTGCCAAAACCGAAAGCCTTTAGGTTTAGCGCCGCCGCCGCCGGGCGGCGCCGCCATGCCGTCCGCGACCGCGAGGGGGTGTTCCCGCCCATGACCGCGACCTCCCGGCCCCCCGGGCCCCACCCGAATCCCCCGCGCCCGCCCGCCTCCCACGCCTCGCACCCCGCCCGGCCCGGACCACGGCCCGCCCGGATCCGGCTCCGTCGACCGACTCCGGCCACGCCCCCCGACGCGCCCCGCCTCCCGCGCCCGGACCCCGTATCCCGTACGCGGCCCCCTTCCCGGCCCGCCCGGCCCGGACCACGGCCCGTCCCTGCCCGGTGCTCCCCGCCCGTGTCCGCCCGCCTCCGCCCGCCTCCGCCGACATCCCCGCCGACCGCGTCCCCGGCCCGCCCCGCATCCCGCGCCCGTACGCGACCCGTACCCCCTCCCCGTCCCCGTCCCCGACGGGCCCCCGGCCCGATTCCCCGGCCCGATTCCCCGGCCCGCGAGGGCCGATCCTCACGACAGGAGCCTCCCGTGCCCGCAGCCGACCTCGTACTGACCGGCGCCCAGGTCCGCACCCTCGACCCGGACCGGCCCCTGGCCACGGCCGTCGCCGTCAAGGACGGGCTGGTCGCCGCCGTCGGGGACGCGGCGGACGTCCGGGAGTGGCGCGGGCCCGGCACCGAGACGGTCGACCTGGCGGGGGCCGCGCTCACCCCCGGCTGGACCGACGCCCACACCCACCCCGTCTGGGGCCTGGAACTCACCGCCGGGACCGATCTCTCCGCCGTCACCGACCTGGCGGGACTCCGCGCCGCGCTCCGCGCCGCCGACCGCGCCGACGGCTGGATCCTGGCCCACGGACTCGACCACAACGCCTTCGAGGGCCGCCCGCCCCACCACTCCCTCATCGAGGAGGCCGTCGGCGGCGCGCCCGCGTATCTCCGGCTCTACGACGGCCACTCGGCGCTCGTCAGCCGTGCCGCGCTGCGCCGCGCGGGCATCGAAGGACCCCGCTCCTTCGACCAGCGCGCCAGGATCGTCTGCGACGCGGCCGGACGCCCCACCGGCCATCTCATCGAGCACGCCGCGATGGAGCCGGTCTCCGCCGTGCTGCCGCGCGCCCCGTACGCGGCCCGCGCCGCCCGGCTGGCTGAACTGCTCACCGCGATGGCCGCCACCGGAATCGCCTCGGCGCACGTCATGGACCTCGGCGACGACGCCACGCGCCTGCTCGCCGCCGTCGAGGCCGAGCGCGACCTCCCCGTGCGGCTGCGCCTCGCGCCCTGGTGCATGCCGGGGGCCGGGGCGGACGAACTCGACGCCCTCGTCGCCCTCCAGCGCGAGCGCGGACGCGCCTGGCGCGTCGGCGGGGTGAAGTTCTTCATGGACGGCACCGTCGAGGGCGGTACGGCCTGGCTGGAGCGCCCCGACTGCCACGGCGAGGGCGCCGACGCCTTCTGGCCGGACCCGAAGGCGTACAGCGAGGCGGTGCGGACGCTCCACGCCGCCGGGGTGGCGACCGCGACCCACGCCATCGGCGACGCGGCGGTACGCCATGTCCTGGACACCGTGGAGAGCCTCGGGCCCGGCGGCCCCCGGCACCGGATCGAGCACATCGAGACCGTCCCCGACAGCCAGCTGCCGCGCTTCGCCCGGCTCGGCGTCGCCGCCTCCATGCAGCCCCCGCACGCCGACTTCACCCGCGCCGACCACGGCGACGAGTGGTCGAAGCGGCTCGGCGCCGAACGGGCCTCGCGCGCCTGGCGGCTGCGCGACCTCCGGGACGCGGGCGCGGTGCTGGCGCTGGGCTCCGACTGGCCGATCGCCCCCTTCGACGCCCGCCGGGTGCTCGCCCGGGCCCGCGTCCCGCGCGGCGCGGCCGCCGGATCGGGGCTGACCGGCCTGGCCGCCCTGGAGGGCGTCACCTCCCACGCGGCCCTGGCGGCGGGGGAGCGGGACGTCGCGGGCCGGATCGCCCCCGGCTTCCGCGCCGATCTGACGGCCCTCGCGATCGACCCGGTGACGGCCGCGCCCGACGAACTGGCCGAGGCCCCGGTGGTGCTCACGGTGACGGCGGGCAGGGTGGTGCACCGGGCCTGATCAGGGCGATTACGTGATCGGCTCTTTCTCCCCCGGCCCCTCTGCCGCAGAATCCCACCATGGGAAACAGGGGGCCCAAGGGGCTGGTGGGACTGCTGGCGATCGCTCTGCTGGCGACGGGCTGTTCGTCCGGGAACGGCAATGGCAATGGCAACGGGAGCGGCAGCGGGGCCGAGGGCGACGGCGGCGGCAGCGCGGTCATCGAGGTCGACCGACCGACCGCGCTCGTGGACGAGTCGATCCGGATCCGCGTCACCGGGCTGCGCGCGGGTGAGAAGGTCACGGTCGGCTCCGAGTCCGACGACGTCAACGGCACATGGAGAGGGAAGGCCGCGTTCACGGCGGACCCGAAGGGCGTCGTCGACCTCACCGAGGCCCAGCCGGCCTCGGGCACCTATCGGACCGTCGACGGGATGGGGCTCTTCTGGTCCATGGCGCCGCCGCCCGGCGCCGACGCGGCCAAGAGGTCGTTCGAGCTGAGCCACCCGGACAAGCAGCGCTCGTACACCGTGCGCCTCACGGTCGCCTCGGACCGGGGGACCGTCGCCGAGCGCGAGGTCACCCGGGTCCGGATGGCCGACGGCGTCCGCTCGCGCGCTCTCTTCGCCGGCCGGGACAAGGTCTCCGGACGGATCTACGAGCCGCCCGAGGGCGCTCCGGAGCGAGCGCCGGTCCTGATCTTCGGCGGCTCCGAGGGCGGCGGCTTCAGCACCCGGGCCGACGCCGCCCTCCTCGCCTCCCGGGGCCACCCCACGCTCTCCCTCTGCTACTTCGGCTGCGACGGGCTCCCGGAGCGGCTGGCGAACATCCCGCTGGAGTACTTCGCCGCCGCCGCCCGGCTGGCGGCGGAGCAGCCCTGGGCGAAGCCCGGCGGGGTGGTGGCCATCGGGACCTCCCGGGGCACCGAACCGGCCCAACTGCTGGCCCAGCACTACCCGGACCTGGTCCGCGACGTGGTGCTGTACGCCCCGAGCGACCGGATCGAGGGCGGCTTCCCCGAGTACGGGAAGCCCGCCTGGACCCGGGGCGGCAAGCCCCTCGTCACGAAGTCCCTCATCCCCTACGACCGGGTGCGCGGCACGGTCCTCGCGATAGCCGGGGGCGACGACACCCTCTGGGACACCCGTGAGTTCTCGAAGTCCATCGCCGCCCGCCGGGACACCCGAGAGCCCCACCGCGCCCTCATCCACGACGAAGCGGGCCACGCCGTCGGCTCCTATCCGCACATGCCCCGGTCCACCTTCACCTGGGCCGACGACCTCCAGGACTTCTACTCCCTGGGCGGCGCCCGCCCGGCCGACGCCCGCGCCCGCGCCGAGACCTGGCCCGAGGTGCTCACCCTCCTCGGCCGCTGACCGGCCCGGCCGGCCACCGCCCCCGGAATCGACCCCGGGGGCGCTCGCGGCCGCGCCGGCGACCCGGTCACTTCAGGCCAAGGGTCGTACGTCTCTCAACCACCGCAGGGCTGCACAGGGTCATCACGGGTGACTCCGGCGCACCCCCGCGGCACAGCGGGCGGGGGCGCGCCGGGAGCGCGCGCGGCGACCGCGGTGCGCGCGGCGGACGATTCGAGGAGGACGGGATGTCAGCAGGTCGAGCAGGTCGAGCAGGGCGAATAGGTCGCACGGGTGTGGTGGGGCTGGTCGCGGCGGCGGTGGCCGTCACCGCGTTCACCGTCCCGGCACAGGCCCGGACCGAGTCCGGCGGCACGGCCGGCGAGGAGCGCGAGGCGACCCAGCGGGCGCTGGACGCCCTGGTGAAGGCGGGAATGCCCGGTGTCACCGCCGGGGTGCGGGACAAGGACGGGTTCTGGCAGGGCACCGCCGGGGTCCGCGATCTGAACACCGGCGCCCCGCGCGGGGCGAACGACCGGTTCCGGATCGGCAGCGTCACCAAGACGTTCGTGTCGACGGTGCTTCTCCAGATGGAGGCCGAGGGCAGACTCAGCCTCGACGACTCGGTGGAGAAGTGGCTGCCCGGCGTCGTCCGGGGCAACGGCAACGACGGCCGCCGGATCACCGTACGCCAGCTGCTCAACCACTCCAGCGGGCTCTTCAACTACACCAGCGACCCGGAGTTCGCCCGGAAGAACCTGACCGCGCCGGGCTTCCTCACCCACCGCTACGACACCCACGCGCCGCTGGACCTGGTGAAGGTCGGCCTGGCGCACCGGCCCGACTTCGCGCCCGGGACCCGCCACTCGTACTCCAACACCGGCTACATCCTGGCCGGGCTGATCATCGAGAAGATCAGCGGGAAGACCTATGAGAGCGAGGTCCGCGAGCGGATCCTCCAACCGCTCGGACTGCGCTCCACCAGCCTCCCCGAGAACGATCCGCGGCTGCCGAGGCCCAGCGCGCGGAACTACTCGGGCCTGGGCGACCAGTCCGCGACCGAGCTGTACGACGTCACCGCGCACAACATGTCCTGGGGCTGGGCCGCCGGGGACATGATCTCCACCACCAAGGATCTGAACCGCTTCCTCAGCTCCCTGATGCGCGGCAAGCTCTTCCCGAAGAAGCAGCTCAACGCGATGAAGACGACGATCCCCACCCCGGACGACCAGCTCTACTCCGGCTACGGCCTGGGCATCTACACCGTCCGCAACAGCTGTGACGCCACCCTGTGGAGCCACAGCGGGGGCACCCCGGGCGCCGTCACCGAGGCCGTCACCACCGGCGACGGCCGGCACACGGTCGCCTACAACGTCAGCAGCGAGGGCATGGGAGGCGTCGTCGACGCCGAATTCTGCCAGGACCCCGCCCCGGCGCCCCGGACCGCCGTCCCGCTCCTCTGACCCGAGGGGAGCGTCCCGCTCCTCCGGCCCGGGAGCGCGTCCCGCGCCGCCGATTCCGGGGAGCCCCGTCCGCCCCCGCCTCCGCCGTCGGCGGGGGCGGACGCCCGGCGAGATCCGGAGGGAAGCCCCTACGCCTCGGCCGGCCGCAGTCCCCGCCGCCGGGTCTCCCGCTCGGGGATCCTCGGCAGCTGATGGGGCAGGGCCGCGTACCAGGCGTAGGAGACCGCGAAGCCGAAGCCGAGGCAGATGATCCCGCCGACCGCGTCGAGCCAGAAGTGATTGGCGGTGGCCACGATGACCACCAGCGTCGCCGCCGGGTAGAGCAGCCCCAGCACCTTGGCCCACGGGGTGGAGGCCACCGCGAAGATGATCAGTCCGCACCAGAGGGACCAGCCGATGTGCATCGAGGGCATGGCGGCGTACTGGTTCGACATGTTCTTCAGATCGCCCGAGGCCATCGAGCCCCAGGTCTCGTGGACCAGGACCGTGTCGATGAAATTCTGCCCGTTCATCAGCCGAGGCGGCGCGAGCGGATACAGATAGTAACCGACCAGGGCCACGCCTGTAGTGGCGAAGAGCACCAGACGGCCCGCCGCGTAGCGGCCCGGGTGCCATCGGTAGAGCCAGACCAGCACACCGATGGTCACGATGAAGTGCAGCGTCGCGTAGTAGTAGTTCATCGAGACGACCAGCCATGTCACCGAATTGACCGCGTGATTGACCGACTGCTCGAACGCGAGGCCCATCGACTTCTCGACGTCCCAGATCCAGTCCGCGTTCCGCAGCGCCTGGGCCTTCTGCTCGGGCACCGCGTTGCGGATCAGCGAGTACGTCCAGTAGCTGACCGCGATCAGCAGGATCTCGAACCAGATCCGCGGACGGCGCGGGGAGCGCAGCTCCTTGAACCGGGCGAATCGGGTGGATCCCCCGGACGCCCCGCCGGACTCCCGGCGCGCCGCGTGCGCGGCTCCGGCGTCCTCGTCCACCATGGGTGACGGGTTGGCGGCCGTTCGGCCTTCCATAGTCTTCACGGTCGTTTCACCCATGGGACGAGAGTCTGCCAGATGCGCGCCCACCCACTGATCATCCCTCGGTCTGGTTCACGTCGCACCCGCTCCATCTTACGGAGGACCCGTCCCCCTCCTGGACAGGAGGGAGACCGGCCGGGGAGCCCGCTCAGGAACGCGGGCCCGCGCCGGGGCCCGAGGCCGTCGAGCCGCGCACCACCAGCTCGGGCATGAACACGAACTCGCCGTACGTCGGGGCCGCCGACCCGTTCGAACCCGTAGGGGCCGGATCGCCCTGGATCTCCTCCAGCAGGGTCCGCACCGCGGCCTGGCCCATCGCCGGGACCGGCTTGCGGACCGTGGTCAGCGGGGGATCGGTGAAGGCGATCAGCGGGGAGTCGTCGAACCCCACCACCGAGATGTCGTCCGGGACCTCCAGACCGCGCTGCCGCGCCGCCCGGACCGCCCCCAGCGCCATCATGTCGCTGGCGCACACCACCGCCGTGCAGCCCCGGTCCATCAGCGCGGAAGCCGCGGCCTGGCCGCCCTCCAGGGTGTACAGCGAGTGCTGGATCAGCTCCGCCTCGATCACGGCGGGCGCCAGACCCAGCTGGTCCCCGACCACCTGGACGAAGCCCTCGATCTTGCGCAGCACGGGCACGAAGCGGCGCGGGCCGAGCGCCAGACCGATCCGGGTGTGGCCGAGCGAGACCAGATGCGTCACCGCCAGCTTCATCGCCGCCCGGTCGTCCGGCGAGATGAAGGGCGCGCTCACCTTCGGCGAGAAGCCGTCGACCAGCACATAGGGCACGCCCTGGGCGCGCAGCTGGTCGTAGCGCCGCATGTCGGCCGTGGTGTCCGCGTGCAGCCCGGAGACGAAGATGATCCCCGACACCCCCCGGTCCACCAGCATCTCGGTCAGCTCGTCCTCCGTGGACCCGCCCGGGGTCTGGGTGGCGAGCACGGGGGTGTAGCCCTGGCGGGTCAGCGCCTGTCCGATGACCTGCGCCAGGGCGGGGAAGATCGGGTTCTCCAGCTCCGGTGTGATCAGTCCGACCAGGCCCGCGCTGCGCCGGCGCAGCCGTACCGGACGCTCGTAGCCGAGGACGTCGAGTGCGGCGAGGACGGCCTCACGGGTGGTCGCGGCGACTCCGGGCTTCCCGTTGAGGACGCGGCTCACCGTCGCTTCGCTGACCCCCGCCTGGGCCGCTATGTCTGCCAGTCGTGCGGGTGCGGTCACAGGGGTGGACTGTACCGGGCGCATCTCAGACTGCCCACCAGACACAGGTCTCGCCCGGCAGCCGGACGTCTCCGCCGCTGAACTCCAGCGCCGCCGAGGAGAGCAGCGGACGGCCCGGGACGGGCAGCACGGCCTCGGTCGCCAGGGTGTTCAGGGTGCAGACCAGTCCCGGCCGGCCGAGGGCGAGCACCCCGGCGGGGGCCTCGATCCACTCCATGCCGCCGTCGCCGAGGCCCGGCAGCTCCTTGCGGAGGGCGATCGCCGAGCGGTACAGCTCCAGCGTGGAGCGCGGGTCGCCGCTCTGTGCCTCGGCGGAGAGCCCCCGCCAGGAGTCGGGCTGCGGCAGCCAGCTGCCGCCGGGGCCGAAGCCGTACGGAGCGGCCGTCCCCGACCACGGCAGCGGCACCCGGCAGCCGTCGCGCAGGCCGTCCTGGCCGTCGCCGCGGAAGAACGCCGGGTCCTGGCGGACGGCGTCGGGCAGCTCCTCGACCTCGGGAAGGCCCAGCTCCTCGCCCTGGTAGACATAGGCGGAGCCCGGCAGGGCCAGGGTCAGCATCGCCGCCGCGCGGGCCCGGCGCAGCCCGCGCTCCCCGCCGCCGTACCGGGTGGTGTGGCGGACGACGTCGTGGTTGGAGAGCACCCAGGTGGTGGGCGCGCCCACCGACGCGGTGGCCGCCAGGGACTCGTCGATGACGCGGCGCATCGCGGCCGCGTCCCAGTCGCAGGTCAGGAACTGGAAGTTGAACGCCTGGTGCAGTTCGTCGGGGCGGACGTAGAGGGCGAGCCGCTCGGAGGTGGGGGCCCAGGCCTCGGCGACGCCGATGCGCTCGCCCCCGTACCCGTCGAGGAGGGTCCGCCAGGAGCGGTGGATCTCGTGGACCCCGTCCTGGTCGAAGAAGGGCAGCACCTGCGCGCCGATCAGCTTGGCCTGCTCGCTCAGGCCGATGTCGGGCAGGCCCTCGGCCTTGACCATGCCGTGGGCGACGTCGACGCGGAAGCCGTCGACGCCCATGTCGAGCCAGAACCGCAGGATCGACTCGAACTCCTCGCGCACCGCCGGCCGGTCCCAGTTCAGGTCCGGCTGCTCGGGCGCGAACAGGTGCAGATACCAGTCCCCGGACCCGGTGCGGCTCCACGCAGGTCCGCCGAAGACGGACTCCCAGTCGTTCGGCGGCAGTTCGCCGTGCTCGCCCCGGCCCGGGCGGAAGTGGTACAGCTCCCGCTCGGGGCCCCCGGCGAGCGCGGCCTTGAACCAGGCGTGCTGGTCGGAGGTGTGGTTGGGCACGATGTCGACGATGACGCGCAGCCCCAGCCGGTGCGCCTCGCGGATCAGGTCGGCGGCGTCGGCGAGACTGCCGAAGAGCGGGTCCACGGAGCGGTAGTCGGCCACGTCGTAGCCGCCGTCGGCCTGCGGGGAGGCGTAGAAGGGGGTGAGCCAGACGGCGTCCACGCCCAGGCCGGCGAGGTGGGGCAGCCGCTCGCGGGCGCCGCGCAGATCGCCGACGCCGTCGCCGTCGCTGTCGGCGAAGGAGCGCACGTACACCTGGTAGATGACGGCGTCCCGCCACCAGCCCGCCGAGGGCGCGGCGGACTGGTCGTGGACGGTGGGAGCGAGCTCCTGGGTCATGTACGTTCCCTTGTAGGTCGTCAAGTACGGGGTCGTGCGGGTGTGGAGGGCTTCTCGGCCGTACGGGGTGTCCCGGCGGGCGCTTGGTCAACGCGGTTCGGCGGCCTCCGGATACGTGGGCGCGCGGGGCGCGCCCGGAGCGTCAGCCCTTGGTGCCGCCGGCCGTGAGCCCGGCGACGAGGTGTTTCTGCGCGAAGAAGAAGAGCAGCCCGGCCGGGATCATGATCAGCACCGAGGACGCGGTCAGCAGTCCCCATTCCGCGCGGTGCGGGCCGACGAAGGTCTGGAGTCCGACCGCGAGGGTGTACTTGGTCTCGCTGCTCATGAACTGGGTCGCGAAGGCCACCTCGCCCCAGGCGGTGAGGAAGGTGTAGAACGCGGTCACCGCCAGTCCCGGCCGGGCCAGCGGCACGATCAGCCGCCAGAAGGTGCCGAAGGGGGTGAGTCCGTCGACCCGTCCCGACTCGTCGATCTCGACGGGGATGGTGTCGAAGTACCCCTTCAGCATCCAGGCGCAGAACGGCACGGAGACCGAGCAGTACGTGATGATCAGCCCGCCGTAGCTGTCGAGCAGGCCCAGCGTGCCCAGGATGTTGTAGAGCGGCACGATCAGCACGGCCACCGGGAACATCTGGCAGACCAGGAAGGTCCACATCAGCGACCGGTGGCCGGGGAAGCGCATCCGGGAGATCGCGTATCCGGCGCTGGCCGAGATGAGCACGCCGACCGCCATGGTGCCGGCGGCGATGAGGACCGAGTTGAGCATCCAGGTCAGGAATTCGGTGTCGCCCAGCACATGGCGGTAGTTGGAGAGCGTGAAGCCCTCCATCTCCATCGGGTGCGTCCAGCCGTTCTCGCCCCGGAGCGAGACGAGGAGGATGAAGACGATGGGGAAGAGCGCGATGACGGTGGCGACGACGAGCGTGGTGTGCAGCGCGACGGACGCTCCCCGGGACCGCTCGTCCCTGCCGCGCGCTCTGCTCGCGGGCCGGCCGCCGGCGGCCGCCTTGTCCACGGTGGTCACTTGGCGGCCTCCTGGCGCTTGAGCATGCCTCGGTAGAAGACGGAGAAGACCAGGAGCAGCGAGAGGATCACGATTCCGTACGAGGCGGAGCCCGCGTAGTCCCGTACGCCCTGGAAGGCGAGGCGGTAGGCGTACGTCACGAGGATCTCGCTCTCGGTGCCGCCGGCCTGTCCGATCACCAGATAGATGATCGGGAACATGTTGAAGGTCCAGATGGTGCCCAGCAGCACGATGGTGGAGCTGATCGGCCGCAGGCCGGGCATCGTCACATTCCAGAACCGCTGCCGGGGCGTGGCCCCGTCCATCTCGGCGGCCTCGTGCAGCTCGCGGGGGATGGACTGGAGGCCGCCGAGGATGGCGACCATCATGAACGGGACGCCGAGCCAGGTGTTCACGGCGATGACCGACAGCTTCTGGACGAAGGGGTCGCCGAGCCAGTCGACGGGCCCCATGCCGATCTTGCCGAGCAGTTCGTTGAAGACGCCGTTGTGGGTGTTGTACATCAGCTTCCAGGCGAACGCGGCGACGAACGCCGGGACCGCCCAGGGCAGGATCAGCAGCACCCGGTAGAGGGAGCGGCCGCGCATCCGCCGGTTGAGCAGCAGCGCCAGCCCGAGGCCGATGGTGTAGTGCAGGAAGACGCAGCTCGCCGTCCACACCACGGTCCACATCAGCCGCGGATAGAACGAGCCCTCCTGGCCGGAGAGGATGTTCCAGTAGTTGTCGAGGCCGACGAAGCGGTAGGTCGCGGGGACGGAGAAGTCCCCGATCGTCCGGCCGATGTTGGCCTCGTTGGCGTCGGTGAAGGAGAGATAGACGCCCCGGCCCAGCGGATAGCCGACGAGGACGGCGAGGACGACCACCACGGGCAGGACCATGGCCCACGCGTACCAGTGGGTGGCGAAGGACCGTCTGGTCCTGACTATGAGGGTGCTCATCTCTCTCCGATGGCCGAGGTGCGCGGGGGCGGTGGAAGGACGGGGGCGGGCGGCCGCCGCGCCCCGCCCGCCGGGGGGACGGGCGGGGCCGCGAGGGGGGCCGGGCGTCAGCCGGTGGCGTAGTCCTTCAGGAGCTTGTCGTTCCACTCCTTCGCCAGGGCGTCGAGCCCGTCCTTCGGGGAGACGTCGCCGCGCAGGATCTTCACGTAGTGCTGGTCGAAGGCGACGAAGAGGTCTCCGACGCCGGGAATCACCGGGCGGGTCCGCGCGATCGACAGCGACTGCTGGAAGGCCTTCTTCGCCGGGTCGGCGGTGACCTCGGCGGTGTAGGCGGACTTGCGCGTCGGGAGGGTGTTGATCTCCTTGGCGGTCAGCTCCTGGCTCTTGGCCGAGGACATGAACTTCACGAAGAGGTAGGAGGCGTCCTTGTTCTTCGAGCCGCGGTAGACCGAGTAGTTGTGGCCGCCGATGGGGGCGCCGGCCTTTCCGGTCGAGCCGGCCGGGACATCGGCGATGCCCAGGTTGTCCTTGTCCTTGAAGGCCGTGCCCGCGTAGGCGTCGGAGACCGACCAGGGACCGTTGACGATCATGGCGACCTCGCCGTCCTTGAAGGACGTCTGGGCCGCGACATAGCCGTCGGTGGTGGCGGGCTTGAGGGCGACGTCGGACCGGACCAGTTCGAGCGCGGTCTCCATGCCCTTGACGCCCTCGGGCGAGTTGACGGTGATCTTCTTGCCGTCGACGTCGAGCATGTCGCCGCCCTCGCCGTAGAGGAACGGCAGCGAGAAGTAGCCCTCGGGGTTGAGCTGGGTGCCGGCGACGCCGGTCTTCTTCTTGACGGTCTTCGCGGTGGCGACGAACTCGTCCCAGGTGGCCGGGGGCTTCGCGATGCCGGCCTCCTTGAAGATCTTCTTGTTGTAGAGCAGCCCCAGGGTGTCGGTCACCTGCGGGACGCCGACCGTCTCGTCCTTCCACTTCGCGGTGGAGAGCGGGCCGGGCAGGAAGTCGTCGACGCCGTCGAGCGCGGGGGTGCCGTCCAGCGGCTGGAGGTAGCCGAGATTGGCGAAGCCGGCGGACCAGCCCACATCGGTGCGGATGACGTCCGGCGCGCCCTTGCCGGACTGGGCGGCGGTCTTGAACTTCTGCTCCGCCTGGTCGAAGGAGACCGAGGTCCGGTTCACCTTGATCTTCGGGTACTCGTCCTGGAACGCGGCGATGAGCTTGTCGTACGTCGGACCCTCGGCCTCGTTGGACGTGTCCCACCAGGTGATGGAGCCGGACACGCTCTGCGGGTCCTCGGCTGCCTTCTTGCCGCTGCTGTCGCCGCCGCCCCCGGTGTCGCCGCCGCAGGCGGTGGCGGTCAGGGCCAGTACGCCCGCGATCGCGGCGGCCGTTATGCCTCTGCGCATCATGATCTCCCCATTGAGGTCAGGCCCCGCCTGTCCTCGGGCTGGGCTGCTGCGGCGTGAAGCTAACAGTCTTGCAAGAGTTTGCGAAAGACCTTGCAGAAAGAAAACCGCCAGATTTCCAGGTTGTGACCTCCCCGTGTCCTCCAGATGTCCCAGATCCTCCCAGGGGGTTGACCTCCGGTCAGTACGGCTCCTACCGTCTGCTGCCAAGCGGGCCAGGAGAGTTGCTGCAAGAACCGGCAAGATCCAGCAGCAATCTTGCGGAAGGTTTTCACCGGCGTCACCGGGCCTCCGCGCCAACACCCGCACGTCCCCATGTGTGCACGGCGCTGTGCGGGAGGAGACAGGGCCGGCACACCCGCGGCCGCTCACCGGCGGCCGCTCCGCCGCCGCGCACCGGCCGGGCCCGCCGGCCCCTCTCCGTACCCAGCACCCCTGGAGACACCTTGATACGCCCCAGAACGGCGGCGGTCGCCCTGACCGCCGCCCTCTGCGCCACCCTGCTGCCCGGAGCGCCGGGCGTCGCCGCGCCCGCGAAACAGCCGTCGGCGCCGCCGTCCGACGCGAAGCTCGCGGCCGAGCCCGCCCGCCACGACCTCACCCGGGAGCAGTTCTACTTCGTGCTGCCCGACCGGTTCGCCAACGGCGACCGCGCCAACGACCGGGGCGGACTCACCGGCTCCCGGCTCAGCCATGGACACGACCCGACCGACAAGGGCTTCTACCAGGGCGGCGACCTCAAGGGCCTCACCGGCAAGCTGGACTACATCAAGGGCCTGGGCACCACCGCCATCTGGCTCGCGCCCCTCTTCAAGAACCGGCCGGTGCAGGGCGAGGGGAAGAACGCCTCCGCCGGGTACCACGGCTACTGGATCACCGACTTCACCCAGGTCGACCCGCACTTCGGGACCAACGAGGACTTGGAGACCCTCATCGACAAGGCCCACGCCAAGGGCATGAAGGTCTTCTTCGACGTCATCACCAACCACACCGCCGACACCGTCGACCACGCCGAGAAGACGTACGGCTACAAGCCCAAGGGCGCGTACCCCTATCTCGACCGCACCGGCCGCCCCTTCGACGACCGCGAGCGGATCGGCCGGGTGAACGAGGACTCCTTCCCGTACACCCCCCGGCCCCGCGACCGCGACAAGGTCCCCCACTGGCTCAACGAGCCCACGATGTACCACAATCGGGGCGACTCCACCTTCGCCGGCGAGAGCACCGAGTACGGCGACTTCGCCGGCCTGGACGACCTGTGGACCGAACGGCCCGAGGTCCGCCGGGGCATGGAGCGGATCTACCAGAAGTGGGTCCGCGACTTCGACATCGACGGCTTCCGCATCGACACCGTGAAACACGTCGACATGGAATTCTGGACCCAGTGGGCCACCGCGCTCGACGCCTACGCCGCCGAGCGCGGCCGGGACGACTTCTTCATGTTCGGCGAGGTCTACTCGGCCGACCCGGCCGTCACCGCGCCCTATGTCACCCGCGGCCGGCTCGACTCCACACTCGACTTCCCCCTCCAGGACGCGATCCGCGCCGTCGCCTCCCAGGGAGCCCCCGCCGGCCGGCTCGCCGACGTCTTCGCCCAGGACTACCGCTACACCGCAGACCGGGCCAACGCCTACGAGCAGGTGACCTTCCTCGGCAACCACGACATGGGCCGGATCGGCGCCTTCCTCAAACAGGACAACCCCCGGGCCGACGACGCCGAACTCGTCCGCCGCGCCCGGCTCGCCAACGAGATCATGTTCCTCAGCCGGGGCAATCCGGTCGTCTACTACGGCGACGAACAGGGCTTCACCGGCGCCGGCGGCGACAAGGACGCCCGCCAGACCCTCTTCGCCTCCGCCACCCCCGACTACCTCGACGACGACCAGCTCGGCACCGACCGCACCCACGCCGCCGACGCCTACGACACCCGGCACCCGCTCTACCGCTCCATCGCCGCACTGTCGAGACTCACCCGCGACCACCCCGCGCTGCGCGACGGGATCCAGCAACGACGCCACGCCGACGGCCAGATCTACGCCCACTCCCGCACCGGCGCCGCCGAGGGCCGCGAATACCTCGTCGCCGTCAACAGCGGCGCCGGGCCCGAGACCGTCCCGCTGACCACCGGCTCCCCGGACACCGTCTTCCGCACCCTGCACGGCGGCGAGGGCGCCGTACGCACCGACTCCGCGGGCCGGCTCACCCTCACCGTCCCCGCCCTGACCTCCGTCGTCCTCAAGGCGGACCGGCCCCGGCCGCTCCCCGCCGCCGAGCCGGTGATCAGCCTCCGGACCCCGCCCGCCGGAGCGACCGGCACCGTCGAGATCAACGCCGACGCCGACGGCGGCCGGGTCGTCTTCGCCGCCCAGGTCGGCGACGGCCCCTGGCGCACCCTCGGCTCCGCCGACCACGCCCCCTACCGCGTCACCCAGCACCTGGACGCCTCCGTCGAGGAAGGCGCCCCGCTCCGCTACAAGGCGGTCGTCGTCGACGCCGCGGGCCGCACCGACAGCGCCCTCGGCTCCACCAGCGCCGGAGCGAGCCCGCCGCCCGCCAAGCCCGTCGCCGTCGACCGCGACTGGGCCGTCGTCCACTACCAGCGCCCCGACGGCGACTACGACGGCCTGCGGCTCCACGCCGGGGGCACGAGCGCCGCCTTCACCGGCCGGGACGCCTACGGCGCGTTCGCCTGGGTCAGACTCCCCGAGGGCGCGGCCACCCTCCCGTACACCGTCGAGAGGAACGGCGTCCCCGACGGGCCCCGGCGCACCGTCGACCTCTCCCGCACCGGCCAGGTCTGGATCGCCCAGGGCGACGACGGCCAGCGCGAGAGCGCCCCCGCCGGCGCGTACCCGCCGCAGGACAAGAAGAAGGCGGTCCTGCACTACCACCGGCCCGACGGGGACTACGACGGCTGGGGCCTGCACACCTGGACCGGCGCGGCCGACCCCACCGACTGGTCCAAGCCGCTCGAACCGGTCCGCCGGGACGCCTACGGAGCCACCTTCGAAGTCCCGCTCGCCCCCGGCGCGACCTCACTCGGCTACATCCTCCACAAGGGCGACGAGAAGGACCTCCCCGGCGACCAGTCCCTCGACCTCGCCACCCACACCAACGAGGTCTGGCTGATCGCCGGAGAGCCCGCCCGCCTCCTCCCGCAGGCCGGCGCAGTCCCCTCGCTCGACCTCGGCAAGTCCGAGGCCCAGTGGATCGACCGCGACACCGTCGTCTGGAGGACGAGGACCACCGAGGCCACCAGCGAACAGCTGGTGTACGCGGCGGACCGCCCGATCACCGTCACCGGCGGCGCGCTCAGCGACGAGGGCCGCTGGCTGCGGCTCGGCAGGACCGAGCTGACCCCGGCCCAGCGCGCGAAACACCCGCACCTCAAGGACCACCCCGCGTTCACGATCGACCCGCGCGACCGCCGGCGGGTACGGGAATCCCTGCGCGGCCAGCTCATCGCCACCCAGCGGGCCGCCTCGGGCGCGCTCCTCGCCGCCACCGGGGTGCAGACCGCCAAAGTCCTCGACGATCTCTACGCCGCGAAGGCCGCCCGCGCCGCCCTCGGACCGGTCTTCGGGAAGAACGGGGTCACCCTCTCCGTCTGGGCCCCCACCGCCCGCACCGTCGCCCTCGAACTCGACGGCAGGACCGTGCCCATGCGCCGCGACGACGCCACCGGCGTCTGGTCGGCCGCCGGACCGGAGAGCTGGCGCGGCAAGCAGTACCGCTACCGGGTCACCGTCTGGGCCCCCAGCGTCGGCAAGACCGTCGTCAACAGGGTCACCGACCCGTACTCCACCGCGCTGACCACCGACTCCGCCCGCAGCCTCGTCGTCGACCTCGCCGACCCCGCGCTCGCGCCCAAGGGCTGGCGCACCCTGAGAAAGCCCGCCGCCGTCCCCCTGCGCGACGCCCAGATCCAGGAACTCCACATCCGCGACTTCTCCATCGCGGACCGCACGGCGAAACACCCCGGCCAGTACCGCGCCTTCACCGACCGGAACTCGGCCGGAAGCAGACACCTGAGGAAGCTCGCCGACAGCGGGACCTCCTATCTCCACCTCCTCCCGGCCTTCGACATCGGCACGATCCCCGAGCGCGAGTCCGACCGGAAAAAGCCCGCGTGCGACCTCTCCGTGTACGCCCCCGACTCCGCCGAACAACAGGCGTGCGTCGCGAAGACCGCCGCGAAGGACGCGTACAACTGGGGCTACGACCCGCTGCACTACACCGTGCCCGAGGGCTCCTACGCCTCCGACCCCGAGGGAACCCGGCGCACGGTCGAATTCCGCGAGATGGTCGCCGCGCTCAACGGCAGCGGACTGCGCACCGTCATGGACGTGGTCTACAACCACACCGTCGCCGGCGGGCAGGACGACAAATCCGTCCTCGACCGCATCGTGCCCGGCTACTACCAGCGGCTGCTCGCCGACGGCGGCATCGCCACCTCCACCTGCTGCGCCGACACCGCGCCCGAGAACGCGATGATGGGCAAGCTCGTGGTGGACTCCGTCGTCACCTGGGCCAGGGAGTACAAGGTCGACGGCTTCCGCTTCGACCTGATGGGACACCACCCCAAGGCGAACATGCTCGCGGTCCGCGAGGCCCTGGACAAGCTGACCACGGCCCGCGACGGCGTCGACGGGAAGTCGATCGTCCTCTACGGCGAGGGATGGAACTTCGGCGAGATCGCGAACGACGCGCGCTTCGTCCAGGCCACCCAGAAGCACATGGCGGGCACCGGCATCGCCACCTTCTCCGACCGGGCCCGCGACGCGGTGCGCGGCGGCGGCCCCTTCGACGCCGACCCCGGCGTCCAGGGCTTCGCCTCCGGCCTCTACACCGACCCCAACCCGGCGGCCGACAACGGAACCCGCGAGGAGCAGCGCGCCCGGCTGCTGCACTACCAGGACCTCATCAAGGTCGGCCTCACCGGGCATCTCGCCGACTACACCTTCACCGACAGCCGGGGCCGCGCCGTCAAGGGCTCCGAGGTCGACTACAACGGCGCTCCGGCCGGATACGCCGAGGACCCCGGCGACGCGCTCGCCTACGCCGACGCCCACGACAACGAGACGCTGTACGACGCGCTCGCCTTCAAGCTGCCCAAGGACACCTCGCCCGGCGACCGGGCCAGAATGCAGGTCCTGGCCATGGCCACGGCCGTGCTCTCCCAGGGCCCGGCGCTCTCCCAGGCCGGCACCGACCTGCTGCGCTCCAAATCGCTCGACCGCAACTCCTACGACAGCGGCGACTGGTTCAACGCGATCCGCTGGGACTGCCGCGACGGCAACGGCTTCGGGCGCGGCCTGCCGCCCGCCGCCGACAACCAGGACAAGTGGCCGTACGCGAAGCCGCTGCTCACGGCCCCCTCGCTGCGGGCGGGCTGCCCCCAGACCGACGGGGCGTCGGCCGCCTACCGCGATCTGCTGAGGATCCGCACCACCGAGAAGGACCTGAGCCTCGCCACGGCCGAGCAGGTGCGGTCGGCGGTCTCCTTCCCGCTCTCGGGCCCCGACGAGACCCCGGGAGTGATCACCATGCGCGCCGGCGACCTGGTCGTCGTCCTCAACGCCACACCCGAGCGCCGCACCCAGCGGCCCGCCGGCGCCGCCGGCGAGGGCTACCGCCTCCACCCCGTCCAGGCGGCCGGCTCCGACGCCGTCGTCAGGACCTCCTCGTACGACCGGGACACCGGAGCCTTCTCGGTGCCCGCGCGGACGGTCGCCGTCTTCGAGCGCGGCTGACCGGGAGCACGCACGGCACGGCCCCGGGACTCCGGTCCCGGGGCCGTGCCGTGCGTGCCGTGCGTGCCGTGCGTCCTGCTTCAGGCGGTACGGTCCGCCACGACCTGCTCCATCACCGTGGGCGCGATCGCCATCAGCCGTCCCACCAGCTCGCCGAACGGGCCCTCCAGCGGCTCCCGTTCCAGGATCCGCACCACCACGGCCGCCATGTCGTCGTCGTACGCCGCGCTCACCGCGCACAGCGCCGCGAAGTCGTGCACCAGCTGAAGCTCCAGCTCGGCGCGGGGGATCTCCCGGCCGTCCAGCCACAGCAGCGCCGTCGACTCGGCCAGCGACACCCAGGAGCGCACCACCAGGGTCAGCCGGACCGGCGGGGTCTCGATGTCCAGATGGGACATGATCTGGTCGTAGGCGGCCTGCCGGACCTCGTCGATCATCGCGTTGGTGGTGGTCGACCCGACGGCCGGACCGCCGCGCATCAGCGCGGAGAACCCGGGGCCGTGATCGTCCACGAAGTCGAAGAACCGCTTCATGACCCGCAGCAGCCGGGTGCCGAGCGGACCCTCGTGCGGCTCCACGAAACGGGTGGCCAGCTCGTCGGCGGCCCGCCGCAGCGCCGCCTCGTACAGACTCTGCTTGCCGGGGAAGTAGTGGTAGACCAGGGGCCGGGAGATGCCGGCCGCGGCCGCTATCTCGTCGATCGACACCTCGTCGGGGGAGCGGGCGCTGAACAGCTCCAGCGCCACACCGATCAGCTGCTGCCTGCGCTCCTCGACGCCCATCCTGCGGCGTACCCCGGTCGTCATGAGAACACCCTACCGACTGCTGTCCGCGCACCAGTTCTACAGGTCGAGTACCAGCCGCGCGCCCCGGCAGCGCGAGACGCAGATCAGCATCGAGCCCTCCCGCTCGGCGTCGCCCAGCAGTTCGTCCCGGTGGTCCACCTCGCCCGCGAGGACCCGCTGCCGGCAGGTGCCGCAGAAGCCCTGCCGGCAGGAGTACGCCAGATCCGGCAGCTCGGCCCGGACGGCCGCGAGCACCGACTGACCGGCCGCGACCGGCACCGTACGCCCCGAGCGGCGCAGCTCCACCTCGAACGCGCCGCCCCCGGAGCGCTCGTCGGCGGCGAACCGCTCGGCGTGGGGCGGGCGGTCCTTCGGGAGCAGCGCGGCGACCGCGTCCGTCAGCGGGCCGGGCCCGCAGCAGTACACGGCCGTGTCCGCCGGGAGCGCGGACAGGAACGACAGCTCCGGCGGACCGCACTCGTCCCTCGCGGAGACGGTGACCCGCTCCCCGCCGAGCGCGAGGATCTCGTCGAGGAACGGCATCGAGGCGCGCGACCGCCCCCGGTACAGCAGCCGCCACCGCGCGCCCGCCGCCTCGGCCGCGTACAGCATCGGCAGCAGCGGGGTGATCCCGATGCCGCCCGCGACGAAGAGATACGCGGGGGAGGCGACCAGCGGGAACCGGTTGCGCGGCCCGCGGATCAGCACCTGTGCGCCGGGCGTCAGCCGCTCGTGGACCTCGCGGGAGCCGCCCCGGCCGTCCTCGATCAGCCGGGCGGCGACGGTGTACGCGGTGGAGTCGGCCGGGTCGCCGCAGAGGGAGTACTGCCGCACCAGGCCGGAGGGGAGCACCAGATCGAGATGGGCCCCCGGCCGCCACGCCGGCAGCCCCCGTCCCGCCAGCCGGAGCCGGACGACGCCGTCGGCGGGGCGGTCGCGGGCGGCGACGGTCACCCGCCGGACGGCCGTCGCGCCGGACGGCCGGTCGCGGCCCGACACCGGCTCCGGCAGCGCGGGCAGCGGCCAGAGCGGCGAGCGCGCGACGCGGCGGCGCAGGGCCCGCCGGGTGAGCAGGGCCGCCCCGGCGGCGACGGCGAGGGCGAGGGGGCGCGGCGGCATCAGCGGCCTCCGTCGCCGGCCGGCGGGGTGCGGGGTGCCTGCGGGGCGGCCGCGTTCGCGCCCGGCGAGGCGGCGAGATAGGCGAGGGCCTGGGCGGTGTCGCCCTCCTGGGAGGGGTGGTACGCCCGGCTCAGATAGCGCGGTACGGAGCGCAGCACGTCGGAGGTCGCGGGCAGCAGCCCCTGCCGGCCCGCGCGGTGGAACCGCCGCAGGCTCGCCCGGCCGTGGTGCGGCGTCGGATCGTTCTCCATGAAGAAGCGCGCCCCGCGCTGCCAGAGGAAGACCAGCGCGGAGAAGGCCGTCGCCCAGGTCCGCACCCGCCGCCGGTAGCTCCCGTCGACATGCTCGAACAGCTCGAAGGCCACCGAACGGTGCTCGACCTCCTCCGCCCCGTGCCAGCGCAGCAGATCGAGCATGACCGGGTCCGCCCCGCGCCGGTCCAGCTCCTCCGCGTTGAGCACCCAGTCGCCCAGGAACGCCGTGTAGTGCTCGATCGCCGCGATCAGCGCCACCCGCTCCCACAGCCACCACCGGCTCGCCCGCCCGGGCGGCAGGGTCCGGTCCCCGAGCAGCTTCTCGAAGAGCCAGTCGACCTGCGCGGTGTACGGGGTGGGGTCGAGGCCGAGCCGCCGCAGACGGGGGAGCACGTCGTCGTGCGCCTGGGAGTGGACGGCCTCCTGCCCGATGAAGCCGATCACATCCTCACGGAGCCGGTCATCTCTGATGTGCGGCAGCACCTGCTTGTACACATGCACGAACCACCGCTCGCCCGCCGGCAGCAACAGATGCAGCACATTGATCGTGTGACCGACGAAGGGATCACCGGGCACCCAGTGGAGCGGCGTCCCCTCCCAATCGAACGACACCCGACGGGCCTGCAGCTCGATCCGCTCCGGGGGGACGGGGGCGGGGCGGTTGTTGGACATGGCGTCAATGTACTGACGGGTAGTGGGGGGCGACAGGGGTGCGGAGGAATTTTCGCCTCTTCAGCCTCGTCGGCGTTTGAGGCGCGGGGGGCGGGGCGGAGCCCCGGTGGTGCGCTCGGGTGGGTTTCCCGGGGCCCGGCCCCGCCTGGTTTGCCGCTCCCGGGGCGCGGGTTCGTCCTCAATCGCCGGACGGGCTGGGTTTGTCCTCTCGGCGCGGGGGCGGAGTGGGTCCAACACCCTGAGACCTACTCGGCAGCGGACCGTTTCCGCTGTTCAAAGGGGTCCCAGCATGGCAACGGCCTGTGCCCGTGTCATGGTCGGCCTCAGGTGGATCTACTGCTCAGGAAGTCGAAGGTGGTCCGGGAGGGCGAACGCGCGCTCTCGATCCGTGCTCAGGAGGACCAAGGCCGGGCGCGGGCCGACGAGCACGGCTACTGCGTCCGGAAGGTGTGGCGGGAGAACCTGTCGGCCTGCTCCGACATCCAGCGGCCCCGGTACGACGCTGCCATGACTGCCGTACTGAACGGCGAAGTACCAGCACTGGGGTGTACGCGCTCGACAGGTTCTCCCGCAAGGGCGCGGAAAACGAGCGGGTTGAGCGGGTCCGGCTGATACAGGAGCGCAAAGCCCCCGTGCTCGCTACCCCATGGGGTGGTGGGTGCGGGGGTTTTCTTGCTTTCAGGAATGAAGTGCCGCAGGTGTCACCGTTCGGGCGCGCTCATAGAGGGCACGTGCAGTCTGGTTATTCAGGTGGGGGCGGATTACTCTAAACATGCTCATGATTTTCTGATCGGCGCGCCCTGATTGCACCAGAGGGTAATCGTCAAGCGCCAAATTCCATGTTTTGCAGGCTACTTCCAAATGCCCGATCTCAAGTTGACGCTCTGCCAAGGTTGCTCGATGCCGAACGCGGGCACGCCTGTATGTGGAGTACCTCAACTGATCGGATTCTTGCATTGCCGAAATTGAACCTGCAATGTCTCCAAGTTCATATCGAACCTGGCTCACATGATAATTAAGCGAGGAGGGGTCGTAGGATCCAAACGGCTTCGATCGCGATTCGGCTCGCTCCATGGCGATTTCAGCTTCGCGGAGATATTTGAATGAATTGCCTCGATCTCCAATTTGTGCAGCCGCATGAGCCTGTTGACCGGCCAGAAAGGCGCGCATTCGCGGTCCGGCTTGCGGTGAAGCTGCCGAGGCGGCATCTGCGAGGCGCATCGCAGTTCTTCCATGCCCTAGATCAACAGCTTGAACACTCATCCCCCGCAGGGTGGTGCAGTAGGTCGAATGATCCTCTGATGCTCCGGCTAGCTGCAAGGCCTTCAGGTAGTACTGCTGGGCCAGACCGTGAGCGCCTTCATCCACCGCCATGTACCCGGTGAGGTAGCACAAATCGGAGGCGGCCGACATCATTGCCTTGCGAACGGATCCTGAACCATCTGCCCGCAGGTACGGGGCGACAGTGTTTACCAGAAATGCTGCCGCCATTGGGCGGGCATGCCGTCCCCCGAACTGGTCGTCAAGTTCTGAAATTCGCTCGGTCATGCTGACGACCATGTGAACCTCTGACATCCCTATGCGGGGTGTCGAATCCTTCTGGATCCTTTCCATGCGCCCAATAATGTCTGGCCAATTCGGAACGGTCAACGCGACCGAGAATAGTCCAGCGTTAACAATTGCGCGCCGAGATGGTGACATGTCCTGGCTGCCGAGATCGATAATTCCTTCTGTGAGACTGGCGTGAATGGCAGGCTCGCCGCCGGATGGGGGGAATCCTGCTTCAGTATGAGTAATCGGTCGCCCTAACCTACGGGAAAGAGCCTCCATGATCAGCGGGCGCACCTCTTCTTTGGGGGTTACGCCTTTCCGCCAGTAGTGGACGGTGGACTCTCCGAACGTGGTCGGCGTCCCTCGCTCGGTCCCAAGCCGATTGACCTCCCGCGCGAACTGCCCCTGGGTCCAACCCGCTTCTTTGTGCAGTCGATCCAACTGGGTGTTCGGTTTCCTCGTGTCCATAGGTCTCCTTGGGCTGGACCGCCGTTCAAGCCTTTCAAGTTCTGGTGCTGCCTCAACGGTACCGCTGTGCGTCACGGAGGGGTTGCCTAGAGCGACAGGAGCACCACGGCGGGCAATGTGAGGGGCACGGCCACCGACGATGACCAACGACTATCAGTCCCGCAGCGTCAGGCGGGCGCTTCAGTGGCCCGCTCTCGCCGGCCTGGTCGTGGGCTTACGGGCCGACGATCGTTCGACGGCTGACCGGCTGGTGTGGGCCAATGTATCTCCGGCCGACGGCTGGCCCCCGGTCACACGCACCCTGGTCCACACGCTGCTGACCGGACTCCGGGACTACCGGGACCAGTTGCCCCGGCCGGCAATACGCCCCGGGCGCCCAGGGCATCCGAGCCCTTGCCCGTTCACGGGTGCCGTATCTGTCTCGCTCACGCACGGCTCGGCAGACACTCGCGCGAGAGCGGCAGCATTGGGCAGGCACTCCACTGTGACGACATGATCCGGCAGCACCCGCACCGCCTCATGGAGGCGACATGACCCGCGAGCTTCACATCGGGGCCCTCGCGTACGACACCAGGACCCGCCGCGTGGGCGAGGTCATGGAGGAGTACGGCACGCGCTACGTGCTCCGGCCGGTCCACGGCGGGTGCGAGTGGGACGTTCCGCGAGAGCTGGTCCGCCCCGCCACGGCCGCCGACCAGCTCGGGCCGGCCCTCGCCGAAGTCAACGCGCGCAGCAGGTGGGGGGTTTGATGAGGCAGGCACGTGTACCCCAGGTGGCTGCCCCGGCCCCGTTCGCCACCGTGGCAGACGTCGAGGTGGGCGCGGCGGTCTATGACCGCGACTCCGACCGACCGGCGGTGGCCCATGCGATACACGGCGACATGGTCACGGTCATACGCCCTGCGGGGAACACATGGGAGCGCCGCTTCTGGCGTCTCCGTCCGGCGACCAGTGCCGAGCGTCGGCAGCTCGCGGCGCTGGCACGGTTCCAACGGCTACGGCGCAAGGGAATGCGGACGTAGCTCACCAGCCCCGCTTCGCCCACGGCGGCATCCCCCGGTGCTGCGAAGAATCGCGCGGAGCGGCCCTCGGACCCGGGTGGGGGCACTCGGGTCCGAGGACGGGGGGCAGCGCTGATCGTCGCTGCCCCGGGCCCCGGTCGTCTTGGTTCCCCGTTCGGCGACCGGGGCCACCCCGCCCCTACTGACTCCGCTCCTGCCGGTGACTTGGAGATCAGCCTCCCCCGGCAGGGGCGGGCACCGCCCCGTTCGGCTGCCACCCCACGGCGGGGACGGTCGGCAGCCGGACGGGCCCCACAGCTTCCGTCCTCGGCGAGGACCCCGCACCGGACTCCCGGGGCAGCCACCGAGCACGGACCGCCCCGGACTGACGGCAGGGGCACCCCGGGACCCGACCGGGCCCGGACACATCGAGAGAGAGCGCCACATGCTCAAGCGCAAGTCCCCCACTGTCACCGCTGTACGCGCCGAGGCGACCCGAGTCGCACGCGGAGAGTCGACCATCCCCGAGGACAACCAGTCCGCTGCGGAACGCCGAGCCATGAGGCGCGAGGCGAGCAACGACGAGCGGCGGCAGCACGCCCAGGAGCGCGTGCAGATGCGGCAGAACGGCCCGGGAGCCCCGGACCGGCAGCGGTGACAGAGGCCACCCACCCCAGCCACTACACCCATGTGGAAGCACGGCAGCGTGCCCAGGAAGACATGCCCGAGGTCATAGACCGGTACTTCCACGGAGATGAGGCGCTGACGTCTCTCGCGGAGCAGTACGGAGTGTCCGCGGCATGGCTCCGGCGCAGATTCGTGGAGCAGCGCGTACCGCTGCGGACCCGTGCTCAAGTCCGGGCCGCGTACCTCCGACGGCAGGAAGCCCAGAAAGCGCACGCCGGTGTGACGGAAACCGGGACACCCGAGCCGACGGGGCCGGCTGTGCCCGAAGACGGCGACGGCCAGGGCGACGTCTCGACCTTCCGCCGAAAGGCCCCGCCGGAACGCCTCTCGGCGTAGGGCCCCACACAAACCCCCGTCCGGCTGACGTCATGGGCAGCGCGTCAGCCGGACGGGCCCCGCAAGGCACCAAACCACGAGGAGAGTGGCAAGTGACCGCAACCCTTGACCGTCCCGCCCCTGAAACGGTGGCGGTGCGCGCACGCGAGATCCACACGGCCCTGATGGGCGACCCGGAGATCGGGCGTCTCGAACGGGCCGTGAGCCAGTATTCGTCAGATTGGGACGACTTCTACGGGTACCCGATCATCGTCGACTACGACGCCGTAGCCGACGCGCCGGGACTGTTCGTTGAGGCAGTCCGAGCCATGGCCATCAAGTCGGCGGTGTGGGACCTCACCGGGGGCGACGAGCGGGCATCGGAACTGCCCCTCGCCGTGCCGGTGGACACCATGACACACGCCATGATGGCGCAATTCTCGCTCCTGACGCGCATGATGCAGCGTCACGGAATCCAGTTCGTGCACATGACGGACATGGAACACGGCAATGCCGCGTGGGACCACGGCGACTACACCCATCAGGTGTACCGCTCGACGTTCGGCCCCGTGCACCCCCGGTACTGGATCGGGGCCGCCGAGACCGAACGGCGTCGGAGTGTGCTCGATCAGGTCTACGCCGGAATCGGTGTCAGCGAGCGCGGGAAGAAGGTCGCCATCCCGCTAGGCGTGCCCACCAGCTAGGCCTCGTGGTCGGCACGGACGGCACCGGGTCCACCGGGAGCGGGGGCGGGGCGAACCGATCAGGCTCAAGCCCGATCTTGTCCGGGTGCACGCACACCGGGGTTCCGTCCAGCGCGTACCGGTACCCGTCTTTCGGATCGAACGGGGCCGCTCTGGTCGGCCGGTCATAGACCATGAATTCCGACCGGGGCAGTCTCTTCCCGGGGCAGATGCCGCACGCCCGGTGGTCAAGATCGTCCGCGCTGACGAAAGGTGCGTCCACAGACCGGAGCCTAGACCTGTCGGGCAGGCTCAGGGCCCCGTTCCGTCCCCTCTCGGCCCCAACCGGGGGAACGGTCGGAACGGGGTGTACCGCCCCCTCGGTCGCCCCGCACACGGGCGGTGAGTAGGGGATGAGAGGGACAGCGCGGCGCGCGACGCGCGAACCCTCGGGCCGGCCCCGTCCGTCAATGTCGCCGACCATGACGGGCGGGGCTCCGTGGCCGCTACGCGTCGCCCTGGTAGTCGCACTCGGCGAGCCGTCATCGGTGCCACTTTGTGAGTCGCGCAAAGCTCGATTTCCGAAGGGATGCGATCACCCGGCCCGTACGTCCCCGCCTCAATCGCTGCGATCAGCGCATCCCGCACCCGCATGTACGGGGCGCGTCGCGTGCGGGGCACGCCACCCCCACCGCCGCCAACCCCTGGTCCCGCCCATGGACGGGACCGAGCGCCGTAGAGGCGCGGGAGATCTTCCGCGCCGCAGAGACGGCAACGCTCACACCGGAATGCCGGGAACGGTTCTTCGCGACCGCATGGGCGGAACGCGGCTACGACTATCCACACGCCGCCACGTCGGGCGTACATCAGGTCCGTGAGGGGGCAGGCGCATGACCGGCGACGAGATGGGTCGGATGCCGCGCCGTGAGCCCCGGAAGGCGTTCAGCGCCGTATGCGTGTACTGCGACGGGACACCCTCGCCCCAGTCATGGTCGGCTCCGTCGAGCGCGCGAGCGGTTCCCCGTGGACCCGCTACGCCTGCCCCGAGCTCGGTACTGCACGGCGCGGGCCCGAGCCCAGACGACGTGATCTAGCCCCGCAGACACCAACAAGCCCCTTCATAGGGCGCGGGTTCGTCCTCAATCGCCGGACGGGCTGGGTTTGTCCTCTCGGGGCGGGGTGCGGGCGGGGGCTCTGTATTTCAGCCTCGCCGGCGTTTGAGGCGCGGGGGGCGGGGCGGAGCCCCGGTGGTGCGCTCGGGTGGGTTCCCCGGGGTCCTGGCCCCGCCTGGTTTGCCGCTCCTGGGGTGCGGGTCCGTCCTCAATCGCCGGACGGGCTGGGGTGTCTGGAGGGACTGGGGCGCGTCAAGCGCCGGACGGGCTGGGGTTGTCCTCTCGGCGCGGGGGGCGCAGCTCCCAGGCGCTGAACCGCACCGTCCCCCTCACCCCACTCCCCCCATTCGTCGCCGTCATGAACAACCCCGCATCCTGCACCGCCCCCGCCCCCGGCACCCCCACCGTCCCCACCGGCCGCCAGTTCGCGCCCCCGTCCACCGAGAACGCCCCGGTGAACGACGTCCCCGCCTCCCGGGTCAGCCGCAGCAGCACCGGGGCCCGCACCCCCGTCACCCGCCGGTACACGTCCAGCGTCCCGTCGCCGTTCGAGTCGTACGAGAGGGCCACCCCCTGCCCCGGGGTCACCGCCAGATTCACGAACCCCGCGCCGCCTTGCGCCGACAGATCGTCGCGGACGGCGATCCCCGCCCGGGCCCAGGACGCCGTGTTCTCCTGGGCGTCGACGCGGAGGAGCACGCTCGTGCCCGGAGTCAGCGCGCCCCGGCGGTACACCGTGCCGAAGTGCGCCGTCCCGCGCCACAGGTCGCTGCCCCCGCCGTTGATCGCGAACAACTCCCCGAGCTGCCCGAAGACCGCCGCGTTGCTGGTGAAGGTCAGCCATCCGGCGGCCGGCGGCGCGGCCACGTGCAGCGCGCCGCGCTGGACCACCGCGACCCGGTCCTCGTCCAGCGGCCCGTACCGCACCCGCAGCTCGTACGGCAGCGCCCGCAGCGGCTCAGCCAGCGGATCGGACGGCGCGGTCACCCGCCAGGCCACCGAGCCCGAGCCGCCCGCGGGCACCCCCGGCAGCGAGGTCGGACCCTCGGGGACGGGGGCCAGTTCGCCGCCGGTGAGACCGAGATCGATCCGGCCCGTCGCCCGCAGCCCGCTCAGATTGCGGAAGGTCGCCGTCACCGTCCCCGAACTGCCCGGCCGGAAGGCCGGCGGATCCACCGTGACCGTCGTGTGCCCCTGGTACGGCGCGGTCGCCAGCTCCCGGAACACCCGGCTCGCCACCCGGTGCGCGTCGCCCGTCGGCCGCAGCGGATACGCCCGCCGGTCCAGCGTCCACGCCTCCTCGTCCGGGTACCAGTCGAAGGACTTCGGCGCGCGGTCCTCGGCGAGCGCGGCCGCGACCTCGGTGAGGAACGCCTCCCACTGCGGCACATGGACATCGTTGATCAGACCGTGCCAGTCCCGGTTGGCGTAGTTGCTCAAGTGCCCGGCCACCGTGCGATCGCCCCAGGTCGTCACCAGCACCCGCGCGGTGCGCTCCAGCTCCACGGCCTCTGCGGGGCTGGTCGCCAGCCGTTTGGCGTCCTGGAGCCACGGCCCCAGCAGAAACGCCCGGTGGCACCCGGCGGCCGTGTCGGCCAGCCGCATGAGCCTCAGCCAGAGCGCGGCCACGCCCCGGAAGGTCTCCACGTCCTTCGCCGTGTACGCGGCCCGCAGCGCCAGCTGGAGCGTGCGCGAACGATTCGCCAGCGCCTGCCGGGTCAGATCGGTCAGATCGTGCCGGTACGCGTCCGAGTCGCGCAGCGACGACCGCACCCTCAGCAGCGCCGCGAACGCCCGGTCGAACCCCGCCGGGTCGAACGCCGTCCCGATCCCGGACGTCAGATTCGGCCTGCGCAGAAAGAGCGAGTCGTGCGGCCTGCCGTCCGTGCTGGTCAGCTTGTACGCGGTCGCGGCCAGCGCGGCGAAGGCCTCCCGGGCCGCCGGGTCCTCGCCCCCGTAGCGCACCGTCGCGTACTCGGCGAACCAGGCGTCCCGGTCGATCCGCTCCTCGCGCCAGGCCAGTTCGCTGAACAGCTCCAGCGCCGCCGGGTCCCGCTCGGCCGCCTCCGGCATGTACGCGGTGCCCGCCAGCGCGCTGCCCGGCTTGTCGCGCCAGACGGTGAACCGCTCCGTCCAGCGGTCGGTGTTCGCGCCGATCGTGGTGCGCCCGCCGAAGTTGGGGATGGTGCCGAAGGCGTACGGCGTCCCGCCCCACTCCTTCTCCCGGTCGGTGACCGTGTCCAGGTCGGAGAGCCCGTCCACGATCAGCATCCGGTCGGTGTCGACGGCGTCCAGCAGCGCCGGGCGCGGATTGGACTGCCAGCCCAGGATCACCCAGATCGCGTCGGGCACGGCGGTGCGCAGCGCGGTCTCGACCGCCCGCGCCGCGGCGGGCACCGGGACGTCCCCGGCGCTGCCGCCCTCGTGGAGGAGGTCCATCTTGAAGAGGTCCGCCGCGCCGAAGAGTTCCCGCTGGCGCCGGTAGAAGGCCGCCGCGACCTCGGCGAAGACGGGGGTGCGCGGATCGAGCCAGTCGGGCCGGGGCAGCCCGTTCCAGGAGCCCTGCGGTACGGTCCGCGCCCCCGGGTTGCGGTCCGCGAAGCCGTCCGGGACGGTGCCGAAATAGCCCGGCAGCACCGGGCGCATCCCCAGCTCCCGCAGCCGCTCGGCGATCCGCCGCCCCAGCTCGGTGCGGGCCGCCAGCAGCGCGGGGGAGAGCGGTCCGCCGTACTCGCTCATGTTCTGGAGCAGCCACCACGGCTGGTGCGAGGGCGCGGGCAGCCAGGTGCGGGACTCCTCGTCCGTGTAGCCGAAGTCCATCAGCAGCCGGTGGTAGACCGCCTCCTGCCCGGGCGTCACCAGCACCTCGTTGCAGCCGTGCAGCGCGAGCACGTCGAGCAGCCGCTCCCAGCGCGGCCAGTCGGCGTACGGGGCGGTGTAGCCGTCGTGGGTGTCGTTGTACGCGAACCGGTGCGGCACGGTCGCCGACCGCTCCAGCGCCCGGAGCGGGGCGGGCAGCCTCGCCGGGAGGTCCAGCCGGGAGCCCGACCAGGAGATGTGGGACCGACAGGTGTACTTGAGATACCAGTGCAGACCGGTCAGCTGGACGGCCGGGGAGGTGCCCGCGACCTCGATCCGGCCGGTGGACCCGGTGACCGAGAAGCGCTCGGGCCCGGTCAGCTCCCGCAGCTCGATCTGCCCCTCGTGACGCGGCAGCAGCCGCCGCAGGGCGGCCCGGGCCGGGGTCACGTCCAGGGCGGCGGCCCCGGCCGCCGGTTCCGTACGGGGTCCGTGCGGCGGGCCGGCCGCGGCGGCCGGGGCCGGCGGGGCGAGGGCCGCGCCCACGCCGATCGCCCCCGCGGTGCCCAGAACCCTGCGTCTCGACAGCTCGAACATCAGCGCCTCCGTGTTACCCACGTCACACCCGGTGCGTGCGTGGCGCAGGCTACCGGGCGTTCGCCCTCCGGGAACGGGGGTGCGGGGGCACGATGGCCGGATGCGGACCGGCGCGCGCACGGGCGCGCGGCGTACGGCCCGCGCGGGCACGGGAGTTGTCACGCCGGCGCTCGTCGCCGCGTGTTCCTCCGGCGGCGACGGCGATCGGCGTGGCGACCCCGGCCGCCGTCGCGACCGGCCGTCCGCTCAGCCCCGGTCCAGAAAGGCCAGCACCGCCAGCACCCGGCGATTGTCGTCGTCCGACACCGGCAGCCCCAGCTTGGCGAAGATGTTGGAGGTGTGCTTGGCCACCGCCCGCTCGGTCACCGTCATCCGCTCGGCTATCGCCGCGTTGGAGCGGCCCTGCGCCATCAGCTCGATGACCTCCAGCTCACGCGGGGTCAGCCCGCCCATCGGCTCGTCCCGCGCGCGCCGGGAGAGCAGCTGCGAGATCACCTGCGGATCCATCGCCGTGCCGCCGCGGGCCACCTGCCGTACGGCGTCGATGAACTGGTCCGCGTCGAAGACCCGGTCCTTGAGCAGATAGCCGACCCCGCCCGCGCCGTCCGCGAGCAGCTCACGCGCGTACAGCTGCTCCACATGCTGGGAGAGGACCAGCACCGGCAGCCCCGGCCTCGCCCGGCGGGCCGCCAGGGCGCACTGGAGGCCCTCGTCCGTGTGGGACGGCGGGAGCCGGACGTCCACGACGGCGACGTCCGGCTCCAGCTCGGCGAGGGCCCGGGTGAGTTCGGGCCCGCTCTCCACGGCGGCGAGGATCTCGAAGTCGTACGCCTCCAGCATCCGCACCAGACCGTCGCGCAGCAGGAACAGGTCTTCGGCTAGAACAACGCGCACGGGATCTCCATGGTGACCATGGTGGGGCCGCCCGCGGGCGAGCTGACGGCCAGGACGCCGTCGAATGTACCGAGCCGGCGCTCGATGCCCGGCAGCCCGGTTCCGGAGCCCCTCGCTCCCGCCCCGGCGCCCGTTCGCCCGGGGGAGCCGTCCGGCCGTCCGACGGCCGCGCCGCCCCGGCCGTCGTCGGCGACCGCGATCCGCAGCGAGCCGTCCCGGTACGAGATGTCCACCCAGATCCGGTCCGCGCCCGCGTGCTTCACGGCGTTCGCGAGCGTCTCGCTGACCGCGAAGTACGCGGCCGACTCCACCGGCGCGTCCGCGCGGCCGGGCAGCTCCACCTCCACCTCGGTGCGCACCGGCAGCCGCAGCGCCAGCGCCCTGACCGCGTCCCCGAGCCCGCGTTCGGCCAGCACCGGCGGATGGATGCCCCGGACCAGGTCGCGCAGTTCGGTCAGCGCCTCGGCGGACGACTCCCGGGCCATGGCGATCATCTCCCTGGCCCGCGCTGGGTCCTTCTCGATCAGCGCCTCCACGGCCCCCAGGTTCATGCCCACCGCCACCAGCCGGGCCTGTGCCCCGTCGTGGAGATCCCGCTCGATCCGGCGCAGCTCGGCGGCCGAGGTGTCCAGCGCGTCGTGCCGGGTCTCGGTGAGCCGGCCGATGCGCCGCTCCAGCTCGTCCGCGCGATCGGGCCGGAGCGCCGCGCCCGTCAGCCGGAAGTGCGCGTCGACCAGCGCGGGGTTGACCCGGAGCGCGAGCGCGAGCAGCGCGAGCCCCAGCAGAGCGGCGAGCGCTCCCGTACCCCAGCCCTCGACGGGGACGAAGGCGTACCAGTAGGGGCCGTTCTCGGCGGCGACGATCGGGATCCACAGCCCGGCGGCGAGCAGCAGGCCGAAGAGGCCGTGCGCGATCAGCCCGGGGGCGAGGAGCGCGACGACCGCCCCCGCGGTCATGTCCGCCGGCAGCCACCGCAGATCGCGCCAGGTCGCCGGGTCCCTCAGCATCAGGGAGCAGCGCTCGACCCGCCCGGTGACGCCGGTGCGCGCGTCGCGGGGGAGGGGCCGGTGCCCGGCGGGGATCCGGCGGTTCGACCACTGGGCCGCCAGCAGCCGGCGCCGCCCGGCGTGCGCCCGGACCAGATCCAGCACGGCGGGGGTGGTGAGGACGCCCGCCCCGATCGGTATCAGCGCGATGGAGACCACCGCCAGGACGAAGAGCGTGATCGACCCGATCAGCGCCAGCAGCGCCAGGACCAGCCCTCTGCCGGCGGCTGCCACCGCCTTCCGTACCGGTGCCGCGTTCATACGTCCCCCTCGGTGCGTGCGTATCGGCCATCAGTCTGTCCCGGCCGGCCCTTAGGGGCACTGGGCCGGGCCACCGATTCGGGGGTGTATCCAGCACCACCCCGCGTACGGGTCCCGGGGCTCCCGGCGCGGGGGGCCCGGCGGCTGGGACCGGGCCCCGCCGCTTCCTAGCGTCGTCATCGCACCATCCGGCGAACCACGTGGCACGAACCTGGGGGCGAGACGACCATGAGGAACAACCTCGCGGCGAGAATCGGTGTGTGGAGCGCACACCACCGGAGAACGGCGGTCATCGGCTGGCTGCTGTTCGTCGCGCTGGCCGCCGGCCTGGGCGGCGCGGCGGGCACGGTGGAGATGACCGACGCCGAGCAGGGCACGGGCGATTCGGCCAGGGCCCAGAGAATCCTGGACGACGCCGGGCTCGACCGCCCGGCGGGCGAACTCGTCCTCCTCGTCAGCGAACGGCCCGGCGGCTGGCGGACGGCGGCCCGTGAGCTGACCCGGGCGGTCGAGGCGACCGGCGCGGTGCGGAAGGCCCCGCCGCCGGTCGCCGCCCCGGGCGGCCGGGAGGCGCTGATCAGCCTGGAGATGAAGGGCGATCCGGCGGACGCCGCCGACCGGGTGGGGCCGGTGCTGGACGCCGTGAAGGCGGTGGACGAGCGGTACGACGGGGTCGAGACCCACCAGTTCGGGGACGCGGTCTCCGAGAAGTGGCTCGGCGAGCTGCTCGCCGACGACTTCGTGAAGGCCGAACTGATCGCCGTACCGCTGGCGCTGGGCATTCTCCTGGTCGCCTTCGGCGCGATCGTCGCCGCCCTGCTGCCGGTGGCCCTCGCGCTCACCGCCTGTCTCGCGGCCTTCGGGCTGCTGTCGCTCGCCAGCCATCAGCTGCCGCTCTTCCAGACGACGTACTCGGTGATGTTCCTGATGGGGCTGGCCGTCGGCGTCGACTACTGCCTCTTCTATCTGCGCCGGGAGCGCGACGAACGGGCCGCCGGTCGCGACGCCGGGACGGCGCTGCGGATCGCCGCCGCGACCAGCGGACGGGCCGTCCTCGTCTCCGGGGCCACCGTGAGCGCCGCCATGGCGGGGATGTTCCTCTCCGGGCTGACGCTCTTCGAGGGCTTCGCGCTCGCCACCGTGCTGGTCGTCCTGATCGCGATGCTCGGCTCGGTGACCGTGCTGCCCGCGCTGCTGGCCTGGCTCGGCGACCGGATCGACGCCGGCCGGCTGCCGTTCCCCGGCCGGAGCCGCGGCGGCCGTCGGCGCGGCGGGCGGGAGAGCGGGGCGTTCGCGGGGGCGGTGCTCCGGCCCGTACTGGCCCGGCCCGCGCTGTCCGCCGCGGCCGGGGCCGCCGCCCTGCTCGCGCTCGCCGCGCCCGCCCTCGGGATGCGGACCGAACAGCTCGGCTGGGAGAAGCAGTTCGGCTCCGACACCGCGCTCTCGGTCGCGCACGAGAAGATCACCGAGGCGTTCCCCGGCGGCCCCGAACCGGCCCATGTGGTCGTCAGGGCCGACGACATCGGCTCCGCGCCGCTGCGGAAGGCGCTCGCCGCCTTCGACCGGGTCACCGTCCACCGCGCGGCGGACATCGCCGAGATCGAGGTCCCGCTCGCCGGCGACGGCTCCGGCGAACGCTCCAAGGACGCGCTGGCCGCCCTGCGCGAGAAGACCCTGCCCGCCGCCTTCGACGGCACCGGGGCCGAGGTGTACGTCTCCGGGGCGCTCGCCGAGTCCGTCGACTTCAACGCGCAGCTGAAACGGGGCATCGTCCCGGTCCTCGCCTTCATCACGGCGGTGACCTTCCTGCTGATGCTGTTCTGCTTCCGGTCCTATGTGATCGCCCTGACGTCCATCGCGCTCAATCTGCTCTCCGTCGCCGCCGCCTACGGAGTGATCGTCGCCGTCTTCCAGCACGGCTGGGGGGCCTCGCCGCTGGGCACGGAGGCCGTCGGCGCGGTCCAGAGCTGGATCCCGCTCTTCGTCCTCGTGGTGCTGTTCGGGCTCTCGACCGACTACCACGTCTTCGTGGTCTCCCGGATCCGCGAGGCGTACGACCGGGGCGCGGACACCCGGAGCGCCATCGGCGAGGGAGTGCGCCGCACGGCCGGCGCGGTGACCGGCGCGGCGGCGATCATGGTCGCGGTCTTCGCGGTGTTCGGCGCGCTCTCCATGCAGGACATGAAGCAGATGGGCGTCGGGCTGGCGGTGGCGGTGCTGCTGGACGCGACGGTGGTGCGGATGGTGCTGCTGCCGTCGGTGATGGCGCTGCTGGGCGAGCGGAACTGGCGTACGCCCAGGGCCCTTCGCCGGCTGCCGACCCTCGCCCACGGGGAGCCGGAGCCGGGCCCGAGCGCTCCGGCGGACGGGGTCCCGGAGCCCGGCCCCGTCGCTCCCGCGAAGGCGCGGGGCTGAGCGGGACCCCGCGCCGGACGGGCCCGCGCCCGACGGGCCCGCGCCCGTCCGGCGCGGGCCCGCCCGGATTCAGCGCCCGGTCCTCGTCCCCGTGCCCAGCACCTTCGCCTCCAGCTCCGGGGCGAGTCCCGCCGTCGCCCGCACATGCCGGGGCAGCCCCGAGACATCGGCGCTCCGCAGCCACGCCCAGGTGTCGGCGACCGTCTCCTCGACGGGCCGGCACCGCAGCCCGGCCGCCAGCGCCTTGGCGACGCTCAGCCGGTAGACCGAATTGTGCAGATCGGCCGCCTCCGCGGCGGGCACCCACACCGGGAGCTGCGACCAGGGCTCTATGCCCGCCTCGAGAATCACCCGCGGCTCCGTCCAGCGCAGCTCCGCGTCCGATCCCGTGGCCCGGACACAGGCCGTCAGCAGCGCCTCCATCGTCGTATGGCCCTGCTCGCTCGCCATGTTGTACGGCCCGGCGAGCCCGGCCTCGGCGGCGGAGAGGGTCCACTCGGCGAGATCGCGGATGTCGATGTACTGGAGCGGATTGTCCCGGGGGCCCGGCGCGAGCACCGGACCGCCGCGCGCGATCCGCCGCAGCCACCACGGCAACCGGTCGATGTTCTCCCACGGCCCCAGCAGCAGCCCCGCCCGCACCAGCAGCGACCGCTCCTCGCCGAACGCCGCCACCGCCGCCAGCTCACCGCCGCGCTTCGACTCCGCGTACGGCACGTCCTCCGCGTCCGGCGAACCGTCCACCAGCGGGGCCGTCTCGTCGAACCCGACCGCGGCGGGCCACGCGTAGACCGAACAGCTCGACACATACACATACCGCCCGGCCCGGTCCGCCAGCAGCCGCGCCGCGTCCCGCACCCCCCGCGGAGCCGACGCCCACGTGTCCACCACCACATCCCACTCGCCGCCCCGCAGCGCCTCCAGCCCCTCCCCCCGCGTCCGATCCCCCACCAGCGCCCGCGTCCCCCTCGGCCCCTCCCGCCGCCCCCGGTTGAACAGCGTCACCTCCCACCCCCGCGCCAATCCCGCCTCGGCCACGGCCCGCCCCGCGAACTCCGTACCACCCAACACCAGAAGTCTCATACCGCCGACTCTGCCCCACCCTCCCCACCCCCACCACCTTTTTTGCTGTCGGCCAACCCATCGCCTGTACGCCGGCCCTCCGGGTACGCCAACCCTCCCGGTATTTCCGCCGCTTCGGGTATTTCAGTCTCTCCGGCGTTTGAGGAGCGGGGTTCGGGGCGGAGCCCCGGTGTCGGCCTGGGGCTGACGGTGTGCGGGTCCGTCCTCAATCGCCGGACGGGCTGGGTGTGCGTGGTTCGGGTGGTTGTTGGGCCCGTGTCCGGGTCGGTGCCTGCAATTCAGTCTCTCCGGCGTTTGAGGAGCGGGGTTCGGGGCGGAGCCCCGGTGCCGGCCCGGGGCTGACGGTGTGCGGGTCGGTCCTCAATCGCCGGACGGGCTGGGTGTGCGTGGTTCGGGTGGTTGTTGGGCCCGTGTCCGGGTCGGTGCATGCAATTCAGCCTCTCCGGCGTTTGAGGAGCGGGGTTCGGGGCGGAGCCCCGGTGCCGGCCCGGGGCTGACCGTGCGCGGGTCCGTCCCCAATCGCCGGACGGGCTGGGTGAGGCCGGGGGCTGGCTGAGGCCCCGGGGGCGGGGCGGCGCGCGGAGCGGCGGGGGATTGAGGGGCGGGACCCCCTCCCGCAGCCGGGCCCGGGGATGGCACCATGTCCCCACCATGACAGATGCCCGGTCGCCCCTGCGCGCCCTGCGCGCCGCCCTCTTCGCGGCGATCTGCATCTCCCTGGCCGCGATGGGCCACTCCTTCACCTCCGGCCACGACATCCCCCTCCCCACCCTCCTCCTCGCCCTCCCCCTCACCACCGCCGCCGCCTGGCTCGCCGGAGCCCGCCGCCGAGGCGCCCCCGCCATCGGGCTCGGACTTCTCGCCGCGCAGGGCGCCCTGCACCTCTACTTCGCCCGCGCCCAGCTCCACGGCCCGCCCGCCCCCGCCGGCCACCACGGCGCACCGCTCGCCGCCGACCCGGCCCTCCTCGGCCAGTCCCCGGTCGCGATGGTCGCCGCCCACCTCGTCGCCGCCGCCTTCTGCGCCCTGTGGCTGGCCCGGGGCGAGACCGCCTTCCTTCGGCTCGCCGACGCCGTCGTCGCCCTCGCCTTCACCCCGCTGCGGCTGCTCCTCGCCGTCGTCGCGCCGCCGTCCGCCCCGGTCGTACCGGTACGCGAACGGCCCGCCCACGCCCGCCGCCGCACCCTCCTCCTCGGCCACACCGTGGTCCGCCGTGGCCCGCCCGGGGCCCTCGCACCCCGCGCCACGGCCCCCGGAGCAGCTGTCTGACCTGGGGCCGCTTCCCCATGTCGCACACCAACTCCCCGGGATCATCATGGCCATTGACGCGCCCGCCGAGGGCCGTACCGAGACCGAGCAGGACACCGCCGCCGCCGGCGGCGCCCCCGCCTCCGTCTGGACCGCCCTGCGCCCGCTCGCGCTCCGTATCCACTTCTACGCCGGCCTGCTGGTCGGCCCCCTCCTGCTGATCGCCGCCCTCAGCGGCCTGCTGTACGCCCTGTCCTTCCAGGCCGAGAGGATCGTCTACCGGCAAGAGCTGCGAGTCCCGGTCGGCGACCAAGCCCTCCCCCTCTCCGACCAGGTGAAAGCCGCCCAGGACGCCCGCCCCGACGGCACCGTGACCGCCGTCTGGCCGGGCGCCGAGGACGACGCGAGCACCCGGGTGCTGATGAGCGCGCCCGGCGTCGACGAGGGCAAGTCCCTCGCCGTCTTCGTCGACCCATACACCGCGGAGATACGCGGCGAGCTGCCCTCGTACGGCAGCTCCGGCGCGCTCCCGCTGCGCACCTGGCTGGACGAGCTGCACCGCGATCTGCGGCTGGGCGAATTCGGCCGCTACTACAGCGAGCTGGCCGCCAGCTGGCTCTGGGTCGTCGCGCTCGGCGGCCTGCTGCTGTGGCTCGGCCGCAGACGCCGTGCCAAGCGCGACCTGCTGCTCCCCGAGCGCGGTGCGACGGGCCGCCGCAAGACCCTGTCCTGGCACGGTTCGGTCGGCCTGTGGGCCGTGACCGGGCTGGTGCTGCTCTCCGCGACCGGACTGACCTGGTCCCGGTACGCGGGGGAGAACATCGGCGCGGTGCAGGACCAGCTCGGCGGGGCCACCCCCGTCGTCGCCGCGGCCATCGAGGGCGGCTCCGGCGGAGGCGGCGGTCATGAGGGCCACGAGGGCCACGGCGGCGGGGGCGGGGCGGCGCACCGGGGCGCGGACGTCGGCATCGACCATGCGCTGAAGTCGGCCCGTACGGCCGGCGTCCGCGGCGACCGGCTGGCGATCACCCTGCCCACCGAGGGCACCGGCTATGTGATCAAGGAGACGGACACCACCTACCCGGTGCATCTCGACTCGGTCGCCGTCGACCCGGCGAGCGGTGTCGTCATCGACCGCCTCCAGTTCGACGACTATCCGCTCCTCGCCAAACTGACCCGCTACGGCATCGACGCGCACATGGGCGTCTTCCTCGGCCTGGCCAACCAGCTCGCGCTGGCCGCCCTCGCGCTCTCCCTCATCCTGCTGATCGTGTGGGGCTACCGGATGTGGTGGCTGCGCAGGCCCACCAAGGCGCGGACCTTCTCCGGCGGCCGTCCGATCCCGCGCGGGGCCTGGCGCAGAATCCCGGCGACCGCCCTGCTCCCGCTCACCGCGGCCACCGTGTTCATCGGCTGGTTCATCCCGCTGCTGGGCGTCAGCCTGCTGGTGTTCCTGGCCTTCGACCTGGCCCTCGGCGCGCTCGCCCGGCTCCGGGCCCGCGGCCAGGCCCCCGACCGGGGCCAGGCGTGAGGTGCGGCCCGGTCCCGCCGACGCGGGACCGGGCCGTCGCTCACGGCGTGTACTTGTAGCCGACCCGCCGCACGGTCTGGATCGTGTGGCGGTGCTCGGCGCCCAGCTTGCGGCGCAGCCGCGCCACATGGACGTCGACGGTGCGCCCGTCGCCCACGTGTCCGTACCCCCACACCGTCGTCACCAGCTGGTCCCGGGTGTGCACCCGGTGCGGATGCGCCACCAGATGGGCCAGCAGCTCGAATTCGAGATAGGTCAGATCGAGCGGGCTGCCGTCGACCACCGCGACCCGCTCCACCATGTCGATCCGCACCGGCCCGGTGGCCTCGTCCGCGGTGACGGGCGCGGGCTGCGGCACGAGCGCGGCCGGGGCGGGGTGCTGATCGGCGGGTACGAGGACGAGATAGCCGACCATCGGCGGCCGGCCGGGCAGCCCGGGCACGCTGTGCTGGGGCACGGGCAGCCAGGTGGCCCCCGGCGGCAGGAACTCCGCCACGTCGACCAGGCTGCCCTGCGGCACCACCTCGTCGCGGTCTATGGCCCGCAGCCGGTGGCGGGCGGGGTTGAGCGCGCCCGCGTGCGCGGCGGCGGTCGCGGCGTGCGCCGCGGCCGCGGCGCCGCCGAGGGGGGCGGAGGAAAGGGCGGAGAGGGGGCGGGGGTTCGCCATGAGAGGTCAGCTCTCTTTCGCGCGGAGGAGTCGTCGAGTCGATAGGACGGACGTACGTCGTGCGCGCTGGCCGAAGGCCGGATGAGCGGCTTTAGAGGGCCTGCGCGTTCACCGCGCGGCAACACTCCCGATCGAAGTCGTGGTGCTGCCGGGACGGCCAGAACGGCTCAAGGTCGTGGCGACCTGTCGCGGGACTCTCCATGCTGGCCATGGCCTCATTGAAGCAGATGAACACGGTGCGAACGAGGGTCTCTCTCACGTACCGAGACGCCGATCTCGTCACACCCGCGCCCCGCGCCACCTCCGAACAGGCCCGGAATCCGGGGCCCTTGGGAAACTGCCCCGCTCAGCCCACCAGTCGCTTCCGCCAGTCCAGCGGAACCAGGATCCGCGTCCCCGGATCGCCGTCCCACTCCGTGGACAGTCCCACCGCCGTGAGCGCCTCGGCCACCTCCCGTCCGACCGCCGCCGAGGTCCCGGCGGAGCCGTCGAACCCTCCGTACAGCAGGCTCAGCCCGCCGTCGGCCGCCGACTCCGCGCACTGCTCGTGGAAGAAGACGAACCCCCGCGCGCCGGGCGCCCCGGCGTCCGGTATCTCCGCCAGTCCGCAGCCGCGACAGCAGGCGAAGTGCTCCCGGGCGGTGATCCCGGCCGACTCCAGCGCCGCGAAGGCGCGGGTGATCCGCTCGGGGTCCGTCTCGCCCTCCCACGCCGACTGCTCGGCCACCCGCTCCAGCCACAGCCGGTCCACCAGCCCCCATATCCGCTCGGCCCGCGCGCCCTCGCCCTCCCCGTCCGCCGCCCCCGGCTCCCCGTCCGCCGACGCCGCGCGGAACTCCAGGGCGGCCGCGACCAGCTCCTCCCGGGTGGCGAAGCCCGCGACGAGCTTCTCGCGGATCAGCGCCGTCAGCTCCGCGCCCTCCTGCCCGGCCGGCTCGGGCGCGGGCTCCGGCGCGGGCCCCAGATTCACGGGCGTCCACCACGGGCCCGCGTTCCACCCCTCCTCACGGCGGGCCCAGCCGGCCGCCGCCGCGATCACACCGTCCGCGTCCGTCACCCTCGTCCCCAGCAGCGGCGCGGGTCGCGGCCCCTCGCGGTACTCCAGCGTGTACGGACCGCCCTCGCTGCGCCGGACCTGGAGGAAGACCTCCGGCAGATCCGGTATCCGCTGCGCCACCAGATAGCGGTCCCCATCGCCCCCGATCCGGCGCACCAGATCGTCCAACAGCCCCTGCCGGGGCCTGACATGTCTCTCCCGGCCCTCGGTCATCACCGTGATCTCCAGCATGGGACCACCATGACACCCGCCACTGACAACGCCCCGGAACGGCGACGGGGGCGTACACCGGACCGGCGTACGCCCCCGCCGGGATCCCGGCCGAGCACACAAGGAGGAGGAAGGAGGAGGAAGGAGGAAGAGGCGGAGGGGGATCAGACCTGGCCGGTCTTCTCCAGCGCGGTGCAGCAGGTGTCCACCATCAGCCGGGTCACCACATACGGGTCGACGTTCGCGTTCGGACGGCGGTCCTCCAGATAGCCCTTGCCGTCCTTCTCGACCTGCCACGGGATGCGCACCGACGCGCCCCGGTCGGAGACTCCGTAGCTGTACTCGTTCCACGGCGCGGTCTCGTGCAGACCGGTCAGCCGGTCGTCGATGCCCGCCCCGTAGTTCTTGACGTGGTCCAGCGGCTTGGAGCCCTCGCCGAGCGACTCGCAGGCGGCGACGATCGCCGCGTATCCCTCCGGCCCCTCGCGCATGACCCGGGTGGAGAAGTTGGTGTGCGCGCCCGCGCCGTTCCAGTCGCCCTTGACCGGCTTGGGGTCCAGCGTCGCCGCCACCCCGAAGTCCTCGGCGGTGCGGTAGAGCAGCCAGCGCGCGATCCACAGCTGGTCCGCGACCTCGACCGCCGGGAGCGGGCCGACCTGGAACTCCCACTGTCCGGGCATGACCTCGGCGTTGATGCCGGAGATCCCCAGCCCTGCCTTGAGGCAGTTGTCCAGGTGCGCCTCCACCACGTCCCGGCCGTGGATCTCGTCGACGCCGACGCCGCAGTAGTAGCCGCCCTGCGGCGCGGGGAAGCCGCCGACCGGGAAGCCGAGCGGGCGGTCGCCCTCGAAGAAGGTGTACTCCTGCTCGATGCCGAAGACGGGCTCCTGCGCCGCGAACCGCGCGGCGACCTCGGTCAGCTCCGCCCGGGTGTTGGACTCGTGCGGGGCCAGGTCCGTGTCGAGGACCTCGCACAGCACCAGCAGATCGGCGCCGCCGCGGATCGGGTCCGGGCAGGAGAAGACCGGCCGCAGCACACAGTCGGAAGCGCCGCCCTTGGCCTGGTTGGTGCTGGACCCGTCGAAGCCCCAGAGCGGCAGCTCGGCGCCGTCGGCGAGGATCTTCGTCTTGGAGCGGAGCTTGGCGGTCGGCATGGTGCCGTCGATCCAGATGTACTCAGCCTTGAAGGTCACGGGGTCCGTCCTTTGCGGGTGCAGCGGTATGCGATGCAGCCTCGCAATGCACCATTTCCCCTCCGTTGCCCTATTGTGAACCCCGTGTTACGAGGTGCCCGAGGCGCGTGTGAGTCACCTCGCACCGGCCGCCCGAGACCCGCACCGGCCGCCAGAGATCCGTACAGGCTGCCCGAGACCCGCACAGGCTGCCCGAGACCCGCGCCCGCCCGCTCAGCGCCCGCCTCCCGCACCCGCCCGGCCCGAGCCGGCCCGGCCCGCGCCCGGCCCCCGCTCCGCCCCCTGCTTCACCAGCGTGTCGAACCCCGCGTCCCGGATCCGGCGCACCAGATCCGCGCGGCTGTCGCCGAGCGTCGCGGCCGCCCGGTCCAGCTCCCAGTCGTGCGCGTGCAGCACGCTCAGCAGATACCCCCGCCGGATCTGCGCGTCCGACAGCCGGAACGTCTTCAGATACGCCGCCCGCCCCCGCCGATCGGTGATCACCTCGCCGATGTGCTGCTCCTTCTCCCCGCGCCGGAAGGACGGCAGAAACCGCCACAGCGTGAACGCGTCCATGGTGTGCACCCGGTCGAAGAGATACGGCGGATCCAGCAGCCGGGCCGCCATCAGCGTGTCGTGGCTCTCGGCCCACTCCCGCTCCTGCGCCCGCGCCGCCGCCCGCAGATCCGCGATCGTCCGCACCCCGGCGCCCTCGCCGAGACGGGCCGTGAACTCCGGCACCGGCCCGCCGAAGAACGCGTACTGATGGACCAGTTCGCCGTAGAGATCCTCGATCAGCGTGGCGTGCAGCGCCCGGTAGTCCTCGGGGTGCGGCACCGCGAAGGCCGCCGCGAGCGAGTCCGCCGCGTACACCAGCACCCCGCACTGACCCGGATGGATCTCGAAGATCCGCAGCGCCTCGTCGAGCCCTGGCACCCGCCGGCCGCCGTAGGCCGCCTCGGCGCGCGGCGACAGCCCCTGCCGTACCGCCTGCTGGGACCACTCGTCCCAGGCGATGGACGGGCCGCCGAAGTGCAGCGACAGATACCCTTCCAGCGCCAGATGGAGCGGCAGGAAGCGCAGCCGCTTCTCGGCCTTCCCCCGGACGCGGTGGCGCTTGGCGAGCCGGTGATGGGCGCGCAGCGGCACACAGGGCGGGGGAGCGTCGCCCAGCCGGGTGCCGTACGCGGCGGACTCGCCGCCGCCCGCGCCGCCGTCCCCCGACCAGTCCGCGACGAAGCCGTGCGGAATGTAGGAGACGTACTCGGCGCCCGGCCCGGTCGCCACCACCCCGTACTCCCGGCCGTACACCTCCCGGCGCAGCTGCAGCCCCTCCACCGGCGACTCGCGCACCAGCGGCACCAGCCGTATCCCGCCCCACACCTGGGCGGGCATCACCGTCAGTCCGGTCAGATCGAGCCTGGTCACCGCGGTCCCTCCCGGTGGCTCTCGGTGAACCGCTCGACGCGGCGGTCCAGATACGACTGAAGCTCGGCGAGCCCGGTACGGCCCTCCGCGAACTGCGCGATCTCCACCAGGGCCGCCAGATCCTCCGCGTCCCGGATCCCGGCCGTCGGCACGACGGGCGAGAGCCGGCGCACATCGAAGGCGTCCGCGTCGTACACCGGATTCAGATGGACGACGCTCGTCCGCCGCTCCGGGTCGAGCCGGGCGCGCCAGATCCGCAGCACCTCGCCGGCCAGCCCCGGCGGCGCGTTGTCCCAGCCGTCCGAGACGATCACCAGCCGCTCGGGCGCGTCCTCCAGCGCGTCGAGTATCCGCGCGCCGACCGGACTCGCGCCCCAGGGCCGCACCAGCAGCGGATCCCGGCCGCCCGAGGTCCAGTGCGCCCGGTACGAACCGGCCAGCGCCGCCAGCAGATGGTGCGCGGCCAGCGCGACCGCCAGCGGACGCCTGCGCTTCACCCCCGATCCGTACGACGAGTAGCTGTCGTCCAGCACCGCCGACACCCGCCCCCACCTCCCGGCGTACGGGCCCGCCGCGCGCAGCGCCGAGGCCCGCAGCGCGGACGTCAGCTCCGCCCGCCGCTCCGAACGCTCCGCCAGGGGCAGGGAGAGGACATAGAGCGCGAGCCGGGTCAGCGGCATCGTCCTCAGCTCGGTCCCGGCGGCCGACGGCCGGGAGCGCAGCCGCTCCAGCCGGGTCATCCGGGGCGCGATCCGCTCCAGGAACAGCGCGCGCGGCACCCCGTGCCGGGCGGCGAAGCCCTCCGCGACGGTGAACGGCAGCTCGTAGACCGCGCCCTGCTCGTAGTGGGCGCGGCGGTGGGCGTCCAGCAGGGGATGGGAGTAGCGGACGCGCTTCCCCGGCCGGAAGAGGAAATCGCCCAGCTCCTCGGCCGTGCCGGGCGGCCCGGGCGTCAGATGGGCGTGCCGGGCGGCGGTCTTCAGCCCGGCGCGGTACTTCACCGCGTCATGGCCGAGATCGGGGCGCGCCGCCAGCCAGTCGCGCTGGATCGCCCGCGTACGGCGGTTGTTGACCCTGGCCGCGCGCAGCGCCCGGAACAGCCGGTACACCCGCTGCGGCGGCAGCACGGCCAGCCGGGCGGCGATCAGCTCGCCCTCCCGGCGCTTCTGCGCGGCGTCCGCCTCCCCGGCGGTGCACAGCAATCGCTCCACGATCAGGGCGGCGTTGTGGTCGTTGACGTCGAGGGCGAGGGCCGCCGCGTACACCGTGCGGTAGTTGACCCGGACGTACTCGTGGAGGAAGGCCAGCGACAGCCGCTGCTCGTCGGCGGTCGAGCGGAACTCCCGCTGCCCGGTCGCGGTCACCGCCGCGTTCACGAACAGGAGTACGTCCTCGGCGGCCACCCGGTCCGCGCTCTCCCCCATGCCCGTTCCCCTCCGCTCCCTGCCCGGCGGGCAGCATGAAGCCGGCCGGGGAATGGGGGCGCGAACGGCGAAAACACAGCTTTACAGAGCAAGTCTCGGAAGTCGCGCCGGAGTCCCGCGGCCGGCCCGGAGAACGTAACACCCCGTGCGTGGGACGCTCCTCCGGTTTTCGCCCGGCGGGCGGGTGGCGGCGGGCACACTGAGCGTCATGCACAGGACCGTGAAGATGTTGCGTTGTGGACTTTTCGGCGCCGGTCATTGGGCGAAGCAGACCCATGCCCCCGCGCTCGCCGCCCATGGCGGAGTGGACTTCGTCGGGGTGTGGGCGAGACGGCCCGAGGCCGCCGAGGCGCTGGCCCGGGCCCACGGGACGGCCGCGTACTCCGGCGACGACGGCGTCGACGAGCTTCTGGCGGACTGTGAGGCCGTCTCGTTCGCCCTGCCGCCGGACGTCCAGGCCCCGCTCGCGGTGCGCGCCGCCGGGGCCGGCCGCCATCTCATCCTGGACAAGCCGGTCGCGACGACCGTGGCGGCGGCCCGGGAGACCGCCGAGGCCGTCGAGCGCGCCGGGGTGGCGTCGGTGCTCTTCTGCACGCTGCGGTTCGACCCGGACACCGAGTACTGGATCATCGACCAGGCGGCGGCGGGCGGCTGGTTCACGGCCCACGCCCGCTGGCTGGGCGCCCGCTACGCCCCCGGCGCCGACGGCGAGTACCCCGAGTCGCCGTGGCGGCGGGCCAAGGGCGGGCTCTGGGACGTCGGTCCGCACGCGCTCTCGGTGCTGATCCCCGTCCTCGGCGACGTCACCGATGTGACGGCGCTGCCCGGCCCCGCCGACACCGTCCATCTCGTCCTCCGCCACGCCTCCGGCGCGTCCAGCACCTCGACGCTCGGCCTCGCGGCCCCGTCCGGAGCGGCGGGCGCCGGGATCGAACTGGTCGGCGAGCACGGCAGGACCGTGCTGCCCCGCTGGAACGATCCGATCACCGCCTACCGGGCCGCCGTCGACGAACTCCGCTCCTCGATCACCAGCGGGCGGCCGCATCCCTGCGACGCCCGCTTCGGCCTCCGTCTCACCGAGCTGCTGATCGAGGCCGAGTCGCAGCTGAGGGCGGGTCGCGGCTGAGGGCGGGTCCTGGTTGAGGACGAGTCGCTGGTGAGGCGGACCACGCGGACCACGCGGGCCGGGCGTGCCGGGCTGCGGGGGCTTTCGGGCTTCCGGGCCGAGGCGGTACGGGGGAGGCGCGGGGGTGCTACGGGAGCGGGGCCGTCGGCTCGGCCCGCCCTCGACCCCGCCGCCCTCGCCCCGGCCCCGTACCCGCTCAGCCGCGGCCCAGAGCGTCCCGTACCGCCTCCTCCGTACGCGCCACCACGGCCGTACCGTCGTCCGCCGTGATGATCGGCCGCTGGATCAGCTTCGGATGACGCGCCAGCGCCCCGATCCACCGCTCCCGCGAACCGGGCTCCCGCGCCCACTCCAGCAGACCCAGCTCCTTCGCCTCGGCCTCCTGGGCCCGGGTGATCTCCCACGGTTCGAGCCCGAGCCGGGCGAGCACGTCCCGGATCTCGTCCTCGCCGGGCGGCTCCTCCAGATAGCGCCGCACGGTGTACTCGGCGCCCTCCGCGTCGAGCAGCGAGAGCGCGCCGCGGCATTTCGAACAGGCCGGGTTGATCCAGATCTCCATGTCGACACGGTACCGTCCCGCGGTCTGCTCCCGGGGCCCGCAAACACCGTCTGGCCAGGGCCGATTGTCAGTGCCGGAACGTAGAATGGGGAGTAGTTCGGGAGGGTCCCGCCACCGCGCCAGGAGGTTGCCGATGGCCGTAGCCAGAGTCATGACGAAGCCGACTGAACCGACCACGAGCACCAGCACAGGCACAGGCACGAAAGCGACCGCGACCGCGACGACAGCGACGTCCTCCGGGCGGACCGCGCGGAAGACACGGACGGCCCGCGGCGGCGGGGCGACGTCCCGGGCCGGTGCCCGGACCGGCCCCGGGAGCACGACCGCGTGCGCGCCCGGATGCGCGCCGCCGGCGAAGAAGCCGCTCCCGGCCGGACAGCCGCGCGAGTGGTATGTGACGCACAATCGCCGGCTGAAGGCGATGCGCCTGGCCATCGCCCTGCTCGACGCCGGCGTCCACCACCCGAACACCGCGGACAACCGGCGGATACGGAGGATGGCGGACCGGATCGGAGTGCACCCGCCGTCGGACACCACCTGCCGGATGGTGCGCGCGCTGATCCGCTACGGCCGCTGACCGCCGCCGTCGTACGGCGCGCCGCTCCGCCGGCCCGCACGGGCGGCGGGGCGGCGCGGCACGGCGTACGGCCGTCGTGGCCCGGGCGGTCCGCTCGGGCCCGAGCCGATCAGGTCCGATCAGCCCGGGCCGATCAGCCCGGGCGGTCCGCTCGGCCCGATCCGTGCACGTCGATCCGCTCGGGCCCGATCAGCTGCTCCGACGATCCGGTCAGGCGATCTGTTCGGACGCCCAGCGCGCCCGCACGGCGTCGCCCACGGAGAGCACGCCGTGCCGCACGACCGCGGCCTTCATCCCGAAGCTGACCTTGTTCTCGTACTCCGGCTCCCGCCGGTAGGTCGCGAGCGTGCGGATCGGCTCCGGGCCGGACCGCGCGCCGGTGCGCTGGTCGACCATCGGCACCGCGCACCGCGTCGCCCGTACCGCGTAGGCGAACCGCGCCGTGCCGATCTCCAGCCGGCGCATCCGGTCCTCGTCGTGCGGTTCCGCGCAGCCGTCGAGCACGATGTTCGGCCGGAAGCGGTCCATCGGCACCGGCCGGCCGCCGCGCGCCTCGATCCGCTCGTTCAGATCGTCCAGGGAGCGCTGGGAGGCGATCAGCAGGGCGTGCGCGTCGGCGAACGCGACCTTGCCCGGCGTCTCGCCCCAGCCGTCCCGGTCGAAGCCCGGGACCACCCGCACCAGCCGCGAGCGCGCGCCCAGCACCTCGGAGAACCACTCCGCCGCCGCGTCGCCCTGATCCGCGCTCTCGCCGAGCGGCCGGCCGAACATGCTCACCGCCCGCCGCGCGGCGTCCGGATCCACGTCCACGACGATGCTCTCCACACCGTCCGCCGCCAGCCGCAGCCGTGCTCCGCCGTCGACGACCGAGGGCCGGACGGCGGCCATCGCGGGCAGGGTCCGCTGGCTGCGGAAGGAGCCGTCCCCGGCGTCCACGACCATGAAGACCCGGTCGTGCAGCAGCCCGGTCTCCCCGGCCCCGGCCGATCGGACGTCCGTCCCGGCGCAGCCCTTCACCGGGTAATAGGTCAGCCGCTGGACGGTGATCGGGCCCGGCTCCGGAGCCCGCTGCTCAGCCTCGCGCACGGAGACCCTCCTTCACGGCCGGCCACTCGTCGGCGAGGATCGAGAAGTAGACCGAGTCCCGCCAGTTCCCGTCAGGCCGCATCCGGTGCCGTCGCAGCACGCCCTCGCGGCGCGCGCCCAGCCGGGCGATGGCGGTCTGGGAGCGCTCGTTGAGATGATCGGTCTTCAACTGCACCCGGCCCATGCCCAGCTCCTCGAACGCGTGCGTCAGCAGGAGCAGCTTGGTCTCGGTGTTCACCGCGCTGCGCCAGTGCGCGCGGCCGTACCAGGTCCAGCCGATCTCCAGCCGCTCGTTCGCCGTGTCCACGTCGAGATAGGCCGTCCAGCCGACGGCGCGTCCGCTCGGCCGGCGCACGACCGCGAAGGGGACGTACCGCCCGCGCTCGGCCTCCAGGAGCATCGCGTCGAGCTTCTCGCCCAACTCCTCCTCGGTGCGCGGGGTCGGCCCGCCCTGCCAGCGCCAGACCTCGTCGTCCCCGCCGCCTGCGGCGAAGAGATCGGGCAGATGCGCCCTCGTGAGCGGTTCGAGGCGGACATGGTCACCGGTGAGGACGGTGGGAGCGGGTGGCTTCGCGGGCATGCCCCAGACGCTAGCCGGTCGCTGTACTAGCTGCAAACAATTTCACACTAATACAAAAGGGTGCGCGGGCCTGAGGGCACAAGGGGCGCGCCGGCCTGGGGGTACAAACGGCGCGCCGGTCGGTGGGCACCGAGGCGTACCCCGGTCAGTGGGCGATCCCGTCGATCAGCTCCCGGGCCCCCTGCCGCAGCAACGCCACCGCCACCGAGGTGCCGAGCGTCGCCGGATCCAGCGGACCCGCCCACTCATGGGCGTTCAGCACCCGCTTGCCGTCCGGGGTGAAGACCTTCGCCCGCAGCGACAGATCCCCGCTCCCCCCGTCCCGCGCGTACCCGGCGATCGGCGAATTGCAGTGCCCCTGGAGGACATGGAGGAACATCCGCTCCGCCGTCGCCTCCCGGTGCGCCGCCGGATCGCCGAGACCGCTCACCACGTCGACGGTCGCGGTGTCGCCCTCACGGCACTGGAGCGCGAGGATCCCGGCCCCGATCGGCGGACACATCACCTCGGGCGAGAGGACCTCGCTGATCACATCCGTACGCCCGATGCGCTCCAGCCCCGAGACGGCCAGCAGCAGCGCGTCCGCCTCCCCGGCCGCCAGCTTCTCCAGCCGCCGATTGGCGTTGCCGCGCATCGGCACACACTCCAGCCCCGGATGCGAGGCCGCGAGCTGCGCCACCCGGCGCACCGACGACGTCCCGATCCGGGTCCCGGCCGGCAGCTCGTCCAGGGTCAGCCCCCCGGGGTGCACCAGCGCGTCCCGGATGTCGTCCCGCTTCAGGAACGCGGCGAACACCGTCCCGGCGGGCAGCGGCCGGTCGGCGGGCACGTCCTTGACGCAGTGCACCGCCAGATCGGCCTCCCCGGCGATCAGCGCGGCGTCCACCTCCTTGGTGAACGCCCCCTTCCCGCCCAGCCGGGCGAGATCCCCCATCCACCGGTCCCCGGACGTGGTCACCGGCACCACCTCCGTCCGCAGCCCCGGCCGGTGCCGGGCCAACTCGGCCCGTACACGCTCGACTTGGGCCAGCGCCATGGGGGAGGAGCGGGAGACGATACGGATCAGCTCAGGCTCAGACATGCCGAACACCCTAGGGGCTGCGGGCCCCGCGCCCGGCATCCTCGCGGCACTCGGGCGAACACGACCACCCGCCCGTGCGCACACGACCACCCGCTTGTGAGCCCGCGACCACCCGCTCGTGAGCCCGTCAGCCCGCGCCCTCGGCCCGCCGCCGGGCCCGGCTCGTCCACGAGGGTCAAAAAGTTCGGACGGTGATGTCGAGAACCCGTGGCCGGCTCCGTCCCCGCAGTGAACGCGGCCACAATGGGTCGCCCCCGCACCGAGGAGAACCACCATGGCCAAGTACCTGCTGCTCAAGCACTACCGCGGCGCCCCGGCATCGGTGAACGACGTGCCCATGGACCAATGGACGCCGCAGGAGATCTCGGCGCACATTCAGTACATGAACGACTTCGCGGCCCGGCTCGAAGGGACCGGCGAGTTCGTCGACGGCCAGGCGCTCGCCCCCGAGGGCGTCTTCGTCCGGTACGACGGCGAGGGCCGCCCGCCCGTCACCGACGGACCGTTCGCCGAGACCAAGGACCTCATCGCCGGCTGGATGGTGATCGACGTCGACAGCTACGAGCGCGCCGTCGAGCTGGCCGGAGAGCTGTCCGCCGCCCCCGGAGCGGGCGGGAAGCCCATCCACGAATGGCTCGAACTGCGCCCCTTCCTGACCGCGCACTCCACCGTCTCGGAGTGACCTCCCCGGTGAACGAGGCCCTGCTCCGGAGCCTCACCCCCGGCGTGCTCGGGATCCTCGTCCGCCGCGGAGCCGACTTCGCGGCGGCCGAGGACGCCGTCCAGGAGGCACTGGCCGAGGCGGTCCGCGTCTGGCCCGCCGCCGACTCCCCGGACCGGGGGCAGCCGGTACGGGACCCGAAGGGCTGGCTGATCACCGTGGCCTGGCGCAAATTCCTCGACGCGACCCGGGCGGACACCGCCCGCCGGCGGCGCGAGGACCTCGCCGACGAGGAACCGCCGCCGGGGCCCGCGCCCGCCGTGGACGACACGCTCCAGCTCTACTTCCTGTGCGCCCACCCGTCGCTGACCCCGTCGTCCGCCGTCGCGCTCACCCTGCGCGCCGTCGGCGGACTGACCACCCGCCAGATCGCCCAGGCCTATCTGGTGCCCGAGGCGACCATGGCGCAGCGCATCAGCCGCGCCAAACGCACCGTCGCCGGTGTGCGCTTCAACCGGCCCGGCGATGTCGCCACCGTGCTGCGCGTCCTCTACCTGGTCTTCAACGAGGGCTACTCCGGCGACATCGACCTCGCCGCCGAGGCCATCCGGCTCACCCGGCAGCTCGCGGCCCGCGTCGACCACCCCGAGGCGGCCGGGCTGCTCGCCCTCATGCTGCTCCACCACGCCCGGCGCGCGGCCCGGACCGCGCCCGACGGCGGCCTGGTGCCGCTCGCCGAGCAGGACCGCGCCCGGTGGGACACCGCGCTGATCGCCGAGGGCGTCGAGATCCTCCAGCGGGCCCTCGCCCGTGACCGGCTGGGCGAGTACCAGGCCCAGGCCGCCATCGCGGCACTGCACGCGGACGCGCCCGCCGCCGAGGAGACCGACTGGGTGCAGATCGTCGAGTGGTACGACGAGCTGGCCCGGCTGACCGACAGCCCGCTCGTCCGCCTCAACCGCGCCGTGGCCGTCGGCGAGGCGGACGGACCGCGCGCCGGCCTCGCGGCGCTCGCGGCCCTGGACGCCTCCGACCTGCCCCGCCACACCGCGGTCGCCGCCTACCTCCACGAACGCGACGGCGACCCGGCGACCGCCGCCCGCCTCTACGCCGAGGCGGCCCGCAGAGCCCCCAACCTCCCCGAACGCGACCACCTGACCCGCCAGGCCGCCCGCCTCAACACCCGCCTCCGCGCCTGACGGCCCGCGCGGGCCCCTCCCGGACGAGGCGCCCCCTCACACGACGCGGCCCCGGCCCGTACCTGCCGGCACGGGCCGGGCGCCCGGCCGCGGTCCCCTCGCGGGGCTCGACGGCCTGACGCGTGGGCGGGCCCCAGGAGGCGGAAGCGGCCGTCGTCCGCGCATGAGAAGCAGGAGAACAGCCCCCCGCTACACCTCGCGGCCCAGGAAATTGAGCAGCCTGGTCTGGGCGTCCGCATCGGCGGCCGAAGAAACCTTGGCGCCGAACGCCCTCGGCATCCGGATGTCCCCGTCTTCCGGCAGCAGAATCTCAGTCGCCACAGCCACCGCCTCGGAATCCAATACCTCGTCCTGACCGGTCGCCCGCGCCAGGTCCCATCCGTGGATCAAGGTATCGGCGCACGCCATCCGCCTCACGAACTCCTCGAACGGAAGGGAACCGAATTCCTCTCCCAGAAGGGCGCGGGCCTTCACCGGGTCACCCAGCGCGGCCTTGATCTCCCCGGAAGCCGCGTCCCAGGCCCGAGCCAGGTCCTCGCCCCGACCGGGCGCGGAATAGGACGATCCGTCCAGCCCGGCGACGGCCCGCCTGTGATTCGCGACCACGTGGGCCACAACGTCCCGAGCCGTCCATCCCGGACACGGGGACGGATCCTCCCATCTGCCCGGCGGGCAATGAAGGATCAACTCCCCAAAACGCTCCGCGATCCGCCCGTAAAGCTCCGGCACTGAAGATGCCATCTCACTCCCCTTTTACTGATCAGGCCAGCTGTACGGCCATCCGCCCGGCGCACGGTCCGATCCACCCGCCACCGGCCGACGGCCACACGACGCGAAGAACGAATGTCTCCACAACGTGCCCACCCGCTGGAGTCGAATCGTCACATCGATCACGCCACGCCAGTATCGACGACCAAGATCGCGCCGTGCGCTCCCGCCGTGAGACCGGGAAGACCGCCGTCGCGCAGAGCCGGGAAGAGCCGACGAGGGCCGCTGCCCCACCATGGGGTAGCGGCCCTCGTCGGCTCTTGTGGCGCTCAGCCAGAGTGCGTGCCGGGCGGTGCGTCTCCGGTGCACAAGGCCTGTTCCCAAACCCTGGCCCGGGTCGCACCGACCCTGCCTCTTAGATGTCGAAGTACAGCTCGAACTCGTGCGGGTGCGGACGCAGCTGGATCGGCGCGATCTCGTTGGTGCGCTTGTAGTCGATCCAGGTCTCGATCAGGTCGGAGGTGAAGACGCCGCCGGCCTGGAGGTACTCGTTGTCCGCCTCCAGGGCGTCGAGCACCGCCGGGAGGGAGGTCGGGACCTGGGGGACGTTCGCGTGCTCCTCGGGAGCCAGCTCGTAGAGGTCCTTGTCGATCGGCTCGGCAGGCTCGATCTTGTTCTTGACGCCGTCGAGGCCCGCGAGGAGCAGCGCGGAGAAGGCCAGGTACGGGTTGGAGGACGGGTCCGGGGCGCGGAACTCGACGCGCTTGGCCTTCGGGTTGGAGCCCGTGATCGGGATCCGCATCGCGGCGGAGCGGTTGCGCTGGGAGTACACCATGTTGACCGGGGCCTCGAAGCCGGGCACCAGGCGGTGGTAGGAGTTCACCGTCGGGTTGGTGAAGGCCAGCAGCGAGGGGGCGTGCTTGAGGATGCCGCCGATGTAGTAGCGCGCCGTGTCCGAGAGGCCCGCGTAACCCTGCTCGTCGTAGAAGAGCGGCACGCCGCCCTGCCACAGCGACTGGTGGACGTGCATGCCCGAGCCGTTGTCGCCGAAGATCGGCTTCGGCATGAAGGTGGCCGTCTTGCCGTTGCGCCAGGCGACGTTCTTCACGATGTACTTGAAGAGCATCAGGTCGTCGGCGGCGGCGAGGAGGGTGTTGAACTTGTAGTTGATCTCCGCCTGGCCGGCCGTGCCCACCTCGTGGTGCTGGCGCTCGACCTGGAGGCCCTGGCGGTCCAGCTCCAGGGAGATCTCCGCGCGCAGGTCGGCGAAGTGGTCCACCGGCGGGGCGGGGAAGTAGCCGCCCTTGTAGCGGACCTTGTAGCCGCGGTTGTCCTCGACCGCACCGGTGTTCCAGGCGCCGGCCTCGGAGTCGATGTGGTAGAAGCCCTCGTTCGCGGAGGTGTTGAAGCGCACCGAGTCGAAGACGTAGAACTCGGCCTCGGGGCCGAAGTACGCGGTGTCCGCGATGCCGGTGGAGGCGAGGTACGTCTCGGCCTTCTTGGCGATGTTGCGCGGGTCACGGCTGTACTGCTCGCCCGTGATCGGGTCGTGGATGAAGAAGTTGATGTTGACCGTCTTGTCCCGGCGGAAGGGATCGACACGCGCCGTCGACAGGTCGGCGCGGAGCGCCATGTCGGACTCGTGGATCGCCTGGAAGCCGCGGATGGAGGATCCGTCGAAGGCCAGCTCCTCCGTCGGGTCGAACGCCGCGGCCGGGATCGTGAAGTGCTGCATCACCCCGGGCAGGTCGCAGAATCGGACGTCGATGAACTTGACGTCCTCGTCGGCGATGTACTTCTTCACGTCGTCGGCGTTCTGGAACATCCAACTCCTCCTACTCCCGTCCCGGGCGGGGCGGGGTTGCAGCTCGGTCGTGCGGCCAGTGCGGTGGCACGCGCAGGACCCGACCTTAGGCAGACGGGATTTCTCCAGCATGACCCATTTGTTTCGCCCAAGTTAACCGGGGGGCGGCCGGCGGGCCCCGGAGCCCCGGTTCCGGGGCCCCGGAACCGGGACCGGGCGGAAGGAGGGGAAACCGGGCGCAGTACCGTGGACGGGTGGACAACAGGCAAGCAATCGGATCGTGGCTCTCGGGTCCCCGCGCGGCGGCCGAGGATATGGGCGCCGACTTCGGGCACCGGGGCAAGCGGCTCGGCCTGCCGGAGGAGGGCCCGGGCTCCATGGCCCCCCTCGGACGGCGCTTCGGCGCCGTCTTCATCGACTGGGGGCTCTGCTTCCTGATCGCATACGGGCTCTTCGCCGACGGTGACCGCCAGGCCGCGGGGAACTGGGCGGTCGGCGTCCTCCTCGTCATGAACGTGCTCACCGTCGGCACTGTCGGCTTCACCCCCGGCAAGCGGCTTCTCGGCCTGAGCGTCGTCTCGGTCGACGGCGGCCGGCTGGGCCTGGTGCGGGTCGTGGTCCGCAGCGCGCTCCTCTGCCTGGCGATCCCGGCGCTCATCTGGGACCGCGACGGCCGCGGACTGCACGACCGCCTCTCCCGCGCCGTACAGGTGCGTCTCTAGCAGCCTCGGTACGTCGGGCCTGGGGCCGTTACGGCCGGGCCCCGGCGCGGGGCCGAGGGCGCTGTTCGGGCGAGTCCGCCCGCGCGGCGCACCGGACTGTCGACACAGTGATTGCAGGAGCGCCCCGCCGACTCGGCGATCTCCTTCCGGCCGGCCTCGCCGCGCACCACCCGGCCGAGCGGCCGCGGACAGTCGCAGCGGCCGACGCCCGGGGTGAAGACGAAGAGGACGTTCAGCCGGATTCCCGCCTGACGGGCCCGGAGGCGGCGCGGGTACGACGGAGGGGCTCCCGGAATCCGGGAGCCCCTCCGTCGTACGCCGGGCGGGCGTCAGCGCATCTTCGGGCCGCCGCGCGGCATCCGCATGCCCTTGGGCATGGGCCCCTTCGGCATCGGCATGTTGCTCATCAGATCGCCGAGCGCGCGCAGTCGGTCGTTCGCCGCCGCGACCTGGGCGCCGTTCAGCACCCGGGGCAGCTTCAGCATGGTCGTACGGACCTTCTTCAGCGGCACCTGGCCCTCGTCGGTGCCCACGATGATGTCGTGCACCGGCACATCGATCACGATGCGCGCCATCTTCTTCTTCTCGGCGGCGAGCAGCGTCTTCAGCCGGTTCGGATTGCCCTCGGCCACGAGGACGATGCCCGCCCTGCCGACGGCCCGGTGCACCACGTCCTGGTTGCGGTTCATCGCCACCGCCGGGGTCGTGGACCAGCCGCGCCCCACGTTCTGCAGCACGGCGGCGGCCGCGCCGGGCTGGCCCTCCATCTGGCCGAAAGCCGCCCGTTCGGCGCGGCGGCCGAAGATGATCGCCATCCCGAGGAACGCCAGGAGGAAGCCCAGAATGCCCAGATAGATGGGGTGGCCGACCCAGAAGCCGATCGCGAGGAAGACACCGAAGGTGACGATTCCCACAGCCGCGATGATCAGACCGACCTTCGGGTCGGCCTTTCGGGTCATCTTGTAGGTCAGAGCGATCTGCTTCAGTCGCCCCGGGTTCGCAGCGGCGTCAGCGCTGTCAGATTTTGCCTTCCTCGCCATGACGGGAAGTTTACGTGGCCTGTGGCGTGCGGTCGGCCACGGCCTCCAGTACATGCTGTGTCTCGACCCGGTCCCTGGCCCGGCGGCGGTCCTCCAGGACCGCCGTCCACGCGTTGCGCCGGGCGGTGCGCTGCCCGCCGCCGAGGAGCAGTGACTCCATGACGCGCAGAGCCCCGGTGACGGACGGGACGGCGGTTGGCGCGGTCCGCATGGCTGATGCCCCCCTTTGGTACCTGAAACCCTGACATCAGGGTTACCCGATGGTGTTACCAGGGGGTGACCGGCCGGTCAAACGCCGATGAAACCCTGACACGGGGCCCGGAAAACCTGACGCGGCCCGTACGCCGCCCCGACCTGCGGGGGGAGTACGGGCCGCGGCCCGGCCCGCGGCTACCTGCCGGTAGCCGCTTGTGCCTCAATTCACACAGCGGCGGCCGTCTGGCCGCGCCGCTCCATCGCCTGACCGAAGAGACGCCCGGCACGGTACGAGGAACGGACCAGCGGGCCCGACATCACGCCCGAGAAGCCGATCTGGTCGGCCTCGTCCTTCAGCTCCACGAACTCCTGCGGCTTCACCCAGCGGTCCACCGGCAGATGCCGGGCCGACGGGCGCAGGTACTGGGTGATCGTGATCAGCTCGCAACCCGCGTCGTGCAGCTGCTTCAGCGCGTCGGTGATCTCCGCGCGCTCCTCGCCCATCCCCAGGATCAGATTGGACTTGGTGACCAGCCCCGCCTCGCGGGCGCGGGTGATCACCTCCAGGGAGCGGTCGTAGCGGAAGCCGGGGCGGATCCGCTTGAAGATCCGGGGCACGGTCTCGACATTGTGCGCGAGCACCTCGGGCCGGGACGAGAAGACCTCGGCCAGCGCCGCGGGCATCGCGTTGAAGTCCGGTATCAGCAGCTCGACCTTGGTGTGGCCGCCCTCGCGCTCCGCCGTCATCCCGTGGATCTGCCGCACGGTCTCCGCGTACAGCCACGCTCCGCCGTCCTCCAGGTCGTCGCGGGCGACGCCGGTGATGGTGGCGTAGTTCAGATCCATGGTGACGACCGACTCGCCGACCCGGCGGGGCTCGTCCAGGTCCAGCGCCTGCGGTTTGCCCGTGTCGATCAGACAGAAGTCACAGCGCCTGGTGCACTGGTCACCGCCGATGAGGAAGGTCGCCTCGCGGTCCTCCCAGCATTCGTAGATGTTCGGACAGCCCGCCTCCTGGCACACCGTGTGCAGTCCCTCGCTCTTCACGAGCGCCTGCATCTTGGTGTACTCGGGGCCCATCTTCGCCCGGGTCTTGATCCACTCGGGCTTGCGCTCGATGGGGGTCTGGGCGTTCCGGACCTCCAGGCGCAGCATCTTGCGTCCGTCGGGTGCGACAGCGGACACGTCGGCGCCCCTTTCTGCTATCGCGGCATTCGATTCTGCGGCGCACACCAGGGTACGCCCGTCAATTGTTCGGCCCTACGTCCGGCCAACCTCACCTCGCCGGGGCGCATTCCCCGCCCGGCCCTCCGCACACCGGCTACACGGCGGCCTCAACGCTCCGCGGGCGGGGATCGGCGCCCTCCAGCACCGCCCGCAGCTGTCGCTCCACCACCGGCAGCACCTCTGTGACGGTGATCTCACGGCCCAGCTCGTTCGCCAGCGAGGCCACGCCCGCGTCCCGGATCCCGCACGGCACGATCCGGTCGAACCAGGTGTTGTCCGGGTTCACATTGAGGGAGAAACCGTGCATCGAGACGCCCTTGGCGATCCGGATGCCGATCGCGGCGAGCTTGCGGTCCTCCCGGCGCTGGCCCGCGTTGGAGGGGGCGTACTCCGGCCCGTTCAGCCGCGGGTCGAACTCCTCGTCCTGGAGCCGGGGGTCGAAGTCCAGCGAGAGCCCGCCGGCGGACCGGCGCTCCTCGACCGGGTCGCCCAGCACCCACACCCCGCTGCGGCCCTCGATCCGGCTGGTCTCCAGCCCGAACTCCGCGCAGGCGCGGATCAGGGCGTCCTCCAGCCTGCGGACGTGCGCCACGACGTCCACCGGTCGCGGCAGCTTCAGGATCGGATAGCCCACCAGCTGCCCCGGACCGTGCCAGGTGATCTTGCCGCCGCGGTCCACGTCGATCACGGGGGTGCCGTCGAGGGGGCGCTCGCTCTCCTGCGTACGCCGTCCGGCCGTGTAGACCGGGGGGTGCTCCAGCAGCAGGCAGGTGTCCGGGATCTCGTCCGCGAACCGGGCCGCGTGGACCTCGCGCTGCTTCTCCCACGCCTCCTGGTACTCGACCGCTTCCGCACCGAAGCCCAGCCGGACGAACCGCAGCTCACTCACGGCACTGCCTCCCTAAGAACCTTCACCGTGCACTGTCGCGCCCAGCCACTGTACGGCGGTGCGCGCGGGCGCGACGGCGGAGGGAGGGGGCGGGGGAGGGCGCCGGGGAGCGGCCCGGGAGGGGCCGGGGGCGACGGGCCCGCCGCCGTCAGTACCGGCCCGGATGCTCACACGATCGGATGAATGTACGGCCGACCCGGCCGTACGCAGGGCAAAGGCCGCTAAATTCACGCCGTTCCATGAGGGCTGCGACTGGCCCGGAAGGCAGGAGACCGCACAGCTGATGACGGAACGACCCTCGCAGCGCATCCCCAATCGGCAGCTCGCCGCACTCATCCAGGAAGCCGGATTCTCCAACGCGGGCCTCGCCCGCCGAGTCGATCAGCTCGGACTGGAACACGGTCTCGACCTGCGCTACGACAAGACGTCCGTGACCCGCTGGCTCCGCGGCCAGCAGCCGCGCGGGACCACGCCCGCGCTGATCGCCGAGGTCTTCACCCGGCGGCTGGGGCGGCGGCTCTCCGCCCAGGACCTCGGTCTGGACGCCTGCGCGCCCGTCTACGCGGGCCTGGAGTTCGCCGCCACGCCCGAGGAGGCCGTCGACATCGTCAGCGGCCTCTGGCGCAAGGACTCCGGCAGCCACGCGGAGCTGCGCAAGATCGCGTTCACCCCGGCCGGGCTGGTGGTGCCCAGCCGGGACTGGCTGATCGGCCGGGCCGACGAACGGGTCGGCCGGGCCGCCGAACAGCCCCCGGGACGGGTTCCCGCCCAGGGCGCGGCGAGCGTGCCCCGGCAGCGGGCCGCCGAGCGCGGGACCGACCGGGGGCCCGGACAGCGGGTCTCCGGCGGCGACATCGCCGCGCTCCGCTCCGTGGGCGAACTCTTCCGCACCCTCGACCACGCCTACGGCGGCGGCCACGCCCGCCAGGCCCTGGTCCGCTATCTGGAGCACGAGGCCGAACCCATGCTGCGGGGCACCTACGGGGAGGCCACCGGGCGCAGGCTCTTCGCCGCGGTCGCCGATCTGACCCGGCTCGTCGGCTGGACCTCGTACGACATCGCCGCCCACGGGCTCGCCCAGCGCTACTTCGTCCAGGCGCTGCGGCTCGCGCAGGCCGCCGGGGACCGGGCGTACGGTTCGTACGTCCTCGTCACCATGGCCCGCCAGGCCGTCTACCTCGGCCACGGACGGGAGGCCGTCCAGCTCACCCGGGTCGCCCAGCAGGGGGTGGGCCCCGCGACCCCGCCCGTCGTCCAGGCGCTGCTGCACTCCGTGGAGGCGCGCGGGCACGGGGTGCTCGGCGACACACGGGCGTGCACGGCCTCCCTGGTGCGCGCGGAGCGTGCGCTGGGGGCGGCCAGGCCCGGGGACGAGGTGCCGCACTGGGCGCGGTTCTTCGACGAGGCGCAGATGTCCGACGAGTTCGGGCACTGCTACCGCGACCTCCAGCAGTACCGCCAGGCCGTGCAGCACGCCGAACGCTCCCTCCAGCTGCGGCCCTCCGCGCTGGCCCGCAGCCGGCTCTTCTGCCGGGTGGTGCTGGCCTCCGCCCGGCTCGGGCTGGGGGAGCTGGACCAGGCGTGCGCGCTGGGGGCGGAGTCGGCGCTGCAGGCGGCGGAGATGAGGTCGGCGAGGGCGCTGGAGTATGTGCGGGACTTCGAGCGGAGGCTGGAGCCCTATCGGGACGCGGCGGCGGTGAGGGGGTATCGGGACAGGGTCTCCGCCCTGGGGTAGCCGTCCCCGGGGCGCTGCCCCGGGCCCCGCGCCTCAATCGCCGACGGGGCTTGGTTCGCGCTCGGGTCCGGGTTCGCCTCAATCGCCGGCGGGGCTTGTTTGTGGCTCGGGCCCCGGGGTTTCGCTTTGCGCGGCGGCGGGCTGAGTGGGTGATTTCAGCCCGTCCGGCGTTTGAGGACGGACCTGTGGGGCGGGGTGGGTGCGGGCGCGGGTCGGCTGCGGGTGTGTTGCCGGGGCGCTGCCCCGGGCCCCGCGCCTCAATCGCCGGCGGGGCTTGAATCGCGCTGCGGTCGGGGTTCGCCTCAGTCGCCGGCGGGGATTGGTTCGCGCTCGGGTCTGGGGCTCGCCTCCGCCGGTGGGGCTTGAGATTGACCGACTTGCCGCGTCGGTGACGCGGGGGAACCTGAAGGCGGCGCTGGCGCACATCTCGGCCCGCCCGGCGTTTCAGGACAGCGCGGGCAAAGCCAGTCCGCCCCGCGCTTCATGATGACACGAGCAAGAAACCAGCCTGTCCCGCGCTTCACGGCGACGCGAGCAAAATCCAGCCCGTCCGGCGATTGAGGACGGACCCGCACCACGGGCCGCCCGCACCGAGACACGCAGCGCGCCACCGGGGCTCCGCCCCGAACCCCGCGCCTCAATCGCCGGCGGGGCTTGGATGGCGCTGGGGTCCGGGTTCGCCTCCGCCGGCGGGGATTGGTTCGCGCTCGGGTCCGGGGCTCGCCTCAATCGCCGACGGGATGGGGCTGCGGGTCAGGCGGCTCGGGGGAGGGGGTGGAGGGTGTGGGGGCGGAGGGCGAAGTCCTGGAGGATGGCGGTGGCGGCGCGGCGGGCCGAGAGGAGGGCGCCTTGGACGGTGCTGGTGCCTCGGTGGTCGCCGCAGACGTAGAGGCCGGAGAGGACCCGCACGGGGCGGTGGAGGTCGTACGGGGGCTCCATCGCGGGGACCGCGCAGGGGTCGTGGTGGACCGCCAGCGGCTCCCAGTCGTCCGTGGGCACCCCGTACATCCGCCCCAGCTGCGCCCGCGCCTCCCGCTCCAGCTCCCGGGACGGGGGGCCCAGCACCGTGGAGGTGATGAGCGCGGCGCCCCGGGGGGCCCGTGACGGGTCGACCTCGCTCATGACGGCGGTGTGCGAGACCGGGCCGGCGCCGTCGCCGTCGAGCACGAGGGCCGCGCCCGTGGGCGGAGTCCGGGGGGCGCGGTGGTGCAGCGTGGTGACGGGGTGGAAGCGCGGCACCCGCAGCCCCGGCAGCAGCTCCGCCGCCTCCCGCGCCCCGGTCGCGAGCACGAGGGCCCGGCAGGACAGCTCGCCGTACTCCTCGGTGCGGACCCGGTTGATCGAGGTGTCGCGGACCCGTACCCCTGTCAGCACGGTCCCCGCCGGGAGCGCCGCCGCGAGCCGGTCGGGCAGGGAGGCCGCGCCGCCCGCCGGGACGCACAGCCGGCCCCGGGCGAAGCCGCGCAGCGCCAGATCGGCGCAGCGGCTGGACGTCAGCAGCTCCGGATCGCTCAGCAGCGCGGAGAGCAGCGGGCGCAGCACGCCCTGGACCGTGCGGGACGGCAGCCCGCGTATCGACAGCGCCTCGGCCGCGGTCCGCTCCGGCCGGGCCGTCAGACGCTCCACGGAGGTGCCCGCGAGGCGGGCCAGGGACGCGCCGAGCCGGGCCTCGTCCAGCGGGCGGGGGGCGCTTGCCAGGGCGCGTGCGACGGTCAGTGCGCCCCTTGTGCTTCCCGGGTCGCCGGCTCGCCGGACGGTCTCCCCGGCGCGCTGGAGCCGCCCGCCGCTGTGGATCAGCACACCCGGTGAGAACGGCCGCAGCGCGACGTTCACGAGCGCCGCCACCCGGCGCAGTTCGCTGTACGAGGTGCTGAGCAACTGCCCGCCCCGGTCGAGCCGGAAGCCGTCGGCCTCCTCGGTCGTCATTCTGCCGCCCGGGCGGGGAGCGGCCTCCAGAACACTGACGCTGAGGCCCGCCCTGGTCAGCCGGTGGGCCGCGGCGAGGCCGGAGACGCCGGCTCCGACGATGATGACGTCCGCATGATCCGCTTTGTGAGCGGTGCTGATGAGCACGTGCCCTCCCGGAGGTCGGCGCGGCGCGGGCGGGGTGGGGGTGGTCCCAGCGGGCGCCCGAGAGCCTGAGTTCGGAACCGAGGGTAGGGAGGAGCGGGGCCGTTGGAGGCGCGCACGGCGCGGGGCACCGTAGCGCGGGGGGCGCGTCACGCCCCGTGCCACGGCCCGACGCCCGGCCCGGGCCCCGGCCCGCGATCTCCCCGTCCCGCACCCGCCCATGCCCCGGCCCGCGGCCTCCCCGGGCGTCCCACGGCGTCCTGCGGCGTCCCACGGCCTCGTGCGGCCGCCCGGCCGAGCCCCCGGGCCCCCGCCCGGCTCAGCGCTCCCCGAGAGCGGCGGTGATCGACTGCTCGATGGAGGGGAAGGCGAAGGAGAAGCCGGACTCCAGCAGCTTCGCGGGGATCGCGCGCTGGCTGCCGAGGACGTCGGAGGCCATGTCGCCGAGGACCAGTCGCAGGGCCGGCGCGGGGACGGCGAGGACCGTCGGACGGCGCAGCACGCGGCCCATCGCCGAGGTGATCTCGCGATTGGTGGCGGGGGCGGGGGCCGTGCAGTTCACCGGGCCGACCAGCTCCGGGGTGTCGAGGATGTGCCGCAGCGCCGCGACCTCGTCGTGCAGCGAGATGAAGCTCCAGTACTGCCGGCCGTCCCCGAGCCTGCCGCCGAGCCCGGCCTTGAACAGCGGGAACATCCGGTCCCACGCGCCGCCCCGCCGCGACACGACCAGCCCCGTGCGGGCGAAGACGGTCCGGACGCCCGCCTCCTCGGCGGGGGCCGCCGCCTCCTCCCACTCCACGCAGACCTCCGGCAGGAACCCGTCCCCGGGCGGCGCGCTCTCGTCCACCGCCCGGTCCCCGGTGTCGCCGTAATAGCCCACCGCGCTGCCGCACAGCAGCACCTCCGGCGGGGTGTCCAGCGTGGTGACCGCCTCCGCCAGCGTGGCCGTGCCGAGGACCCGGCTGTCCCGGATCTCCCGGCGATACGCCTCGGTCCAGCGATGGTCCCCGACGCCCGCCCCGGCGAGATTCACCACGGCCGCGCAGCCCGCCAGGCCCGCGGCGTCCACCCGCTGGCGGAGGGGATCCCACTCCACCTCGTCCGCCGAGCGGGCCGACCGGCGCACCAGACGCACCACCTCGTGCCCGTCCGAGCGCAGTGAGCGCACCAATGACGTACCGATGAGTCCGGAGGAGCCGGCGATCGCGATCCGCATGAAATCATCCTGCCCCCCGAGCACCCCATGACACAGTTGCCCCATGGACGCGTCACACATACGCCACGGCCGGGCCGCCGACGCCGCCGCGCTCGCCCGGATCGACCACGACACCTGGTCCACACTGCACGCCGTGACCCCGCGTCCGGCCGCCGCCGAGCCGTTCTTCGACCGGCACGCGCCCGAGGACCATCTCGTCGCCGAGGACGCCGACGGCACGGTCCTCGGCTACATCCGGATCACCCCGCCGAGCCGGCTCGCCTGCAATCAGCACGTACGCCAGATCCAGGGGCTCGCCGTCGCCGCCGAAGCGCGCGGGCGCGGGACCGGCCGGGCGCTGCTGCGGGCCGCCTGCGCCGAGGCGCGCCGCCAGGGCGCGGTACGGATCACCCTGCGGGTGCTCGGGCACAACGCGCCCGCGCGCGCCCTGTACGCGTCCGAGGGCTTCGCGGTCGAGGGGGTGCTGCCGGGCGAGTTCTGGCTCGCCGGACGATATGTCGACGATGTGATGATGGGCCGCGCGCTGTCCTAGGTCGTGACCGCCGTCCCCGGTCCCGACCCCGGCCCCGACCCCGGAGCAGGGCTCAGCCCGGTCCGAAGCGCTCCCACAGCCGGGGGAAGCGCTCCGCCAGCACCGCCTCGTCATCGAGGTCGAAGGGGGCGCCCAGCGGCTCCGCGGCCTGCGGCGGGATGCCCAGATCCGGCGCGACCACCCCGGTGAGCTGCTCGTACGCCTCGTCCGCCGCGTATCCCAGCTCCTCCCCGTCCCCGTCGACCTCCTCGTCGAAGTCGTCGAGCAGCTCGGCGAGCGCGTCAGGGTCGTGCAGCGCGCCCTCGAAGACCTCCCGGCCCTGGCCGATCAGCCAGCAGCGGAAGTAGTCGAAGACGTCGTCGCTCGCCCCGTCGAGCAGAACCGCCGCCGCGCCCCACAGGTCCCAGGCGTACGCGCGGTTGTAGCGGGCCTCGAAGTGGCGGGCGAAGTCCAGCACGGAGTCCGGGTCGAGCCGCATCAGTCGTTCGACCAGCAGATCGGCGTGTTCCTCGGGGTCGCCCTCGGCGGCCTCGCGGGTGCTGTCCACGATCTGCCAGAACTCCGTCTCGTCCATCACGGGTCCAGCATCGTGGCTGGAGGGTGCCCGCGCACGCGGAGCCGCCGAAATACCGGGCCCCGACACGCCGGCGGACACAGAAGGCGGACACAGAAGGCGGACACGGAAGGCGGACACGGAACGCAGAACACAGAACGCAGAACGCAGAACGCGGGCACAGAACGCGGACACCGCATCAGGCGCCCCGCGGAGACAGGCTCACACCGATATGTCGATAAACCGGGATGCCGGCATCCCGGCGCCGCCCGCGAATGGCAGACGGAGGATGTCCGGTATCCGTGCGACGGTCGTTCCCATGACCACAGCGAACACACCACTGGCAGGACGGGTGGCCCTCGTCGCGGGGGCCACCCGGGGCGCGGGGCGCGCCATCGCCGTACAGCTCGGAGCCGCGGGCGCGACCGTCTACGCCACCGGCCGCACCACCCGCGAACGGGTCAGCGAGATGGGCCGGCCGACCGAGACCATCGAGGAGACGGCCGAACTGGTCGACGCGGCGGGCGGCCGGGGGATCGCCGTGCCCACCGACCATCTCCAGGCCGACCAGGTGCGCGACCTGGTCGCCCGGATCGAGCGCGACCACGGCCGGCTCGACATCCTCGTCAACGACGTCTGGGGCGGGAACGCGCTGCTCGACTTCGACACCCGGATGTGGGACGTCGATCTGGAGCGCGGACTGCGGATGCTCGACCTCGGCGTCCGCACCCATGTCATCACCGCCTCCGTCGCCCTGCCCCTGCTGGTACGGCGGCCCGGCGGGCTCGTCGTCGAGGTCACCGACGGGACCGCGAGGACGAACAAGGACTTCCGGGAGAACTTCTACTACGACCTCGCCAAGAACGGCCCGATCCGGATGGCGTATCTCTTCGGCGAGGAGCTGAAGGCGGTCGGCGGCACGGCCGTGGCGGTCTCCCCGGGGTTCATCCGCTCCGAGGAGATGCTCGACCACTTCGGCCTCACCGAGGACGACTGGCGCGACGGCATCGAGAGACAGCGCCACTGGGCCCTGTCCGAGACGCCGCTCTATCTCGCGCGGGGCGTCGCCGCGCTCGCCGCCGACCCGGAGCGGGCGCGCTGGAACGGGCAGTCCCTCGACAGCGGACAGCTCGCCCGGGAGTACGGGGTCACGGACGCGGACGGCAGCCGGCCGGACGTATGGGGATATCTGCTCGCGGAGAAGGCCGGCGGGACGCCCGCGGTGGAGGAGTACCGCTGACGCCCGGAGTCACCCCTCGCGCCGGTAGAGCCCCGCCGTCCGCTCCGCCGCCGCCGCGATCCGCTCCCGCAGCTCCGGCGGCTCCAGCACCTCCGCCTCGGGCCCCAGCGCGTACAGCTGCTCGAACGCCACGTCGTGGGACTCCACCGGCAGGGTCAGGGTGACCCGGCCCGCCGGGTCCGCGGGACCGGCCGCCGCCAGGGCCGCGCGGGCCGCCGCGCCGTCCACGGCGCGCGGCAGGGCGAGCGCGCCCCGGGGAGTCACCCGTACGACCACCTCGGCCCGGAGGAGGGAGCGGGCGAACTGGGCCGCCCGCTCCGCCCAGAACCCCGGCAGGTCGAACTCCTCGTCGCGGTCGAAGAACGTCCCGTCCGGCTCGGCCGACGCGAACCGGTCCAGCCGGTACACCCGGAAGACGTCCTCCACCCGGGCGCACAGATACCAGACGCCCGCCTTGAGGATCAGACCGTACGGCTCCAGCTCCCGTGCCGCCTCCGAGCCCCGGCGATCGCGGTACACGACCCGGATCCGGCGGTCGCCCCAGACCGCCTCGGCGATCGGGGCCAGCAGCTGCGGCGTACCCGGCTCCTTGTACCAGCCGGGGGCGTCCAGATGGAAGCGCTGGGCGGCGGTGTGGGAGGCGTCGCTCATCGAGGGCAGCAGCGCCGCCGTCACCTTCAGCCGGGCGGCGGACGCCGCGTCCTCCAGACCCATGTCCCGCAGCGCGCCCGGCAGACCGGAGAGGAAGAGCGCCTCGGCCTCGCTGCGGCCGAGTCCGGTGAGGCGGGTGCGGTAGCCGCCGATCAGCCGATAGCCGCCGGCCCGGCCCCGGTCGGCGTAGACCGGCACCCCGGCCTCGGAGAGGGCGAGCGCGTCCCGGGTGACGGTCCGCTCCGAGACCTCCAGCTCACGGGCCAGCTCCGCACCGGTCATGGAGGGTCTGGACTGGAGCAGGAGCACCATCTTGATCAGCCGGGCAGCGCGCATGCCTCCATGATGACCGGCCCGGGGACCCGGCCCCGGGCCCCCGGGCCCCGGCCCCCGGGACGGCGCCGTCTCAGACCAGCGGCTCCTGAAGCTCGGTCACCCACAGGGACCGGTCCTCGGGGCATTCGAGCGTCACCTCACGCCCGTACCCCACCGCCTTGTGCCCGCCCGCGTCGATCCAGCGGGCCAGGGTCTGGGCCGTCGGCAGCACCTCGTCCATCGGCCCCCGGTGCACGATCGTGGCCGCCCGCTCGACCGCCGGCAGATCGACCACCTCGAAGCCCGCCCCGGGGCCGGGCCGCAGCGCGGACCCGACCGTCACGGCGGCATGGACCAGGATCGCGCCCTCGCCCCGGGGCGCGGCCTCGTAGTACGCGATGCCGGGCCCGGAGGGACGTACCCCCGCCGCCTCCAGCCGCTCGAACAGGGTGTCGTACAGCGGCCCGATCACCCTGCTGACGTCCCCCGGCTCATAGCTGTCGGCGACGGCGGACAGCTCGGCCACCCGCACCGCGGGAACGCTCTTCAACGTGACGTCGTCGGAGGCCATCCGGCCCTCGCTCTCGATCGAACGGAGCCTCGCCTCGACCTGGCCGAGCCGGGCCGCCGAGGCGGCCACCGCCTCCTCCAGCTCGGCCCGCCGCAGCACCAGCATCCCGCGCAGCTCCTCCGTGCTCACCCGGTCCTGGAGGATCCGCCGCACCTGCTCCAGGGTGAAGCCGAGATCCTTCAGGGCGATGATCCGGTTGAGCCGGGCGAGCTGGGCCCCCGCGTAGTAGCGGTAGCCGGTGAACGGGTCGGTGCGCTCGGGGCGCAGCAGCCCCAGCGCGTCGTAGTGCCGCAGCATCCGGGGCGATACCCGGCCGTGCCTGGCGAAGTCTCCGATGGTGAACATGATGCGTCCCAGTGCAGGGCCTCACACGGTGTCAAGGTCAACCGCGGGCCGGAGACGGGACCACCCCGGTCCGCCGTCGCGTGGACGGGGGACCGGGGTGGTCGTCCGGTGTACGGATACGGCTGTGCGGATACGGCTCAGAGGCCGTAGCGCTCCCGGGCCTCCTTGACCGCCGAGGCCGGGATCTCGCCCCGGCGCGCCAGCTGGGCCAGCGCCGCGACGGTGACCGACTGGGCGTCGACGCCGAAGTGACGGCGGGCCGCCTCCCGGGTGTCGGACAGACCGAAGCCGTCCGTGCCGAGCGAGGACCAGTCCTGCTCGACCCACTGGCTGATCTGGTCCGGGACCTGGCGCATCCAGTCGCTGACGGCGAGGACCGGGCCCGGGGCGCCCTCCAGCGCCTTGCGGACGTACGGAACGCTCTGCTCGCCGCGGAGCAGCGCCTTGTCCGACTCCAGCGCGTCCCGGCGCAGCTCGCCCCAGGAGGTCGCGGACCAGACGTCGGCCGTGACGCCCCACTCGGCGGCGAGGAGGTCCTGCGCCTCCAGGGCCCAGTGGATCGCCGTGCCCGACGCCAGCAGCTGGAGCCTCGGGGCCTCGGGGGAGGCGGGCACGCCCTCCTTGAAGCGGTACAGGCCCTTGACGATGCCCTCCTCGACGCCCTCGGGCATCGCGGGCTGGGGCTTGGGCTCGTTGTAGACGGTGAGGTAGTAGAAGACGTCCTCGGCGTCCGGACCGTACATCCGGCGCAGACCGTCCTTGACGATCACCGCGATCTCGTACGCGAAGGCCGGGTCGTAGTTGAGCGACGCCGGGTTCGTGGCCGCGATCAGGTGCGAGTGGCCGTCCGCGTGCTGGAGGCCCTCGCCGGTGAGCGTGGTCCGGCCCGCGGTCGCGCCGACGATGAAGCCCTTGCCGAGCTGGTCGGCGAGCTGCCACATCTGGTCGCCGGTGCGCTGCCAGCCGAACATCGAGTAGAAGATGTAGAACGGGATCATCGTCTCGCCGTGCGTCGCGTACGACGTGGACGCGGCGATGAAGTCCGCCATGGAGCCGGCCTCGGTGATCCCCTCGTTGAGGATCTGGCCGTCCTTGGCCTCCTTGTAGTACATCAGCTGGTCGCGGTCGACCGGCTCGTACGTCTGGCCCATCGGGGAGTAGATGCCCGCGGACGGGAAGAGGGACTCCATACCGAAGGTACGGGCCTCGTCGGGGACGATCGGGACCCAGCGCCTGCCGGTCTCCTTGTCCCGCATCAGATCCTTCACCAGACGGACGAAGGCCATGGTGGTGGCCATCTCCTGCTTGCCCGAGCCCTTCTCCAGGGCCTTGAAGGCGCGCTCCTCCGGCGCGGGCAGCGCGGCGGCGATCACCCGGCGGGCCGGGGCGGGGCCGCCGAGGGCGGCCCGGCGCTCCTGGAGGTAGCGGACCTCGGGGGAGTCGGCGCCGGGGTGGCCGTAGGGCACCACGCCGCTCTCGAAGGCGCTGTCGGCGATCGGGAGCCCGAGCAGGTCGCGCATGCCCTTGAACTCGTCGATCGACAGCTTCTTCATCTGGTGGTTGGCGTTCTTCGACTCGAAGCCCTTGCCGAGGGTGTAGCCCTTCACCGTCTGCGCCAGGACCACGGTCGGCGCGCCCTCGTGGGCCAGCGCCGCGCGGTAGGCCGCGTACACCTTGCGGGCCTCGTGGCCGCCGCGGGAGGAGTAGAAACACTCGGCGATCTTCGCGTCGGTCAGCAGCTTCGCCAGCTCGGCGAGGGCGGGCTCGGCTCCGAAGAAGTGCTCGCGGATGTACGCGACGTCACGGGTGGCGTACGTCTGGAACTGGGCGTCCGGCACCGCGCGCAGCCTGCGGACCAGCGCGCCCGTGGTGTCGAGCTGGAACAGCTCGTCCCAGGCGGAGCCCCACAGGGTCTTGACGACGTTCCAGCCGGCGCCGCGGAACTGGGCCTCCAGCTCCTGGACCACGCGGAAGTTGGCGCGGACCGGGCCGTCGAGGCGCTGCAGATTGCAGTTGATCACGAAAGTCAGATTGTCGAGCTGCTCACGGGCCGCCAGCGCGAGGGCCGCCGTCGACTCGGGCTCGTCCATCTCGCCGTCGCCCAGGAAGGCCCAGACGTGCGACTGAGAGGTGTCCTTGATGCCGCGGTTGTGCAGGTAGCGGTTGAAACGCGCCTGGTAGATCGCGGAGAGCGGGCCGAGGCCCATGGAGACGGTGGGGAACTCCCACAGCCAGGGCAGCCGCCGCGGGTGCGGATACGAGGGCAGACCGGCGCCGCCCGCCTCCTGGCGGAAGTTGTCGAGGTCGGCCTCGGTGAGGCGGCCGTCGAGGAAGGCGCGGGCGTAGATGCCGGGGGAGGCATGGCCCTGTATGTAGAGCTGGTCGCCGCTGCCGTCCGCCTCCTTGCCCTTGAAGAAGTGGTTGAAGCCGGTCTCGTACAGCCAGGCCGCGGAGGCGAAGGTGGCGATGTGGCCGCCGACGCCGAGCCGGGAGCCGCGCGTCACCATGGCGGCGGCGTTCCAGCGGTTCCACGCGGTGATCCGCGCTTCCATCGCCTCGTCGCCGTCGGGCGCGGGCTCGGCGGCGGTCGGGATGGTGTTGACGTAGTCCGTCTCCAGCAGCCGGGGCACGGGGACCCCGGCGGCTTCGGCGTGCTGGAGGGTACGGCGCATCAGATACGCGGCGCGGTGGGGGCCGGCGTGCTGGGCGACGGCGTCGAGGGAGGCCGCCCACTCGGCGGTCTCCTCGGAGTCGCGGTCCGGGAGCTGGTCCAGCTCGCTCGGAAGCTTGGCTACGGGGTCGGTCATGTCGCCGCCTTCCGGACTGGGGGGTGGGGAACGGGGGGCCGTGTCTGGCAGGACAGGGTGGTGGGCGGGTGAACCCGAAGCTGACTGTAAGCCGCTGATCGATGATCGATCAAAGTATTCGGAGGTAAAAGTTCTCCGGAGAGCGAAATTGGCATTCCGTGCCGTGAAACGGGGCACGCGGTGCCGTGATTCCGGACCTTTCGGGACCGGTGCGGCGATCGCGGGGGAGGGCCGGCGGACGGCCCGGGACGGAATGGTTCACGGCCGGGGGGCGCAGCCCAGGACATGCGCCTTGACCAGCGGTCCGATGGCCGGGTCACGGCGCTGGAAGGCCTCGACGAGCGCCTGGTGCTCCTCCGCGTACGACTGCTGCACGGTGCCCAGCCAGCGGATCGAGAGGGCGGTGAAGACCTCGATGCCCAGCCCCTCCCAGGTGTGCAGCAGCACCGCGTTGTCCGCGGCGCGCACCAGCTCGCGGTGGAAGCCCACCGTGTGCCGCACCTGCCCGGCCGAGTCGGCCGCCCGGTCCGCCGCGTACAGCGCCGCCACATGCGGCTCCAGCGCCGAGCAGTCCCCGGCCAGCCGGTCCGCCGCCAGCTCGGCGGCGATCTGCTCCAGACCGGCCCGCACCGGATAGCTCTCCTCCAGATCGGCCGCGGTGAGGTTCCGCACCCGTACGCCCTTGTTCGGCGCGGACTCGATCAGCCGCAGGCTCTCCAGCTCGCGCAGCGCCTCGCGGACGGGCGTCTGGGAGACCTGCAGCTCGGTGGCGATGCCCCGCTCCACGATCCGTTCGCCCGGCTTCCAGCGTCCGCTGACGATCCCCTCCACGATGTGCGCGCGGATCTGCTCCCGCAGCGATTGGACGACGGGCGGGGTCATGTGGGGGCTCCTTCAGGGCGGGTACAGCCCACCGATTATCCCCTTCGCGGGGTTCGGCGGTGCCGTCCCTGTGGGGGGACGCGCGGGGGAGGGCGGGAGAACGCGAGACGCCCCGCCCGGAGTGTTCCGGGGCGGGGCGTCTGCTCACATCGCTTCGACTGGGCCTCAGAGGCCCAGCTCGACCTCGAATTCGCCTGCTTCGAGGATGCCCTTGACGGCCGTCAGGTAGCGGGCGGCGTCGGCGCCGTCCACCAGCCGGTGGTCGTAGGAGAGCGACAGGTAGGTCATGTCACGGACGCCGATGACGGTGCCCTCGGCGGTCTCGATGACCGCCGGACGCTTGACCGTGGCGCCGATGCCCAGGATGGCGGCCTGGTTCGGCGGCACGATGACCGTGTCGAAGAGCGCGCCGCGCGAACCGGTGTTGCTGACCGTGAAGGTCGCGCCCGCCAGGTCGTCGGGGCGGATCTTGTTGGAGCGCACGGCCCCGGCCAGCTCGGCGGTCTTCTTGGCGATGCCGGCGAGGTTCAGATCGCCCGCGCCCTTGATGACCGGCGTCATCAGACCCTTCTCGGAGTCCACGGCGATGCCGATGTTCTCCGAGTCGAAGTACGTGATGGTGCCCTCGTCCTCGTTGATCCGGGCGTTGACGATCGGGTGGGCCTTCAGCGCCTGCGCCGCCGCCTTCACGAAGAAGGGCATCGGGGAGAGCTTGACGCCCTCACGGGCGGCGAAGCCGTCCTTGGCCTGGGCGCGCAGCTTCATCAGCTTGGTGATGTCGACCTCGACGACCGAGGTCAGCTGCGCCTGGCTGTGCAGCGCCTTCATCATGTTGTCGCCGATGAGCTTGCGCATCCGGGTCATCTTGACCGTCTGACCGCGCAGCGGGGACACCTCGAGGGCCGGGGCCTTCGGGGCGGCGGCAGCGGCGGGGGCGGCGGCCGGGGCCGCGGCCGGAGCGGCGGGCTTGGCGGCCTCCGCGGCGGCGACGACGTCCTGCTTGCGGATGCGTCCGCCGACGCCGGTGCCCTTGACCGTGGACAGGTCCACGCTGTTCTCGGCGGCGAGCTTACGGACCAGCGGGGTCACATAGGCGTCGCCGGAGGCGGGCGCGGCCTGCGCCGGAGCGGCGGGGGCGGCCGCCGGGGCGGGCGCGGGAGCCGGGGCGGCGGGGGCGGCCGGAGCGACCTGGGTCGGAGCCGGAGCCGGAGCTGCCGGTGCCGGTGCGGCCGGCGCCTGAGCGGCCGGGGCCGGAGCCGCGGGGGCGGCGGCCGGGGCGGGCTCGGGAGCGGCGGCGGGCTCCGGGGCGGGCTCGGGAGCGGCGGGGGCGGCGGCCGGAGCCGAGCCCGGAGCGCCGATCACGGCCAGCTTCGCGCCGACCTCGGCGGTCTCGTCCTCGGCGACCACGATCTCCAGCAGCACACCGGCGGTGGGCGCGGGGATCTCGGTGTCGACCTTGTCCGTGGAGACCTCCAGCAGCGGCTCGTCGGCCTCGACGGAGTCGCCGACCTCCTTGAGCCAGCGGGTGACGGTGCCCTCGGTGACGCTCTCGCCGAGCGCCGGGAGGACCACGTCCGTACCGGACGCGCCGCCGGCCGGGGCGTCCGACTGGACCGGGGCCGCGGCGGTGGGCGCCTCGGCGGCGGGCTCCGGGGCGGCCTCGGCCTCGGCCGCGGGGGCCGGGGCAGGGGCGGCGGCGGGCTCGGCGGCGGGGGCCGGCGCCTCTTCGGCGGCCGGAGCCGGGGCGGCCTCGGAGGCCCCCGACCCGTCGTCGATGATGGCCAGCTCGGCGCCGACCTCCACCGTCTCGTCCTCGGCGACCTTGATGGACGCCAGCACACCGGACGCGGGCGCGGGGATCTCGGTGTCGACCTTGTCGGTCGAGACCTCGAGCAACGGCTCGTCGGCCTCGACGCGCTCGCCCTCGGCCTTCAGCCAGCGGGTGACAGTGCCCTCCGTGACGCTCTCACCGAGCGCCGGAAGGGTTACGGAAACCGACATGGTTTCAGTTGCTCCTAACGAAAGTGCGGAAGTGGTCGTCGCGCCCGAGGGGCTCAGTCATGGGCGTGCAGAGGCTTGCCCGCGAGGGCCAGGTGGGCCTCGCCGAGCGCCTCGTTCTGGGTCGGGTGCGCGTGGATGAGCTGCGCGACCTCGGCCGGCAGAGCCTCCCAGTTGTAAATGAGCTGAGCCTCGCCGATCTGCTCGCCCATCCGGTCACCGACCATGTGGACGCCGACCACGGCACCGTCCTTGACCTGGACGAGCTTGATCTCGCCCTGGGTCTTCAGGATCTTGCTCTTGCCGTTGCCGCCGAGGTTGTACTTCAGGGCGACGACCTTGTCCGCACCGTAGATCTCCTTGGCCTTGGCCTCGGTGATGCCGACGGACGCGACCTCGGGGTGGCAGTAGGTCACCCGGGGCACACCGTCGTAGTCGACCGGGACGGTGGTCAGACCGGCGAGCCGCTCTGCCACCAGGATGCCCTCCGCGAAGCCGACGTGCGCGAGCTGGAGGGTCGGGACCAGGTCGCCGACGGCGGAGACGGTGGGGACGTTCGTCCGCATGTACTCGTCCACCAGGACATAGCCGCGGTCCATCGCGACGCCCTGCTCCTCGTACCCGAGGCCGGCCGAGACCGGGCCGCGGCCGACCGCGACCAGCAGCACCTCGGCCTCGAAGGTCTTGCCGTCCGCCAGGGTGACGCGGACGCCGTCCTGCGTGTACTCGGCCTTCTCGAAGAAGGTGCCCAGGTTGAACTTGATGCCGCGCTTGCGGAACGCGCGCTCCAGAAGCTTGGAGCTGTTCTCGTCCTCGACCGGGACCAGGTGCTTCAGGCCCTCGATCACGGTCACCTCGGCGCCGAACGACTTCCACGCGGAAGCGAACTCGACGCCGATGACACCGCCGCCCAGCACGATCGCGGACTGCGGGACGCGGTCCAGCCGGAGCGCGTGGTCCGAGGAGATGATCCGGTTGCCGTCGATCTCCAGACCCGGCAGCGACTTCGGCACGGAGCCGGTCGCGAGCAGGATGTGACGGCCCTGGACCCGCTGGCCGTTGACGTCGACCGAGGTCGGCGAGGACAGCCGGCCCTCGCCCTCGATCACGGTGATCTTGCGGGAGGCGATCAGCCCCTGCAGGCCCTTGTACAGGCCCGCGATCACATCGTCCTTGTACTTGTGCACGGCCGCGACATCGATGCCCTCGAATGTCGCCTTGACACCGAACTGCTCCGACTCGCGGGCCTGGTCGGCGATCTCGCCGGCGTGCAGCAGAGCCTTGGTGGGGATGCAGCCGTAGTGCAGGCAGGTACCGCCGACCTTGTCCTTCTCGATCAGGGCGACGTCCAGGCCCAGCTGAGCTCCGCGCAGCGCCGCAGCGTAACCGCCGCTACCGCCGCCGAGGATCACTAGGTCGAAAACGGTGCTGGCGTCGTTCGCCACGTCACGTCCTCCATGCATGTGCGCCGGGCGCCGGGCTCCCCTCACCCGGGGGAACCGGCCTTCGGCTGGTGTGCGGCCGATGTCTCGTCGGCCCTTCGGTCGGGCCCTGTCCTGCCGAGGACCCATCTTCGCACTTGTTGCGGAAAGACGGGACGCGGGGCCGGTCTCTGGGGGCGTCTGATCGATCACCCCAGGGGTTACTGGTCCGTAACAACGCGCCGAAGGGCCCGCCGATTCCTCCGAAAGAGGCATTTCGTCGACAGCGAACGACGCATCACCCGGGGGTACGGGCCGGTCGGCGCCCGGAGGCGTGGACCGGTCGGCCCTTGCGGCGCGCTACGGCCCCGGCGGTACGACCCACCCGGCCGGGCGGCGCGCTACGGCTCCGCTGGTACGACCCGGCCGGGCGGCGCGGTACGGCTCCGCCGGTACGGAGCGGGCCCGCCGGGTGACGCGGTACGGCCCCGTCCACGGGGGAGCGGGGCCGTACCTGCGGTGATCACGCGTGCTCGGGTCAGCCCAGCTCGCCGTCGGCGATCCGCTCCGCCAGCCGCACCAGGGTGCGCACCGACGAGCCGGTGCCGCCCTTGGGCGTGTAGCCGAACGGGGCGCTCTCGTGGAACGCCGGGCCCGCGATGTCCAGGTGCGCCCAGGCGATGCCCTCGCCCACGAACTCCTGGAGGAAGAGACCGGCGACCAGGCCGCCGCCCATCCGCTCGCCCATGTTGGCCATGTCGGCGGTGGGGGAGTCCATGCCCTTGCGCAGCTCGGCGGGGAGCGGCATCGGCCAGGACTGCTCGCCCGCCTCCTCCGCGGTCTCGTGGACCGCGGTGCGGAAGGCGTCGTCGTTGCCCATGACCGCGAAGGTGCGGTTGCCCAGCGCGACCATCATCGCGCCGGTCAGCGTCGCGACGTCCACGATGGCGTCCGGGTTCTCCTCGGACGCCTTCCACAGCGCGTCCGCCAGCACCAGCCGGCCCTCGGCGTCGGTGTTGAGCACCTCGACCGTCTTGCCGCTGTACATCCGCAGCACGTCGCCGGGGCGGGTGGCCGAGCCCGAGGGCATGTTCTCGGCGAGCGCGAGCCAGCCGGTGACATTGACCGCGAGGCCCAGCCGGGCGGCGGCGACGACGGCCGCGAACACGGCGGCGGCGCCGGCCATGTCGCACTTCATCGTCTCGTTGTGCCCGGCCGGCTTCAGCGAGATGCCGCCCGAGTCGTAGGTGATGCCCTTGCCCACCAGGGCGAGCGTCTTGGCGTCCTTGTGGTGGGTGTAGGTGAGCTTCACCAGGCGCGGCGGGCTCTGCGAGCCCTGGCCGACGCCGAGGATGCCGCCGTAGCCGCCCTTGAGGAGCGCCTTCTCGTCGAGGATCTGCACCTTGACGCCGTGCTCCTTGCCCGCGGCGGCGGCCAGCGTGGCGAAGGCGTCCGGGGTGAGGTCGTTCGGCGGGGTGTTGACCAGGTCGCGGGCGCGGTTCAGCTCCTCGCAGACGGCGACGGCGCGCTCGGCGGCCGCCTTGTACGCCTTGTCCCGCGGCTTGGCGCCGAGCAGGGCCACCTCGGCGAGCGGCAGCTTCGGTCCGCCGCCCTTGGCGGCCTTCTTCTCGCCGCCCTGGTACGCGGTGAAGGCGTACGCCCCCAGCAGCGCGCCCTCGGCGACGGCCCCGGCGTCCTCCGCGGCCTCGATCGGGAGCGCGAAGGCGGCCTTCTTGGAGCCGATCAGCACCCGGGCCGCGGTGCCCGCGGCGCGGCGCAGGGTCTCCGCGCCGTAGGTCTCGTCCGCGCCCGGAAGGGTCCCGAGGCCGACCGCGATGACGACCGGGGCCTTGACGCCGGAGGGGGAGGGAAGCTTGGTCGCCTCGCCCTCGGAGCCGGTGGCCCCGAGCGTCTCCAGTACGGCGGCGAGCTTTCCGTCGAACGCCTTGTCCACGGCCTCCGCGCCCGGCGCGACCACCGGGCCCTTGGCGCCCTTCGCGACCCCGACGACAAGGGCGTCGGCGCGGAGCGTCGCAGCGCCGGCAGTGCTGAGAGTGAGAGCAGTCACGGTGGTGAAATCTCGCTTCCGTTGAGTTTCCAGGGCCTTTGGGGGCCGATGAGGGGATAGGTCGACACCCCGCCAGGGGAAAAGCGTACGCGCGGTCACCCAACGCGCCCACGGCGGAGCCGCGTCATCGCGCCCCGGCGGGCCCGCTCCGGCCGCCGGCCGCCGGGCTGAACGGCCGGTCAGCCGAGGACCGACGCCACCAGAGCGGCCGTCGCCGCCGTCTCCGCTAGCGCGCCGAACACATCGCCGGTGATCCCGCCGAACCGCCGGACGCAGTGCCGCAGCAGCAGTTGGGCCGCCACCAGCCCGGCGAGGACCGCGAGCGCGCCGTGCGCCGCCCCGCCCGCGCCGCCGAGCAGCGCGCCCGCGCCCGCGCAGCCCGCGACGGCCAGGACGGCGACGGCCGACGCGAGGCGTACGGGGACGGTCTCCGCGACCGCCGCGCCCAGGCCCCCGGGGCGGGCGGCCGGCACCCCGGGGCGGCAGGCGAGGGTGAGGGCGAGCCGCGCGGTGACGGCCGAGACCACGGCGGCGAGCGCGCCGTGCGCCGGGCCCCTCGCGTACAGCTCGGCGAGGACGGCGGCCTGCGCGAGCAGGGTCAGCAGCAGGGTGATCACCCCGAACGGGCCGATGTCCGACCGCTTCATGATCCGCAGCGCGTCCTCGGCGGGCTTTCCGCTGCCCAGGCCGTCGGCGGTGTCGGCGAGCCCGTCCAGATGGAGTCCGCGGGTGAGGACGGCGGGGACCGAGACGGCCGCCACGGCGGCGAGCGCGGGCCCGGACCCCAGCAGCAGGAGCAGTCCGCCCGCGGCCGCCGCGCCCAGTCCCGCCACCAGACCCGCCAGCGGTGCGCAGAGCATCCCGGCGCGCGCGGCGTCCCGGTCCCAGCGGGTGACGCGGACCGGCAGCGCGGTCAGGGTGCCGAAGGCGAAACGTATCCCGGCCGCACTGCCCACACCGCTCACTTCACTCACTCCGAACTCACCACTCGCCACGCCCGCTGCCGACCGCCCATCCGGCCCACCACCGCAGAAGCCTAGCCCGCCCGTCTCACCCCACAAGCGGTAAATTGCGCATACCGTTCGAAGGGGAGCAATTCACTATGGGGCGCTGGTTCTACGAGAACATCACCGAGCCCGGGAAGCTCCCCACCCTGCTCGCCCTCGCCTCCTTCGTCCTCACCTTCGTGATCACGCGCACCATCACCCGGCTGATCCGGGCGGGCCGCGGACCCTTCCGGAACATCGCCGCGGGAGGCACCCACATCCACCATGTGGTCCCCGGGGTGGTGCTCACCGTCGTCGGCGGATTCGGCGCGGTCGGCAGCGGAAGGCACGGCCCGGCCGCCGCGGTCTGCGCGATCCTCTTCGGGATCGGGGTGGGCCTGGTCCTGGACGAGTTCGCGCTCATCGTCCACATCGACGACGTCTACTGGACCGAGCAGGGCCGGCAGAGTGTGGAGGTCGTCGTCCTCGCCACCGCCCTCGCCCTGCTGGTGCTCGCCGGATTCTCACCGCTCGACGTCGACTCGCTCACCCCTCAGGAGCGCCAGGACCGGGTGACCTTCGTCGGCTCGCTGCTGCTGAACTTCCTGCTCGTCCTGGTCACCCTGGCCAAGGGCAGACCGAAGACGGCGCTCATCGGCGTCCTCGTCCCCTTCGTCGCGCTCTACGGCGCGCTGCGCCTGGCCCGGCCCGTCTCCCCGTGGGCCCGCCGCTGCTACCGGCGCAGACCGCGGGCCCGCGCCCGTTCCCTGCTGCGCGCCTACCGGCACGACCGCCGCTGGGACGGCCCCCGGCGACGGTTCCAGGACCTGATCGGCGGCACGCCCGACCCGCCCGCCGGGTCCCGGCCCCCCGGCGTGGGACCAGGGCCCGGCTCCTAGGGCGTCCGGCGCCGGGACTCCAGATGTCTGCGGTGCAGCCACTTCGGCAGCCCGGGGGCCTCCAGGAAGCCCTCGGCGCGGCCCGCCGCGAGCCCGATGCGCAGCAGATCGGCGCTCTTCTCGAAGAGCAGGAAGCGAGGTTCCCAGATCGGCCGGTACTTCGCGTTGGCGCGGTACAGCGACTCGATCTGCCACCAGCGGGAGAAGAAGCCGAGCAGCGAGCGCCAGAGCCGCAGCACCGGCCCCGCGCCGAGCCGTGAGCCGCGCTCGAAGACCGAGCGGAACATCGCGAAGTTCAGCGACACCTGGGTGATCCCGATCGCCTCCGCCCGCTGGAGGAGTTCGATGACCATGAACTCCATGAGCCCGTTCTCGGAGTCCCGGTCGCGGCGCATCAGATCGAGCGAGAGCCCGTGCGGCCCCCAGGGCACGAAGCTCAGCACGGCCCGCAACGCCCCTTCGCCGTCGGTGCATTCGAGCATCACGCAGCGGCCGTCCGCGGGGTCGCCGAGCCTTCCCAGCGCCATCGAGAAACCGCGTTCGGTCGCCCCGTCGCGCCAGTCGTCGGCGCGGGCGAGCAGGGTCTCCATCTCCTCGGGCGGGATCTCCTCGTGGCGGCGGACGCGCACCTCGTACCCGGCCCGCCGGACCCGGTTGTACGCCTGGCGCACGGTCCGCATCGCCCGCCCGTCGAGGGTGAACTCGGCGGTCTCGACGATCGCCTCGTCGCCCAGTTCCAGCGCGTCCAGACCGTGCCGGGCGTAGATCGTCCCGGCCTCCTCGCTCGCGCCCACCACGGCCGGGCACCAGCCGTGTTCACGGGCCTCGGCGAGCCAGGGCTCGATCGCGCCGGGCCAGGCCTCCGGGTCGCCGATCGGGTCGCCGGAGGCGAGGCTCACCCCGCCGACCACCCGGTAGGCGACGGCGGCCTTCCCGGTGGGGGACCACACCACGCTCTTCTCGCGGCGCAGCGCGAAGTAGCCCAGCGAGTCGCGCTCGCCGTGCCGGGCGAGCAGGGCGCGCAGCCGCTCCTCGTCGTCCTCGGTGAGCGGGTCGACGGTGCGCCGGGAGCGGAAGGCCGCGTAGAGGACGGCGAGCAGCAGCGCGGTGGAGGCCGCGTTGATGAGGACGTCGACCCAGCCCGGGGTCGCGATGCCGGGGAAGCGGGCGTCGTCGGCGGCGAGGGAGACCAGCCGCATCACGCCGTACCGCCAGCGCTCCAGGAAGGAGGAGCCGCCGGGGGCGGTGTTCGTGGCCGTCACCAGCAGCGCCGCCAGCAGGGAGGTGACGAGCAGCCCGCCGGCGGCGACGGCCGCCGCCAGCTTGGGGTTGGAGCGGTCGCCCACCGCGTAGAACTCCCGCCGTCCCAGCAGCAGGGCGAGGACGAAGGCGGCGGTCAGAGTGAGCGAGACCCAGTTCTGGGGGTGCTGTCGAAAGCCCGGTTCGGCGCCCAGCGCGAAGGCGAAGAGCAGCAGGAAGAGCCCGCCGAGGGCCAGATTGAGGATCCAGGAGGCCCGCTTGCGGCGGCGCAGGGTGATGGCGAGGAAGAGGGCGAGGAGCCCGGAGGCGAATCCGGCGGTGAGCAGGTACGGGGTGAAGAGGTGGTCCACGTTGTGGCGTCGCAGGTCCTGGCCGAGCGAGACCCAGACGGCGCTGAGGACGTTGAGGAACGCCGCCGCCCGCAGGTACTGGACGGCGAAGGAGGCGGCGCGCCGGGAGCGGACCGTGCTCCGGCCCGCCGCGCCGCCGGGGGCGGGGCCGGACGGGGAATGCGGGGTGCTGGACAAACGGACCTCTCCCATGAAATGCGATGATATGGGGCATCGCTGGCCGGGGGAGGCCGGTGCGGCCCCGCCCGATCGGCGGCGGCCGTACCGACGTGTCCGTCAGTCCGTGTCCTTCCCCGCCGGAGCCGCCGACTCCGGTACGGACTCCGACCCGCCCTCCGGTACGGACGCCGCTTCCGGCTCCGGACCCGTCCCGGGCTTCGTACCAGGACCCGCGTCCGTGTTCGCGCCCGTGCTCGGATCCGCGTCCGTGCCCGGACCCGCGTCCGTGCCCGGATCGGCGTCCGGATCGGCGTCCGGCTCCGGCTCCGTACGCTCCGGCAGCTCCGCCGCGAACGCGGCCGCCGCCCGGACGAGGGGGAGGGCGAGCAATGCCCCGGTTCCTTCCCCCACAGTGACGCCGTGATCGAGCAGCGGGTTGAGCGCCATCCGGTCCAGCGCCTTGGCCTGCGCCGGTTCGCCGCTGACCTGACCCGCCAGCCACCAGTCCGGGGCCCGGAACGCCGCCCGCTGCGCGACCAGCGCGCACGCCGCCGAGACCACCCCGTCCAGGATCACCGGCATCCGGCGCACCGCGCTCTGGAGCAGGAAGCCGGTCATGGCCGCCAGGTCCGCGCCGCCGGCCGCCGCCAGGAGTTCCAGCTGATCGCCGAGGACCGGCCGGGCCCTGCGCAGCGCGTCCCTGATCGCCGCGCACTTGCGCATCCACGCCAGATCGTCGATGCCCGCGCCGCCGCGCCCGGTGACCACCGAGGCGTCGGTGCCGCAGAGCGCGGCGATCAGCGTCGAGGCCGCGGTGGTCCCGCCGACGCTCAGATCGCCGAGGACGACCAGATCGGTGCCGGAGTCGGCCTCCTCGTCGGCGACGGCCATGCCCAGCCGTACCGCCCGCTCGGTCTCCTCGGCGGTGAGCGCGTCCTCGACGTCGATCCGCCCGCTGCCGCGCCGCACCCGGCGGCGGACGACGTCCTCGGGCAGCAGGGCCGGATCGCAGTCCAGCCCGGCGTCCACGATCCGCACCGGCACCCCCGAGGCGCGGGCGAGCACCGCGACCGGGCTCGCGCCCTCCAGCACCGCGCGCACCAGCTCGTGCGCCGTGCCGGCCGGCCGCCCCGAGACGCCCAGCGAGGCCACCCCGTGATCACCGGCGAAGAGCACCGCGCGCGGCCGCCCGACGGGCTTCACCGGCACGGCCCCCTGGGCGGCCGCCAGCCACTCGCCCAGCTCGTCGAGCCGGCCGAGCGCGCCGGGCGGGACGATCAGCCGCTCCCTGCGTTCCTCGGCGTCACGCCGGACACCGCTGTCGGGACGCTCGATCAGATCGGAGAAGTCATCGAGATTCAGCCTGGTCATTCGCCGAACAGTACCGGGTGCGGGCCGGCTCAGCTCCGGAGCACCAGAGCCTGCCCGGCGACCACCAGCAGCACCTGCTCGCACTCGGCGGCGAAGGCCGCGTTGAGCCGGCCCAGCTCGTCGCGGAAGCGCCGGCCGGAGGCGGTCGCGGGGACCACCCCCGAGCCGGCCTCGTTGGTCACCGCGACGACCGTGCGCGGGGTCTGCCGTACGGCGTCGATCAGCTCGGCGACCCGCTCGCGCAGCGCGCGCTCGCCCCGGGAGCGCCAGACCTCGTCGTCCCACGCCTCCGCCCGGTCCATCGCGTCCGTCAGCCAGAGCGAGAGACAGTCGATCAGCAGCGGGGGGCCGTCCTCGGCGAGCAGCGGGGCCAGTTCGCAGGTCTCGTCCGTACGCCAGGAGGCGGGGCGGCGCTCCCGGTGCAGATCGACCCGGTCCGCCCACTCGGCGTCGCCCTCGCGGCGGCCGCCCGTGGCCGCGTACACCACGTCGGGGAAGGTCTCCAGCCGGCGTTCGGCCTCCACCGACTTCCCGGAGCGGGCCCCTCCGGTGATCAGGGTGCGGCGCGGCACGTCCGGTACGGCGTGGTACTCGCCGACGATCAGCGTGGTGCCGTCCGGCACGGCGCGCGCGCCCGCCGCGGCCAGCCTGCGGTCCAGCTCGGGCCCGCCGGTCACATCGTGGTCCAGATGGACCGCGATCACATCGGTGGTCGCGCCGATCGCCCCCGCCGCGCGCAGCCGGGCGATCGCGTCCGGCCGCCCGACGACGTCGCCGACGACCATCTCGTACGCCGCCAGTCCCTCCGCCAGACCGGCGGGCGCGCCGCCCGGCGGGAGGTACAGCAGCCGGTCGCCCTCGGGCGAGGTGACCTCGTACCCGGTCCCGGGGTGGTCCATCGGCACGGCCCGCACCCGGTGTCCGCTGATCAGCGTCAGTACGCGCCCGTCGGGCACGCGCCCGGCCGACGGCAGCCCGGCGGGCACGTCCACGGCGGGCCCGTTGTGCGGGTGCGTCAGCAGCACCTGGCGTACGCCGACGAGCGAATGTCCGGCCCGCGCGGCGGCGAGGGCGGCCCCGGGCGTGAGGTCGAGCAGCAGCGCCCCGTCCACGAGCAGCGCGGTGGCGGCCCGCGCGCGGGCCCCTCGGGCGGCGGCGCAGACGGCGCAGGGGCAGTCGGGCCGGGGGAGACCGGACGGGGCGCCGGTGCCGAGCAGTGTCAGTTCCACACCCACGATCCTCCCGCGTCCGCGCGACCCGTGCGCGCCCGGCTACGCTGCGGGCAGGACAGAGATCGCTTCAGACCTCAAGGAGGCGGACATGGCATGGACGTGGCGGTTCGAGAAGTCCGACGGCACGGAGGTCCGGCCCGCGGTGGAGCCGGAGGAGTTCACGACCCAGGGTGACGCCGAGTCCTGGATCGGCGAGCACTGGAAGGATCTCCTGGAGGGCGGCGCCGAGCAGGTGACCCTCTCCGAGGACGCCACCAAGATCTACGGCCCCATGAGCCTCCAGGCCGCCGAGTAGCGGCGCCGTCGCCCCGGTCCGGCGCCGCGCCCGCGGGGCCGGACCGGGGGCGCGGGTTGTGAGGTTTCTGCGGTTTCTGAGGGCGCGGGGCCCGCGGGCGGCCCGGGACGCGGTGGGTCCCGGACGCGGTCGGCCCCGGACGCGAGCGCCGGGTGGCGGGTTTCGCCGGGTGGCCGGTGCCGGGTGCCGGGTTTCGCCGGGTGGCCGGTGCCGGGTGCCGGGTTTCGCCGGGTGGCGGGCGCGCCGGGTGTCTTCGGGCGTTGTCCGGCGTGGTCCCCGGGCGGGCGTCAGACCTCCCCGAGCGTCACCTCCGCCGTTCTCTCCTCCCCGTCCCGCACATACCCCACCACCACCTTCTCGCCCGGCTCGTCCGACGCGAGCGCCTCCGCGAGCGAGGTGATCGACGTGATCTCCTGCGACCCCACCTTGGTGATGATGTCCCCCGCCCGCAGGCCCGCCTTGTCCGCCGCCCCGCCCCTCACCACCTCCACCACCGCCGCCCCGGCGGGCTGATAGCTGTCGTCCAGCACGGTCCGCGCCGTGATCTCCAGCGCCGCCCGGCCCGAGTGCTCGACCTTCCCGGTCTCGATGATCTGGTCCGCCACCGTCGTCACCATCGACACCGGGATCGCGAACCCGATGCCCGGAGCGGCCCCCTCGCCGAGGTCCGGATCGGTCGCCGCCAGCGTCGGGATCCCGATCACCTCGCTGTCCAGATTGACCAGCGCGCCCCCGCTGTTGCCCGGGTTGATCGCCGCCGACGTCTGCACCATGTTCCCGATCGTCGCCCCGGTCCCGCCGTCCGTGGCGCTCTCGCTCACCGTGCGGCCGATGCCGGAGACGATCCCCTGGGTGACGCTGCTGGACAGCCCGAGCGGCGATCCCATCGCCAGCACGATCTGGCCCACGGCGACCTTCGACGAGTCGCCGAACCGGGCCGCCTTCAGCCCGGCGGGGACCCGCTCCAGCTTGATGACGGCCAGATCCTGCTCCGGGTAGGAGGAGACCAGTTTCGCGGTCAGCGGCTCCTCGCCCGTCGCCACGGTGACCAGGAACGACCGTCCCTCGCCCACCACATGGGCATTGGTGATCACATGGCCCCTGCTGTCGTAGACGATGCCCGAGCCCAGACTGTTCCCGGCCTCGATCTGCACGACGGACGGCAGTACGTCCTTGATCACGGTCTCGTAGTCGGTCTGCAGCTCGTTCACCGCGCGCGGCGGCGCGGCGCGCGTCGAGTTCTCCGGCTGCCGCCACGAGGACGACTCGGTCCGCTCGCCGGCCGGAGTCCCCGAGCAGCCGCCGAGGAGGACGGCCGCGCAGACCCCGGCCGCCAGCGACAGCGGCGTGCGCCGCCGGGGGCGGCGGGCGGGGCCGTGCGAGCGAGACCCAGGAGATATGTCCATGCCCGGAGTATCTCTTTCGCCCCGATCTGTCGGCATGTCATACGCCGCCGAACCGGTGACCGCGCCGCCCGGCCGGATCAGACCGCGCCCTGCTTCCGCCGCCCGCCCGGATCAGACCGCGCCCTGCTTCCGCCGCCCGCCCGGATCAGACCGCCCGGATCAGATCGCGCCCTGCTCCACCGCGCCGTGCTCCACCGTCGCCAGGAACTGCGTCGCCGCCAGCTCCCCGTACAGCGGATCGGCCGCCACCAGCTCCGCGTGCGTGCCCACCGCGCGCACCCGGCCCGCGTCCATCACCACGATCCGGTCCGCCAGCGTCACCGTCGACAGCCGGTGCGCCACCACCAGCACCGTCACCTCGCGCGACACCTCCGCGACCACGTCCCGCAGCGCCATCTCGTTCACCGCGTCCAGCTGCGAGGTCGCCTCGTCCAGGAGCAGCAGCCGGGGCCGCCGCAGCAGCGCCCGGGCTATCGCCACCCGCTGGCGCTCGCCGCCCGACAGCTTGGAGCCCCGGTGGCCCACCACCGTGTCCAGCCCCTCCGGCAGCCGGTCGACCAGCGCGTCGAGCCGGGCCCGGACGAGCACCTCGCGGATCTGCTCGTCCGTGGCGTCCGGCGCGGCGAAGACCAGATTCTCCCGCAGCGTCCCCGCCAGCACCGGGGCGTCCTGCTCGACATAGCCGATGGCCCCCCGCAGCCGGGCGGTCGGCCAGTCGCGCACATCCCGGCCGTCGATCAGGATCCGCCCGCCGTCCGCCTCGTAGAACCGCTCGATCAGGCCGAAGACAGTCGTCTTCCCCGCTCCCGACGGCCCCACGAACGCCGTCATCCCGGCCCCCGGCACCTCGAAGGAGACCCCGTGATGGACCGGCGGAAGATCGTCGCGATAGCTGAACGAGACATTCTCGAAGGTGACCGAGGCTCCGGAACCGGCCTCGCGGACGCCGCCGCCCGCCGCGCTCTTCGTACCCTTCGCGCCTTCGGCGCCTTCCGCCGGCTCCTCCGTGTCCTCCACGGCCAGCCGCTCCGCCTCGACGATCCGCGCGATGGCCGCCGAGCCCTCCTGGTACTGGGTCGCCGCCTCCACCAGCTTCGACACCGGGTCGATCAGATAGAAGAGGAAGAGCAGGAACGCCACCAGCGTGGAGACGGAGATCGCGCCGGAGGCCACCCGGGCCCCGCCGATGCCGAGGACCGCCAGGAAGGACACCTGTACCGCGAGCCCCACCGACGACCAGGCCACGGACTCCCACTTCGCGGACCGGACGCCGTGCCGCCACGCCTCCTCGGCCGCCGCCGAGATGACCGCCGTCTCGCGCTGCTCCGCGCCGGACGCCTTGACCGTGCGGTAGGCCCCGAAGGCCCGCTCCAGCCGGGTGGAGATCTCGCCCACCGCCTCCTGCGAGCGGGCGGTGGCCTCGGCGATCTTCGGCATGACCAGGGAGACGCACCCGCCGATCAGCACGATCACCCCGAGGGTGACCCCGAGCAGCACCATGTCCATCATGCCCATCAGCACGATGGTGGCGACGGCGGTGAGGCCGCCGGTGCCGGCCGCGACGATCGACTGGGTGGTGACCGCGCGCAGCAGGGTGGTGTCCGAGGAGATCCGGGACATCAGATCGCCCGGCTGGGACCGTTCCATCTCCGGCAGCCGCAGCCGCAGCAGCCGTCCGATCAGGGTCCGGCGGGCGGCCAGCACCACGGATTCGGCGGTACGGCTCAGGATGTAGCCGCCGGTCGCGTCGATCGCCGTGCCGAGCACCACCAGCGCGGTGAGCGCGATCAGGATCCCGGTGATCGATTCGTCGCCGCCGAGCCGTTCGACCAGCACCTTCGCGGCCAGCGGCTGGAGCAGTCCCGTGACGGCGCCGACGAGGGCGAAGCCCGCGCCCAGCGCGACCTGCCAGCGGTGCGGGCGGAAGTGCGTGTAGAGCGCGCGCCAGGTCTCCCCGGCGGAGAGTCTGGCCGTGGTCGGTTCATTCTTTTCGGTGGTTTCTGCCGTAGTCACTTGAGTAAGGACGCGGCGAAACGGCCCCTGCCTGACTCAGTGGCCACATGCGATGACATCGGCAGGACGGGGAGCCGGACAGGGGCCTCTCGAAGGCGTACGAAGGCCCCCCGGGGGAGGCGCGGGGGCTCAGGAGTCCCGGGCCCCGCACAGATGCAGCAGCGCGGCCACCCGGCGATACGGATCGGTGCGCCCGGCCCGGTCCTCCGCCGTCAGCAGCCGCTCCAGCGCCTCGGCGGCCGGCGGCGGGGCGTCGGCGCCCCAGCCGGTGAAGACCTGTATGCCGTACCAGGCGTGCAGCGGGGCGGCGATGCCCGCCAGGGTCGCGGTGAGCGCCTCCAGCCGGTCGGCGCGTACGCCCGTGCCGCGCCGGTCGGCGCCGGGGTCGAGCGCGTCGAGCGCGCCGTCCCAGTCGCCCGCGAGGCCGGGCCCCAGCGCCAGCGCGTCCGCGTTCCGCACCAGCAGGGAGAGCAGGCCGCGCGGGGCCAGCATCCGGGCCAGTCCGGCGAGCGTCGCGTCCGGCTCCTGCGACTCCATGAGCACCCGGTGGCAGAGGACCACGTCGAACGCGCCGGGGAGGAAGTGCACCCCGGTCTCCCGGCAGTCGCCCTCGACCAGCCGGACCCGCTCACGGATCCCCTCGGGCTCGGTGGCCAGCGTCTCGCGCGCGATGTGCAGCAGCGCGGCGTCCGCCTCCAGCCCGGTGACCTCGTGCCCGGCCCGGGCCAGCCGCAGCGCCTGCACGCCCCGGCCCATGCCGACGTCGAGGATCCGCAGCCGCTGTCCCACCGGGAAGCGGGCCGCTATCTGCTCGTCGAGCCGACGGGCCAGCAGCTCCTGCCGGACGATCTCCCGCAGTCCTTCGGCCGGGCCCGGGTCCTCCGGGCCGTCGGGCAGCGCTTCCGCGGCGCCCAGGGCCTCCGTACTCAGGGTCGCTCTCCGCGCTTGACCTGCGGCTTCGGCAGCCGGAGCCGGCGCATCTGGAGCGTACGCATCAGGGCGTAGGCGACCGCGCCGCGCTTGGGCTCGTCCGGGAAGCGCAGCTTCAGCTGCTTCTTCAGCCGGATGCCCAGGCCGATCGAGTCCACGACGATCATCACGATGACGCCGAGCCAGACCAGCAGCGCGATGTTCTGCAGCTGGCCCACCTGGATCATGCTCATGATCAAGATCAGCACCGCGAGCGGCAGGAAGAACTCCGCCACACAGAAGCGGGAGTCCACGAAGTCACGGGCGAATCGCCGCACCGGACCCCGGTCACGGGCCGGCAGATAGCGCTCGTCACCGCTGGCGAGCGCCTCTCGCTGGCGCGCCAGGTCCGCCCGCCGCGCCTCCCGCTGACGGCGCATGGCCGCCTTGCGGTCGAGCGGCTGCGTGGCGGCACGGCGGCGCTGGGTCTGGGCCTCACTCCGCTTGGGAGTGGGGCGGCCCTTCGGGGCCTCGGGGTCGCGGGGCTGCTGGGAGAGGTCGGCCGTCACCTTGTCGGTGGGGACCTTCTCTGTCTTGGCACGGCTACGGAACACAAAGCCCAAGGGTACGGGGTGGGACGCGGGGACCCAACGCCGGAGGGGAACGATCCGGCAACGCCCCGCGTCCTCACCGGTGCACGGGACGGGCGGGCGAGAGGGCCGGTGGGGCGGGGACCGGCGGCGCGAGGGCCCTGGATCAGCGGCGCGAAGGACCGGAACCGGCGGCGCGAAGGGCCGGGAGCGGGCCCCGGCGCCGGCGGTTTCGCGGCCTCGCCTGAGGGATTCCCTGACGGTCGTCTACTCCTTGCGCCGGATCAACGGCGCTGCGCAGTCGTCCTTGGGGATGAGCGCATCCGCGCCCGAACAGTGCGGTAATGGATGCAGGGCCCGTACTGTGGGTTCTGGAGTGCTGAAGCTGTAGTCCGTCAGAAGGGGGCGCGCGAAGCCCATGAGCGGTGTCATGAAGCGTATGGGGATGATCTTCCGCGCGAAGGCGAACAAGGCCCTTGACCGGGCCGAGGATCCGCGCGAGACCCTTGATTACTCCTACCAGAAGCAATTGGAGCTGCTCCAGAAGGTGCGCCGCGGGGTCGCCGACGTGGCGACCTCCCGCAAGCGCCTGGAGCTCCAGCTCAACCAGCTGCAGGGCCAGTCCTCCAAGCTGGAGGACCAGGGCCGCAAGGCGCTGGCGCTCGGCCGGGAGGACCTGGCGCGTGAGGCGCTCTCCCGCCGCGCCGCCCTCCAGCAGCAGGTCAGCGATCTGGAGACCCAGCACCAGACCCTCCAGGGCGAGGAGGAGAAGCTCACCCTGGCCGCCCAGCGGCTCCAGGCCAAGGTCGACGCCTTCCGCACCAAGAAGGAGACGATCAAGGCCACCTACACCGCCGCCCAGGCGCAGACCCGGATCGGCGAGGCCTTCTCCGGCATCTCCGAGGAGATGGGCGATGTGGGCCTGGCGATCCAGCGGGCCGAGGACAAGACCGCCCAGCTGCAGGCCAGGGCCGGGGCGATCGACGAGCTGCTGGCCTCCGGCGCCCTGGACGACCCGTCCGGGATGGCCAAGGACGACATCGCCGCCGAGCTGGACCGCATCTCCGGTGGTACTGATGTAGAGCTGGAGCTCCAGCGGATGAAGGCCGAGCTGGCGGGCGGCTCCGGCTCCTCGAAGCAGGCCATCGAGGGCGGCGGCGCCACTCCGCAGGACGCCCCCGGGCAGCAGAGCGGCACCAGGCCCAACTTCGACAAGCAGTAGGGACTCGTCATGATCGTTCGGATCATGGGGGAGGGTCAGGTGAGACTGGCGGACAGCCATCTCGCCGAACTCGACAAGCTCGACGACGAGCTGCTCGCCGAGATGGAGCGCGGGGACGGTCCGGGATTCCGCCGGACGCTCGCCGCGCTCCTGGACAAGGTCCACGACCTCGGCGAGCCGCTTCCGGACGACGCCCTGGAGCCCTCCGGGCTGATCCTCCCGGGTCCGGACGCGACCCTGGAGGACGTCAGGGAGCTGCTCGGCGACGAAGGGCTGATCCCCGGCATCCCCGGCTGACGTTTCCCGTACCCGGCCGGAGGCTCCCGCCGACCGGTTGACGGCTCCCGTACGGCCGTACGCCCCCGGGCCCGTACAGCCGGCCGTACGCCCCCCGGGCCCGCCCGGTACGTACTGCGGCCCGCCCGGAACACCCCCCCCGGGCCCGCCCGGGGAAGCCCCGCACTCCACCGCACCGCCCCGTCTCCCGGCCCCAGGGCCCGGCGGCGGGGCGGTGCGCGTACCGGCCGGGGCCCGGCCGCCGACACGCCGTAACGTTGCCCGACGTGACCTCACTCGCCACCGGGCTCGCCCGCACCCAGCGATGGCTCCGCGTCCACCCGATGGCGCTCGACGGCGCGCTCGCCGCCGTCGTCCTGGTCGCCATGATCATCGGCTCCCTCGCCGTCAGCGGAGTGCACGGACCCGAGTTCGGCAACCGCACCCCCGCCCTGCGCAGTGTGGTCCTGATGGTGCTCGTCTCCGCCGCCCTGGTGGCGCGCCGGCGCAATCCCATGGGCGTCCTGGTCTTCACCAGCGTGCTGTCCGTCGTCGAACTGAGCTTCGGCGACCCGTCGGCCCCGGTCACCATGGGCGCCGTGATCGCGCTCTACACCGTCGCCTCCCGCACCGACCGGCCCACCACCTGGCGGGTCGGGCTGCTCACCATGACCGGGCTCACCGGCACCGCCATGTTCTTCGGCCCCAGCCCCTGGTACACCCAGGAGAACCTCGGCATCTTCGCCTGGACCGGCATGGCCGCAGCCGCCGGAGACGCCGTCCGCAGCCGCCGGGCCTTCGTCGACGCCATCCGCGAACGCGCCGAACGCGCCGAACGCACCCGCGAGGAGGAGGCCCGCCGCCGGGTCGCCGAGGAACGGCTCCGGATCGCCCGCGACCTCCACGACGTCGTCGCCCACCACATAGCCCTGGTCAATGTGCAGGCGGGCGTGGCCGCCCATGTCATGGACAAACGCCCCGACCAGGCCAAGGAAGCGCTCTCCCACGTCCGCGAGGCCAGCCGCTCCGCCCTCAACGAACTGCGCGCCACCGTCGGACTGCTCCGCCAGTCCGGCGACCCGGAGGCCCCCACCGAACCGGCCCCCGGCCTCGGCGTCCTCGACGAACTGGTGCTCACCTTCCGCCAGGCCGGACTGCCCGTCGAAGTCGCCCGCGCCGACGACGGCATCCGTCCGCCCGCCGCCGTCGACCTCGCCGCGTACCGGATCATCCAGGAGGCGCTGACCAATGTGCGCAAACACGCCGGCCAGGGCGCCCGCGCCGAGGTGAGCGTCATCCGGGTCGGACACACCCTGGAGGTCACCGTCCTCGACGACGGCAGACCCCAGGAGCCCGACGGCCCCGCGCCCCTGGGCGACGAGGACGCCGAGGGCGGCCACGGCCTCCTCGGCATGCGCGAACGCGTCGGCGCGCTCGGCGGCCGGCTCAGCGCGGGACCCCGGTACGGCGGCGGCTTCCGGGTGCAGGCGATACTGCCCCTCACGGCCCGGACGGGGGAGGACGCATGACGATCAGGGTGCTGCTCGCCGACGACCAGACACTGCTGCGCAGCGCGTTCCGGATCCTGGTCGACTCGGAACCCGACATGGAGGTCGTCGCGGAGGCGGCCGACGGCGCGCAGGCCGTCGAACTCGCCCGCACCGAACGGGCCGACGTCGTCCTGATGGACATCCGGATGCCCGGCACCGACGGACTCGCCGCCACCCGCATGATCACCGCCGACCCCGGACTCTCCCGGGTCCGCGTGGTCATGCTCACCACCTTCGAGGTGGACGAGTACGTGGTCCAGTCCCTGCGCGCCGGGGCCTCCGGCTTCCTCGGCAAGGGCGCCGAACCGGAGGAACTGCTCAACGCCATACGCATAGCCGCCGCCGGCGACGCCCTGCTCTCCCCGGTCGCGACCAAGGGCCTCATCGCCAGATTCCTCGCCCAGGGCGGCCGCCACGACGAGGCCGAGCGGGCCGAGGCGTACTCCCAGCGGCTGAGCGCCCTCACCGTCCGCGAACGCGAGGTGCTCGTCCTCGTCGCCGGCGGCCTCTCCAACGACGAGATCGCCGAGAGGCTCCAGGTCAGTCCGCTCACCGTCAAAACCCATGTGAACCGGGCGATGGCCAAATTGAGCGCCCGGGACCGGGCCCAACTGGTCGTCATAGCCTATGAATCGGGCCTGGTCCGTCCAAGGGTGGAGTGAATCCCCGGCGCGGTGTACTGCGGCTGCGGTATGGCCGAGATAAAGAAACGGGACCTGGGGCCGAGGGGCGAGCCCTTCTCATGGCAGATCGTATAAGCGCGGGCCTCCGACCCCGCCCGCCCTGCCTGCCGCGCACGCCACAGAAGAGAGACCCCATGTCCTGGCTGTCCAAATTCAGCCTGTCGCAACGTGCCCTCATAGGACTGATCTCGCTGGTGGCGATCGCCTTCGGAGCGATCGCCATCCCCCAGCTGAAGCAGCAGCTCCTGCCCTCCATCGAGCTTCCGATGGTCTCTGTGATCGCCCCCTATGAGGGCGCCTCTCCCGATGTGGTCGAGAAGCAGGTCGTCGAACCCCTCGAAAGCACCCTCGAAGCCGTCGACGGCATCAAGGGCATCACCTCCACGGCCAGCGAGGGCAGCGCCGTGATCATGGCCAGCTTCGAGTACGGGGACGGGGCCAAGCAGCTCGTCGCCGACGTCCAGCAGGCGGTGAACCGAGCCCGCGCCCAGCTCCCCGGCGACGTCGACCCGCAGGTCGTCGCCGGATCCACCGACGACATCCCCACCGTCGTCCTCGCCATCACCTCCCAGAAGGACCAGCAGGCCCTCGCCGACCAGCTGGAGCGCACCGTCGTCCCCGCCCTGGAGGACATCGAGGGCGTCGGCCAGGTCTCCATCGACGGCGTCCGGGACCTCCAGGTCTCCGTCACCCCCGACGACGCGGCCCTCGCCCGGGCGGGCCTGAACACCGCCGCCCTCGCCGAGGCGCTGCGCGCGGGCGGCGCGACCGTCCCCGCCGGCTCCTTCTCCGAGGACGGCGAGAGCCGCACCGTCCAGGTCGGCGGCGGCTTCACCGATCTGAAGCAGATCGAGGACCTGAGGATCGCCCCCGCGCCGCCCGCCAAGGGCAAGCCGGTGCGCCTCGGCTCCGTCGCCACCGTGAAGCAGACGCCGTCCACCGCCGTCTCCCTCACCCGCACCAACGGCGACGAGAGCCTCGCCGTCCTCGCCACCATGGACAACGACGGCAGCGCCGTCGCCATCTCCGACGCCGTCCGGGACAAGCTCCCCGGCCTCAGCGACGACCTCGGCGACGGCGCCGAGATCGCCGTCGTCTCCGACCAGGGACCCGCGGTCTCCAAGTCGATCTCCGGCCTCACCACCGAGGGCGCGCTCGGCCTGGTCTTCGCCGTACTGGTGATCCTGGTCTTCCTCGCCTCCCTGCGCTCGACCCTGGTCACCGCGGTCTCCATCCCGCTCTCCGTCGTCCTCGCGCTGATCGTGCTGTGGACGCGCGACCTCTCGCTCAACATGCTCACCCTCGGCGCGCTCACCATCGCCATCGGCCGGGTCGTCGACGACTCGATCGTGGTCCTGGAGAACATCAAGCGCCACCTCGGCTACGGCGAGGAGCGCCACGGCGCGATCGTCACCGCCGTCAAGGAGGTCGCCGGAGCGGTCACCGCCTCCACCCTGACCACCGTCGCCGTCTTCCTGCCGATCGGCCTCTCCGGCGGCATGATCGGCGAGCTGTTCGGCTCGTTCTCGCTCACCGTCTCCGCCGCCCTGCTGGCCTCGCTGCTGGTCTCGCTGACCGTGGTGCCGGTGCTCTCCTTCTGGTTCCTGCGCGCCCCCAAGGCCGTCCGCGGGATGGACCCGGACGAGGCCCGCCGTATCGCGGAGGAGAAGGAGGAGCGCAGCAAGCTCCAGCGCGCCTACATCCCCGTGCTCCGCTTCGCGACCCGCCGCCGGATCACCAGCGTCGTCCTCGCCGCCGTCATCCTCGTCGGCACCTTCGGCATGGCCGGACTGCTCAAGACGAACTTCTTCGACCAGGGCGAGCAGGAGGTCATGTCCATCAAGCAGGAGCTGCCCCCGGGCACCTCCCTGGACGCCGCCGACGCGGCCGCCGCGAAGGTCGAGAAGGTCCTCGCCGGGGTCGACGAGATCGAGAACTACCAGGTCACCGTCGGCTCCTCGGGCTTCATGGCCGCCTTCGGCGGCGGCACCGGCGCCAATCAGGCCTCGTACCAGATGACGCTCAAGGGCGCGGGCGACTACGAGCGGACCCGCGATCGCATCGAGGCCGAGCTGGCGAAGCTGAAGGGCGTCGGCGACACCACGATCGCGGCCGGCGACGGCTTCGGCAGCCAGGATCTGAGCGTCGTGGTCAAGGCCGCCGACCCGGGCACCCTCAAGGAGGCCTCCGAGGCCGTCCGCAAGGAGGTCGCCGGACTCGACGACGTCACCGACGTCCAGAGCGACCTGGCGCAGAGCATCCCCAGGATCTCGGTCAAGGGCAACGCCAAGGCCGCCGAGGCGGGCTTCACCGAGAGCGCCCTCGGCATGGCCGTCGGCCAGGCGGTCCGCGGGACCCCGGCCGGCAAGGCCGTCCTCGGCGACACCGAGCGCGATGTCGTCATCACCTCGGCCAAGCCCGCCAAGACCCTCGCCCAGCTGCGCGAGCTGCCCCTCGGCCCGGTCAAGCTCGGCCAGATCGCCACGGTCGAGCTGGCGCCCGGCCCGGTCTCGATGACCCGTATCGACGGCGCCCGCGCCGCGACCGTCACCGCCAAGCCGACCGGCGACAACACGGGCGCGGTCTCCACCGCGCTCCAGTCGAAGCTGAAGTCCCTCGATCTGCCGGAGGGCGCGACCGCCTCCATCGGCGGTGTCTCCGAGGACCAGGACGAGGCCTTCGCCTCGCTCGGACTGGCGATGCTCGCCGCGATCGCGATCGTCTTCATGCTGCTGGTCGCCACCTTCCGCTCGCTGATCCAGCCCCTGATCCTGCTGGTCTCCATCCCGTTCGCGGCGACCGGCGCGATCGGCCTGCTGATCGCGACCGGCACCCCGATGGGCGTCCCGGCGCTGATCGGCATGCTGATGCTCATCGGCATCGTGGTCACCAACGCGATCGTCCTGATCGACCTGATCAACCAGTACCGCGCCCAGGGGTACGGAGTGGTCGAGGCGGTCGTCGAGGGCGGGCGGCACCGGCTGCGCCCGATCCTGATGACGGCCCTGGCGACGATCTTCGCCCTGCTCCCGATGGCGCTCGGCGTCACCGGCGAGGGCGGCTTCATCGCCAAGCCGCTGGCGATCGTCGTGATCGGCGGTCTGATCAGCTCCACGCTGCTGACGCTGCTGCTGGTGCCGACGCTGTACGCGATGGTCGAGCTGCGCAAGGAGCGCCGCGCCGGCAAGAAGGCCGCCAAGCGCGCCGGAAAGCCGGACGACCCGACCGCCCCCGACACCTCGACCGACTCCCCCCACCCCACCCCCGCCAACGCCTGACCCTCCCCCACCCGCCCCAGGACGCCCGGCCCACCCCCACCCAAGGGGCCACGCCGGGCGTCCGCCCTATATCCCCTCCCCCAAGCCACGCCCTCCGCCCCACCGGAGGCACCACCCCCACCACCCCCAGCCCATCCGGGGACCACCCCAGCCCGTCCGGCGTTTGAGGACCGGCCCCGCGCCCCGGGCCGCCCGCACCAGACACTCAAGTCCAGCCCACCCCGGGGCTCCGCCCCGTACCCGGCTCCTCAATCGCCGGAGGGGCTGAGATTCCCACGGCTGCCCGCACGGGACACTCGAGTCCGGCCCGCCCCGGGGCTCCGCCCCGTACCCGGCTCCTCAATCGCCGGAGGGGCTGAGATTCCCACGGCTGCCCGCACGGGACACTCGAGTCCGGCCCACTGCGGGGCTCCGCCCCGTACCCGGCTCCTCAATCGCCGGAGGGGCTGAATCTCAACAGCCCGAGGGACGGCAAACCCGAGCAAACCCAGCCCGTCCGGCGATTGAGGACGGACCTGTGCCCGGGCCGCCCGGCATGGACCGTCTCCTCGCCCTGTGCGGGCCCCTCCAACCCGCGCGGCTCGTCATCTCCCCCGCCGTGGGCAGCAAACCCAGCCCGTCCGGCGCCTGAGGACCACCCCGGCCCCGGGCTCCCGCGCGGAACCCGGCCCCGGGCCCCGGGGGCCCGTCACCGAACCCCACCCCCAGGAGCCCCGTCACCGCGCACACCGTCATCACCCCGAACGTCACCCCCGCCTCATCCCCCGCCAGCGGCGCCACCCCCGCGCCCACCGCGCTCTGCACCGTCCCCAGCAGCGCAGACCCGACCCCCGCCGCCCCCGGCACCCGGCCGATCGCCAGCGCGGCCGCGTTGGCGAACGCGAGGCCGACGCCCGCGCACGCCACCCCCAGCAGCGCCAGGCACAGCGCCGTCGACAGCACCCCGCCCACCGTCGCGAGCAGCAGCGACACGCTCGCCGCCAGCAGCGCCCACACCCCGGTGAGCAGCAGCGCCCGCGCCCCCACCCGTACCACCAGCCGCGCGCCCACCGCGCCCGCCGCCGCCGTCGCCGCGCCCCCGCCGCCGAAGGCCGCGGCCGACTCGCCGACGCCGAGCCCCAGCTCGTTCTGGAACAGGAAGGGCGAGCCGGCGACGTAGCAGAACAGCGCCCCGAACGAGAAGGCGAACGCCAGGGTGTAGCCGACGTACGGCCGGTCGCGCGCCACCTCCCGCGCGGAGGCCGCGAGCCGCCGGAGCCCCCCGGCCCGCCGCCGTTCCGGGGGCAGGCTCTCCGGTACGCCGAGGGCGACCGCGACCGCCACCGCCGAGGCCACGGCGGTCAGCGCCCAGAACACCCCGCGCCAGCCGAGGGCCCCGGCGACCGCGCCGCCCGCGAGCGGGGCGACGACCGGGGCGACGGCCCCGAGCGTCATCAGCAGGGCCAGCAGCCGGGCGGCCGAGGCCCCCTGGGCGACGTCGGAGACCACGGCCCGCCCCACCACGATCCCGGCGGCCCCGCCGAACCCGGCGGCGAACCGCCCGGCGACCAGCCACTCCAGGGTCGGCGCGACGGCGCAGAGCGCGGTGGCCCCGGCGCATCCGACGGCCCCGGCCAGCAGCGGCCGCCGCCGCCCGTACCGGTCGGAGAGCGGGCCGAACACCAGATGCCCGAGTGTCATCCCCACCAGGAAGGCGGTCAGGGTGAGCTGCGCCCCGGACGCGTCGGTCCCCAGCTCCCGGGCCATCCGGGGCAGGGCCGGCAGATACATGTCGGTCGACAGCGGACCGATCACACACAACAGCGCGAGCGCGCCGGTCAACGACGGCATGACGGAGTGAACCCCCACCCAGGGACGGGACGACAGGACGACAGCGGAAGGCCGGTGGGGGAGAGGCGCCCGGAAGAGGGGCGGAGGGCGGAGCGGGACGGGAGAGGCCCCGGTCGAGAACGCCCGGACGGCGCTCCGCGCCCGCGTCCCGGGGACGCCGCGCCGAGAGCCCGTGACACGGAACGCTAACCGCCGCCCCCGGGAAAGCCAAGGGCGCCCCGGCCGGAATCGGCCGGGGCGCCCGAGGTCGCCGGGGAAGCGGCGCTACGGCAGCGCCAGCATCCGCTCCAGCGCCAGCTTCGCGAAGCTCTCCGTCTCCCGGTCCACCTGGATCCGGTTGACGAGCGTGCCCTCCGCGAGCGACTCCAGCGCCCAGACCAGATGCGGCAGATCGATCCGGTTCATGGTCGAGCAGAAGCAGACCGTCTTGTCGAGGAAGACGACCTCCTTGTCGGGGTGCGCCTTCGCCAGCCTCCGCACCAGATTCAGCTCGGTGCCGATCGCCCACTTGGAGCCGGCCGGGGCCGCGTCCAGCGCCTTGATGATGTACTCGGTCGAGCCGACCTCGTCCGCCGCCGCCACGACCTCGTGCTTGCACTCCGGGTGCACCAGGACCCGTACCCCCGGTATCCGGGCGCGGACGTCCTCGACCGACTCCAGCGAGAACCGGCCGTGCACCGAGCAGTGCCCGCGCCAGAGGATCATCTTGGCCGCGCGCAGCTGCTCGACGGTCAGCCCGCCGTTCGGCTTGTGCGGGTTGTAGAGGACGCAGTCGTCGAGCGAGAGGCCCATGTCCCGGACGGCGGTGTTCCGCCCGAGGTGCTGATCGGGCAGGAAGAGCACCTTCTCGCCCTGCTCGAAGGCCCAGTCCAGGGCCCGCTTGGCGTTGGAGGAGGTGCAGATGGTGCCGCCGTGCTTGCCGGTGAACGCCTTGATGTCCGCCGAGGAGTTCATGTACGACACGGGTACGACCTGCTCGGCCACCCCCGCGTCGGTCAGCACGTCCCAGCACTCCGCGACCTGCTCGGCCGTCGCCATGTCCGCCATGGAACAGCCGGCGGCCAGGTCCGGCAGCACGACCTTCTGCGCGTCCGAGGTGAGGATGTCCGCGGACTCCGCCATGAAGTGGACGCCGCAGAAGACGATGTACTCGGCCTCCGGCCGCGCCGCCGCGTCCTTCGCCAGCTTGAAGGAGTCGCCCGTGACATCGGCGAACTGGATGACCTCGTCACGCTGGTAGTGATGGCCCAGGACGAAGACCTTGCTCCCGAGCTTCTCCTTGGCCGCGCGGGCGCGCTCCACCAGATCCGGGTCGGAGGGGGAGGGCAGATCGCCCGGGCACTCCACCCCGCGCTCGCTCCTGGGGTCGGCCTCGCGGCCGAGCAGCAGCAGGGCGAGCGGCGTCGGCTGTACATCGAGCACGTCCTGCTGCTCCGTACGGGGCTGGGCGGTGGTCACGACACACACCCTTTCTTTTTCTGCGCAGACCTTTTCGTCTATTTGACGTTATCTATCATAACCGGTTCACGTCACTTTGACGATGGCCATAGCGTCGATGTGACGCACCCCCGGGCCGCCGGACCGTGTGCCCGGGCGGGGGTGTGTGCGAGCATGAAAGGGAAAGAACGCACCACGGTCCGGAATGAATCCGCGATCGCGCCGGTTGCAATCGTCGGCAAGCAGTCTCCGTACTTCCCCTGCCTCCGCTGGGGAGACCCCATCCCGGGAGTGATGAAGCAGATGTCCGTATCGGACGAGACCACCACCGTGAGCGACGGCATCCTCCTGTCCGACGCCGCCGCGGCCAAGGTGAAGGCCCTGCTGGACCAGGAAGGCCGGGACGATCTGGCGCTGCGCGTCGCCGTTCAGCCCGGTGGCTGCTCGGGCCTGCGCTATCAGCTGTTCTTCGACGAGCGTTCGCTCGACGGCGACGTCCTCAAGGACTTCGACGGCGTCAAGGTCGTCACCGACCGGATGAGCGCGCCCTACCTCGGCGGCGCCTCCATCGACTTCGTGGACACCATCGAGAAGCAGGGCTTCACCATCGACAACCCCAACGCCACGGGATCCTGCGCCTGTGGAGACTCCTTCAGCTAGCCGGTCGCCGGGCTCGCCCCGGCCGCGACGAAAGGCGGCGGTCCCTCCCTCGGAGGGGCCGCCGCCTTTCGCCGCTCACCGGTCGGGCCGGGCCGCCCCCCGGTCGGGAGGGCCGCGCCCGGGGCCCGGGCCGCCCGTCTCAGCCGCCCGCCGGGGCGACCCGCTTCCCGCTGTCCGCGTCCACGACCTCGCGGTTGCCCAGCGGCTTCGCCAGCGTCACCGTCTTCTTGATCTCCTTCGCCAGCGCGATGCAGTTCTCACCGGGCTTCAGCTCCGGCTCGACGATCCGCACCGTCACCCGGTCACCGCTCTCCGACGCGGTCGCCCGGTACTCGCCGCAGACCCCGCCCCAGAAGGCGACCGTCAGCGACCGGCCCTCCGCGCTGTACGACAGGATCCGGCTGTCCCCGGACGACGGGGTCTCCGAGGGCGGCGGGTCCTGCGGGACGGTCGGCTCCTTCGGCGGCACCGACGGCTCCCGGAGGTACGAGGGCTCCACCGCGGGCTCGACCACCGTGTACGCCGGCATCCCGCCGCGCGGCTCGGCCCGGAACAGCCAGGACGGCACCAGCGTCTGCCGCCCGTCCGAGAACTGGCTGGAGAGCGCGAAGGACGCCTCGGTGACCTCGACCTTCTTCCGCGCGGAGGGCGGGACCGGGGAGGTCCCGCCACGGCACGGATTCGCCTCGGCCTTCGCGTTCCGCCCGGTGTTCTGCCCCGTGCTCTGCCCGTTGCTCTGCTCCGCGGTCCGCTCCGTGCTCTGCTCCGCGCCCTTCAGCGGCGCCGCCGAGGCGCACGCCTCGGGCCCGCAGGGGACCTGGGCCCCGGAGTCGCCGGCCCCGGGCAGCCGGGGCGCGCAGCCGGGGGTGTGGGCCGTGCTGTCGCCGTCGCCGCCGGGGCCCGCGTTCAGCCGGTCGAGCGTGTCGGCCGCCGAGAGCACCGGGTACTCGTCGCCCTTCTCCGGCTGCTTCAGATTCCCGGCGGCGCGCACCACCCGCCCGTCCGCGCCGATCTGCAGATCGGTGGACCAGCCGTACGTCGGCAGCCCGCCGACCACCGGGTCGGCGTTGACCACCCGTACCGAACCGATCGTCTGCCGCGCGTCGAGACGGGCGTCGGCCTGGCCGAGCGCCTTGAGCACCGGGGCGGCGGCCTCCTTCGCGGCCCGCTCGCTCGGCGGGGCGCCGGTGTCGCTCGCGCCGCCGTCGCCCTCCGGGCAGTCCTTGCCTCGGTGGCAGTCGTCGCCCCGGGGGGAGAGGACGTACGTCCAGGCGCCCGGCGCGGCCTCGGTGATCCGCAGCAGGGGCTCCGTACCGTCCCCGCCGGACCCGATCGTCCACTCCTGGCCCGCCGAGCGCGGCGCGCCCGGCAGCTTCAGCGCCTCGGCGAGCCGGGCCGCCTCGTCCGCCGAGACCGTGCCCGTCGCCCGGTAGACCGGGGCCCGCTCCGGGCCCGCGGGCAGCTCGCCCGAGGCCTCGTAGAGCACCCTGCCGGAGGGATCCGGCTCACCCGGCGCGATTCTGGCCGATTCTCGCTGTCCCTGTCCCGGGTCGATCGCGAGCCGGGGCGGGGTCTTCCCGGCCGCGCCGCTCTTGGCGTCCGCCCGGTCACCGCCGTCCCCGTTCGCGCCGAAACCCGCCGTGGCGAAGTAGGCGCTGCCGCCTCCCGCGATCAGAACCACCGCCGCCACCGCGGCGATGAGCGGGGTACGCCGGCGAGGTGGCCTGTCGTGCGTGCTCTCCGTACTGCTCACCGCATCGCTCCTTCTCCTACCGTCCCGGCGGCCCGGGGCCCTGATGGGACGGAGCAAAGGCGCGCCCGGTTCCCCGGACGCCGTTTCGGCACGGTTCGCGCGCGGAACTCCGTCAGTCGCCGTACTCGGACATGGCGTCGACCAGCCGCGCCGAGGCCGCCGAGACGACTACACCACGGATACGGGACGGAGGCACGGGCACCGCCGCGGCCGTCGCGGGAACCACCCAGTGGGGTGCCATCCGGACGCAGTCACCGCGCAGCTCGGCGAGGGTGATATCGGACTGGTGTGCGATACGGGATGTGAACGGCTCTGTCATATCCGCACCGTACGCACCAGGAGGCACGGTAAAAAAGACCTACTATCGGGTAGTTTCGCACCATCGGCCAGGCCGCCCCCGACCGGGTAGCGTTAAGCGTCATCCACACCCCGCCACAGGAGCGCATCGCCGTGCGAATCGCAGTCACCGGCTCCATCGCAACCGACCACCTCATGACCTTTCCCGGTCGTTTCGCCGATCAGCTCGTCGCGGACCAGCTACACACGGTCTCCCTGTCCTTCCTTGTCGACACCCTCGATGTGCGCAGGGGCGGTGTCGCGGCGAACATCTGCTTCGGCATGGGCCAGCTGGGCACCGCACCCATCCTGGTCGGCGCCGCCGGCGCGGACTTCGACGAGTACCGCGCCTGGCTGGACCGCCACGGCGTGGACACCGAATCCGTACGGATCTCCGAAGTGCTCCACACCGCGCGCTTCGTCTGCACCACGGACGCCGACCACAATCAGATCGGCTCCTTCTACACGGGCGCGATGAGCGAGGCCCGGCTCATCGAACTCCAGTCCGTCGCCGAGCGCGTCGGACCGCTGGACCTGGTGCTCATCGGCGCGGACGACCCCGAGGCGATGATGCGCCACACCGAGGAGTGCCGCTCGCGGCAGATCCCGTTCGCCGCGGACTTCTCCCAGCAGATCGCCCGGATGAGCGGGGACGAGATCCGCACCCTGCTGGACGGCGCGACCTATCTCTTCTCCAACGAGTACGAGAAGGGACTCATCGAGTCCAAGACCGGCTGGACCAACGAGGAGATCCTCTCCCGGGTCGGCCACCGGGTGACCACGCTCGGCTCGCGCGGCGTCCGCATCGAGGCCGTCGGCGTCGAGCCCGTCGAGGTCGGCTGCCCGGACGAGGAGGCCAAGGTCGACCCCACCGGAGTCGGCGACGCCTTCCGCGCGGGCTTCCTCTCCGGTCTCTCCTGGGGCGTCGGCCACGAGCGGGCCGCCCAGGTCGGCTGCATGGTCGCCACCCTCGTCATCGAGACCCTCGGCACCCAGGAGTACACCCTGCGCCGGGCCCACTTCATGGACCGCTTCAAGAAGGCCTACGGCCACGAGGCCGGCGCCGAGATCGAGCAGTACCTGAGCTGACGCACGCCGCCGCGCGCCCGGGACGCCCCGGGCGCGCGCACCTCCGGAGCCCTTCTCCCGGACCCCGCCGCGCCCGAGTGCCCCGGGGCCGTTCTCCCCGGTTCCGCCGGGCCCGCGTGCCCCAGGACCCTCTTCCGGATCCCGCCGCGCCGCCCGCGTGTCCCGCGTCCTAGCCCGCCCGGCGCACCACGTACGCCGCCCCCCGCTCCCGCTCCTCCTCGCCCACGTACTCCTGCCCCCGCATCGCGCACCACGCCGGGATGTCCAGCCGCGCCGCCGCGTCGTCCGAGAGCACGGTGACCGTCCCGCCCACCGGCACCCGGCCGATCACCTTCGCCAGCTCGATCACCGGAATCGGGCACCGCTTCCCGAGCGCGTCCACGACCAGGGACTCCGGGCCCCCGCCGCCCTGCCCGGCCGCCGGCGCGCCGAGGCGCTCCCGCACCGAGGCCACCGCCCGGGGCAGCACCGACAGAAACCGGTCGACCTCCTCCGCCGGGACGCCCGGGGGCAGCGACACCCGCACGTTCCCCTCGCTCAGCACCCCCATCGCCCGCAGCACATGGCTCGGCTCCAGCGTGCCGGAGGTGCACGAGGAGCCCGACGACACCGAGAACCCCTCCCGGTCCAGCTCGTGCAGCAGCGCCTCCCCGTCGACATAGAGACAGGAGAAGGTGACGAGGTGGGGGAGCCTTCCCACCGGGTCGCCCACCACCTCCACATCCGGCACCAGCTCCGGCACCCGGGCGCGGATCCGGTCCACCAGGGCCCGCAGCCGTACCGCCTCGGCGTCCGCCCCGGCCCGCACCGCCCGCAGCGAGGCCGCCGCCGCCACGATCGCCGGAATGTTCTCGAAGCCCGGCGTACGACCCGACTCGCGCTCGTCCGACGGTCCTTGCGGCGCGAACCGCACCCCCTTGCGCACCACGAGCAGCCCCACCCCCGCCGGACCGCCCCACTTGTGCGCGCTCGCGGTCAGCAGCGACCAGTCGCCGCCGACCGGCCCCCACCCCAGCGACTGGGCGGCGTCCACCAGCAGCGGCACCCCGGCGGCCCGGCAGGCGTCGGCCGCCTCGGCCACCGGCTGCTCCGTGCCGACCTCGTGATTGGCCGACTGGAGGCACGCCAGGGCGGTCGGCCCCGCCAGCGCCCCGGCCCAGTCGGACACCGCCACCCGGCCGAGCCGGTCCACCGGGACCAGGACCGCGTCCTCGCCCGCCGCGTGGAGCACCGCGGAGTGCTCCACCGCCGACACCACCGCCCGCCGCCCGGCCCGCCGGCGGCCCGCCAGGGCCCCCGACACGCCGAGGTGGACCGCGTGCGTCCCCGACGGGGTGAAGACCAGCTCGTCGGGGCGGCACCCCACCGCCTCGGCCGCCGCCTCCCGCGCGGCGTCCAGCAGCAGCCTCGCCCGCCGGCCCTCGCGATGGAGCCGGGCCGGGTCCGCCCACCCCTCGTCGAGGGAGGCGACGAGGGCCTGGCGGGCCACCGGGTGCAGGGGAGCGGAGGACGCGGCATCGAAGTAGGACACCGCGCCACGCTAACCCTCCCGCGCCGAGGGAGCGTCAGATGCCGGTGCCCCGCACCGAAAACCCTGGCGAATACCCGAGCGATTCCCGTGGAAAAGCGCACGTTATCCAGGGGGATTCCACCCCTTCGGGGGGGCGGACGGCGCGTTGGGCACCCTCCCCGCGCGACCCCAAATAGCGTCCAGTAGGGTTTGGTCCGCATAAACATCCAAACCCCTGCCCGCGTCAGGGCCGGCGACCGACCAGCGAGACGGCCGCAACCCGTCGCGCGGGCCGAGACTCTCGGGAAGGCGCTACGTGAGTCCCAACGGCTCCGACCGCTCGTCGCGGCGCCCGATGCGGCGGAAGCTGCCGCAGGCGCTGACTGCGGGCCTGATCCTGGTTACCGCCACCGGCTGCGAATACACATGGGAAGACTTCCCACGCCTCGGCATGCCCACCCCGGTCACGGAAGAGGCGCCGATCATCCTCTCCCTCTGGCAGGGATCATGGGCTGCGGCGCTCGTCACGGGCGTTCTGGTGTGGGGTCTGATCCTGTGGAGCGTCATTTTCCATCGACGCAGCCGCAGCAAGGTGGAGGTACCACCGCAGACCCGGTACAACGTGCCGATCGAAACGCTGTACACCGTGGTCCCACTCATCATCGTCTCGGTGTTCTTCTACTTCACCGCGCGTGACGAGTCCAAGCTGCTCTCCCTCTCCAAGGGACCCGTCCACAACATCAATGTGGTCGGCTACCAGTGGAGCTGGGGCTTCAACTACGTCGAGGACGTCGAAGGCTCCAAGGGCGACGCCCGGACCGACAAGAACCTCAACGCGGTCCCGAACAAGTATCTGAAGGACTTCCCGGCCAACGCCGGCGGTGTGTACGACTACGGCATCCCCGGCACCCGGAATCCTCAGAACGGCAACCCGGGCCCGACCCTGTGGCTCCCCAAGGGAGAGAAGGTCCGTTTCATCCTGACCTCCCGTGATGTGATCCACTCCTTCTGGGTGGTCCCCTTCCTCTTCAAGCAGGACGTCTTCCCCGGGCACACCAATGCCTTCGAGGTGACGCCCACGAAGGAGGGCACCTTCATGGGCAAGTGCGCCGAGCTCTGCGGCGCCGACCACTCCCGCATGCTGTTCAACGTCAAGGTCGTCTCCCCGGAGCGCTACCAGCAGCATCTGAAGGAGCTGGCCGAGAAGGGGCAGACCGGCTACATCCCGTCCGGCATCGCCCAGACGGACCCGGCCAAGGACGCGGAGAAGAAGCAACTGTGAGCATCCTCAACGAATCCCAGGGTGCCGCCGCAGCAGCTGACGACTCATACGAGAACGAGCTGCCGGTACGGCGCAAGCAGCCGGGCAATGTGGTGGTGAAGTGGCTGACCACCACCGACCACAAGACCATCGGTACGCTCTACCTGGTCACGTCGTTCGTCTTCTTCTGCGTCGGCGGACTGATGGCGCTCGTCATGCGCGCCGAGCTGGCTCGTCCCGGCACGCAGATCATGTCGAACGAGCAGTTCAACCAGGCGTTCACCATGCATGGCACGATCATGCTGCTGATGTTCGCCACCCCGCTGTTCGCCGGATTCGCGAACTGGATCATGCCGCTGCAGATCGGCGCGCCCGACGTGGCGTTCCCGCGGCTGAACATGTTCGCCTACTGGCTCTACCTCTTCGGCTCGCTCATCGCGGTCGGCGGCTTCCTCACCCCCCAGGGTGCGGCCGACTTCGGCTGGTTCGCCTACTCCCCGCTGTCGGACGCGGTCCGCTCGCCGGGCGTCGGCGCCGATATGTGGATCATGGGCCTCGCCCTCTCGGGCTTCGGCACCATCCTCGGCTCGGTCAACTTCATCACCACGATCATCTGCATGCGCGCTCCCGGCATGACGATGTTCCGTATGCCGATCTTCACCTGGAACGTGCTGCTGACCGGTGTTCTGGTCCTGCTCGCCTTCCCCGTGCTCGCCGCCGCGCTCTTCGCGCTGGAGGCGGATCGGAAATTCGGCGCACACATCTTCGACGCGGCCAATGGCGGCGCGTTGCTGTGGCAACACCTCTTCTGGTTCTTCGGCCATCCAGAGGTGTACATCATCGCGCTGCCGTTCTTCGGCATCGTCTCGGAGATCATCCCGGTCTTCAGCCGCAAGCCGATGTTCGGCTACTCGGGCCTGGTGGCCGCCACCATCGCCATCGCCGGTCTGTCGGTGACGGTGTGGGCGCACCACATGTATGTGACGGGCGGCGTACTCCTACCGTTCTTCTCGTTCATGACCTTCCTGATCGCGGTGCCCACCGGCGTGAAGTTCTTCAACTGGATCGGCACCATGTGGAAGGGCTCGCTGTCCTTCGAGACGCCGATGCTCTGGACGATCGGCTTCTTGATCACCTTCACCTTCGGTGGTCTGACCGGTGTCATCCTGGCCTCGCCGCCGCTGGACTTCCACGTCTCCGACTCGTACTTCGTCGTCGCGCACTTCCACTACGTCGTCTTCGGCACCGTGGTCTTCGCGATGTTCGCCGGTTTCCATTTCTGGTGGCCGAAGTTCACGGGCAAGATGCTGGACGAGCGTCTGGGCAAGATCACCTTCTGGACGCTGTTCATCGGATTCCACGGCACCTTCCTGGTCCAGCACTGGCTGGGCGCGGAGGGAATGCCGCGGCGGTACGCGGACTATCTGGCGGCCGACGGGTTCACCGCGCTGAACACCATTTCGACCATCAGTTCGTTTGTGCTCGGCGCCTCGGTCCTCCCCTTCATGTACAACGTCTGGAAGACGGCGAAGTACGGGAAAAAGGTGGAGGTGGACGACCCGTGGGGATATGGCCGTTCGCTCGAATGGGCGACGTCCTGCCCGCCCCCGCGGCACAACTTCCTCACCCTTCCGCGGATCCGTTCCGAATCGCCGGCCTTCGATCTGCATCACCCTGAGATCGCGATCGTCGACCAGCTCGAGAATCGCGGCGAGGTCGACAAGGCCCTCACCGCCGGGAAGGAGGCGGCCAAGTGAAGATCCAGGGAAAGATGTTCCTGTGGCTGAGCGTCTTCATCCTCGCCGTCGCCATCCTGTACGGCGTGTGGTCGAAGGAGCCGGCCGGCACCACGGCGCTCTTCATGGCGTTCGCCCTGAGCCTCATGGTCGGCTACTACCTGGCCTTCACGGCCCGGCGCGTGGACGACATGGCGCAGGACGACCAGGAGGCCGATGTCGCGGACGAGGCCGGCGAGGTGGGGTTCTTCTCCCCGCACAGCTGGCAGCCGCTCTCGCTGGCCATCGGTTCGGCGTTCGCCTTCCTCGCCGTGGCCGTGGGCTGGTGGCTGATGTACTTCTCGGCGCCGCTCATCCTCATCGGCATCTTCGGATGGGTGTTCGAGTACTACCGCGGTGAGAGCCAGAACCAGTGACCCGCTGATTCCGGCGATCGCCGTACCGCCCGCGCGACCACCTCGCGCGGACGGACAGACGGTCCGGGCCCGGCTCCCCCTCACTCGTGCGGGGGAGCCGGGCCCGCCCGTTTGTACGCGTTCAACGCGCCGTCGCGATGCGGCATTCATACCGTGAGGCTATGAACCAGACGCCGCGCCTCAGCTCCGTTCTCCGCTGCACCCTGCTGGTCCTGGCCCTGGGGGCGGCCGCGACCGCGTGCGGCGAGACGAAGAGCCACCCGCTCTCCGCCAAGCCCTTCGACGCGGCCCGGCAGATCGCCTTCAACACCCCCGCCGGGGCCGCGAAGGCCAGCCCGGACAAGCCCTTCGAGGTCACCGTGAAGGGCACGGAGGGCCGGATCACCGATGTGACGGTCGTCGACGACTCCGGTCACCACCTGGCGGGCGAGCTGGCCGCCGACGGCAGCCGCTGGCGGTCCACGGGAGCCCTGTCGGCCGGCGCGAAGTACACCGCCCGGGTCGCCACCGAGGACAAGAAGGGCGCTCCCGGCACCCGTACGCTCGGTTTCGAGACCTCCCCGGCCAAACGCCGCCTGACGGTGGGTTTCGGCCCGGAGGCGGGCACCTACGGCGTCGGCCAGCCGCTCATCGCCGAGCTGAGCCTGCCCGTCAAGGACCGCGAGGCGCGGGCCGTCATCGAACGCGGCCTCAAAGTCGACTCAAAGCCGTCGGTCGAGGGCGCCTGGCACTGGGTGGACGACCAGAATCTCCACTTCCGGCCCAAGGACTACTGGCCGGCCGGCGCCAAGGTCACCGCCTCCAGCAACCTCCAGGGCGTCAAGGTCTCCCACCAGCTCTACGGCGGGGCCTCCGAAGCGCTCAAGCTCACCATCGGCGACCGGGTCGAGGCCATCACCGACGCCTCCTCGCACTACATGACCGTGCTCCGCAACGGAGAAGTGATCAACACCATTCCGATCACCACCGGCAAGCCCGGATTCTCCACCCGCAACGGCGTCAAGGTGGTCCTCGGCAAGGAGTACTTCGTCCGGATGCGCGGCTCCAGCGTCGGCATCGGCGGCTCCGAGGCGTACGACCTGCCGGTCTACTACGCCACCCGGGTCACCTGGAGCGGCGAGTACGTCCACGCCGCGCCCTGGTCCATCGGATCCCACGGATACGCCAACGTCAGCCACGGCTGTACGGGCATGTCCACCGGCAACGCCGCCTGGTTCTACGAGACCGTGCGCGAGGGCGACCTCGTCCACGTCGTCAACAGCATCGGGGACGACATGGACACCTTCGGCAACGGCTACGGCGACTGGAACCTCTCCTGGGCCGACTGGCGCAAGGGCAGCGCCCTCGTCGGCGCGACCAGGGACGGCAGCAGCACCACCGACGTGGCCCGGCTCAGGCCCCGGATCTAGCGCCCGGCCCGGGCCCCGGCCCACACCGGGATCAGAGGCTCCCGCCCGCCGGGTCCGGCGCGCCCGCGCCCGGACCGCGCCCGGATCAGGCGGAGAACCGCCCCTGGACCGGGCGGATTCCCGCCCCGGGGGCGGCCGCGGGCCGCCCGGAAGCGGCCCGGGGCCGGCCCGCCCCCGGGGAACGGGCCGTCAGGCCCCCACGCCGAGCCTCTCGCGCAACAGCGCGGCCAGCGCGTCCGCGAACTCCACCGGGTCCACCGGAAGCGTCACAGCGGCCTCAGCGCGGCTCCAGGTGGCCAGCCAGGCGTCCTGGGGGCGTCCGATCAGGAGCAACACGGGCGGGCAGTTGAAAATCTCGTCCTTGATCTGCCGGCAGACGCCCATGCCGCCCGCGGGCACGGTCTCGCCGTCCAGCACACAGACGTCGACCCCGCCCTCGTCCAGCTGCTTGAGCACGGCCGGCAGGGTCGCGCACTCGATGAACTCGACCGGGGGGACATCGGCCGCGGGCCTGCGACCGGTGGCCAGCCGCACCTGCTCACGGGTGTTGGCGTCATCGCTGTAGACCAGCACGGTGGCGGTCGGCTGCATTGTTCCTCCGCGTCGTCGGGGCCCTCTGGATCAGGTACCGGTGGGCCGGATGCTACTCGCTCCCCCTGTTCGTAAACAGCGGTTCGGACACCCTGCCGATGGGCCGTTCGGGCAGCACAGCGGCCACTGACACACCGAACGGCACCCCCCGGAGTGAGGGCGGGATAAGCGACCGACATAATGTCGGTCGTGGCGACAGCAACGACAGTAGAAACCGGGCACGCGCACCCGTCGGTCAATCGGCCGAACCTCGTCAGCGTCGGAACCATCATCTGGTTGAGTTCCGAGCTGATGTTCTTCGCGGCCCTCTTTGCGATGTACTTCACTCTGCGCTCGGTTACGGGTGCCGAGTTCTGGTCCTCGAAGGCCGACCTTCTGAACTTCCCGTTCTCGGCGACGAACACCACGATCCTGGTGCTCTCCTCCCTCACCTGCCAGCTCGGCGTATTCGCCGCCGAGCGCGGCGATGTGAAGAAGCTGCGCACGTGGTTCATCATCACGTTCATCATGGGATCGATCTTCATCGGCGGTCAGGTGTACGAGTACACCGAGCTGGTCCAGCACGGGATCTCACTCTCGTCGGACCCGTACGGCTCGGTGTTCTACCTGACCACCGGCTTCCACGGACTGCATGTGACAGGCGGCCTGATCGCCTTCCTGCTGGTCCTGGGCCGGACCTACGCGGCCAGGAGATTCACCCATGAGCAGGCAACCTCCGCCATCGTCGTGTCCTATTACTGGCACTTCGTCGATGTCGTCTGGATCGGCCTCTTCGCCACGATCTACATGATCAAGTAACGGGCGTGGGCGCTCGCGCCCGAAGCAGACACAGTCCAGAAGCATCGACGCAGAAAATCCTGACACCGGGGTAATCCGTGAAAAAGCTCTCCGCACGACGACGCCATCCGCTGGCGGCGGTCGTCGTCCTACTCCTCGCGCTGGCGGCCACCGGGGGGCTGTACGCCGCGTTCGCGCCTGCGGACAAGGCACAGGCCGATGAAACCTCCCAGTCCCTCGCCATCGAGGAGGGCAAGAAGCTGTACACCGTGGGCTGCGCGAGCTGCCACGGAACCGGCGGCGAGGGCACCACTGACGGCCCGTCCCTCGTCGGTGTCGGCTCTGCCTCCGTCGACTTCCAGGTCGGCACCGGACGTATGCCGGCGCAGCAGCGCGGCGCACAGGTGCCGAAGAAGAAGGTCATCTACTCCCAGGCCGAGATCGACCAGCTCGCGGCGTACGTCGCCTCGCTGGGCGCCGGTCCGATCACGCCGACCGAGGATCAGTACAGCCCGAAGGGCGCCGATGTCGCCCGGGGCGGCGACCTCTTCCGCACCAACTGCGCCCAGTGCCACAACTTCACCGGCAAGGGCGGCGCGCTGACCGAAGGCAAGTACGCCCCCACCCTTGAGGGCGTCAGCAACAAGCATCTCTACGAGGCCATGCAGACCGGCCCGCAGAACATGCCCTCCTTCCCCGACGGCGTGATGCCGGAGAAGGAGAAGAAGGAGATCATCGCCTACGTCGAGACCATGAACGACCCGAACAAGGCATCGAGCCCCGGCGGTCTGACGCTGGGCGGGCTCGGTCCCGTCAGTGAGGGTCTGTTCGCCTGGATCTTCGGTCTGGGTGCGCTGATCGCAACCGCCGTCTGGGTCGCGGCCCACACCGCTAAGGCCAAGAAGTCATGAGTAGCCAAGACATTCCAGAAGAGAACCTGCCGGTCGAGCAGGGCGCCGCGCACGGCGCGGCAGGGCACGGCGGCACCGCCGTGGCCCAGCGTGTGGACGAGGACCCGTTCCACGACCCGGGGCTGCCGGCTCACAAGCCGCGCATCCAGGACATCGACGAGCGGGCCGCCAAGCGGTCCGAGCGCACCGTCGCGCTCCTGTTCACGCTCTCCATGCTCTCCACGGTCGCGTTCATCGCCAGCTTCGTCGCCTTCCCGGTCGACAAGCTCGTCTACATCTGGCCCTTCGGCCGGGTGAGCGCGCTGAACTTCTCGCTGGGCTGGACGCTCGGCGCGGCCCTCTTCTTCATCGGCGCGGGCGCGGTCCACTGGGCCCGCACGCTGATGTCCGACGTGGAGGTCGCCGACGACCGGCACCCCATCGAGGCGTCGCCCGAGGTGAAGGCCCAGGTGCTGGCCGACTTCGCGGCCGGCAACGAGGAGTCGGGCTTCGGCCGCCGGAAGCTGATCCGGAACACGATGTTCGGCGCGCTGGCGCTGGTGCCGCTCACCGGTGTGGTGCTGCTGCGCGACCTGGGCCCGCTGCCGGAGCGCAAGCTCCGCGAGACGCTCTGGGCCAAGGGCAAGCAGCTCATCAACATGAACACGCATGAGCCGCTGCGTCCCGAGGACATCACCGTCGGCTCGCTCGTCTTCGCCATGCCCGAGGGCCTGAAGGACGACGCCCACGACTTCCAGATCCAGATCGGCAAGGCCGCCCTGATGATCGTCCGGATCCGTCCGGACGACATCAAGGACAAGCGCGAGCTGGAGTGGTCCCACGAGGGAATCGTGGCCTTCTCCAAGATCTGCACCCACGTCGGCTGCCCGATCAGCCTGTACGAGCAGCAGACACACCACGTGCTCTGCCCGTGTCATCAGTCCACCTTCGACCTCTCCGACGGAGCCCGGGTCATCTTCGGCCCCGCCGGTCACCCCCTTCCGCAGCTGCGGATCGGTGTGAACGCGGAGGGCAACCTCGAAGCGCTCGGCGACTTCGACGAGCCTGTCGGTGCGTCCTTCTGGGAGCGCGGATGAGTACTACTGCCACTGACACCAAGCGCCCCGAGCGCAAAGCACCCGCGGGTGAACGGGTCGCGGACTGGGCGGACGGCCGGCTGGGCATCTACAGCCTGGCCAAGGCCAACATGCGGAAGATCTTCCCGGACCACTGGTCCTTCATGCTGGGCGAGATCTGCCTCTACAGCTTCGTGATCATCATCCTCACGGGTGTGTATCTGACGCTGTTCTTCAGCCCGTCGATGAACGAGATCGTCTACCACGGCAGCTACGTCCCCATGCAGGGCGTGCGCATGTCGGAGGCGTACGCCTCGACCCTGGACATCAGCTTCGACGTCCGCGGCGGTCTGCTCATCCGGCAGATCCACCACTGGGCCGCGCTGATCTTCGTCGCCGCGATGATGGTCCACATGATGCGCGTCTTCTTCACGGGCGCGTTCCGCAAGCCGCGCGAGGTCAACTGGCTGTTCGGCTTCCTGCTGCTCGTCCTGGGCATGTTCACCGGCTTCACCGGTTACTCGCTCCCGGACGATCTGCTCTCCGGCACCGGTGTCCGCTTCGTGCAGGGCGCGATCCTGTCCGTGCCCATCATCGGCACGTACATCTCGATGTTCCTGTTCGGCGGAGAGTTCCCGGGCCACGATTTCGTCGGCCGGTTCTACTCGATCCACATCCTGCTGTTGCCGGGCATCATGCTCGGACTGCTGGTGGGCCATCTGATCCTCGTCGTGTACCACAAGCACACGCAGTACCCGGGTCCCGGCCGGACCGAGAAGAACGTCGTCGGCATGCCGCTGCTGCCGGTCTACATGGCCAAGGCGGGTGGCTTCTTCTTCCTGGTCTTCGGCATCATCTCGGTGGTCGCCGCGGTCGCCACGCTGAACCCGATCTGGGCACTCGGTCCCTACCGGATCGACCAGGTCTCCACCGGCGCGCAACCCGACTGGTACATGGGCTTCGCCGAGGGTCTGATCCGTGTGATGCCAGGCTGGGAGATCAACGCCTGGGGCCACACCCTCGCCCTGGGCGTGTTCATCCCGCTGCTGGTCTTCCCGCTGGTGCTGGGCGCGATCGCGGTCTATCCGTTCATCGAGTCCTGGGTCACCGGGGACAAGCGCGAGCACCACATCCTGGACCGTCCGCGCAACGCCCCGACCCGTACCGCCTTCGGTGTGGCGTGGCTGTTCGCGTACTTCATCATGCTGCTCGGCGGCGGTAACGACATCGCCGCGACCCACTTCAATCTGTCGATCAACGCGATCACCTGGTTCGTCCGGATCTTCTTCTTCGCCGGACCGGTCATCGCCTTCATCATCACGAAGCGGATCTGCCTCGGCCTTCAGCGCCGCGACCGGGAGAAGGTGCTGCACGGACGCGAGTCCGGCATCATCAAGCGCCTGCCGCACGGTGAGTTCGTCGAGGTGCACGAGCCGCTCAGCCAGGGTGAGCTGTACCGCCTCACGGCCCACGAGCAGTACCGGCCGATCGAGATCGGCCCGACCGTGGACGAGAACGGCGTCGAGCGGAAGGTGTCGCTCGTCAAGAAGACCCAGGCCAAGCTGAGCCAGGGCTTCTACGGCGAGGGGAACCAGATCGCCAAGCCCACCGCCGAGGAGTACAAGGAGATCACCAGCGGCCACGGCCACCACTGATCACCTGAACCGATCGTCGCGATCGCCACAGCGAGAGCCCCGTCCAGGCACTGGACGGGGCTCTTCGCCGTCCCCGGGGCTGGATAGGGTGGAGTCTTAACCCTTATTCCCAGCTGGACCCTGGAGCGGACCATGAACGTTGTGACCCCGGTAGGCGGCGACAGCGTGGCGGACCTCTCCTGGCCCGGCGTGCTGAACTCGCTCCTCGACCAGCGCGACCAGAGCGCGGACGCCACCGCCTGGGCGATGGACCGGATCCTCAGCGGCGCGGCCACCGACGCGCAGATCGCCGGATTCGCGGTGGCGCTGCGGGCCAAGGGCGAGACGGTGGAAGAGATCTCCGGACTGGTGCGGACGATGTACGCGCACGCGCGGCTCATCGAGGTGCCGGGGCCGAGCGTGGACATCGTGGGCACGGGCGGCGACGGCGCGAAGACGGTGAACATCTCCACGATGTCCGCGATCGTCGTCGCGGGCGCCGGGGCGAAGGTCGTCAAGCACGGCAACCGGGCGGCGTCGAGCGCCTCGGGCGCGTCCGACGTGCTGGAGAAGCTCGGGGTCAATCTGGAGCTGACCCCGGAGCGGGTGGCCGAGGTCGCGGAGGAGGCGGGGATCACCTTCTGCTTCGCGGTGAAGTTCCATCCGGCGCTGCGGCATGTGGCGGCGGCCCGCAAGGAGCTGGGGATCCGTACGACCTTCAACTTCCTCGGTCCGCTGACCAACCCGGCCCGGGTGAAGGCCCAGGCCACCGGGGTCGCCGACGCCAGAATGGCCCCCATCCTCGCGGGCGTGCTCGCGGAGCGCGGCTCCTCGGCGCTGGTCTTCCGCGGCGACGACGGGCTGGACGAGCTGACGACGACGGCGACGTCGCGGGTGTGGGCGGTACGGGACGGCTCGGTGCGGGAGCAGGCCTTCGACCCGCGGGACATCGGGATCCCGCTGGTCCCGGTGGAGGCGCTGCGGGGCGCGGACGCCTCCTACAACGCGGAGGTGGCGCGGCGGGTCCTCGCCGGCGAGAAGGGGCCGGTGCGGGACGCGGTCCTGCTGAACTCGGCGGCGGCGCTGGTCGCCCTCGACCCCGCCGACGCCCCCCTGGAGGACCAGCTCGCCGCCGGCGTCACCCGGGCCGCCCACTCCATCGACTCCGGCGCCGCCGCCGCCGCCCTCGACCGCTGGGTCGCCGCGACCAACGCCTGACCGAGCCCGCCGCGCCGCCGTGACACCCCGCCGTGACACCCCGCCGGGGCGTCACGGCGGCGTCGGCGCGGGGCGGGCGCCGGATTCCGGGATGCGGGACAGGGTTGCGCGGCCAAGTGTCGTTGGCATACCGTCCTTGCAGGTCATGAGCGACAGCGACTACGGCCCCGGCCCGCTGTCCGGCAACCCTCCGTCCGTGGCGGGGTGCCCCGGGTGAAGACCAGGCCGTAGGCAGCGAGGTCTGCGGCAAGCGCGGACCCCTGCACGCCCTGGGGTCCTGGTCCTCAAGGGAGCAGTCTCGTGAGCAAGCGAATGCGATAGGGCTGAACGCCCCTTCTTCAGCACACCCTCCACGCGCGGCGACCGCCGCGCCCGAGGCACCCCCCGGCACGCCGCCCTGCGGTGACGCACGCCCGCGTCCGGGTCCATGAAGCCATTCAGCCTGTCCCGCCGGGAGATTCCGCCATGTCCGCACGCCCCAGCACCGCCGTCGACACCGCCCTCAGCGCCCCCCTCCCCGTCCTCGGCCGCGAGGTCACCGTCCCGCTGGTCACCGGCGGCGAGGTCACCTACGCGGCCCTGGACTACGCCGCGAGCGCCCCCGCCCTCCAGCGGGTCTGGGACGACGTCGCCGCGTACGCCCCGTACTACGGCAGCGTCCACCGCGGCGCGGGCTATCTCTCCCAGCTCTCCACGGACCTCTTCGAGAACAGCCGCCGGACCGTCGCCGAATTCCTCGACTGCCGCGAGGACGACCAGCTCGTCTTCACCCGGTCCACCACCGACTCGCTGAACCTGCTGGCCGCGGCGCTCCCCGCCGACTGCCAGGTCTTCGTCTTCGAGACCGAGCACCACGCCTCGCTCCTGCCGTGGCGCGACGCCCAGGTCACCTACCTCAACGCCCCGCGCACCCCGGCCGAGGCCGTCACCACGCTGGAGCGCGCCCTCGCGGACCGCGACCCCTACGGCCCCGCCCTGGTCTGTGTCACGGGCGCGTCCAATGTGACCGGCGAGCTGTGGCCCGTGAGGGAACTCGCCGCCGCCGCCCACGCCCACGGCGCCCGGATCGTCCTGGACGCCGCCCAGCTCGCGCCCCACCACCCGCTCTCGGTGCGCGAACTGGACGTCGACTGGGTCGCGTTCTCCGGGCACAAGCTGTACGCCCCGTTCGGCTCCGGCGTGCTCGCCGGCCGCGCCGACTGGCTGCGGAGCGCCGAGCCGTACCTCGCGGGCGGCGGGGCCTCCCGCAAGGTCGCCCGCCGCGCCGACGGCGGCGTCGAGGTGGAGTGGCACTCCACCGCCGCCCGCCACGAGGCCGGCTCGCCCAATGTCATCGGCGTCTACGCCATCGCCTCGGCCTGCAAGGCCCTCACCGAGGCCGGCTTCGACACGCTCGTCGCCCGCGAACAGCGGCTGGTCGCCGAGGTCCGCGCCGGTCTCGCCGAGGTCCCGCAGGTCAAGGTGCTCTCGCTGTTCGGCGACGACGCCCCCCGGGTGGGAGTGATCTCCTTCGTGGTCGAGGGCTGGAACAGCTCCCACTTCGCCGCCGCCCTCTCCGCCGAGTACGGCATCGGCGTCCGCGACGGGCTCTTCTGCGCCCACCCGCTGGTCCGCACCCTGCTCGGCAGCGAGCCGCAGGATCCGGGCGAGTGCGGCGCCCCGGAGAGCGAGCCGGGGGAGAAGTCCCTCAACGCGATCCGCGTCAGCTTCGGCGCCGGCACCCCCGACGAGCACGTCGAGCGCTTCGTACGCGCCGTGCGGGAGCTGGTCTCCCAGGGCGCGCGCTGGAACTACCGCACCGAGGACGGCCGCTGCGTCCCCGACACCGCCTCCGCGTGAACCGGTAGCCGCGTCCCGATCAGGATCATCCGCAGGGCGCGCTCGGTGGCGTCGGTGAGGAACTCCCCGCCGCGGCCGAGCGCCTCCGTGAGCGTGACCGGCGCGGGCAGGATCGAGCTGTACGCGTCCACCCCGGTCGAGCGCACCAGATGCGCGCCCTCCCCGATGGTCCCGGCCAGCGCCAGCACCTCACGCCCGTACAGCTTGGCGCGCCGCGCCACCTCCGCCGGCACCTTGCCGCGCGGGGTCTGGTGGTCGAGCGCGCCCTCGGCGGTCAGCACCAGATCGGCGCGGGCCAGCCGGGCGTCCAGGTCCAGATGGTCCAGCAGCACGTCGAAGCGGGGGAGCAGCTGCGCGCCGAGCGCCGCGAGCCCCGCGCCCAGACCGCCGGAGGCCCCCGTACCGGGCCCGCCGTACAGATCGGTCCGGACGTCCAGATCCCGGGTGAGGACGTCGGCCCAGTGCTCCAGGCCCGCCGCGAGCTGCTCCACCTGCGCGGGCGTCGCGCCCTTCTGCGGACCGAAGACCCTGGCCACCCCGCGTTCGCCGCACAGCACGTTGAAGGGGTTGCAGGCCACCCGGATCTCGGTCCCGGCCAGCCGGGGATCGAGCCCCGAGGCGTCGATCCGGGCCAGCCGGCCCAGCTCCCGGCCGCCGTACGGCAGTTCCCGGCCGTCCGCGTCCAGCAGCCGCGCGCCCAGCGCCTGGAGCGCGCCGGCCCCGCCGTCGGAGGTCCCCGAGTCGCCGCAGCCCACCAGGATCCGCCGGACGCCGGTGTCGAGCGCGGCGGAGATCAGCTCGCCGACGCCATGGGTCGTGGTCGCGCCCGGGTCGCGCAGATCGCGCGGGACGAGGGAGAGCCCGGCGACCGCCGCCATCTCCACCACGGCGGTCTCCTCCCGGTCCCCGAGGAGCGCGAAGTGGGTGCCGATGCGCTCGCCCGTCGGCCCGGTGGCCCGCAGCCGGACCAGCCGTCCGCCGGACGCGGTGGCCAGCGCCTGGGCGGTGCCCTCGCCGCCGTCGACCAGGGGGATCAGATCGATCTCGGCGTGGGGCACCACCCTGCGCACGCCCTCGGCGATCGCCTCGGCGGCGGACTGGGCGGACAGGGACTCCTTGAAACCGCTGGGGGCTACGGCGAATCGGTTCAGCATCGTTTGTACTCCTGACAGAGGGGAGGGTTGTCCGCGTCAGCGGAGCGGCACACCGAGCAGCGGCCAGACGGCGACCGCGAACAGCAGCACCAGCGCCGCGGTCATCGGAGCCAGCACGGCGGAGAGCCTGAGCAGATCGCGCGGGGTGTAGGTGGGGGTGCCGGGGATGTCGGCGAAGAGGGTCACCGGCTTCGCGGAGGCGGGCAGGGTGTGGCAGAAGCCCGCGGCGGCGGTGGAGGCGAGGGCGGCGGCCACCGGATTGACCCCGGCGCCGACGGCCGCGGCGACCACCAGCGGCACCAGGACGGACGATCTCGCCGACCGGGACTGGAGCACCAGATGCGCCACGGTGGAGATCGCCACCACCACCGTCAGGAAGAGCCACGGCGGCAGATCCAGCGGCACCCCGCCGACCAGCCACTTCGCGGCCCCCGAGTCGGCGAGCGCGACGCCCATCGCCATGGTCGCCGCCATGAACAGCAGCAGGGACCAGGGCACGGTCTTGAGCGCGTCCTTGAGCCGTACGGTGCCCAGGGCCGGCGACGCCGCGACTATGGCGCCGATCAGCGCCACCACGGCGGGCGGCACCCGGTGCAGCGGTTCGCTGCACCACAGGGCGACCACGGTGGCCAGCAGCAGGGCGCAGCGGGTCTCGGCGGGCTCCCAGGGCCCGGTGACGGGCTTCTCGCTGTGCTCCTGGATCTCCTCGGCGGTGATGTGGACGGGGCCCAGGCGGTCCGCGCGGCGGGTGGTGGTGAAGAGCACGGCCTCCGCGGCCAGATGGGAGGAGACCACCGCCAGCGGCAGACCGATCATCAGCCACTCGGTGAACCCGATGCGCTCCCCGGCCGCCTCCCAGAGCACCGACACGGTGATGAGGTGGGCTCCGGCGCCGATCAGGGTGGCGACCGCGGAGAGCAGGATGACGGTGGGGAAGAGCAGCGCCAGCATCACCACCAGCCGCTTGCGGTCCGACAGGGCCTTCGCCAGCGCGAGGAAGACCGGCATGGCGAGGGCGGCCCGGCCGGAGGTGGCGGGCACCGCGAAGGCGGTGACCACGAGCGCCGCGGTCGTGAGATGAACCAGCTGCCGCACCGTGCGGGCCCCGCCGACGAGGAAGGCGGCCGCCCGTCCGGCGAGCCCGGTCCGCGCCACCGCGGCGGCCAGTACGAAGGCGCAGATCAGCAGCCACACGGTGTCGTCGCCGAGGGTGCCGAACAGCTCGTCGCTGCTGATCACCCCGGTCGCGGTGAGAGCGAGCCCGGCGCCGAGGGCGATGTAGGTGTCGTCGATCGGCGTACCGATCCAGGCGCAGGTCGCCAGGGCGAATACGGCGAGGGTGATCCGGGCGTCCCCGCTCAGTCCCGGGAAGTTCCCCGGGACGATGAGGAGCGCGCAGATGCTCAGGGCCACGCACAGGGTCGCCGCTTGTCGCAGGTTCAAGGTCACATGAGAAAGGTTTCACCCGGGCGGTGAGCGCTCCATGAGCACTTCATGAAAGGAACTTCACGCGGCGCGGCCCGTGGAGCGGGCGAAAAGAGGGCCCGGGGCCATGGGCCCCGGGCACGGCCGAGCGAGGGCGGTCCCGGAGTCCTCGGACCCGGGCCGGCGGTCTCACTCGGGCAGCCGATACCCCATCCCCCGAACGGTCTCCACCCGTCCGGCCCCCAGCTTCTTCCGCAGGGCGCGGACGTAGACGTCGACGATGTTGGAGCCGGGGTCGAAGTCGTAGCCCCAGACGTGCGACAGGATCTGTTCGCGGGAGAGGACCTGTCCCGGATGGCGCAGAAACAGCTCCAGCAGGACGAACTCGCGTGCGGTCAGATCGACGGTCCGCTCGCCGGAGCGGGCCCGGCGGGTGCGCAGGTCCAGCGTCAGCTCGCCGTTGCGCAGCACCGTCACCTCGGGGGCGCGCGCCGCGGTGCGCAGCCGCAGCCGGACCCGGGCGAGCAGCTCCTCGAAGCGGAACGGCTTGGTCATCCAGTCGTCCGCGCCGCCCTCCAGCCCGGCGACGGTGTCCCGTACGGAGTCCCGTGCGGTGAGCACGATCACCGGCACCGAGACCCGGGCCTCGCGCAGCTGGCGCAGCACGGTGAAGCCGTCCTTGCCGGGCAGTCCGATGTCGAGCACGATCAGGTCGAAGCCGCCGGTCACGGCGTAGTCGTAGGCGGCCTCGCCGTCTCCGACGACGGTGGTGGTGAAGCCGTTGGCGCGCAGCCCCTTCTCCACGAAGGAGGCGATGCGCTCCTCGTCCTCGACGATGAGTATCCGGTTCACAGGGTCGCTTCCTTCTGGAGTACGAGGACGAAGGTGGCGCCGCCGCCGTCGGTGGGGCGCAGCTCGACCCGCCCGCCGTGACCTTCGGCTATGGCCTTCACGATGGCGAGTCCGAGGCCCGCGCCGGTGGCCCGCGCGCCGCGCCGGGCGGTCCCGCGCCGGAACCGTTCGAAGATGACGTCGGCGTCCTGCGGCTGCACTCCGGGCCCGGTGTCGGCGACGAACAGCTCGATGCCGTCCTCGTGGCTGCGGGAGCCGATGGAGACGCGCTGGCCGGGGACGGTGTGCTGGACGGCGTTCTGGGCGAGCTGGACCATGGCCTGGGTGATGCGCTGCGCGTCCACATGGACCTCGGCGTCGGCGACCCCGGCGAGCTTCCACTCGCGTTCGCCGAGCGCCCGCGCCTTGACGTAGACGTCGGCGGTCAGCTCGCCGAGCTGCACGGGCTCGGGGGTGACGAAGTCGGGGCGCTCGGCCTTGGCGAGCAGCAGCAGGTCCTCGACGATGCGGCTCATCCGGTCCAGCTCCTCCATGACGATCCGTACGGTCTCCTCCCGTTCTCCCGGATCGTCGCCCATCAGCTCCAGATGGCCGCGGACGATGGTGATGGGGGTGCGCAGCTCGTGGCCGGCGTCGTCGACGAACTCCCGCTGGGCGGCGAACGCGCGCTCCAGCCGGTCCAGCATGGCGTTGAACGTCTCGGCGAGCGCGGCTATGTCGTCGCGGCCCTGGACGGGGATGCGCCGGGTCAGATCCTGCTCGGTGAGCTGGGCGGCGGTGGTGCGGACCAGCCGTACGGGCTGGAGGATGCGCCCGGCGACGGCCCAGCCGACGCCGGTCGTCATCAGCAGGGCGACCCCGGAGATGGCGAGCAGCATCAGGAAGATGTCGTTGGCCTTGTCCTGTTCGCCCTTGGGGTGGATGGCGACGACGAAGGCGGCCGGTTCGTGGGAGGGACCGGAGTCGATCTCGACCTTGGCCCAGCGGACCTCGCCCTGCGGGCGGTTCAGGGTGCCGGTGGCGTGCGGCGAGTTGAAGACCGCGGTCCGCGAGGCGGTGTCGTCGGCGAGCGGGTGGTAGGCCCTGGCCTCCCGCTCCTGGGCCTTGCTGGCGGGGGCCATGCCGGGGACGCCGACCAGGCCGAGCAGCTCCTCGTCCGGGTCGGCGTACTGCCGGGCCAGGAAGACGCGGAGCAGCGGGTTGGGGTCGGTGAACTTCTTGCCGTCGCTGGGGTCCACTCCCTGGGCGACGAAGTTGGCGAACTCGGCGGCCTCCTGGACCAGGAGGCCGTTGATCCTGTGGTCAACATCGCGTAGCAGTACGGAGCGGGTCGCCGTGGCCACCGCTCCCAGGGCCACTGTCATGACGAGCAGCAGCCAGAGCATGATGCGCAGCCGTGCGGAGACCCAGCGGCGTACGGGGTCAGCCGTCGTCACCGAAGTCGTCGCCGCCCGGGCCGTCGTCGCCCTGTCCGTTGCCGTCGTCGTCATTGTCGTCGCCGCCGCCCGGGGGGTTCTCGCGTACCGGAGGCCCGGACACGGTCTCGTCCACCGGCTGCGAGGGGGTGCTCGGCTGCTGGGTGGTGACCGTCTCGTCGCTGGGGACGGGGCGGGGGGAGGAGGGCCCGGCGGAGGACTCCGGGGAGCCGGGCTCCGGGGACTGGGGCGCGCCCGGCGAGCCGGACGAGCCCGCGGGCGTGCTCGTCTGCAGTTCCACCTTGGGGGGAACCTTGCGGTCGTCGGGGCTGTCGGTGAGGGCGTAGCTGGTCACCGCGATCCCCAGGGGGATCGCGACGACCGCGGCGAGTGCCGCTATGCGATGAGAGAAGACCATGTGTTCGATAGTGGCCAGACCACGGGAGACGCTGGATGAGACGAAGATGAAGAAGTCCTCATCTTGAGGGTTCCGGGGTCAGGAATCCAGTCCAATCGCGAACGCGGCCTCGAGATCGTGCTGTGAGTAGGTGCGGAACGCCACATGCGTGTCGGTCGCCTCCACTCCGGCGATCTTGCTGATGCTGCCCGGGATCACCTCGGCGAGATCGTCGTGCCGGGCCACCCGGACCATCGCGATCAGGTCATAGGTCCCGGTGACGGAGAAGACCTCGCTGACGCTGTCCAGGGACGCGATCGACTCCGCGATCTCGGGGATGCGGTCCACGCTGGTCTTGATGAGCACGATCGCGGTGATCACGGCTTGCTTTCTCCCTCGGTGGCCGCTGCTGAGGAGTTCACTCTAGCCCTACGTCCAAAACGTCCCCATGCGTAGAGAAAACCGGCCCCGAAGCCCACCAGATGCGCCAGATACGCCACCCCGGGCCCGCCGCTGCCCGCGCCCGAGGCCGCCAGCCACTGGAGCGCGAACCAGAAGATCAGCACGATCCAGGCGGGGAAGCGCAGCGGCAGGAAGAACAGGAAGGGGAAGAGACTGGTGACCCTGGCGCGGGGGAAGAGGAAGAGGAAGGCCCCGAGCACGCCCGAGATCGCCCCCGAGGCGCCCACCAGCGTCTGGTCCGATCCGGCGTTGGCCGCCGCGTAGGCGCAGAGGGCGAGGTATCCCGTGGCGGTGTAGAAGAGCAGGAACTCGATCTGCCCGAGGCGCTCCTCGGCCATCGCGCCGAAGACGTAGAGAAAGAGCATGTTGCCGAGCAGATGCAGCCAGTTCCCGCTGACGAAGAGTGCGGTGAACGGCGTCAGCAGGGTGCCGGGGTCGCCGCTCATCAGTTCGGCGGGGATCACTCCCCACCGTTCGAAGTACGCGCTCTGGGCCGACAACAGCGCGTCGCCGGTCCCGTACGAGGGGTTGAGGCCCGACACCGGACTCACGAGGAAGACCGCGCAGCACAGGGAGATCAGGCCGTACGTCACGGTGGGACCCGTCGCCGCACCCCGGATCGCGCCCAGGGCCACGTTCCGCCAATCAACCATGGACAGATCATGGCGTAGCGGAATGGAACGGTACAGAGTGCCTCGCCGTGTCCCCGGAGAGCCGCGAGGCCATAGAGTTACGGGGAGTACACCCGCAGTTCGACGGCGCACCGCGGCAACCGGAAATCCGTACAACGGAAGAGAACGCGAAATGACGACGGTTCCCTCGCCGACAGCTGACACCCGCTGGCGCTGCACACTCTGCGGCAATCTCACCCGTTTCGATGTCACCCGCTCGTCGAAGGTCGTCGAATACGTCCATCTGGACCTGGCCGGAGAGCCCAAGGTCGAGGAGCGCGAGGTGCTCAGTGAGACCATCGAGTCCGTGCGCTGCCGCTGGTGCAACGCCGTGGACAAGATCGAGTTGGTGGACAGGCCGGGCGCGGACTCCTGACGGGGCCCGCGCGAAGGGTAGTGGGGTGACGGATCGTGGAGCAGCCTGACAGCGGCGCCGAACCGGCCGGTGCGGCCGGTGACGCCGCCGAGGCGCTCGACCGGCCGTTGCCGGAAGGCGTCCGGCGCCGGGTGGTGGCACTGGTCTCGGACGCCTTCGGCGGGCTCACCGTCGGAGAACTCCCGGCCCAGTTGCGGCAGTACGCCCGCTTCACCCCCTCCCGGCGGGCCAAGTTCGCGGGCAACGCGATGGCGGCGGCGCTGGAGAGCGACCCCGTCTTCCGGCAGCGCATCGCCGAGCGGCTCACCCAGGTCCAGACCGAGCTGTGCGCCGCGCTGGCGGCCGGCTCCCCGCCCGCCGCGGCCGATCCCCTCGACGTGGCCGCCGCCGCCTATGTGCTGCGGCCCGCCGGATGGGTGAAACTCGTCGCCGCCGCGGGCGAGGAGGCCCAGCGCGCGGACGCCGAGCGCGCCGACGAGGCCGGCCGGCGCGAGCTGGACCGGCTCCGCGAGGAGCTGACCGAGGCGCGCGGGCTGACCAAGAGCGAGACCGAGCGGCTCCGCACCGAGCTGGAGACCTCCCGCAAGGAGGCCGAATCGCTGCGCCGCAAGGTGCGCAGCTTCCAGAGCGACATCAAGCGCGGCGAGGCCGCGCTGCGCCGGGCCACCGCCGAGCTGGAGACCGTACGGGCGGAGACCTCGGCCCAGGTGTCGGCGGCCGAGAGCGAGAGCCGGCGGCTCAAGGCCCGTCTCGGCGAGGCGGAGGCCGCCGTGGAGGCGGGCCGCCGCGCCGCCCGCGAGGGCCGGTCGATCGAGGACATGAGACTGCGGCTGCTGCTGGACACCGTGCTGGACGCGGCCCAGGGGCTGCGCCGCGAACTGGCCCTGCCGCCCGTCTCGGTGCATCCCGCCGACACCGTCGACGCCGTCGAGCCGGGCCGGATGTCCCCCAAGGACATCGCCGCCCGCGCGCTCTCCGAGACCGATCCGGCCCTGCTCGACCAGCTGCTGGCGCTGCCCCAGGCCCATCTGGTGGTCGACGGCTACAACGTGACCAAGACCGGCTATCCCACGATGCCGCTGGAGAAGCAGCGGCTGCGGCTGCTCGGCGGGCTCTCGGTGCTCGCCGCCCAGACCGGCGCGGAGATCACCTGTGTCTTCGACGGCGCGGAGCTGGCGGCCCCGGTGCTGCTCGCGCCGCCGCGCGGGGTGCGGGTGCTCTTCTCCAAGCCGGGGGTGACGGCGGACGAGCTGATCCGTCAGCTGGTGCGGGCGGAGCCGCCGGGGCGGCCGGTGGTGGTGGTCTCCACCGACCGGGAGGTCGCCGACGGGGTGGCCAAGGCGGGCGCGCGTCCGGTGGCCTCGGCGCTGCTGCTGAAGCGGCTCTCCCGGGTCTGACGGGCCCGTCCGGCCGCCTTCCGTCGCGCTTCCGCCGCATCCGGCGTTCCGTCGCTCGCGCCGCGACCGCCCGGCCACGCCCGCCCCGGCGTCCCGCCCGTTCTCCCGTGCTGTCTCCCGCCCGTTCTTCACCGCGGGATCGGCGGGAGCTACGTCAACTCCCGCAACCGAACGGGCTCAATGTCAACTTGCGCACCTCATGACCCGATTCGGACATAAAAGAACGGGACGTAGCGTCACATAGTCATCATCACGGCTGTGAAGTACGTAAAGAATGCGTGTCCGGTCAAGTTTTTTCCCGGCAGGATTTGAAGTGATCACAAGTGGGTCACTAAGGTCAGGCGTCGAACCTTCGCGCGGTTGATCACCCATCCGGGGTGGCGGCGGAGGCCCGCCGAGTCCGCGCGTCTCAGCCATGTCCCCGGAAGCTGTGGGCGCGGAGCCGGGGAATCGCCCTCCCTCCCGGTAGGCGGCTCGAGGAAGAAGGAGCCGTCCTTCGTGGCGTCCCACCGTCGTCCCAAGCAGCCGAGCCGCGCCCGAGTGACCGTGCTCACCGCGACCGCGGCCGCCGCCGTGGCCCTGACCTCCCAGACCGCTCAGGCCGACCCCAAGCCGAGCAAGACCGATGTCAAGGCGAAGGTCGACAAGCTCTACGAAGAGGCCGAGAAGGCCACCGAGAAGCTCAACGGCGCCAAGGAGCAGCAGGGCAAGCTCCAGAAGCAGGTCGACAACCTCCAGGACAAGGTCGCCCGGGGCCAGGACGAGCTGAACGACCTGCGCGACGACCTCGGTTCGGTGGCCAGCGCCCAGTACCGCTCCGGCGGCATGGACCCGGCCCTCCAGCTCTTCCTCTCCTCGGACCCGGACGACTACCTCGACAAGGCGTCCGCGCTGGACCAGATCGGCACCAAGCAGACCGAGGCGATCAACGAGATCCAGGGCAAGCAGCGGGCCCTCGCTCAGCAGCGCAAGGAGGCCCAGGAGAAGCTGGGCGACCTCGCCGACACCCGCGAGGTGCTCGGCTCCAAGAAGCGCGAGGTGCAGACCAAGCTCGGCGACGCGCAGAAGCTGCTCAACTCCCTCACCGCGCAGGAGCGCGCGGCCCTCAAGGCCGAGGAGGCCCGCGAGGCCGAGAAGGCCAAGAAGGCGGCCGACCGCGCCGCCGACACCGCCGAGAAGGCCGCCTCCACCAACGGCGGCGACGACCGGGCCAGCCGCGACACCGACCGCGCCGACGTGAGCGAGTCCAAGCCCAGCTCGGGCCGCGCCAGCTCCGCGTACGCGGCCGCGCAGAGCGTGCTCGGCAAGCCCTACATCTACGGCACCTCCGGCCCCAACTCCTTCGACTGCTCGGGCCTCACCTCCTGGGCCTTCGCCCAGGCCAACATCTCCATCCCGCGCACCTCCCAGGCGCAGACCGGCGCCGGCGCCCGGATCAACTCGCAGAGCGATCTCCAGGTCGGCGATCTGGTCTTCTTCTACTCGGACCTGCACCACGTCGGCTTCTACGCGGGCAACGGCCAGGTCCTGCACGCCCCGCGCACCGGCACCGTCGTCCGCTACGAGTCGATCGACAACATGCCGTACCAGTTCGGGGTCCGCGTCGGCTGACCCGATCGGCCCGGGCCGCCCGCGCGGCCCGGTCATGCCGCCCAATCGGGGGAATTCCCCGCCCGCTCGCTGACGCCGCGCCCCGCCGGTGACCTGTGGTCTCCCGGCGGGGCGCGGCCGTGCGCGCCCCGCGAGGTCTTTGGCCGCCGTGTGTTCGCCCGGCTACTGTCTGCCGCGCAACAGCCCTCGTACGGCGGCGGCGTCATCTCCGCGCACGGAAGTGCCGCGCCCGTACGCATTCCTCGCACATGCGGAAGGGAGCGCGGTCCGTGACGTCCCATCGACGGCCCTCACAGCCCGGTCTCACTCACAGTGCCAAGGTCACCGTCGCCTCCGCCGCCGCGGCCGCGACGGCCGCGGCGGCGTTCGGGGCCGTACCGGCGAACGCGGATCCGCACGACTCCCCGCGGAGCGCGCGGGGCGCGGTGGACCGGCTGTTCGAGGAGGCCGAGCGGGCCACCGAGCGCTTCAACGCCGCGGGCGAGCAGGTGCGGAAGGTGCGCGCACGGCTGGCGCGCACCCAGGACGCGGTGGCGCGCGGGCAGGAGCGGATCAACCGGATGCGCCAGGCGCTCGGATCGGTCGCGGGCGCGCAGTACCGCTCCGGCGGAGTGGACCCGGTGCTCGATCTGCTGCTCTCCTCCGACCCCGACACCTATCTCTTCCGCGCCGAGGCCCTGGAGCGGCTCGGCGCGCGCCAGAACGCGGTGCTGCGGGACTTCCGCCGGGTGCAGCGCGAACTCGGCCAGGAGCGGACCGCGGCCGCCGGGGCCCTCGCCGAACTGGAACGCACCCGGGCCTCGGTCGCCCGCAGCAAGCGGACCGTCGAACGCAAGCTCGCCGCGGCGCGGCGGCTGCTCGACTCGCTCTCGGCCAGGGAGCGCGGGAAGTACGACCGCTCCTCGCGCTCCGGCCGCGCCGCGCCGCCCGGAACCTCCGGCGCGGGGGCCGCCTCCTCCCGCGCCGCCGCCGCGCTGGGCGCGATCCGCGGCGCGATCGGCCGCCCCTACGTGTGGGGCGCCAACGGACCCTCCGGCTTCGACTGTTCGGGCCTCGTCCAGTGGTCCTACGCCCAGGCGGGCGTCGCCCTCCCGCGCACCTCCCAGGCGCAGCGCGACGCCGGCCGCCGGGTCTCCCTCTCCGAGGCCCGGCCGGGCGATCTGGTCGTCTACCGCGACGACGCCAGCCATATCGGCATGTACGTGGGAGGCGGCCAGGTCGTCCACGCGCCCTACCCCGGCGCCTCGGTCCGCTACGACCCCGTCGGGATGATGCCCGTCTCCTCGGTGACCCGCGTCTGACCGCGTCCGCGTTCCGTACGATCGACAGGTGGCGGATCACAGGCGCGCACGGCGCGCGAGGGCACGGGCGGGCGCGGGGCTCGCGCTCGTCGCGGCCGTGCTGGCCCCCTCGCTCCTGGCGGGCTGCGCGACCCCGAAGGCTTCCGGCGCCGATGTGGCGGACATCCGGCACACGCTGGACGCCCGGGCCCGGGCGGTGCTCGGCGGCGACGAGAGCGCCTATCTGGCCGCGCTGGACCCCGGGACGGCCGGGCTGCGCGCCCAGGAGCTGCGGTACTTCCGCAATCTGGCCGAGATGCCCTTCGCGTCCTGGGAGTACCGGCTCGGCGAGGTGGAGGAGCACGGCGAGCGCGCCGTCGCCCACGCGGAGCTGCGCTACCGCGTCGACGGCTACGACTCCGGCCCCGTCACGGCCCCCCGCACCCTGGAGCTGGCCCGCCGCGACGGCCGCTGGTACGTGAGCGCCGACCGCGCGGCGGAGGGCGCGGCCGAGCAGCTCTGGCACCAGGGCGAGGTACGGGCGGTACGCGGCGAACGCAGCCTGATCCTCGGCGTCGGCCAGGACACCGCCCGGCTCAAGGCGCTCGCCCGGACCGCCGACCGCTCCGTCCCGGCCGTCTCGGACGCCTGGCCCTCCCGCTGGGCCGAGCGGGTCGTGGTGCTCGCCCCCGACTCGCTGGAGTCCATGGGCGCCCTGCTGGGCGCGCCCGCGGCCGGATACCGGGGCATCGCCGCCGTCACCACCGGCGAGACCGGCGCCGCCGGGGACGCCCCCGCGGACCGGGTGATCGTCAACCCGTCCGCCTACGGGGTCCTCGGCGAGTTCGGCAAGGACGTCGTGATCACCCACGAGACCACCCATGTGGCCACCCGCGCCCACACCTCGCCCGCCACCCCCATGTGGCTCTCCGAGGGCTTCGCCGACTGGGTCGCCTACCGCGACACCGGGCGCACCGCCCCCCAGACCGCCCCCGAACTCAGCCGCGCCGTCCGCCGCGGCGACCTCCCGCCCGCCCTCCCCGCCGACGACGACTTCGCCTTCGGCGGCTCCCCCCAGACCCTCTCCCGCGCCTACGAGGGCGGCTGGCTCGCCTGCGAACTCATCGCCGACCGCTGGAGCGAGGACCACCTCACCGACTTCTACCGCGCCGTCAGCCAGACCTCCGAACCCACCACCGCCCTCGAAACCGCCCTCGCCGACATCCTCTCCACCACCCCCCACGACTTCACCGCCCTCTGGCGCGAACACCTCCTCAAACGCCTCGACCACTGACTTCCGGAATCAGCCCCACCGGACCAGATTTCACCCTCGCCGGCCCGGAGCACATTTCAGCCCCGCTGGCCGGGATCAGATTTCACCCTCGTCGGCTGGGCGGGCGCGGCCGGGCCAGATTTCAGCCCCGCCGGCCGGGCGGGTGCGGCCGCGACAGATTTCAGCCTCGCCGGCGTTTGAGGCGCGGGGGTTCGGGGGCGGCGCCCCCGACAAGGGCCCCTGGCGGTACCGCGCCGGCGGGCCGGGGAGCCTGCGCGGCCGGGCCGCGGGCGCTCGCCCAGAGCCGGGAGCACGCGACCACCGCCGCCCCCACCAGCAACCCGTTCCGAAGCCCCAGCACCCCCACCCCCACCCCATCGCTCCCCACCACATGCGAGAACCAGATCGGAAACTCCACCCCCGTCACCCCCGTCGCCCCCACCACCATCCCCACCGGCAGCGTCATCCGGCTCCCCCGAAACGTCATGCACACCGCCCCCACCCCCACCAGCCACACCATGTACTGCGGACTGATCACCCGGCTCGTCGCCGTGAACAGCAGCACCCCCGTGAACGCCGCGTCGCACAGCACCACCGGCCCGAACACCCGCGCCCGCCACCGCCACACCAGCAGCCACCCGAGCGCCCCCGCCGAGAGCGCCAGCGCCAGCGCCGACACCAGCGGCACATACGGCCCGAGGAACTCCACCGAGCCGTAGTGCAGCGTCGCCCGCCCCTCCCACCCCAGATGCCGGCCGATGTGGAACACCATCGCCCCCAGCGACTCCACCTCCGTCCCCCGGTCCCGCTGGAAGGCCGCGAAGGCCAGCGCCCCCGGCATGGTGAGCAGGAACAGCAGCGTGAGCCCGCCCGCCGTCGCCGCCGCCGCGCCTGCCGCGCGCCGGGTCGCCCGGCCGCGCGCCACCCCCGCCAGCAGCAGCACCGGCCAGACCTTCAGCAGCGCCCCGAACCCGGCGAGCGCCCCCAGCGCCCGCGGCCGCCGCACCCCGGCCAGCAGCGCCGCCACCGCGACCGCCGTCACCATCAGGTCGTAACGCGCGTACACCGTGGGCCCGAGCAGCGGCACCCCCGCCGTCCACACCCACACCCCGCGCGGCCGCCGCCCGGGCCGCCCGCCCGCGTACCGCAGCAGTCCGTACACCAGCGCGTCACAGACCAGCACCACCAGATAGAACGACCCCGCGTAGCCGAGGAAGGGCAGCGGCACCGCCGCCGGGGCCAGGATCGCGAGCGCCGCGCCGGGCGGGTACTGCCAGGTGACGTCCGACAGCGGAAAGACCCCGGTGCGCAGCGTCTCGTACCAGCCGCGGTAGATCACCGACACGTCGGCGGTGACATCGGGCCCCGGGTAGGGGATCGCCTTGAAGACGCACAGCAGCAGCGCCGCCCTGGTGAGGACCCACACCGCGAGCCGCGTACGACCGGAGGCGTCCGCCATGAGCAGCCCGTCCCCTTCGTATCCGTACGGAATCGCGAGGTGTCCATCGTGCAGCGCCCCTCGCGGCCGCCGCGATCAGACAGGGCCGTTCGGAGGGCTCCCCGGACTTCGATAATGTCGGCGGACCATGCACAAGACCTTGATCGTGACCAACGACTTCCCGCCCCGCCCCGGTGGAATCCAGGCGTTTCTGCACAATATGGCCCTCCGGCTCGACCCGGAGCAGCTCGTGGTCTACGCCTCCACCTGGAAGCGCGGACGCGAGGGCGAGGCCGCGACCGCCGCGTTCGACGCCGAGCAGCCGTTCACCGTCGTCCGCGACCGTACGACGATGCTGCTCCCCACCCCGCGCGTCACCCGCACGGCGGCCGCCCTGCTGCGCGAGCACGGCTGTGAGTCGGTGTGGTTCGGCGCCGCCGCCCCGCTGGGGCTGATGGGCCCGGCCCTGCGCCGGGCCGGAGCGCGCCGGCTCGTCGCCACCTCGCACGGCCACGAGGCCGGCTGGGCGCAGCTGCCCGCCTCCCGGCAGCTGCTGCGCCGGATCGGCGAGGGCACGGACACGATCACCTATCTGGGGGAGTACACCCGCTCCCGGATCGCCGCCGCGCTCACCCCGGAGGCGGCCTCCCGCATGGTGCGGCTGCCGCCGGGCGTCGACGAGGGGACCTTCCACCCCGGCTCGGGCGGCGACGCGGTGCGCGAGCGGCTCGGGCTGAGCGACCGGCCCGTGGTCGTCTGCGTCTCCCGGCTGGTGCCGCGCAAGGGCCAGGACACCCTGATCCTCGCGATGCCCGAGATCCTGGCGAAGGTCCCGGACGCGGTGCTGCTGATCGTGGGCGGCGGACCGTACGAGAGCGATCTGCGCCGGCTCGCCCGGGAGACCGGGGTCGACGCCTCCGTGCGCTTCACCGGCCCGGTGCCCTGGGCGGAGCTGCCCGCGCACTACGGCGCGGGCGACGTCTTCGCGATGCCCTGCCGCACCCGCCGGGGCGGGCTGGACGTCGAGGGGCTGGGCATCGTCTATCTGGAGGCCTCCGCGACGGGTCTGCCGGTCGTCGCGGGCGACTCCGGCGGCGCCCCGGACGCGGTGCTGGACGGCGAGACCGGCTGGGTGGTCCGCGGCGGCTCGGCGGGGGAGTCGGCGGAGCGGATCACGGCCCTCCTGGAGGACCCGGAGCTGCGCCGCCGGATGGGCGAGCGCGGCCGGAGCTGGGTCGAGGAGCGGTGGCGCTGGGACCTGCTGGCCGAGAAGCTGCGCGCGCTGCTCTGAGCGCGGCAAGATCATCTGTACATGACAGATCGCTGAGCTGCGTAAAGCCATTTTCTGACGGAAATTCAGCGTCCGCCGCTCCGGCTATGGGCAGATGCCGGCATCTCGCTCATGATCCTTCCATGACCTCACATCTGACGCGCCGTCACCTCCTGGGCGCCGCCGCCCTCCAGACCGCCGCCGTCCTCGGCTTCACCCGGATCGGCCTCTCCTCCGCCTCCGCCGTGGAGCCGCCGGCCGCCGGCCGGGCCCCCGCCGTCGTCATCGGATCCGGCTACGGCGCGGCCGTCGCCGCGCTCCGCCTCGGACAGGCCGGCGTGCGCACCGTCGTCCTGGAGATGGGCCGGCTCTGGGACACCCCGGGACCCGACGGAAAGATCTTCTGTCCCACCATCTCCCCCGACCGGCGCTCGATGTGGTTCCGCACCCGCACCGAGGCCCCGCTCGCGTCCTTCCTCTGGCTGGACGTGGTCAACCGGAACATCGACCCGTACCCCGGCGTCCTGGACCGGGTCGACCACGGCGACATGTCCGTCTACGTCGGCCGGGGCGTCGGCGGCGGCTCCCTCGTCAACGGCGGGATGGCCGTCACCCCGCCCCGCGACTACTTCTCCGAGGTCCTCCCGCAGGTCGACGCGGCGGGCATGTACGCCACCTACTTCCCGCGCGCCCGCCGGATGCTGGGCGTCAACGACATCGACCCGGCCTGGTTCGAGTCGACCGAGTGGTACCGCTACTCCCGGGTCTCGCGCGCCCACGCCCACCGGGCCGGCCTGGACACCGTCTTCGTGCCCAATGTGTACGACTTCGACCACATGCGGCGCGAGGCGTCGGGCGAGGCCCCGAAGTCGGCCCTGGCCGGCGAGGTCCTCTACGGCAACAACCACGGCAAGCGCAGCCTCGACAAGACCTATCTCGCCGCCGCCCTCGCCACCGGCAACGTCACCATCGAGACGATGAGCCGGGCCCGCGCCGTGCACCGCGACGGGCAGGGCTACGTCCTCACCGTCGACCGCTCCGACGTCACCGGAAAGGTGATCGAGACCAAGGAGATCGCCTGCGCCAGTCTCTTCCTCGGCGCGGGCAGCCTCGGCACCACCGAACTCCTGCTCCGGGCCCGGGAGACCGGCGCCCTGCCCGATCTCGACGCCGAGGTCGGACGCGGCTGGGGCCACAACGGCAATGTGATGACGGCCCGCGCCAACCACCTCTGGGACACCGTGGGCGCCCGGCAGTCCACCATGCCCGTGATGGGCATCAACGACTGGAACAACCCGGCCCATCCCGTCTTCGCCGAGATAGCCCCGCTGCCGATGGGCCTCGAACACTGGATCAGCCTCTATCTGGCGATCACCAAGAACCCGGAGCGCGGCCACTTCACCTACGACGCGGCGACCGACGCCGCCCGGCTCAACTGGACCCGGTCGCAGAACCAGCCCTCGGTCAGCGCCGCCAAGTCCCTCTTCGACCGCCTCAACCGGACCAACGCCACCGTCTACCGCCACGATCTCTTCGGCGGCAACCGGGCCTTCGCCGACGACTTCACCTACCACCCGCTGGGCGGCTGCGTGCTCGGCCGGGCCACCGACGCCTACGGGCGCGCGAAAGGACACCCCGGTCTGTACGTGGTGGACGGCTCGCTGGTGCCCGGATCCATCGGCGTCAATCCGTTCGTCACCATCACCGCGCTCGCCGAGCGCAACATGGAGCGGATCATCCAGCAGGACCTGGCCGCCGCCTGACGGCCGAGGGCGCGGGACGGGCCCGTACGGGATCACGGGACCGGCGCGTACCGGACCGTGCGGTACGGGACGGTCCCGTACCGCACGCCGGGTGTACGCGGCGGCTCGGAGGCGTCCTCGCCGGTCAGCGGCCCGCGGAGGAGTCCGTCCGGTAGATCGCCTCGATCTCGTCGGCGAAGTCCTTGGCGACCACATTGCGCTTCAGCTTCATCGACGGCGTGATGTGGCCCGCCTCCTCCGTGAACTGCGAGCCCAGCAGCCGGAACTTGCGCACCGACTCCGCCTTGGAGACCGCCGCGTTCCCGTCGTCCACCGCCCGCTGCACCTCGGCCAGCAGCTCCGGGTCCTCGCGCAGCGTCGCCGCCGTCGAGTCGGCCGGCTTGCCGTGCCCGGCCGCCCACCGGCCGAGGAACTCCTCGTCCAGGGTGATCAGCGCGCCCACGAACGGCCGTCCGTCGCCCACGACCATGCACTCCGCGACCAGCGCGTGCGCCCGGATCCGGTCCTCGATCACCGCCGGAGCGACGTTCTTGCCGCCCGCGGTCACCAGGATCTCCTTCTTCCGGCCGGTGATCGCGAGATAGCCGTCCTCGTCCAGGGTGCCGATGTCCCCGGTGTGGAACCAGCCGTCGGCCAGCGCCTCGGCGGTCGCCTCCGGGTTGTTCCAGTACCCCGTGAAGAGATGCTCCCCGTGCAGCAGCACCTCGCCGTCGTCCGCGATCCGCACCACGGAACCCGGCAGCGGCTGCCCGACCGTGCCGATCTTCTGCCGGTCCGGCGGATTGAACGCGGTCGCCGCGCACGACTCGGTCAGGCCGTACCCCTCCAGCACCGTGAAGCCGACGCCCCGGAAGAAGTGCCCCAGCCGCTCGCCCAGCGGCGCGCCGCCCGAGATCGCGTGCTCGATACGGCCGCCGAGCACCGCCCGCATCTTGCTGAACACCAGCTTGTCGAAGATCCGGTGCTTGATCCGCAGCCCCAGCGACGGGCCCCGCGCCGTGTCCAGCGCCCGGCTGTAGTCGATCGCCGTCTGGGCGGCCTTGTCGAAGATCTTGCCCTTGCCGTCCGCCTGCGCCTTGGACCGCGCCCCGTTGTAGACCTTCTCGAAGACCCGCGGCACGCCCAGGATCAGCGTCGGCCGGAAAGTGGCCAGCTCATCGGTGAGATTGCGGATGTCGGCGACACAGCCCAGCCTGATCGGCGCCATGATCGCGGCCACCTCGACCAGCCGGCCGAAGACATGGGCGGCGGGCAGGAAGAGCAGCACCGAGCACTCGCCGGTACGGAAGAGGGGCTTGAGCCGCTCCACCGCGTTGCCGCACTCCGCGAAGAAGCTCCGGTGGGTCAGCACACAGCCCTTGGGGCGGCCGGTGGTGCCCGAGGTGTAGACGATCGTCGCCGGATCGTCCGCCTTGGCGACCGCGCTCCGCTCGTCGACCGTGGCGTCCGAGACCTCCGCGCCCGTGGCGACCAGATGGTCCACCGCGCCCGCCTCGATCCGCCAGACCTCGCGCAGGGCGGGCAGCCCCTCCCGCACGGACGCCACGGACTCGGCGTGCGCCTCGCTCTCCACGATCGCCGCGACCGCGCCCGAGTCGGAGAGGATCCAGGCGATCTGCTCGGCGGAACTGGTCTCGTACACCGGCACGGTCACCGCGCCGGCGCTCCAGATCGCGAAGTCCAGCAGCACCCACTCGTAGCGGGTGCGCGACATCAGGGCCACCCGGTCGCCCGGCGACACCCCCGCCGCGATCAGACCCTTGGCCGCCGCGCGCACCTCGGCGAGGAACTCGGTCGAGGTGACGTCCTCCCAGACGTCCCCCGCCTTTCTGCCCACCACGGCCACATCGGGGTGCTGGGCGGCGTTGCGGCGGATCAGATCCGTCAGATTGCCGTCCGAAGGGACCTCGTAAAGGGCCGGAAGGCTGAACTCGCGCAAGACTGCTGCTCCTCGTCGGGCGCCGGCGCCACGACTCCGTGGGCGGAGCACCGGTTGCGGTCCAAGATCGGGCAGATGCTCATCCGGGCGGTGAGCACGGCGGGACTGCCCGGACGTTACCCACCAGTACCGCTTCCGGATAGGGGGTTCCGGCCAGATGTTCTCTGCGTCACACGGGTATGACAGGTACTCGCGCAGGGTAGTCCACACCCCCGCTCCGCAGGAAGAACGACCGGCCCGCACCCTCTGTCCAGCGGCCCGCCGCCCGTCCTAGGGTGATCGTCATGCGAGGCACCCGAGTGAATGTGGTCAGCGACGTACACGGCAACGCCCGAGATCTGGCCATCGCCGGGGAAGGCGCCGACGCCCTGATCTGCCTCGGCGACCTGGTGCTGTTCCTGGACTACGCCGACCACTCGCGCGGCATCTTCCCCGACCTCTTCGGCGTCGCCAACGCCGATCTGATCGTCTCCCTGCGCACCGCCCGCCGCTTCGACGAGGCCCGCGAGCTGGCCCGCCGGCTCTGGACCGAACTCGGCGTCGACCGCGACACCGCCATCGAGTCCGCCGTACGCAAGCAGTACGCCGAACTCTTCGCCGCCTTCCCCACCCCGACGTACGCCACCTACGGCAATGTCGACATCCCCGGCCTCTGGCCCGAGTACGCCCGCCCCGGCACCACCGTCCTCGACGGCGAGCGGGCCGAGATCGGCGGCCTGGTCTTCGGCTTCGTCGGCGGCGGACTGCGCACCCCCATGCGCACCCCGTACGAGATCTCCGACGAGGAGTACGCCGCCAAGGTCGAGGCCCTCGGCGAGGTCGACGTCCTCTGCTCCCACATACCGCCCGACGTCCCCGAGCTGACCTACGACACCGTCGCCCGCCGCTTCGAACGCGGCAGCGCCGCCCTGCTCGACGCCATCCGCCGCACCAGGCCCCGCTACGCCCTTTTCGGCCATGTCCACCAGCCCCTCGCCGCCCGGAAGCGGGTCGGCGCGACCGAGTGCGTGAACGTCGGCCACTTCGCCTCCACCGGCCGCCCCTGGACCCTCGCCTGGTGATCCCCGGCCCCCGGCGGACCCGCTCCCGAGGGCCGGACACGGCCGGGACGCGGGGCTCAGGGCGGTGGACGGACGGCCGGACGCGGCGCGATAGCCTGCACATCACACCCTTCATCCCCAGGGCCGTACCGCACTGTTGAGGAGCCGCAGCGATGGCGGAACACACCAGCTCGAGCATCACCATCGAAGCGGCGCCGGCCGACGTCATGGGAGTGATCTCCGACTTCGACCGCTACCCCGAGTGGACCGGCGAGGTGAAGCAGGCCGAGGTGATCTCCCGCGACGCCCAGGGCCGCGCCGAACAGGTCCGCCTCGTGCTGGACGCCGGAGCGATCAAGGACGACCACACCCTCGCGTACACCTGGAACGGCGCCGACCAGGTCAGCTGGACCCTGGTGAAGTCCCAGATGCTCCGCGCCATCGACGGCTCCTACACCCTCACCCCCGTCGGCGGCGGCGACCGCACCGAGGTCACCTACCGGCTGACCGTCGACGTCAAGATCCCCATGCTCGGCATGATCAAGCGCAAGGCCGAGAAGGTCATCATCGACCGCGCCCTCGACGGCCTGAAGAAGCGCGTCGAGAGCGGACCCGCCGCCTGATGCGCAAGGTCCTCGTCACCGGCCTCGGAGGCGCGGGCCGCACCACCGTCGCCGCGGCGACCGCACTCGCCGAGGCCGGACCCGGCAGACGTGTGCTGCTGCTCTCCGCCGCCGACCCCGGCGACATCCTCGGCGCCCCCGTCACCGGCGAGGACGCCCCCGTCACCGGCCGGGACGCCTCCGTCACCGGCGGAGACGGTCTCACCGGCGGGCCCGACCGGATCGCCGAAGGGCTCTGGGCCGACCGCGTCGACGCCGGAGCGGGCTTCCGCGCCGAATTCCTCGCCCTCCAGGAACGCGCCGCCGCCGGCCTCGATCTCCTCGGCACCGCCAGGCTCACCGAGGAAGAGCTGACCGAACTCCCCGGCAGCGACCAGTTCGCCCTGCTGCGCGCCCTCGCCGCCGCCGGGAACGGCGACTGGGACCTGATCGTCCTCGATCTGCCCCCGGTCCGCGAGACGATCGCCCTGCTCGCCCTCCCCGAACAGCTGCGCCGCTATCTGCGCCGCCTCCTCCCGCCCGAACGCCAGGCCGCCCGCGCGCTGCGCCCGGTCCTCGCCCAGCTCGCCGGCGTCCCGATGCCCGCGCGCATGCTGTACGAGACGGCGAGCCGCTGGGACGCCGAGCTGGCCGCCGTGGAAACCCTCATCGCCTCGCCCGACACCGTCCTGCACCTGGTCGCCGAGCCGGGACCGGCCGCCGCGCGCGCCCTGGCCGCCGCCCGCCCCGGGCTCGCCCTGCACGGGCTGCGCGTCACCGCCCTGATCGCCAACCGGGTCCTGCCCCGGCACTCCGCCGACACCTGGCTCGCCGCGCTCGCCGCCCAGCAGGAGAAGACCCTCCAGGAGTGGCAGGGGGAGTGGACCGGGCCCGGCCGGGTGCGCGAGATCCCGCACCTGGGCCGCGACCCGAGGGGCCCGGACGACCTCGCGGCACTCCTCGCCGCCCGCGACCAGGACCATCCGGACCAGGACCGCCCGGACCAGGTCCCGGACCCCGGAGCGGAACAGCCCGGTGACACTCCGCGACGGGTCGAGGACCGGCGCGCCGAGGACGGCACCCTCGTCTGGACGCTCCCGCTGCCCGGCGCGGAGAAGAAGGACCTCGGCCTCGTCCGCCGGGGCGACGAACTGCTGCTGCGCGTCGGACCGTTCCGCAGGATCGTTCCGCTTCCGTCCGCGCTGCGCCGCTGCACCGTCTCCGGCGCGGCCCTCGCCGACGGAGAGCTGAGAGTCCGCTTCACCCCCGACCCGGGGCTGTGGCCCCGCACCCCCTGAACCGGCGGCCCCGAGGGCGCTGAACGGTCCGCGCCCATTCGGGTACCGTCGAGCGTACGAGAGACCACAGCCGACCCTCTGTGCAGGAGTACGCCATGAGCGATGCCACCGAGCGTCCCGACGTCGACGCCGACGCCTGGGCCGAGGCGTGCGCCGAAGACCTCGCCGCCGAGAAGGCGCGCCGCCGCGCCGAGTACGGCCGCCCGCCCGGCTCGGCCGCCGACGAGCTGCGCAAGCTGCTGGGCACGGTCGCCGACAAGGTCTCCGAGTTCCAGACCTCGCTGCCCGGGATGGCGGCGCAGACCGCCGTACAGCAGCTGGTGACCCAGGCCAAGTCCGCCGTCGAACCGGTCATCGAGCGCAACCCCCAGGTCTTCGACCACCTCGCCGCCGCCGGGGGCGAGCTGCTCGCCGCCTACCGCTCCGCCGTCGAGGGGCACGAGACCCGCTGGACCCAGGGCGCGGGCCGTACGAACGGCTCCGCCGGACCCGAGGGCCCGGAAGGCCCCGAGGGCGGCGCGGCCAAGGACTCCCGCGACCCGCGCGACCAGGACCCCGGCCCCGGCGAACAGATCGATCTCGACTGACCCTCCGCCGACCAGGGGAGTCGTCGCACTCGGGTACGGTTGGCCGCAGCGGGGCTCGACCGGGAACTGAGGGACTCATGGGACTCACCATCGGCGTCGACATCGGCGGAACGAAGATCGCGGCGGGGGTGGTCGACGAAGAGGGCGCCATCCTGGAGACACACACGGTGCCCACACCGTCCACCCCGGACGGCATCGTCGACGCGATCTGCGCGGCCGTCGGCGGAGCGAGCCGGGGACACGACATCGAGGCCGTCGGCATCGGCGCGGCGGGCTATGTGGACGACAAGCGCGCCACCGTGCTGTTCGCACCGAACATCGACTGGCGGCACGAGCCCCTCAAGGACAAGGTCGAGCAGCGCGTCGGCCTCCCCGTCGTCGTCGAGAACGACGCGAACGCGGCCGCGTGGGGCGAGTACCGCTTCGGCGCGGGCCAGGGCCACGAGGACGTCATCTGCATCACCCTCGGCACCGGCCTGGGCGGCGGCATCATCATCGGCAACAAGCTGCGCCGGGGCCGCTTCGGCGTCGCCGCCGAGTTCGGACACATCCGGGTGGTCCCGGACGGCCTCCTCTGCGGCTGCGGCAGCCAGGGCTGCTGGGAGCAGTACGCCTCGGGCCGCGCCCTCGTCCGCTACGCCCGGCAGCGCGCCCACGCCACCCCCGAGAACGCGCAGGTCCTTCTCGGCCTCGGCGACGGCACCGTCGACGGCATCCAGGGCAAGCACATCAGCGCTGCGGCCCGCCAGGGCGACCCGGTCGCCATCGACTCCTTCCGCGAACTGGCCCGCTGGGCGGGCGCCGGGCTCGCGGACCTCGCCTCCCTCTTCGACCCGTCCGCCTTCATCGTCGGCGGCGGCGTCTCCGACGAGGGCGAACTCGTCCTCGAACCCATCCGCAAATCCTTCCGCCGCTGGCTCATCGGCGCCCAATGGCGCCCCCACGCCCAAGTCCTCGCCGCCCGCCTCGGCAACCAAGCCGGCCTCGTCGGCGCCGCGGACCTGGCCCGCCAGGGCTAGGGCCCTCGCGGGCCCTGGCGCCACCCTCCCCCTGCGCCTGACGACGCGGGAGGCGCCCCCACCGCATGGACTCATTCCTCCGCCTTGCGACGCACGTCACCAGACCCCGCTCCCTGATCCTGCCTGATCCAACAGGCAGGCCCTTGCCCCCATCCCAGCCAACCCCAGCCTTGCCGGCTGACCCTGCCCCACTCAGCCCCGCCGGCTGACCCTGCCCCACTCAGCCCCGCCGGCTGACCTTGCCCACTCAGCCTCGCCGGCGTTTGAGGTGCGGGGGCTCGGGGGCAGCGCCCCCGACAACGGGCCGTCACTTTGCCCGCTGCCCAAGGCCGACTCCCGCCGGCTGACCTTGCCCACTCAGCCCCGCCGGCGTTTGAGGCGCGGGGGCTCGGGGGCGGCGCCCCCGACGACGGCCCGCAGTCGCGTGAAATCCAGCCTCGCCGGCGTTTGAGGCGCAGGGGTTCGGGGGCGGCGCCCCCGACAACGGCCCGGTGCGGACGGCGAGCCCCGGGCTCCGGGCCCCGGGCCCCGGGGGCGCGCGGGCCCACCGACGTAAGGTGCACGCATGGTCACCGCGCTGCCCAACTCCCGCACCGCCCCGGACGGTTCCCCCACCCTCCGCGTCCTCACCTACAACATCCGCTCGCTCCGCGACGACGAACCCACCCTCACCCGCATCATCCGCGCCTGCGCCCCCGACCTCCTCCTCATCCAGGAAGCCCCCCGCTTCTTCCGCTGGCGCAAGCACGCCGCCCGCCTCGCGGCCAACACCGGGCTCGTCGTCCTCGGCGGCGGAGCCACCGCGGCCGGTCCCCTGCTGCTCTGCTCACTGCGCGCCACCGTCGAGCGCACCGAGGACTTCCTGCTGCCCCTCACCCCGGGCCTGCCCCGCCGGGGCTTCGCCACCGCCGTCGTCCGCTTCGGCGGCGCGCGCGTCGGGGTCCTCAGCTGTCATTTGAGCCTGCGGGAGGACGAGCGCGACACTCAGGCGGGCCTGCTGCTGGACCGGCTCGCCGCCATGGACGTCCCGCACGCCATCGCGGCCGGGGACATCAACGAACCCCCCACCGGCCGGGGCTTCCGCCGCCTCGCCGCCGAACTCCAGGACTGCTGGGCCGTCGCCCCCTGGGGCGGGGAGCACACCTTCCCGCCCGCCGCCCCGAGCCGCCGGATCGACGCGGTCTTCGCGAGCAAGGGCGTCGAGGTGCTGGGCTGCGGCGTCCCGACGGACCTCCCGGGCATCACCCCGGCGGACTTCGGCGCGGCCACGGACCATCTCCCGGTCCTGGCCGCGCTGACCGTGCCGGCCGAGCCGCGCTGACCCAGCCCCGGAGCGGCGCCGGCCGAACGGCCCGCGCCCCCGGCAGCCTCAGCCCGGCCGCCGCCTCAGACCACCGCACCCCGGCCCGGATCGTCATGCTCCTCGTCGTCCCCGGTCGACATCCGGGCCACCAGCGTGACGAACCCGCCCAGGAACCCGCCGACGCACAGCGACGTCAGCCACCAGGTCATCTCCCAGCGGAACAACACGGCGACCAGCATCAGCACCGGCCCGCCGATCACCCCCAGCCAGGCGAACTTCGCCGTCACATCCGCCTCCGGCAGCGGCGGCGGCTCCGGCGGCACGAAATGCCCCTCGTCGCTCTCGTCCAGATCGTCGTCGCTCGGCTCGGCGAGCTTGAAGTCCCGGGGACCGCCGCCCCCGACCCCGGGCGCGAAGGTGATCGAGCTGCCGAGCGCGGGCCGGTCCTCACCGGAGGACTCCGGCTCGGGCTTGGGCTCCGGCTTCGCCTCGGGGCCGGACTTCCCCTCCGGCTCGGGCCCGTCCTTCGGCGTCTTGTTCACCTCGCCCTCGAGAAGAGCGAGATCCTCCACCGACTTGAACGGCTTGGCGCCCGGCGGGTCCGCCGGCTCCTCGCCGTAACCCGCGACGATGGCGGCCCAGGCCGCCTCCTCGTCAATGGGCTGCGGCTCACGGTCCGCGTCATGCTGCTCAGCCACCGGCGCTGCTCCCCTTCGTCCCGACACTTGGAGCGAACCGGCCGACGAACGCGTAACTCTCCTCGAAAATCCGCTCCGCATCGTGGTCCAACGTCGCGACGTGGTAGCTCTGTTCCAGCAGAACCTCCTTGACATCCGTCGAGGAGACCCTGCCGAGGACCCGGGCCGAGTCGGCCGGCGGCACCACATGGTCCTGCGGGCTGTGCAGCAGCAGCATCGGCTGGGTCACCTGGGGCAGCTCGGCGTCGACCAGCCGCAGCAGATTCCGCAGCGAGTGCGCGGCCCGCACCGGCACCCGCTCATAGCCGACCTCCCTCGCGCCGGGCTTGGCGATGTCGTTCGCCACCCCCGCCGTCGAGCGGACGAGGTGCCGGAGCACCGGGAGCGCGGCCGCGGCCGCGCCGTGCACCTTGTTCGCCGGATTGACCACGACCACACCGCGCACCGCGTCCCCGTGCTTGGCGGCCAGCCGCAGCGTGAGCGCCCCGCCCATGGAGAGCCCGAAGACGAAGACCGCCGAACAGCGCGCCAGCAGCTCCCGCAGCTCCCGGTCCACCTCCGCGTACCAGTCCTGCCAGCCGGTGAGCTGCATGTCCTGCCAGCGGGTGCCGTGTCCGGGGAGCAGCGGCAGGGAGACGGTCAGCCCGCGCTCCGCCAGATATTCGGCCCAGGGGCGCAGGGACTGCGGGGAGCCGGTGAATCCGTGACAGAGAAGGACGCCGACCTCTCCGCCCTCATGGCGGTACGGCTCGGCTCCGGGAAGGACCGGCACCGGGGTCTCCTGTTCTGTGGCGTGAAGCGGGGGACGGAAAGCTCCAGGGTGTATCTCACCGTACGCGACGGGGCTGACACCGACCAGATCCGCAGCCCCTCCGGCGCGGGGATACCCGCCCACCTCGGGTTAAGGTCTGTTCGACAGCAATAGGAGGCATTCGAGTTGATCTACGGCGCAATGAAGTTCTCTCTTGGAGGCTCGCTGAAGCTTGCCTTCAGGCCCTGGGTGGAGGGTCTGGAGAACATTCCCGCCGATGGCCCGGCGATCCTCGCGAGCAACCATCTCTCGTTCTCGGACTCCTTCTTCCTGCCCGCGGTCCTGGACCGCAAGGTCACCTTCGTGGCCAAGGCGGAGTACTTCACCTCCCCCGGGGTCAAGGGCAGGCTCACCGCCGCCTTCTTCAAGGGCGTGGGGCAGCTCCCCGTCGACCGCTCGGGCGCGCGCGGCGCGGCCGAGGCGGCGATCAAGGCCGGTATCGAGGTCGTGCGGGGCGGCGGACTCTTCGGCATCTACCCGGAGGGCACCCGTTCGCCGGACGGCCGGCTCTACCGGGGCAAGCCGGGCGGCCTCGGCCGGGTCGCGCTGGCCACGGGGGCTCCGGTGATCCCGATCGCGATGATCGACACCGAGAAGATCCAGCCCCCCGGCAAGGTGATCCCCAAGCTGATGCGCCCGGGCATCCGGATCGGCAAGCCCCTCGACTTCAGCCGCTATCACGGCATGGAGGAGGACCGTTACATCCTGCGCTCGGTGACCGACGAGGTCATGTACGAGATCATGAAGCTCTCCGGCCAGGAGTACGTCGACATCTACGCCACCGTCGCCAAGCGTCAGCTCGCCGACGCGGAGAAGGCGGCGAAGGCGGCGGCCAAGGCGGAGAAGGCCGAGAAGGGCGAGAAGGCCGAGTCGGCGGACGGTCCGGAGGAAACCGAGGCGACAGCCGGGCCGGAGAGCGAAGGCCGGGGGCACACCCCCGGCGAGGGGGACGGCGGCGGCGCGGGAGCGACGGACCGCCCGGCCGCGTAACGGCGGCGTTCGGTCTGGGGGGACGGACACGTGGGGAAACCGGCCAAGCGCGAGCGGGTCGTACGGATGTCGGTCGAGCTGCCGCTGTGGCGCGCGCTCGCCGCCTACCGCGTACTGACCATGAGCTACGCGGTGCTGCTCTTCGCCTTCCACCAGGAGCGCTTCGAGCGCCCCTGGATCGCGGCGGGCTTTCTGGCGGTGATGGCCGGATGGACGCTGGCCACCCTGCCCCGGGTGCTCGGCGCCGACCGCTGCACCAAGCGCTTCCTCGGCGCGGACCTCGCCGTCGCGCTCACCGGCATCCTGCTCACCCCGCTCGCCGACGCCCACGCCCAGCAGGCCGACGGCCCGACGCTGCCGTCGATCTGGACGGCCGGCTCGGTGCTGGCCTTCGCGCTCAAGGGCGGCTGGCGGTGGGCGGGCTTCGCCTCGTCCTTCGTCGCCGTCGCCAACATCGTCCAGCGCGGCGAGCCCAGCCGGGACACCGTCCACAATGTGCTGCTGGTCTGGATCGCCTCCATCGCCATCGGATACGTGGTCGAGGTGGCCCGCGCCTCGGAGCGCACCCTCGCCCGCGCCCTGGAGATCGAGGCCGCCACCCGCGAGCGGGAGCGGCTCGCCCGGGACATCCACGACAGCGTGCTCCAGGTGCTGGCGATGGTGCAGCGGCGCGGTACGGCGATCGGCGGGGAGGCGGCCGAGCTGGGCCGGATGGCGGGGGAGCAGGAGATCGCGCTGCGCGCCCTGGTCTCCTCGGGGCCGGTGCCCGCCGCCCGTACCGCCGCCGACGACACGGCCGGGACGGCCCGTACGGTCCTGGTGAACGAGGAGCCCGGCGCGGACGGCGGCTCCGGCGACTGCGATCTGCGCTCGCTCCTCGCGCACTGCGCGGGTCCGGCGGTCACCGTCGCCGAGCCGGGCGCGCCCGTGATGCTGCCGGCCGCCGCCGCGCGGGAGCTGGCAGCCGCCGTCGGGGCCGCGCTGGACAACGTCGAACGGCACGCGGGCGACGGCGCACGGGCCTGGATCCTGGTCGAGGACTGGTCGGACGAGGTGATCGTCACGGTCCGTGACGACGGTCCGGGCATTCCGGAGGGCCGGCTCGCCCAGGCGGAGGGGGAGGGGCGGCTCGGCGTCGCCCTCTCGATCCGCGGACGGCTGCGGGAGCTGGGCGGCTCGGCCGAACTGATCTCGGTGGCGGGCCAGGGCGCCGAGGTCGAGCTGCGGGTCCCGCGACCCGCGAAGGCTCCCAAGAACCAAGCGAAGGCTGCACAGTCTCCCCGGGGGAAGGCGGACGAGAGATGACGGACCAGACGGACGGCCGGACGGTCAGAGTGATGGTCGTGGACGACCATCCGATGTGGCGGGACGCGGTCGCCCGCGATCTCGCCGCGGCCGGCTTCGACGTGGTGGCGACGGCGGGCGACGGACGGCAGGCGGTGCGCCGGGCCAGGGCCGCCGTGCCCGAGGTGCTCGTCCTCGATCTCAATCTGCCCGAGCTGCCCGGGGTGCGGGTCTGCAAGGAGCTGGTCGGCGCGCTGCCCGCGTTGCGCGTCCTGGTGCTCTCCGCCAGCGGCGAGCACGCGGACGTGCTGGAGGCGGTGAAGTCGGGGGCGACCGGCTATCTGCTGAAGTCGGCGAGTACGGAGGAGCTGGTCGACGCCGTGCGGCGGACCGCCGTCGGCGACGCGGTCTTCACCCCGGGGCTGGCCGGTCTGGTCCTCGGCGAGTACCGCAGGCTCGCCTCGGAGCCCGTCCCCGCCGCCGGGGCCGACGAGCCCAAGGCCCCCCGGCTGACCGACCGGGAGACCGAGGTGCTGCGGCTGGTCGCCAAGGGGCTCTCGTACAAGCAGATCGCGGAACGGCTGGTGATCTCCCACCGCACCGTCCAGAACCACGTACAGAACACCCTCGGAAAACTCCAGTTGCACAACCGTGTGGAACTGGTGCGCTACGCGATAGAGCGCGGACTGGACGACGTCGACGTCTGACCACTCGTTCGGGTGTACGGCGTGCTGAGCGCCATCCTCCGTTCGGCTGAATTCGCCTTGGCCCCCTCAGCGGCTCCCGGACTGGTCCGGGGCGGGTCCCGGGCCGCAAACACCGCGTCCGGGACAGAAATTGACCTCCCGCGCCATCCCGGAGTGACCTGGATCACCATTAGCGTGACGGTCATAGGGCCCACCAGGCGAAGGGAGTATTCATGCGCGTCGGAGTGCTGACCGGGGGCGGCGACTGCCCCGGTCTCAACGCCGTCATCCGCGGAGCCGTCCGCAAAGGCGTCCAGGAGTACGCGTACGAGTTCGTCGGCTATCGCGACGGGTGGCGCGGGCCGCTCGAAGCCGACACGATCCCGCTCGGCATCCAGACCGTCCGCGGCATCCTGCCCCGAGGCGGCACCATCCTCGGCTCCTCCCGCACCAACCCGCTCAAGGCGGAGAACGGCATCCGCCGGATCAAGGACAACCTCGCCAAGGCCGAGGTCGACGCGCTGATCGCGATCGGCGGCGAGGACACCCTCGGCGTCGCCGCCCGGCTCCACGACGAGTACGGCGTCCGCTGCGTCGGCGTCCCCAAGACCATCGACAACGATCTGTCCGCCACCGACTACACCTTCGGCTTCGACACCGCCGTCTCCATCGCCACCGAGGCGATCGACCGGCTGCACACCACCGCCGAGTCGCACATGCGCGTCCTGGTGGTGGAGGTGATGGGGCGGCACGCGGGGTGGATCGCGCTGCACTCCGGGCTGGCCGGCGGGGCCAATGTCATCCTCATCCCCGAGCAGCGCTTCGACATCGCCAAGGTCTGCTCGTGGGTGAACTCGCGCTTCAAGGCCACCTACGCCCCGATCGTCGTCGTCGCCGAGGGCGCGATGCCCCAGGACGGCGACGCGGTCCTCAAGGACGGCACGCTCGACTCCTTCGGACACGTCCGGCTCTCCGGCGTCGGTGAGTGGCTGGCGAAGGAGATCGAGAAGCGCACCGGCAAGGAGGCCCGCACCACCGTCCTCGGCCATGTCCAGCGCGGCGGCACGCCGAGCGCCTTCGACCGCTGGCTGGCCACCCGCTTCGGACTGCACGCCATCGACGCGGTGCGGGACGGGGACTTCGGCAAGATGGTCGCGCTCCAGGGCACCGACATCGTGCGGGTCCCGATCGCCGACGCCACCTCCCGGCTCAAGACCGTCGATCCCGCGCTCTACGCCGAGGCCGAGATCTTCTTCGGCTGAAGCGTCCCCCTCCCGTCCGCTCTCCCTCTTCTTGTCCCCGCCCCGCCCCTCCCCGCCCCCTCTCAGCTCCCTCCCCGCTCTCTCCCACGACCGGCGCGGCCCGGCCCGTACGCCGCAGCTGTGGCCGTATATTCGCGAATATCCGGACATCCAGCTCCATGGCTGTCCGGATATGCCGCACAGCCCGCGCGACAGCGGCCGGCGGCCCGCCGCGAGCCCGAGCCCGCACCAGCGGGCAGCCGCCGGGAAACATCGGGCAGCCGGCGGGAGAACAGCGGGAACGAGCGAGCCGGAACGGGAGACGCCGTCGTGGAGATCCTTGCCTTCGGGGTGCAGGCCGACGAGCGGCCGCTGATCGAGCAGGCGTTCGCCGGACTCCACGAGGTCCACTGCGTCGACGTCTTCCTCAACCAGGACACCGCCCCCATCGCCGCCGGCCACGAAGCCATCTCCACCAGCGTCAACGCCAATCTGAGCGCACCCGTGCTCCAGACCCTCGCCGTCGGCGGCACCCAGCTGATCGCCCAGCGCTCCACCGGCTTCAACAACATCGACCTCGACGTCGCCGAACGGCTCGGCATCGCCGTCGCCCGGGTCTCGTCCTACTCGCCGTACTCGGTCGCCGAGTTCGCCTGGACCCTGGCGATGGCCGTGAACCGCCGGGTCGTCCGGGCCTCCGCCCGCACCCGCGACTTCGACTTCCGCCTCGACGGACTCATGGGCCGGGACCTGCACGGCCGCACCGCCGGAGTGCTCGGCACCGGCAGGATCGGCGAGGCCTTCGCCCGTATCGCCCACGGCCTCGGCATGCGGCTGCTCGGCTGGGACGTCGCCGAGAACCCCGCCTGCGCCGCCCTCGGCATGACCTACACCGACAAGGACGAGCTGCTCGCCGCCGCCGACCTGATCAGCCTCCATGTCCCGCTGCTGCCCGCCACCCACCACCTCATCGACGCCGACGCGCTCCGCGCGATGAAGGACGACGCCATCCTGATCAACTCCAGCCGCGGCGGACTCATCGACACCGACGCGCTCGTGGCCGAGCTGCGCCGGGGCCGGTTCACCGGAGTGGGCCTCGACGTGTACGAGGCGGAGGCCGGGCTCTTCTTCCTCGACAAGTCCCTGGAGGCGATCCAGGACGACACCCTGGCCCGGCTGATGACCTTCCCCAATGTGCTGGTCACCTCGCACCAGGCGTACTACACCGAGGACGCGGTCGGCCAGATCGTCGAGGCGACCGTCCGCAATGTGACGGACTACGCGGCCGGCCGCCGCACCGGGAACTTCCTGGTGCCGGCGGCCGGACCGTCCTCATGACCGGGTCAGCGGCGAGCGGGCGAGCAGCTCGGAGACCACCCGGGGCCCGTCCAGCGTGAGCACCGACTCGGGATGGAACTGCACCGAGGCGAAACCGGCCGCCCGCAGCGCGTGCACCTCCCCGGTCGCCGGATCGCACGCCGCCTCCACCCCCCGGGCCGCCAGCGCCGCCGCCTCCGCCTCCCCGCAGCGCGCGGCGAAGCTGTTGTAGAAGCCCACCGTCTCCTCGCGCCCGAAGAACGCGATGCGCTCCTGCGCCCCCTGGTACGGGGACTCCTTGCGCACGATCGGCAGCCCCAGCTCGGCGGCGATCAGCTCATGGCCCAGACACACCCCCAGCAGACCGTGGCGGTGGCCGCGCAGCAGCTCGGCGGTCAGCTCGCGCAGAAAACGCATCTTGGGATCGTCCGCGGCACCGGGGTCGCCCGGACCGGGCCCCAGCACCACCGGACCGGTGTGCGCGAGCGCCGCCCGGCGCAGCCCCGGCTCGTCGTACGGCCGCACCGTCACCTCCAGCCCCGTCGACCGCAGCAGATGCGCCAGCATCGCGGTGAAGGCGTCCTCGGCGTCGATCACCAGCGCGTGTCCGCGCGCTCCGCCGGCGCGCTCCTGCATCCGCAGCCAGAACGGCGCGAGCCCCGCCCGTCGCCCGTCCAGCGCCGCCCGCACCCGGGGATCGTCCGCCGGCCGGGGCGGCTTCGGCCGCCGGCGGGACGGACCGGGCCGCACCCCCAGCGCGGCCAGCACCCCGGCCGCCTTGGCGTGCGTCTCGGCGACCTCGCCCGCCGGATCCGAGTGGCGCACCAGCGTCGCCCCGACCGGCACCCGCAGATTCCCCCGGGCGTCGACGTCGGCGGTACGGATCAGGATCGGCGAGTCCAGGGTCTGCCCGCCGTTCGCGTCCAGCCCGATCAGCGCGAGCGCGCCCGCGTAGTAGCCCCGTCCGCCGACCTCGTGGCGCTCGATGACCCGGCAGGCGTTCCGCACCGGCGAGCCGGTGACGGTCGCCGCGAACATGGTCTCCCTGAGCACCTCGCGCACATCGAGCGAGGAGCGGCCCCGCAGCTCGTACTCGGTGTGGGTGAGATGGGCCATCTCCTTGAGCCGGGGCCCGACGACCACCCCGCCCATGTCGCCGACCGTGCACATCATCTTCAGCTCCTCGTCCACCACCATGGACAGCTCGTCCCGCTCCTTGGGATCGTCGAGGAAGCGGAGCAGCGCCTCGGCGGTCGGGCCTCCGTCGGGATGGCGGAAGGTGCCGCTGATCGGGTTCATCACGACCGTCCCGCCGGCCCCGGACGCCCCGCCCCCGCCGCTCATCCGCACATGCACCTCGGGGCTCGCGCCGACCAGCGTCCGCTCCCCGGTGTGGACGACGAACGTCCAGTACGCCCCGCTCTCCCCGGCGAGCAGCCGCCGGAACAGCGCCAGGGCGTCGGCCCGGCCGAAGCCGTCGATCCGGCCGGTGAAGGTGCGCCGGATGACGAAGTTCGCGCCCTCGCCCCGGCCGATCTCGTCCCGGACCACCCGCCGGACGATCTCCTCGTACTCCCCGTCGGCGACGTCGAACGCGCCGTCGGCGACCTCGACCCGGTGCGCGGGCAGGGCCGTCAGCGTCTCGGACAGCGGCAGGACGGCGGTCTCGGCCGCCAGCAGCACGCTCAGCGGGGTCCCGTCGTCGCGGACGTCGAAGCCGCGCTCCCTGATCTGCCGGAACGGGACCAGGGCGAGGGCGGGACGCTCGCCGACGGGGATCTCGGCGAGCGTCGCGTACTCCTGGACCGGGCCGGTCAGCAGCTCGACGGTGTCCTGGTCGTGCCCGGGGGTGCGCCGGTGCAGCAGGGCGAAGGGGCGGTCGTCCGCGAGCAGCCGGGCGACGGCGTCGCCGGCCCGGGACAGGGGGGTGAGAGACATCCGGGTGTTCCTTCCGGTGGTCCACGGTGCGTGGAGGGAGGAACGGCCGGTTTCCCGCGGAAACACCGAAGGCCGCCCCTCGGGCGGCCTTCGCGAATGCGGATCGTGTACGCGCGATCAGTGGGCCGCCGGATGAGCGGTCCACCACCAGTTTTGGTTGAGCCCGGTCGGGCTCTGCTGCGCGTGCATGCGGCGAACCATACCCCACCGGGCGCGCGGGACCCCGTCCGTCGCACAGCGCGCGGGATGATGGGCTGTGTGTCTCATTTACTGGGCGGACTCCGGTGCGGGCGGTGCGACCACGTACTGTTGGCGGTGTGACCGTGAACGCTAAGACCACCCCTGTGGGTGGCAACACCTGGCGAGACCTGCCCGCGGCGCAGCAGCCCGAGTACCCGGATGCCGAGGCTCTGCGCGATGTGATCGCCGAGCTCGAGAGCTATCCCCCGCTCGTCTTCGCGGGCGAGTGCGACCAGCTGCGCGCCCGGATGGGAGCCGTCGCCAGGGGCGAGGCGTTCCTGCTCCAGGGCGGCGACTGCGCCGAGTCCTTCGACGCCGTCGGCGCCGACCAGATCAGGGCCAAGCTCAAGACCCTCCTCCAGATGGGCGCGGTGCTCACCTACGCGGCCTCCGTGCCCGTGGTGAAGGTCGGCCGGATCGCCGGCCAGTACTCGAAGCCGCGCTCCAAGCCGACCGAGACCCGCGACGGCGTGACGCTCCCCACGTACCGGGGCGACTCCGTCAACGGCTTCGACTTCACCGAGGCGGCCCGGATCCCGGACCCCGAGCGGCTGAAGCGGATGTACAACGCCTCCGCGGCGACGCTCAACCTGGTCCGCGCCTTCACCACCGGCGGCTACGCCGACCTGCGCCAGGTGCACGCCTGGAACCAGGACTTCGTGAAGTCTTCGCCCTCCGGCCAGCGCTACGAGCAGCTCGCCCGCGAGATCGACAACGCGCTGAACTTCATGGAGGCCTGCGGCACCGACCCGGCGGAGTTCCGCACGGTCGAGTTCTACGCCTCGCACGAGGCGCTGCTGCTGGACTACGAGTCGGCCCTCACCCGGGTCGACTCCCGGACCGGGCAGCTGTACGACGTCTCGGGCCACATGGTCTGGATCGGCGAGCGCACCCGCCAGCTGGACGGGGCGCACATCGAGTTCGCGGCGCGGATCCGGAATCCGATCGGCATCAAGCTGGGCCCGACCACCACGGTGGACGAGGCGCTGACGTACATCGACCGGCTGGACCCGGACCGTGAGCCGGGCCGGCTGACCTTCGTCGTCCGGATGGGCGCCGACAAGGTCCGGGACAAGCTTCCGGAGCTGGTCGAGAAGGTCACCGCCTCCGGCGCGACCGTGGCGTGGGTCACCGACCCGATGCACGGCAACACCTTCGAGGCCGCCTCCGGTCACAAGACCCGGCGCTTCGACGACGTGCTCGACGAGGTCAAGGGCTTCTTCGAGGTCCACAAGGCCCTCGGCACCCACCCGGGCGGCATCCACGTGGAGCTGACCGGCGACGATGTCACCGAGTGCGTGGGCGGCGGCGACGAGATCTTCGTCGACGATCTCCACCAGCGCTACGAGACCGCCTGTGACCCGCGGCTCAACCGCAGCCAGTCCCTGGACCTGGCCTTCCTGGTCGCCGAGATGTACCGCGACCAGTGATCTCCGCCGGCCCGGCGCACCGCCCGGCCGGATGATCTTCCGAGCGGAAGAGGTGGGGCACGGATCCATGTGATCCGTGCCCCACCTCTCGTTCCGGTGCTTTTACGCCGCCCTCCGGACGGGTAAGGTTAGGTTAGCCTCACCAGATCATCGGGAGAGGTTGAGACCGAACAGTCCCCTCGGGAGGTGAACCGCGTGTACGTCTGCTCATGCTTCGGCATCACCGAGAAGCAGGTGAGGGAACACGCGGCGGCCGGGGCCTGTACGCCCCGCCAGATCGCCTCCGCCTCCAAGGCGGGCACGGACTGCGGTTCCTGTGTACGCACGATCCAGTCACTGCTCGGCCGGGGCAACTGCCCCCGCCGTGAGCTGCTCGACCGGGGCAAGCCGGCGCTCACCGTCGCCGGGACGGACATCGCGGACGCGGTCGGCGTCGCCGATGCCGGACGGCTGGACGAGGCCGCCTGACGCTCCGGCGCTCAGGGACTCCCGGGCCGGCCCGGGGGACCGCGCCTCAGCTCTCCGGCTGCTCGATCTGCTGCGCCAGGTAGAGCGGCTCTCCCAGCGACTGGATCAGCTCCAGCTGGGTGTCCAGGTAGTCGATGTGGTGCTCCTCGTCCTCGAGGATCGACTCGAAGATGTTCGCCGAGGTCACATCCCCCTTGGCGCGCATGACATCGATGCCGCGCTTCAGGCGGTCGATGGCCTCCACCTCGACCTGCCGGTCGGCCTGGAACATCTCGGTCACCGTCTGGCCCACCCGCACATGGAAGAGCCGCTGGTAGTTCGGCAGCCCGTCGAGGAACAGAATGCGTTCCGTCAGGACGTCCGCGTGCTTCATCTCGTCGATGGACTCGGCACGGGTGTACTTGGCCAGCTTGGTCCAGCCCTTGTTCTCCTGGATGCGATAGTGGAGCCAGTACTGGTTGATCGCCGTCAGCTCGCCGGTCAGCTGCTCATTGAGGAACTCGATGACCTCGGGGTCGCCCTGCATCGCGGGTGCTCCTTCCACGCGTAAGGCCTCGGGGGCAGGTGGCCGCATCCTCGCACCGCCGTCGGGAGCCGTCCAGTAAGTGCCTCCTTAGTAGGAGTTGCCCGAATCGGGCCAGACCTGGTCATGACCACCCCTCCCGGTCTGTCACCATTGAGTCATGGGTCAGCCGGAGAGCCGGGAATACCGCGCACCAGAGGAGTCCGCGCTTCCCCCCGGGCAGCGACTGCAACGCGGCTGGCCGGTCACCCACTACGGTCCCGTGCCCAAGTTCAAGCCGGACCGCTGGGAATTCCGCGTCTTCGGCGCGACGGCCGACGGCGAGAAGCACTGCTGGAATCACGAGGAATTCTCGGCGCTGCCCTTTTCCACGGTCGTCGCCGATCTGCACTGCGTGACGAAATTCAGCATGCTGGGAGCCGAATGGGGCGGTGTTCCCGCCGGCGCGATCGTGGCGCTCGCGCCGCCCGCGCCGCAGGTCACCCATGTCATGGTCTGGGCCGAGTACGGTTTCAGCGCGAATATGCGGCTCTCCGACTTCACCGTCGAACGCGCGATGTTCGCCACCCACAAGGACGGCGAACCGCTCACCGCCGAGCACGGTTTTCCGCTCCGGCTCATCGTGCCCCATCTGTATGCCTGGAAGGGGCCCAAATGGGTCCGGGGCGTGGAATACATGACCGCCGACCGGCGGGGATTCTGGGAGGAGCGGGGGTATCACAACCTCGGCGATCCCTGGCGGGAGCAGCGGTACTCGTACCAGGAGGAGCCGGGGGACGGCCCCGAGCTGTAGGGTCCGGGCCCCCGTCGGCGCGGGTTTCGCGCGTCAGTGGAATCCGTGCATCACCGCGTGGCCCTTGCCCCGGCCGATCAGCCATTTGTTGACCGGCGCGGTGATCACGAAGGCGACCGCGAAGGCGATGGCGAGGGCGTACCAGAAGAGCGCGTCCGACAGCTCCGCGTGCAGCGCGCCGGGCCACAGCGCGAGAACGCTGTTGTCGGTGATCTCCATGACCGTGATGGAGATGGTGTCGGCGGCGAGCGCCACCTTCACGGCGGCCTTGAAGCTCAGCCCGGCCCGCAGGACCGTGGTCATGGTGAACGAGTAGCCGAAGATGAAGGCGAGGAAGATCGCCAGAGCCATCGTGGGGACGTTGTGCCAGCCCAGCGCGGTGCCGATCGCCATGCCGAGCACCTCGCCGATCGCACAGCCGATCAGACAGTGCAGGGTCGCCCGCGCGGCTGTGCCCCAGCTGACGCCCTCGCCCCGGTCGCCCCCGTGCCCATGGGCCTCCCGCGCCGCCGTGTGCCCGCCGGGCCGGCCGTGCCCGCCATGGGCCTCCTGGCCCTCGTGCCCGTCGGGTTCCTCGGGCCCGTCGGGTCCCTCGGGCCCGCCGTGGGTGTCGTGCCGCATCAAAGATCCCCAAAGTCCGGTATGTGGTCCTGCCGATGCGGCGACCCTATACCCCCCTAGGTATCACTGCCGGAGACTCACCCGCGCAGCACCTTGAGTCGCGCCACGTCCGCCGCATGGCCCTCCGGCCCCCCGGGCGTCTCGATGACCAGCGGCACGCCCTCGGTCGCCGGATGGCGCATCAGCTCCGCGAAGGGCTCCTCGCCGATGTGCCCCGCGCCGATATTGGCGTGACGGTCCTTGTGCGCGCCCGCCGCCTCCTTGGAGTCATTGGCGTGGATCAGCTTCAGCCGCCCCGCGCCGACCGTCGCCACCAGGAGATCCAGGGTGTCCTTCACACCGCCCGGGGCCGCCAGATCGTGACCGGCCGCGTGGATGTGGCAGGTGTCCAGACAGACGCCCAGCCGGGGATGGGCGTCCAGCGCCTCGAAGTACGGCCCGAAGTCCTCCGCCCGCGAGCAGAGCGAGAAGCCCTGCCCGGCCGTCGACTCCAGCAGCAGAAACGGATCGTCGTCATGGGTCAGCTCGTCCAGCAGCGGCAGCATCAGCTCCCGCGCCTGGGCCAGCGCGACCGCGCGGGTACGGCCCCCGGTCGCGGAACCGGTGTGGACGACCACCCCCAGCGCCCCGATCTCCCGGCCCCGGCGCAGCGAGTGCCGCAGGGACTCCACCGACCGCTCGGCGGTCGCCTCGGTGTGCGAGCCGAAATTGATCAGATAGGGGGCGTGGACATAGACCGACAGCCCCGCCTCGGCGCATCCGGAGCGGAACGCCTCGTCCTGCGCCGGATTCCCCGGGGGCGTGGCCCAGCCGCGCGGATTGGCCACGAAGACCTGGAGGGTCTCCGCCTTCAGTTCATGGGCGTAGCCGAGGCCGGTCGTGGCGAGGCCGCCCGCCACGGGCACATGTCCGCCGACGGGGTTGCGCATAGCGGTCGTCGCAGTCCTTCGATCATGTTCACGGTGGTCCGCGCGCCCCTTCGCGGGGCTCACAGACCCTTGATCCTGATGGTGACGGTGCTGCCCTCGGGGGCCCGGCCGCCGCCCTTCGGCGACTGGCCCGACACGGTGTCGCCGAGATACGGGAAGCTCTTCTCGGCCCTGACCTCGAAGCCCGCCGACTCCAGCGCGCTCCTGGCGTCGTCCTCGCTCTCGCCGGTCACCTCGGGGACGGCGACCATGCGCGGGCCCTTGGAGACCGTCAGGGTGACCGTGTCGCCGCCCGCCAGGCGCGCGCCCCCGGCGGCCGACTGCCGGGCCACGCTCCCCGCCTCCTGCGGCGCGTTCACCCGGCCCTCGGCGACCTCCACCTCGAACCCGGCGCCCTCCAGCTTCTCGGTCGCCTCCGCCACCCGGTCGCCGATCACCTCGGGGACCTCGATCGGAGCGCCCTTGCTGACCACGACGGCCACCGCCGAGTCGGGTCCGCGCCGCGCCCCGGCCTCCGGCTCCGTGCGGATGACCGAGCCTCGCGGGACCGTCTCGCTGAACTCCCGGGAGACCGCCCCGGGCGCGAGACCGGCTTCCTTCAGCCGGCGCTCCGCCGTCGCGTGGGAGTCGCCCTTCACCGAGGGGATCCGGATGATCTCCGGTCCGCGCGAGACGATCAGCCGCACCGAGCCGTTGCCCCGGATCCGCTCGCCGGTCGCCGGATCGCTGGCGATCACCTCGCCGCGCCGGACGGTCTCGCTGAACTGCCGCCGCACCTCGCGGACGTCGAGCCCCGCGCCCTCCAGCCGCTCGCGCGCGTCGCCCTCGGTCTTGCCGATCACGGCCGGAACCCGGGTGAACTGGCCCGCGTTGATGTACCAGACCCCGGTGCCCGCGCCCAGCACCAGCAGCACGGCCAGCACGATCGCGAGCACCCCGCGCCGGGGGAGCGCGATCCCGCGGCGCGGGGCCGGCCCGGCGTCCGGCGCGGCGGCCGGCGGCAGGGGCAGCGGCAGCCGTGCCGTACGGCCGCCGCCCGCGGGCTCCTCCCGGGGAAGGGCGCGGGCGACGATCCCCGTGGTCTCCTCGCCGGGCGCCGGATCGCCCCCGTCCAGGGCGCGCGGCGGAAGCAGGTCCAGCTGTTCGTCGGCCAGCTCGGCGCGCGCCTCGCGCGCCCGCGCCAGCAGCTCCACCGCGTCGTGCGGACGGATCTCCGGATTGCGGGCGGTGGCCGCCGCCACCAGCTCGTCCAGCCCCACGGCCAAGCCCGGCGCCGCCCCGGAGGGGGCCGGGACGTCCTCGTTCAGATGCCGGTGCAGCACCTGGGCGGGGGTGTCCCCGGAGTGCGGCTTGACCCCGGTGAGCATCTCGTACAGCACGACGCCGCAGGCGTACACGTCGGTACGGGTGTCGGATCCGCCGTCCTCGATCTGCTCGGGGGCGAGATAGGAGACCGTGCCCAGCACGGACCCGGAGGTGCTGGTGACCGAGCCGACGGCCCGGACGAGCCCGAAGTCGGCGACCTTGACCCGGCCGTCGTCCCCTATCAGCACGTTCTCCGGCTTGATGTCCCGGTGGACGAAACCGGCCCGGTGCGCCGCGCCCAGCGCCGCGAGCACCGGCTCCAGGATGTCGAGCGCGGCCCTGGGCCGGAGGGCGCCCCGCTCCCGCAGCACGTCCCGCAGGGTGCAGCCGGCCACGTACTCCATCGCCAGATAGACATACGCGCCGTCCGCGCCCTGGTCGAAGAGGCCCACCACATTGGGGTGCGCGAGCCGGGCCACGGACTTCGCCTCGCGGATGAAGCGCTCCACGAAGGAGACGTCGACGGCGAGCGCCGGATGCATCACCTTGAGCGCCAGCTCACGGTCGAGGCGGGTGTCGACGGCCCGGTAGACCGTGGCCATCCCGCCGACGGCGATGCGCTCGTCGACGCGGTAGCGGCCGTCGAGCACCTGCCCGACGAGAGGGTCCTGGAGGGTCGTGTCCACCCGACGATTCTACGAGCCGCCGCCCGCGCCCCCGTCGTGGCGGGCGGGAGCGGCCCGTACTGCAGCCGAGCTGTGACAGCGGGGCACGGGCCCGCACCGTGCGCGGGACGCCCCGGCCCGGCCCCGGCGCGCCTCAGAAGGCCGGGCGCTCCGGATCCAGCGCCGCCATGCCCGTGACCGGGGACGACGCCTCGGCGAAGTGCCGGCGCGGGATACGGCCCGCCCGGTGCGCGAGCCGGCCCGCCTCGACGGCGTACCGCATCGCCTCCGCCATCAGCACCGGCTCCTGCGCCCGGGTGACGGCCGAGGCCAGCATCACCGCCGCGCACCCCAGCTCCATCGCGAACGCGGCGTCGGACGCCGTGCCCGCGCCCGCGTCCAGGATCACCGGCACCCGGGCCCGCTCCACGATCAGCGAGAAATTGTGCGGATTGCGGATCCCGAGCCCCGAGCCGATCGGCGAACCCAGCGGCATGATCGCGGCGCAGCCCACATCCTCCAGCTTCCGGGCCAGCACCGGATCGTCGTTGGTGTACGGCAGCACCGTGAAACCGTCGTCCACCAGCGTCTCCGCCGCGTCCAGCAGCTCGATCGGATCCGGCAGCAGGGTCCGCTCGTCGGCGACGACCTCCAGCTTGACCCAGTCGGTGCCCAGCGCCTCGCGCGCGAGCCGGGCGGTCAGCACGGCCTCGCCCGCGGTGAAACACCCCGCGGTGTTGGGCAGCACCCGGATCCCGAGCCGCTCCAGGACCGACAGCACCGAGCCTCGAACGGTCGGGTCGACCCGGCGCATGGCGACGGTGGTGAGCGCGGTGCCGCTCGCGATCAGGGACCGCTCCAGCAGCTGAAGGCTGGGCGCGCCGCCGGTGCCCATGATCAGCCGGGAGTCGAAGGCGGTGTCGGCGATGACGAACCGGTCGTCGGACATTCCGCTCAGCCTCCCTGGACCGCGGTGAGGACTTCCACCCGGTCGCCGTCGCCGAGCGGGGTGCGGGACCAGCGGCTGCGCGGGACGACCGTCTCGTTGACGGCCGCGGCGACCCCGGTCCGCGCGCCGGTCAGCTCCGCGACCAGGGTGTCCAGGGTGGTTCCCGGACCGAGTTCACGCCGTTCCCCGTTGACGGAGACGGCTACGGGCACAGGGCTCATACGGGCTGCTCCTGAGAGAGGGAAGAGAAGCGGCGGGGGGTGAAAGGACCGGCTTCCTCCGGAAGGACGCCGCAGGTCAGCGCCGTCGCCATCACATCGCCGGTGAGCGGGGCCAGCAGCACCCCGTTGCGGTGGTGCCCGGTGGCCAGCAGCAGCCCCGGCAGATCGGTCGGGCCGAGCAGCGGCGCGTTGTCGGGGGAGCAGGGGCGCAGCCCGGCGCGCGTCTCGGTCAGCGGCAGCTCGGTGATGCCCGGCACCAGCTCATGGGCGTCGCGCAGCAGCTCGTACACCCCGCCGGCGGTGACGGTGGTGTCCCAGCCCATCTCCTCGCTGGTCGCGCCGACCACGAGTTCGCCGCTGCGCCGGGGCACGAGATAGACATGGCTGCCGCGGACCATGGCCCGCACCGTCCGGGAGAGGAACGGGGCGTGCGAGGCGGGCACGGTCAGCCGCACCACCTGGCCCTTCACCGGGCGCACCGGAGGCAGCACCCGGGGCGGCACACCGCCGAGGCGTCCGCTCAGACTGCCCCCGGCGAGCACCACCTGCTCGGCGGCCGCCTCCGTCCCGTCGTCCAGCACGGCCCCGACGGCCCGGTCGCCGGCCACCGACAGCCGCTCGGCCCAGGCGCGACGGAAGCGCACCCCGGCCCGCTCGCAGGCGATGACCAGGGCCGACGCCAGCCGCCGGGGATCGACCTGATGGTCGCCGTCCACGCGCAGACCGCCGCGTACGCCCGGCGCGAGCATCGGCTCCAGCCGGCGGCACTCGCGGCCGCTGAGCCACTGCGACTCCAGCCCGGACCGCAGATGCAGGGCGTGCAGCTCCCGCAGATGGGCGCGGTCGTCGGCGTCGAGGGCGACGGCGAGGGTCCCGCAGGCGCGGTGGCCGATGTCCTGGCCGGACGCCTCCGCCAGTTCGGCGGCGAACGCGGGGTAGCGGCGGGCGGATTCGAGATTGAGGGCGAGCAGCGTCTCCTCGCCGTAGTGCAGTTCGGTGACGGCGGCCAGCATCCCGGCGGCGACCTGCGCGGCCCCGCCGCCCGGCTGCGGATCGACGACCGCGACCCGCAGCCCGCGCTGCGCGGCCCGCCAGGCCGTGACCAGTCCGATGATTCCGCCCCCGATGACGAGGACGTCCTGCGGCGGGTGCTCCGCGCTCCGCGCGCCGGTCTGCCCGGTCTGCCGGGGGCTCCGTGCGCCGAGGGCCGGTGGGCGCTCCGCGTCGAGGGCCGGTGGGTTCTCCGCGCTCCGTGTGCCGGGGACGGACGACATGGGCGGTCAGCTCCTCCCTTCGCCGGCATGACCCGGATCAGGTTCGTACGGTCGGAGGCCGTCCAGCCTCCCTCTCAGCCCGGTGCGTCCGGGCTCCCGCGAGTGCTTTACGGTGGCCACCCTAACCCCAGGGCTCGGTCCGCAGAAAGACGCGGCGGGAGCCGGTCGGACTTCGGCGTGAGGGAGACACGGCAATGGCAAGGTCGCTCGACGGGCTTCTCCTCGCACCGGTCGCGGACCAGGCGCCCGGCCAGGTGGGCACCGGCACCCGCTTCCGCTACCACGAGAGCGAGGGCCGGATCTGGGCCGAGTACGAGGGCGGTGACGTGGTCCGAGGCCATCTGGTGGGCACCCGCGAGGGCGACCGGCTCGACTTCCGCTACGTACAGCTCACCACCGACGGAACGACCTCCTCCGGCCACTGCGTCTCGACCGTGCTCGACCTCCCCGACGGCCGGGTGCGGCTGGAGGAGACCTGGGAGTGGGAGTCCCGGGAGGGCAGCGGGGTCAGCGTGGTGGAGGAGCCGTCCCGGGGCGCGGGCGACGGACCGGTGTCTGACGATATGTCAGTTGCGTAGGGTTGACGCGTGAACGAGCAGCGGAGTGAGCAGCAGCAGGGCCGGAGCGTGGTCGTCGTCGGCGCGGGCATGGCCGGGGTGCAGACCGCCGTCGCCCTGCGGGAACAGGGCTTCACCGGCCCCGTCACCCTGATCGGGGCCGAGCCCCACCAGCCCTACGACAGACCGCCGCTCTCCAAGGCGGTCCTCCTCGGCGCGTCCGAGGGATCGGCCTTCGACGTGGACTTCGAGACCCTCGGCGTCGGTCTGCGGCTCGGCTGCGCGGTGACCGGCCTGCGCGCCGGGGACCATGAACTGGACACCGAGGCCGGACCCGTTCCGTACGACGTCCTCGTCATCGCCACCGGCGCGGAACCCCTCCGGCTGCCCGGCGCCGACGCCGTCCCCGGCGTCCATCTGCTGCGCACTCTCGACGACGCCGCCCGGCTGCGGCCCGTCCTCGCCGAGCGCCACGACATCGTGGTGGTCGGCGCGGGCTGGATCGGCGCGGAGTTCGCCACCGCCGCGCGGGCGGCCGGCTGCGCGGTCACCGTGGTGGAGGCGGCCGACCGGCCCCTCGCCGGCGCGCTCCCCGCCGAGGTCACCGCCCCCATGGCCGGCTGGTACGCCGAGCGGGGCATCGAGCTGATCACCGGTGCGCGGGTCACCGGCGTCGAGCCCGGCGCGGTCCTCGTCGAGACGGGCCCGGGCCCGGCCGGCGACCCGGGCGCGGTCCGCCGGCTCCCGGCGGGAGCCGTGGTCGTCGGCATCGGCGCCCGGCCCGCCACCGGCTGGCTCGCGGGCTCCGGAATCGCCACCGGCCCGGACGGCGCGATCACCGCCGACGAGCGACTGCGCACCTCGCTGCCCGATGTGTACGCCGTCGGCGACTGCGCCTCCTTCCCGTCCGCGCGCTACGGCCGGCGGCTCCTCGTCCACCACTGGGACAACGCCGTCCAGGGCCCCCGCACCGTCGCGGCCGGGGTGCTCGCCGGGGACGGCGGCGAGCCGCCGCGCTACGACCCGGTGCCCTACTTCTGGTCCGAGCAGTTCGGCCGGTTCGTGCAGTACGCGGGCGACCACGCGGACGCCGACACCACCGTCTGGCGGGGCCGGCCCGAGGAGCCGGCCTGGACGGTCCTGTGGCTGCGCGAGGGGGCCCTCGTGGCGGTGCTCGCCGTCGACCGCCCCCGGGACCTGGCCCAGGGGCGCAAGCTCATCCTCTCGGGCGCCCGGCTCGACCCCGGGCGGGCCGCCGACCCGGCCGTACCTCTGAAGGCCGCGTCCGGCTGAACCGGACGAATGCCGGAGAAACGCCTCTGACCAGGTACGATGCCAGGGCTTCGGCGTGGCGTCCGCAGATCCCGGCGGGGCCCGGCTACCGGCTGTCAGTCCCAGATGGCAGGCTTGTCCCGTGACCGAGATTGACGCAAAGATCGATGCTCTCGTACCTGCCTGGCTCACCCTCCCCGACATCGCGGAACTCCTCGGTGTCGAGGTGACACGCGTGCGCCAGCTGGTCAAGGAGGGCCAGCTGATCGCCGTGCGCCGCGGGGAGAACCGGGCGCTTCAGGTGCCCGCCGCCTTCATCGACGGCGACAAGGTGGTCAAGGGCCTCGCGGGGACCCTGACGCTCCTGAAGGACGACGGCTTCGCCGACGAGGAAATGCTGGAGTGGCTCTTCACTCCCGACCCGAGCCTGCCGGGCACCCCCGCGCAGGCGCTCGGCGAGAACCGCGGCACGGAAGTGAAGCGCCGGGCCCAGGCCCTCGCCGTCTGAGGGCCTGGGCCCCAGCCCGGGCGTCCGACCGAGGACGCCCGGACGACACCACGGCCGTCCGCCGTGATGCCGCACGCCCGAGCGGTGTGCGGGCGGGAGCCGCCGCCCCGCGCGGCGCGCTCCCGCCCGCATCCCGCCGACCACCCCGGGGGGACTCCGCCATGCCCACGCCGCGCCCGTCGCTCGCCGACGCCCGGCTCTATCTCTGCACGGACGCCCGCCGCCGGCAGGGCGACCTCGCCGACTTCCTCGACGCCGTCCTGCCCGCCGGAGTCGACATCGTGCAGCTCCGCGACAAGGGCATGGAGGCCGCCGAGGAGCTGGAGCGGCTGCGGATCGTCGCCGACGCCTGCCGGCGGCACGGCGTCCTCCTCGCGGTGAACGACCGCGCGGACGTCGCCCACGCCGCCGGGGCCGATGTGCTCCATCTCGGGCAGGGCGACCTCCCGGTGCCGGCCGCCCGCGCGATCCTCGGCGAGGGGCCGCTGATCGGCCGCTCCACCCACTCCGGGGCCGAGGCCGCGGCGGCCGCCGTCGAGCCCGGCGTGGACTACTTCTGCACCGGCCCCTGCTGGCCCACCCCGACCAAGCCCGGCCGGCACGCCCCCGGACTGGACCTCGTCCGCAGCACCGCCGCGCTGCGGACCGACCGTCCCTGGTTCGCCATCGGCGGCATCGACGAGGGCAATCTCGACCAGGTGCTCGACGCGGGCGCCCGCCGGATCGTCGTCGTCCGCGCCATCACCGAGGCGGCCGACCCGGCCGCGGCCACCGCCGCGCTGTCCGCCCGGATCCGTGCCCGCCCCCTGAACTGACCGCCCGTGCCGGGTCGGCCCCGGGCGACCGGGGCGACCCGGCAGGCCCGGGCCGGCCGCCCGCCAGTCGGCGGGGTCCGGGCCCGCGCAGGCCGACGAGTGCGCGCCGCCCATCGCCGCATACCCTCTGATACCCGCTGTAGCAGGGCGTAACGATCAAGCCGTTTCCGCTGGGATCCGTGTCCGATTGGCGGACTCCTGTTGGGCCCTTCCCGGGCCCTCGATAACCTGCGGGTATGGCCCTCGGAACTTCTTCGACCAGGACGGATCACGCCCGTACCGTGCGTGAGCTGCTCGCGACCGGCAAGACCTCCTACTCCTTCGAGTTCTGGGCGCCCAAGACCGAGAAGGGCGAGCGCAACCTCTGGAACGCCCTCCGGCGCGTCGAGGCGGTGGCCCCCAGCTTCGTCTCCGTGACGTACGGCGCAGGCGGCTCCACCCGCGCCGGCACGGTCAGGGCCACCGAGCAGATCGCCGCCGACACCACGCTCACCCCCGTCGCCCACCTCACCGCGGTCAACCACTCCATCGCCGAACTGCGCAATATGATCGGCCAGTACGCCGATGTGGGCATCCGCAACATCCTCGCCGTCCGGGGCGACCCGCCCGGCGACCCGATGGGCGATTGGGTCGAGCACCCCCAGGGCGTTCGGTACGCGGCCGAACTGGTCCGGCTCATCAAGGAGTCCGGCGACTTCTGCGTCGGCGTCGCGGCCTTCCCCGAGATGCATCCGCGCTCCCAGGACTGGGACACGGACATCCGGTACTTCATCGACAAGTGCCGTGCCGGCGCGGACTACGCCATCACCCAGATGTTCTTCCGGCCCCAGGACTATCTGCGGCTGCGCGACCGGGTCGAGGCCGCGGGCTGCGAGACTCCGATCATCCCGGAGATCATGCCCATCACCAGCGTCAAACAGCTGGAACGCTTCGCCCAGTTGAGCAACGCCGCCATCCCCGACGGGTTGAAAGACAGGATCCTCAGCGTCAAGGACGATCCCGCCGCTGTACGCTCCATGGGAATAGAGTTCGCCACCGAGTTCTGTGCGGAGCTGCTCTCCGAGGGTGTTCCCGGGCTGCACTTCATCACGCTCAACAACTCCACGGCGACACTGGAGATATACGAGAATCTCGGGCTGCACCGGCAGCCCTGATCGGCCCGACCCGCCCCGCTCCGGGGCGGGGGCCGAGGGAGAGGGGCGGACATGGGCTGGACGGTCCTCTACATCGCCTTCGGCGTGGTCGCGCTGTGGCTGCTCGGCGAAGTGCTGTTGCAGTACAAGGCGCGGCTGCGATGGCGGCTCCTGGCCTTCGGCGGCTTCCTGGGCGTGGTCCTGGGCGTGCTGATCCCCTCCGTGGTGGTGATCGGGATCGGCGCGATCGCCTTCGCCACCGGACAGACCTGTGTGACGCTCTCCTTCCGCCGGGGTTTCTCCACCGGCTGGGCGATCGGCGGCCGCCCCGGCGCGAGCCGCCGCCGCAAGGCCGACGAGCACGACGACAACCGCGAACCCGCCCTCCAGGTCTCCGGACTGGAGGAGACCGCCGTCGTCCCCTCCGTCCCGGCGCCCGCGCCCGACGACTTCGGCCCCGCGGACTTCGGCTCGGCCGGCTTCGGCCCCGAGCCGGTCTACGAACCGCAGCCGATGCCCGACGACACCAACGGCTACGGCGTCTACACCGGACCGGGCCCCGGCCCCGAAGCCCCCGCGCAGGACCAGGGCGGCCGCCCCGACGGCTACGGCTCGTACGACCCGTACTTCGGCGACCAGCCGCCGCCCGCCCCCCGGCAGGACGAGTTCGCCGCCGACCAGCAGCAGTACGCGGCCTACTCCGATCCCTATGTGGGCGGCGGCCAGCAGTACAACGCCTTCGAGGGCTACGACAGCTTCGGCAATCCCCAGCAGTACCCCGCGGACCCGTACTACGCGCAGCAGTCGTACACGGACACCCCGCCGGGCGGTGTCTGGGTGCCGCAGCAGCGGGACACCGAGGAGCCGCCGGCGCAGGACCGGCCCGCCGCCCCGGGGTACGACCCCGAGTACAACGAGCAGCAGTACCGCTACTGAAGCCCGCCTGGCGCGGGGCCGGCCGAGGCCGCCCCGCCGCCCGGCCCATCGGTCACCGCGAGCCCCGGAAGCCCGCTCCCTCCACGATCAGCCCCGCCACCAGCGCGCCGGACATCCCGGCATGCGCCAGACCGCCGCCCGGATGGGCCCGCCCGCCCGCGAGCAGCAGCCCGGGGAGCCGGGTGGTGTTCGCCGGACGCAGATGGCGTCCGCCCGGCCCGGCCAGCGCGGGCGCGGGTATCCCACCGGTCTCGGCGGGCGTCAGGATCTCGTGCCACAGCAGCCGCTCACGGATCCCCGCCGCGCTCTCGCCCATGGCCCGCGCCGCCGCGTCGATCAGCGTCTCCGCCGACCGCTCCCGCAGCGCCTTGTCCGTCCAGTCCACACCGCCGCCGGGCCCGGCGACCGTCGCCGAGACGGTGACCGCCTCATGGCCGTCGTCCGGCCGGCCGGCCGGATCGTCCGGCCGCAGCACGGTCACGGTGGGCCGCTCGGCGATCCGGCCGCCGAACACCATCCCGGCCTCCTCGCCCGTGTCCGGCGCGTGCACCACACTGCGGTGCGCGGCCGCCGGGGGCCGGACGCCCCGCAGGGCCAGCAGCACCGAGAGCCGGCCGGGCGGCGGCCCGCCGCCCGACTCCTCCGGCGGGCGGACGTCCCCGTCCCCCCACAGCTCCCGGCCCGCCGGGGGCGGCTCCGCGCCCGCCACCACATGGTCGGCCTCCACGACCGAGCCGTCCGCCAGCCCGATGCCCGCCGCCCGGCCGTCCCGCTCCACGACCGAGGTCACCTCGGCCCCGAAGACGAACTCCACCCGCCGGGCCGCGCACCGCTCGTACACCGCGCGCGCCAGCTCCCGCAGCCCGCCCGCCACATACCAGCTGCCGAACGTCTGCTCCATGTACGGCAGCAGCGAGGCGCTCGCCGGGGCGTGCCGGGGATCCAACCCATACCCCAGCGCACAGCCCTCGAAGAGCGCGGCGAGCCGGGGATCGGCCAGCTCCCAGGCGCCGACCTCGGCGACCGTGGCCGCCTGCCGGGCGCGCAGCAGCCGGCGGACCCGGAGCGCCGGATAGGGATCGCGCTCCAGGATCCGCCAGTCGGACCAGAGGGGCTCCTCCAGCAGCGGCCGCCGGGAGCGGTCCCAGGCGTCCCTGGCGCGGTCCAGGAATCCGCCCCACCGCTCGCCCGCGCCCCCGCCCAGCGCGGACTCCAGCGCGGAGACCACCCCGGCCCGCGAGGCGTTCGGCAGCGAGACCTCGGAGCCGTCGGCGAAGAGATGTCTGCTCGACGGGTCGACCTGCGTCAGCGAGACGCACCGCTCCAGCGGCTCCCGGCCCGTCTTCAGGAACAGATCCCGCCAGACCGCGGGCAGATGCAGCAGACCGGGGCCGGTGTCGAAGACGAAACCGTCCCGCTCGAAGGAGCCCACCGCGCCGCCGTACGTCGCCGAGCGCTCGTACACCGTCACCCGGTGGCCCGCCACGGCCAGCCGGGCAGCCGCCGCCATCGCGCCCATCCCAGCGCCGATCACCGCAATCCGTGCCATGCCGCCGACTCTACCGAGCGCCTCTGACACTCCCGCCGCGGGCCGGTCGCCGCCGGTCGCCCACGGGTCGGCCGGGACGCCCGCGCGGACGTACGGACGGGCTCGCTCCGGCGGTGTGACCGGCTGCTCCGGCGGTCTGACGGGCTGCTCCGGCGGGCGGACCGGCCTCGTCCGGCCGCCGGTCCGGGTGGACGAACCGGCTCATTCCGGCGGCCGGGTCGGCGGCCGGGACGGGGGGCGGACCGTCTCCGCCAGCCGCCGTTCCTCCCGGCGCTGCGCCCGCCGTCGGCGGAACCGCCGGATCCGGGAAGCCAGGAGGAACAGGGCGACGATTCCCAGCGCCAGCAGCGTCGCGGCGATGATCGCCGCCGCGAGCGGATGGAAGAGGGCGAAGGCGAGGATCCCGGTGGCGCCCACGTCCTCCGCCGTGCTCACGGCGGCGTTGCTGAACGGCTCCGGCGAGGTGTTGACCGCCATCCTGGTGCCGGCCTTGACGAGATGGCTCATCAGGGCGGTCGTACCGCCCACCGCCCCGGCGGTGATCTCCGGCAGCGAACCGCTCTCACCGGCCAGCAGCGCGGCCACGACCGCGCCCGCCACCGGCCGGATCACGGTGTGGACCGAGTCCCACACCGAGTCCACGTACGGGATCTTGTCCGCCACCGCCTCGCAGAGGAAGAGCACCCCGGCGGCGACCAGGACGTCCGTGCGCTGGAGCGCCTCGGGCACCTCGTCGGTGACTCCGGCCGCCCCGAGGAGCCCCAGCAGCAGAACCGCCGCGTAGGCGTTGATTCCGCTGGCCCAGCCGCTGGTGAAGACAAGGGGGAGTACGGACACGGGGGCGATCGTAACCAGTCGGCGGCCCGGGGGATGGGCCGCAGCGCCCATGGCTGAGTACGGATACCTAGTGGCCGAGATGAGTACGCGCGCGGATGGGCGGGGACCGGCCCGAACGGAAGAGTGGAGCTCGCCGAGGGGGACGCGGCGCCGACACCGCCGACACGGGGCGGCGGAACGGCGCGGCTCCCCCGAAGGCGAGGGGGAAGCAGGACGGGGCGCCTCCCGCACGGGAGGTCTCCGGGACCACGGGGGACCACGGGGGAAACGCGGGACCACGGGGGAAAGCGGGGGAAAGCACGGGGGAGGAGAACGGGGGAAACGGGGGGACACGGTACGCCGGTCCGGCGGGAGACTCGGGGGAGTCCCGCCGGACCGGCGTCTTTTTGTGCCGCCCGGGCCCCGCACGTCCGGCCGGACGTGCGGGAACGGCCCGGGGCATGGGCCTCAGCCCGGGGTCAGCGTCCGCTCACCCGTCCGTGCAGCAGCCGCGACAGCGCCGAGTGCACATCGTCCAGCGAGCGCTCCCGCTGGAAGGACTGCCAGTCCAGGGCCGCCACCAGCACCATCCCGACCAGCGCCGCCGCGGTGAGCGGAATGTCGATCTCCTCGCTCAGCTCGCCGTTCTCGACGGCCTCCCGCAGCACCGTCTCCACCACCGCGACCGCCTGCTGACGCACCACCAGCAGGGTCGACTGCCAGGCCCGGTTGGTCCGCCACAGCTCGGCGACGAACAGCTGGGTGAAGGCCGGATAGCGGTCGATGAAGGACAGCCCGGCCCGGATCATCTCGTCCAGCGCCTCGACCTTGGTGCCGCCGCGCGCCGCGGTCTCGTCCGCGGCGGACTGCAGGGACGCGGTCAGCAGACCGACGCCGTACCGCAGCAGTTCCTCGAACAGTTCGGTCTTGCTCTTGAAGTTGTAGTAGACCGTGCCCTTGGCGACTCCCGCGCGCTCGGCGATCTCGTCCACCGTGGTCGCGGAGAAACCCTGCTCGGCGATGAGGGTCACCGCGGCCTCGTAGAGCTTCGCCCGGGTGGCCCGGCGTCTGGTGCTGCTGCTGTCGGTCGCGTCCATGGCGCCGATTCTCACAGGTGCCGGAGGGTTCACGGGCTCGGTCCCACCGTCGCACGGCGTCCTCACAGGCTCAGCTCGGGATGGAGCCGGTCGAGCGTCCACACCTGCTTGCGCCGGGCGGTGAGCGCGGTGAGCGCCAGCGCGCCCGCCGTGAAGGCGAGCAGCACCGCGCTCGCCTGCCACACCGGTTCCAGACCGCCGCCCGTGATCAGCCTGCGCAGCGCCTCCACCACGTAACTCATCGGCAGGAACGGATGGATCGCGTTGAAGAACGCCGGGCTGGTCTGGACGGGATAGGTGCCGCCCGCCGAGGTCAGCTGGAGCATCAGCGCCGCGAGGACGAGGATCCGCCCGGCCGCGCCGAAGCGGGCGTTCAGCCACTGCACGATCGAGGAGAAGCAGCAGACGACGAGCGCGAGGAAGGCGACCGTCCCGGCCGCGTGCGCCATCCGGAGCCCCAGCGACCAGTGCAGCACCGCCATCAGCGCGCCGACCTGCACCAGCCCGATGGCCACCACCGGCAGCCAGCCCGCCAGCGCGATCCGCCAGGCGGAGCCGCCGGCCGCGAGCGCCCGCCGGTTCATCGGCTGGATGATCATGTACGCGACCATCGCGCCGACCCAGAGGGAGAGCGGGATGAAGTACGGGGCGAATCCGGTGCCGTAGTTGGGCGCCTGGTTCAGGGTCTGGTTCGCCAGCTGTACGGGGTCGGCCATCACCTCCGTACGCCGGTCGCGGTCCTTCTCGTCGTAGTCGGGGATCTTCGCCACGCCGTCGTGCAGTCCGCCGGCCAGATCGGCGGAGCCGTCGGCGAGCTTGAAGAGACCGCCGTCCAGGGCCCCGGCGCCCTGCTTGAGCTTGCCGACGCCGCTGTCGATCTCGCTGGAGCCCGACTGCGCGCCGGTCAGACCGGTGTGCAGCTCGGCCAGACCCCGGGAGACGCTCTGCGCGCCCGTGTTGAGCGTGCCGACCTTCTCCAGGGCGGTGTTCAGATCCTTCTCCAGGCCCGGCGCGCGCTCGGCGAGGGCCGTGGCCTTCTTCTCCAGATCCGCGACACGGGTGTCGAGCTTCGTCAGATCGCCCTGGTTCTCCTTGACCAGGGCGCTGACGCCGGCCGCCGCCGCGGCGGTCTCGGCGGCCGGGCCCGTGGCGCGCTCCAGGGCCGGGCAGACGGCGGGATCGGGCTCGGCCGCGTCCACGCACTGCTCGCGGTGGACGGCCGCCAGCTCGTCGGACGCCTTCTGGGCGCGGGTCGCGGCGGCGGGGGCGGAATCCTTCAGCTCGTCGAGTCCGTCGCGGATCGTCCGGGCCGCGCCGCCGACCAGCCGGGCCGAGTCGGCGATGGAGGTTCCGTCGTTCCGGACATACGGACGGATGCCGTCCGCGAGTCCGCCGACCCGCTCGGTCAGCGCCCGGGTGCCGTTCGCGAGCTGCTTGGCGCCGGTGGAAAGCTCGCCCGCGCCCTTGTTCAGCTCGATCAGCCCGCCCGCCAGCTTCCCGGTGTTGTCCTTGGCGTTCTTCAGGCCGTCGGCGAGCTTCTTGGAGTTCTCCTTCGCCTCCCCGATCCCGCCCGTCAGATCGTCGGCCCCCTTCGCCGCGTCCTCGGTCGCGCCGTGGATGTCCGAGAAGGAGATGAAGATGCGGTCCAGGAACGAACGGGACGCCTTGGTCGACGCGGCCGTCCGCACCTCGGCGAAGACCGTGCGGGAGACCTGTCCGACGATGTAGTTGTTGGCGTCGTTGGTGCGGACCTGGAGCGCCCCGGTCTCCGGCGTGTCGCCGGAGCCGGACGCGATGCGCTCGCTGAAGTCCTCGGGCATGCTCAGCGAGAGGTAGTAGGTGCCGTCCTCGACGCCCTCGCGGGCCTGCTTCTCGCTCACCTCGTGCCAGTCGAAGACCTCGCTGTCGCGGAGGTTCCCGGCGATCTCGTCACCGGCCTCGATCTTCTCGCCGTCGGCGGTGGATCCCTTGTCGTCGTTGACCAGGGCGACCGGGATGCGGTCGAGCTGCCCGTAGGGATCCCAGAAGGACCACAGGTACAGCGCGCCGTACAGCAGCGGCAGCAGCACGACGGCGACCACAGCGGCCCGGGGCAGCCTGCCCCTGCCGAATCGCTTCAGCTCAAGCGCGGCCAGTCTCGGCGAACGCATCGGCCGTCCCCTCCCCGTGGTGCACGCCGCCGTTCACGCGGGCGTGGGTGTGCTGGTCCTCGCCGGCCGGGCTGTGCGCCGGGCCGCCTGTCGGTCGGTACGCCGGGTCGTGTGCCTGGTCGTGCGCCTGGTGGTACGCCGGGCCTTCGGTCGCTTCGTACGCCGGGCTGCCCGCCCGGTCGTGGGCCGGGCTGTCGATCGGGTCGTACGCCGCGTCTTGTGCCGGGTCCTGCGCCGGGTCGTCCCGCGGGTCGTACGCCGGGTCGTCCTGCGGGTCGTGCGCCGGAACGTGTGCCGGGTCCGCGGGGGCCGTGTCGAGGGCGTCGGGGCAGCCCGCGCGGACCACCACGGCCCCCTCGGGGGCCTGGCTGCACACCGTCAGCACGGTCGTGCCCGCCTCCGCGATCGAGCGCAGCAGCCGCCAGGCGTGGACCCGGTCGGCGTCGGAGAGCTTCAGATCGGCGTCGTCCACGGCGAGCAGCCGGGGCCGGCCGATGAGCGCCAGCGCGACGGAGAGCCGCAGCGCCTCCAGACGCTCCAGATCGCGTACGGGCGTACGTCCCCGCCCGGCGAGCGCGTCCGGGTCGAGCCCGGCGGCGGCCAGCGCCTCCGAGATCCTGGCCCGGCCCTCCGCTATGCGCTCGGCGCGCGGCCGCAGCAGGGCGCGCAGCGAGCCGTCGAACCGCCGCTGGAGCAGGGCGCGCTCGCGCAGATGCTCGTCGACGGTCAGGGCCGGGTCGAGTTCGCTCACGGACGGCACGGGGCCGAGCGCGCTGATCCGGCGGACCGAGGCCATCTTGCGCGGCAGGGCCAGCCCGCCGACCTCGGCCCGCCCCTCGGCGGGCCGCATCCGGCCGGTGAGCGCGAGCAGCAGAGCGGTCCGGCCGGAACCGGAGGGGCCCTCGATCGCGATGAGCGAGCCGGGTCCGGCGTCGACGCCGACCGAGCGGAACGCCCAGCCGCGCGGTCCCTTGAGGCCGAACCCCTCGGCGAAGACGGCCGCCCCGTGCGGGCTGTCCACGTACCCTCCCCCTTTTTTGTACTGACCGGTCAGTGCAAAAGTTATCGCCGGATCGACAGTTGAGGCAAAAGCGCAGGTCAGGGCCGATTGTCAGTGGCGGGCTTCACGATGGACACATACGGCCACAGCGCCGTCACACGACGACAGGAGGCTCGTCATGGCCAGCCACCACACGGCAGCCGCGCACCGGCGCCGTGCCACCGGCCCTGCCCCCTCGCCGACCGGGCCCGCGAGCGATGTGCACCCCGTCCAGCGGCGTGCCACCGCACCGCCGGCCGCCCTCGATCTGCTCGCCCGTGCCCGCGCCTGCCTCGAAGAGGCCGCCGCCCTCGCCACCCCCAACGAGCGGTACGCCCTCGCGCATCTGGCCGCCCTGCGCACCGCCGCCGCCGTCCTCGCCGCCCGGGGGTATCCCGACGGCCCGCAGCCGGCCGCCCGCGGCGCGGCCCCGGTGCGGCGCGGCCGCCGGGCGGGCATCCGCAGCGCCTGGGAGCTGCTGCCCGAATCCGCTCCCGAACTGGCGGAGTGGAGCGCCCATTTCGCCTCCGGCGCCCCGCGCAGGGCCCGCGCCGAGGCCGGTATACGCGACGCGGCCAGCAGCCGCGACGCCGACGATCTGCTGCGGGACGCGGCGATGTTCCTCCGGCTGGTGGAGCGGATGCTGGTGCTCCGCCCCGAGCCGCCCCGGCCCCGGTCCCCGGCGCCGGACGGCGGGGAGAGCGGATGAACGCGGGGCGCGTCCGCGCCGCGGGGGAGCGGCCGGGGGCCGTCGCCGCCGCGGAGTGGGACGCGGCGGCGGCTCCCGCGACAGAGGCAATAAGCTGGGCGATGTCCTCCGCCACCAGGAGAGCCTCCCTCGCGAGAGGCTTCCGACGAGAGCCCACCGTCCACCGCGAGAGCCCTTCGACCGGCGGCCCACCGCCCCCGGCCGTCGCTCGCCGCCCGCCCCGTCCGCGTCCGCGCGGCCCGGGGCGCCACCGCCCGAGGAGTCAACTGCCGTGCCGGACCCGTCCCCCCGCGGGGCAAACCCGCCGCGCCCGCCCCGCGCCTCCCTGCGCACCTCCGTGGTCTGGGAGGTCCTGAAGGACGCCCTCGACCGCAGGGTCGCGGCCACCGGGAGGGAGACCCTGGACGTCCTCGACACCGGCGGCGGCAGCGGGTCCTTCGCGGTGCCCGTGGCCCAGCTCGGTCACCGCGTCACCGTCGTCGACCCCAGCCCCAACGCGCTCTTCGCGCTGGAGCGCAGGGCCGCCGAGGAGTCGGTCGCCGACCGTGTCCGGGGAGTCCAGGGCGATGTCCACGGCCTCTTCGACGTCGTCGAGCGCGGCGGCCACGACGTGGTGCTCTGCCACGGCGTCCTGGAGTTCGTCGACGACCCCGCCGAAGGCGTGCGCAATGCCGTGGCCGCGCTCCGGCCGCACGGCGCCCTGAGCCTGCTCGCCGCCGGGCTCGGCGGCGCCGTCCTCGCCCGCGCGCTCGCCGGGCACTTCGCCGAGGCCCGGCAGGCGCTGACGGACCCCGCCGGACGCTGGGGCGACGCGGACCCGATGCCGCGGCGCTTCACCGCCGACCAGCTCGCGGAACTCGTCGGACAGGCCGGGGCCGAGGTCGGCGCCGTGCACGGCGTGCGGGTCTTCGCCGATCTGGTCCCCGGCGCTCTGGTGGACACCGAGCCGGGCGCGCTGGACGCGCTGCTCAAGCTGGAGGCCGCCGCGGCCGAGCTGCCCGCCTTCCACTCGGTCGCCACCCAGCTGCACGTACTGGGCGAGAAGCGGGGCTGATCAGCGGCGCAGCCGCAGATGGAGTACGCCACAGACCCCCCGATCGTGTCCATCGCCCCGTATGATCGAGGGACACCATCCGGCATGACGGATCGGAGGTTGGGGAATCTACGCCTCAGCAGCCAAAGCCGCCGTGGCGGCCCGAACTGTCGAAGTGGCGTAGAGGGCGGGTTTCACGGGGGCGATTCCCTGCCTATCCTGAAAGGGCCGCATACGGTCGCCCCCGCGGCCGACGACTAGGAGGACTCCGTGCCGCTCTCGGAGCACGAGCAGCGAATGCTCGAGCAGATGGAGCGAGCGCTGTACGCCGAAGATCCCAAATTCGCGACAGCGCTTGAGGGAAGCGGGCTGCGTACGTACACCCGGCGACGGGTCTACCAGGCGGTTGCAGGCTTCCTGGTGGGTATCGCGCTCCTCATGGCCGGAATGGTCGCGCAGATGATCTGGATCAGCGTGGTGGGGTTTCTCGTCATGCTGGGCTGTGCGGTCCTCGCGGTCACCGGATGGCGCAAGGCGCCCAAGCCGGGTGAGCAGCAGACCCTGGGGGACACGGCGGGCGCCGCTCGTCAACAGCCCCGTCAGTCCCGTCAGCGCAGGTCGATGATGACCCGGATCGAGCAGCGGTGGCAGCGCCGCCGCGACGAACAGGGCCACTGAAACACCGCGGTCTCACCGGCCCGGCACCCCGGGTCACCCCGACGGTCCGGGCCGCGTTCATGTCCTCCGGCCGCGCTTTCCCGCGCGGCGGCCCCGGGGCCGCCCCGGAATGGCTCAGCGAGTCCCCTCCGGCTGCCCCGGCCCTTTGCCGCCGCCGCACCATCACCGGCGCGACGCTCCCGACCGGAGTGCCCGCCCGCCGCCCGCGCGGCCCCGGTCCGGCCGTCACCGGACCCGCGCCGCGCGCCGCCCCCCAGCCCCGCCCCCGCGGCCCGTACACGGCAGCCCCGCCCCCGGCAGCAGCCCCGGACCCGGCAGTCCCCGGACCCGGCAGCGGGGCCGACGCCTCAAGCACCGGCCCCACTGTCCCCCTGTCACTGCCCGTGCCGCCCGCGCTGTCGGGGGCCGGTCCCGGTCAGCCCTGCCGGCGGGACGGGCGGCGCAGCAGCGCGTCCCATCGGTCCCGGCCGACGCGGCTCCAGCGTTCCGTGAGGGACGCCCAACGGGCCGATCCCGCCCAGACCACCCGGACGGCCGAACGCGGCAGCAGCAGCGCCCGCAGCCGGGCGCCGCGGCTCGCGCCGGCCCGCAGACCGCTCCGGACCCGCCGGGCGTCGTCGGCGAGGCCCGCGACCGGGTCGACCCGCGGCGCGTAGAGCACCTGCTCCACCGCTCCGGCGAGCCGGTGCACCGAGTCCGCCGCCGCCCCCTCCAGGTCGCCCAGCCGGACGATCCGGTCGGCGGTGCCGCGCGGCGTCAGCGAGGCGTCCGGCGGGATGCCGTGGTCCCAGGCCGTGTCCTGCACCTCCCGCCAGATAGCGGGCACCCGTGCCCGAACATCCTCCGGGCCACGGCCCCGGGAGCCCAGCCTGCGGGCGGTGGCCCGCCGCCGCCAGAGCAGCGGCAGCAGCGGCACCAGCACCGCGGCCGCCCCTGCCAGCGCGATCAGCGTCACCGTCCCCGCCGAGCCGCCCGAGCCGGTGGTCGTGATGACCTCCTCGGGGGCCGCCGCACCGCACTCACCCAGCCGCCGCAGCTCCGCCGGGCACGTATCCGACGGCCTGGGTGCCGCCGAGGGCTCGTCCGAGTCCGCCGGGGTGGGCTCCGCCGGGCTGCTCGGCCCGCCGGGCGCGATGTCCTCCAGCGTGTGGTCCGGAGCGGTGCCCCGGCTCGGGGTCGGCTCGAAACGGGTCCACCCCACGCCCTCGAAGTACAGCTCCGGCCAGGCGTGCGCGTCCTTCGTGCTCACCGACATACTGCCGTCGGATCGCTCGGTGCCCGGTGTGAAGCCGATCGCCACCCGCGCCGGTATCCCCAGCGTCCGGGCCATCGCCGCCATCGAGAACGAGAAGTGGATGCAGAAGCCCTGCTTCTGCCGGAGGAACCGGGTGATCGCGTTGATCCCCGTACCGGAGTCCACATCGGTGTCGTAGACGAAGTTCCCGTCCTCGGTGAACCACCTCTGGAGCATCACCGCGCGCTCATGGTCGTTCTTCGCGCCCCTGGTGACCTCCTCGGCCGTCCGACGCACCACGTCGGGGAGGCGGTCCGGCACCCGGGTGTACTCGCGCATCACCTCCGCGGCGGCGGGCGGCGCCTCCGCCAGCTGCTTCGGCGTCGGATTCACCGCCAGCGAGGAGACGGTGTACTGAGCGCCCCGGGTGTCCTCGCCCCGATCGCCGACCAGGGTCCGCCCGGCCGGCTCGAACTGCCAGCGCCCGCCGATCCGCACCTGCGTCGCCGGATACGGCAGCGGCAGCCAGCTCTGCCGGTAGTAGTCGGCGGCCGTGATGTTCGTCCGGACCGTCGTGGTGGCCACCGAGGGGCTCAGCCCCGGCGGCTGGGGGAGCCGGTCCGGCACCTCCGTGATCTCGCGGCCGGACGACTTCCAGGTCGTCCCGTCGAACTCGTCCAGCGCGACGATCCGCAGATAGAGATCGTCGGTCTCCTTCGCGTCGGTGCGATAGCGCAGGACTTCCCGATTGTCGGGCTGCTTCAGGCTGTCCTGGAGGGAGACCAGCGGATTCACCGCGGAGATCGTGCCCCCGCCGCCCGCGCCGGAGCCTCCGCCCGCGCCCACCTCCTCCAGCAGACCGCCGTCCAGCGCCGGCAGCGCGGCGGGCACCGCGAGCGCCACCCCCAGCGCCAGAACGCCGATGCGCCGCCCCAGACGGAGCGGGGCGAGCGGAAGACCGCCGCCCGGCTCCAGCGCCTTCGCGCCGCGCGCCTGGGCGGAGGGAGAGCCGAAGACCCTGCCCCAGCGGGAGACCCGGTCCCGGCCCTCCGCCAGCAGAAGCAGCAGAAAACCGCAGGCGGCGAGGAGGAACCAGAGCCAGTTCGCCTCTCCGCCCGCCAGCCCGGCGGCCACCGAGTACAGCGCGAGCAGCGGCAGACCGGCCGGGGCCGCGCTGCGGAAGGTCACCGCGATCGCGTCCACCGAGAGCCCGATCACCAGCACCCCGCTGATCACCATCAGCGAGATCCCGTCCGACGCCGGGGCCGGTATGGCGTACCGCCCGATGTCCTCGCCGCCCGCGGCGAACAGCTCGGCGAACCGCTGGAAGGTCTCCGGTCCCGGAATCAGCCCCAGCACCGCGTAATCCCGGGCGAAGACCCAGGTCAGCAGGGCCAGGCCGACCACGGCCTGCACCAGCACCGTCAGCGCCCCGGCCAGCGGGACCCGCCGCGCCAGCGCGCCCGCGCCGCTCTGGACCGCCAGCAGGAACGCCGCCTGCACCAGCCACCCGACACCGCTGAGCAGCGGCAGCATCGCGCAGGCCGCCATCATCGTGGCCGCGTACGCGCACAGGGCAAGCCGCCCACGACCGCTCATGACCCATCCCCACCGTTCATGACCATCCCCCGTAGCCGCCGGGGCCGTCGCCCGAGGGCTCGCCGCGCGCCGTGTCGGCCAGCCGCCACAGCGCGGACAGCGACGCCCCCGGCGGTACGGCCAGCGCCGTCCAGCCCGCCTCGCGCAGCAGTCTCAGCCGCTCCTCGACCGGCCCGGCCGACGCCCCGCCGCTCGCCCAGGCCTCACTGTCCATCACGAAGGCGACCGCCGCGCCGCTGCGCCGCCGCATCCGCGCGACCAGCTCCGCCTGCTTCTCGTCCAGATCGCCGAAGAAGGCGATCAGCAGCCCCTCGTCCCCGCCGCGCAGCAGATCGTGGGCGCGCGCGAGCCCGTCGCCCTCGGAGTGGTCGACCACCGCGAGGGTGTCCATCATCAGCCCGGCGGAGTCCGCGGAGTCCTGGGGCGTCGCGGCGAATCCGTCGCCGCCCGCGCCGGGCACACAGTCGCCGGTGTCGGTGAGGAGCCGGACCGCGAAGCCCCGCTCCAGTATGTGGATCAGCGAGGAAGCGGCCCCGGAGACCGCCCACTCGAAGGCCGAGTCGGGGCCCACGCCGTGATAGGCGATGGCCCGGGTGTCGAGGAGCACGGTGCACCGGGCCCGCTGCGGCTGCTCCTCGCGCCGCACCATCAGCTCGCCGTAGCGCGCGGTGGAGCGCCAGTGCACCCGGCGCAGATCGTCGCCGTAGCGATAGGCGCGCGGGATCACGTCGTCGTCCCCGGCCAGCGCCAGCGAGCGGCGGCGGCCCTCCCCGTACCCCGAGGCGTCGCCGGTCAGCCGGACGGGCGGCAGCGACTCGGTCCGCGGTATCACGGTGAGGGTGTCGAACGCGCTGAACGAGCGGGTCAGCTCGCACATGCCGAACGGATCGGTCAGCCGCAGCTGGAGCGGCCCGAGCGGATAGCTTCCGCGCAGATCGGAGCGGACCCGGTAGGAGACCTCGCGCCGCCCGCCCGGCTCCATCCGGTCGAGCACGAACCGGGGCCGGGGCCCCAGCACATAGGGGACATGGTCCTGGAGCATCAGCAGACCGGTGGGCAGCCGCGAGACATTGTCCATCCGCAGGTGCACCCGCGCCTCGGACCCGGCCGGGACCCGCACGGGGGCGAGCCGTCTGCTGCCCGCGACCCGGTAACGGGTGCGGTACAGCAGGGCGACGCTGATCAGGGGGAGCATCGAGAGCAGCAGCCCCACCCTCAGCAGATCGCTCTGCCCCAGCACATAGGCGCACACCGCGGCAGCCACCCCGGCGGCGAGGAAGGAGCGGCCCCGAGTGGTCAGCCCGCCGAGGGCCGCCCGCAGCCCGCCCCGGTCGGCGCCCCGATCCGCGCCCCGGTCCCCGCCCCGGTCCCCGCCCTCCCGGCCGTCCCCCGCGGCCGGATCGCCGGCGGACATCACAGCCGCCGTGCGCCGGGCTGCGGGCTGTAGGGCGGCTGGGGCGGGGCCCCCGCCCCGTAGGGCGACTGGGATCCCTCGGCCGTCGGCACCGGGGTGCTCCGCAGGATCTCCGTCACCACCTGCTCGGCCGTGCGCCGGTTCAGCTGGGCCTGCGCCGTGGGCAGCAGCCGGTGCGCCAGCACCTGCACGACCAGCGACTGCACATCGTCCGGCAGCGCGTAGTCCCGCCCGGCCAGCGCGGCGGTCGCCTTCGCGGCGCGCAGCAGATGCAGCGTGGCCCGGGGAGACGCGCCCAGCCTCAGATCGGGGTGGGTACGGGTCGCGGCCACCAGCTGCACCGCGTACCGCCGCACGGGCTCGGCGACATGGACATCGCGCACCGCGTCGATCAGCTTGACCATGTCATCGGCGTGCGCCACCGGTTCGAGGTCGTCGAGCGGGGAGACCCCGCCGTGCACATCGAGCATCTGCAGCTCGGCCTCAGCGCTCGGATAGCCGATGGAGACCCGGGCCATGAAGCGGTCGCGCTGCGCCTCCGGCAGCGGATAGGTGCCCTCCATCTCCACCGGGTTCTGCGTCGCCACCACCATGAAGGGGCTGGGCAGCTCATAGGTGTGGCCGTCGATGGTGACCTGGCGCTCCTCCATCGACTCCAGCAGCGCCGACTGGGTCTTGGGCGAGGCGCGGTTGATCTCGTCGCCGATCACGATCTGGGCGAAGATCGCGCCCGGTTTGAACTCGAACTCGCGCCGCTGCTGATCGAAGATCGACACACCGGTGATGTCGGACGGCAGCAGATCCGGTGTGAACTGGATGCGCCGCACCGAGCAGTCGATGGATCGCGCCAGCGCCTTGGCCAGCATGGTCTTTCCCACGCCGGGGACATCCTCGATGAGCAGATGTCCCTCGGCGAGGAGCACGGTCAGCGAAAGCCGTACGACCTCCGGCTTGCCCTCGATCACGCTCTCCACCGATCTGCGAACACGATCCGCAGTGGTGGTCAGATCTGTGAGGCTCGCTCGATCGTCATAGGTCGTCACCCGGCCCTCCTCGGCCCGTTCCCACGGGCCGAGTCTCCGAACGGCTCGGCCCACCCCGAATCACGCACACCGACCCCGGGAAGTTCCGGAACGGCGCCGTGTCCTCGCATTCTTGTTGGCGTTACCGTGCCGTGTCACTCGCCTGTGGATAAGTGGGTGGGATATGCCGGGCTGGTGGTGCTTTCTCCCGGTGTTCGATCAGTCACTCCGATCGAACACCAGGAGATTCGCCCCATCGGATCTCGCTGGTCGGGCGCTGGGCGGGCGTGGTCCGGGCCCAAGACGTCAGGGCCCTCAGGACGTCCGGGCCCAAGACGCCCGGACCCTCAGGACGTCCGGGCCCAAGACGTACAGACCCTCAAGACGCCCCGACCCGGGCGACGGTCGCCGTGATCAGGCGACGGGCCCCGCGGGGTCGATCTCCCGCAGCGCTCCCCGCTTCACATCGAAGACGAAGCCGCGCACATCGTCGGTGCTGAGCAGGAACGGCGAGGTGCGCACCCGCTGCATGGACTGCCGTACGTCCTGGTCGACGTCGCGGAACGCCTCCACCGCCCACGGCGGACGCTGTCCCACCTCGTCCTCCAGCTCATGGCGGAAGTCCTCGGTCAGCGACTCCAGGCCGCAGCCGGTGTGGTGGATGAGGATCACGCTGCGGGTGCCGAGCGCCCGCTGGCTGATGGTGAGCGAGCGGATCACATCGTCCGTGACCACGCCTCCGGCGTTGCGGATGGTGTGGCAGTCGCCCAGTTCCAGGCCGAGCGCGTCGTGGAGGTCGAGGCGCGCGTCCATGCAGGCGACCACGGCCACCCGCAGCACGGGGCGGGCGTCCATGCCCGGGTCCTTGAACCCCTCGGCGTAACGCTGATTCGCCTCAACGAGACGATCGGTGACCGTTCCGTCCGTACGCGCAGCGTCGGCGGAGTGTTGCGCGGAAGTCGTCATGGTGACGACGTTAATGCGCCCGGCCCCGGCGGGCCTGCTGTGAGAGGGCACAAAGAACATCAACTCGGCTTGTTGTGAGGTAACCCACAAGGGTGTTGCCATGACGTCCGTTCGAGTGAAGTGCGCGCTCTCCCGGCCGCCCCGCCACGCCGTCGGCCGGTTGATTGACCGGAAAGGCCGGTGGACTAAAGTGACGCGCAGTTCGCTGAATCATCCTGCACGTTTCCAAGATTTCCCCGCGTGTGCGGCGGTACGCACCGCGTGTGCGGCGTACGCACGGCACGGTCCCGCTTCCGTCGGCCGGGCCCGCGCGCCGGACCTGAGAGGGCCCTTTGAGCAATACCCGACACGTCCCGGTGATGCTCCAGCGGTGCCTGGACCTCTTGGCCCCTGCGCTGGAATCCCCCGGATCGGTCGTCGTCGACTGCACCCTCGGACTCGGCGGACACAGCGAGGCCCTGCTCACGCGGTTCCCCGACGCCCGGCTGATCGCCCTGGACCGCGACAAGGAGGCCCTGCGGCTCTCCGCCGAACGGCTCGCCCCCTTCGGCGACCGGGCCACCCTGGTCCACGCGGTCTACGACGAACTGCCCGAGGTCCTCGCCCGGCTCGGCGTTCCGCGCGTCCAGGGCGTTCTGTTCGACCTCGGCGTCTCCTCGATGCAGCTGGACGAGGCCGACCGCGGATTCGCGTACGCCCAGGACGCCCCCCTCGACATGCGGATGGACCAGAGCTCGGGCATCGGCGCGGCGGAGGTGCTCAACACCTACCCGCCGGGCGAGCTGGTGCGGATCCTGCGGATGTACGGCGAGGAGAAGCAGGCCAAGCGGATCGTCTCCGCCGTGGTGCGCGAACGGGAGAAGGAGCCCTTCACCAACAGCGCCCGGCTGGTCGAGCTGATCCGCGACGCGCTGCCCCAGGCCGCCAAGCGCACCGGCGGCAACCCCGCCAAGCGCACCTTCCAGGCGCTGCGCATCGAGGTCAACGGCGAGCTGAGCGTGCTGGAGAAGGCGATCCCGGCGGCGGTGGGCGCGCTCGCGCTCGACGGCCGGATCGCCGTGCTGTCGTATCAGTCGCTGGAGGACCGGCTGGTCAAGCAGGTCTTCGCGGCGGGCGCGGCCGTCACCGCCCCGCCCGGGCTCCCGGTCGTTCCGGAGGAGTACCAGCCGCGGCTGAAACTGCTGACCAGGGGCGCCGAACTCCCGACCGAGGAAGAGGTCGCCCAGAACCGCCGTGCCGCCCCAGCCCGCCTGAGGGGAGCACAGCGCATCCGGGAGGACGTGCGGTGACACCCGCGGCCAAGCAGCTCAAGGGACGTGCCGCCCGACTCGCCCGGCTGATGCCGGCGGGCCCGAGCTCGGCCGCCCGCACCCCCTTCGTCCTGCTGGTCGTGGTCCTGCTCGGCGGCGGGCTGATCACCCTGCTGCTGCTGAACTCCTCGCTCAACGAGGGCTCCTTCGAGCTGAGCGAGCTGAAGCGCGAGACCACCGAGCTGACGGACGAGCAGCAGGCGCTCCAGCGGGACGTCGACAGCCGGCTGGCCCCCGACGCGCTGGAGCGGCGCGCCCGTGAGCTGGGGATGGTCCCGGGCGGCAGCCCCGTCTTCATCGAACCGGACGGCACCGTACGCGGAGAGCCCGGCGAGGCCTCCGCGACGCCCTCGGCGGCCGTGGCCCCCCAGTCCGCCGCCTCCGCCGGCCTCCCGACGCCGAACGCCGCAGCGACAGGAGCAGCGGGAGCAGCGGGAACAGCGGCGACGACCGGCGCGGCCGACGCCGGAACGCTGGGTTCCGCGACCACCGGCACCGGCACGGCCGCCCCCGGCGCCGCCGCCTCCTCGACCACCACCGGCACCGGTACGACCGGCTCCACGACCACCGGCTCCACGACCACCGGCTCCGGCGTACCGGGAACCGGCGTGCCCGGATCCGTCCCCGCGCCCGACCAGTCCCCGACGCCCACCGGCAGGTGACCCTGTGCCACCCAAGGAACGATCCGCGCGGCCCTCGGGACGGTCCGCCCCGCCCCGGGGCCGGGTACCGGGCCCCGCCCGCCGCCCCCCGGCCCGCCCCGCGGCCCGGGGCGCCAAACCCCAGCCGCTGCGGCTCGGCAGCCCCCGCCCCCGGCTGCGCCTGGTCAGCCTCGGCCTGACCCTGGTGATGCTGGCCTTCGTCGTACGCCTGCTCCAGGTGCAGGCCGTCGACGCCGACGCCTACGCCGCCAAGGCGCAGAAGCACCGCTACATGAGCGTGGTGCTGGCCGCCGAGCGGGGCGAGATCACCGACCGCGCCGGGACCGCGCTGGCCACCAGCGTCGACGCGTACGACATCACCGCCGACCCCAAGCTGTTCACCCCGGACGAGAGCAAGTCCCCGAACGCGCCCGAACAGGCGGCCGCCCTCCTCGCGCCGATCCTCGGCAAGGACGCCGACGGCATCGCCGAGCAGCTGAGGACCCCGAACTCCCGCTACACCGTCCTCGCCCGCCGCCAGACCCCGCAGGTCTGGAAGCAGATCAAGGACCTCAAGGGCGTCTTCGCCGAGAAGGCCAGGACCGACCGGGCCAAGGGCGGCCCCGGCGCCAACGTCCTCGCCGGCGTCCTCCAGGAGTCCAGCAGCAAGCGCGTCTACCCGAACGCGGATCTCGCGGCCGGGATACTGGGCTACGTCAACGCCGAGGGCCGGGGCGGCGGCGGTGTCGAGTCCATGCTCGACAAGACGCTCGCGGGCAAGGACGGCGAGATCACCTACGCCCAGTCCGGCGGCCGCCGCGTCCCCACCGCCGACGGCACCCGGGAGACCCCGGCCGTGCCCGGCTCCGACGTCGAGCTGACCATCGACCGCGACATCCAGTGGGCCGCCCAGCGCGCCATCAGCGAGCAGGTCGGCAAGTCCAAGGCCGACCGCGGCTACGTGATAGTCCAGGACACCCGCACCGGCGAGGTGCTCGCCATGGCCAACGCCCCCGGCTTCGACCCCAACGACATCTCCCGCGCCGACGCGACCGCCATGGGCAACGCGGCCCTCCAGGACGCGTTCGAGCCGGGCTCCACCGCCAAGGTGATGTCGATGGCCGCCGTGCTGGAGGAGAAGGCCGCCAACCCGGGCACCCATGTCGTCGTCCCCAACCGGCTGCACCGCGGCGACCGGCTCTTCAAGGACGACATCGACCACCCGACCTGGTACCTGACGCTCAACGGCGTCCTCGCCAAGTCCAGCAACATCGGCACCATCCTCGCCACCGGACAGCTGGGCAGGACCCAGCCGGAGGCGAACAAGGTGCTCCACTCCTATCTGCGGAAGTTCGGCATCGGCAGCCCCAGCGGGCTCGGCTATCCCGGGGAGACGCCCGGGATCCTCGCCCCGCCCGCCAAATGGTCCACCTCGCAGCAGTACACGATCCCCTTCGGCCAGGGCCTGTCCATCAACGCCATGCAGGCCGCCTCCGTCTACCAGACCATCGCCAACGGCGGCGTACGCATCGAGCCGACCCTGGTCCGGGGCACCAAGGGGCCCGACGGGAAGTTCGCCGCCGCCCCCGAGCCCAAGAAGACCCGGGTGGTCAGCGAGGAGACCGCCAAGACCCTCTCCACCATGCTGGAGTCGGTCGTCGGCAGCGAGGAGGGCACCGGCACCAAGGCGCGGATCCCCGGCTACCGGGTCGCGGGCAAGACCGGCACGGCCAACCGGGTCGACCCGGAACTCGGCCGCTACCGCGGCTACACCGCCTCCTTCGCCGGATTCGCCCCCTCCGACGAGCCCCGGATCGCCGTCTACTGCGCGATCCAGAACCCGACCAAAGGCAGCTATTTCGGCGGCCAGATCTGCGGCCCCGTCTACCAGCAGGTCATGCAGTTCGCCCTGAAGGCCCTCCAGGTCCCGCCGACCGGCAACGACCCGGCCAGGCTCCCCGTCACCTTCAAGCCCGGCTCATGACCTCCCGCGAGCCCCCTCCCCGCCGGACGGCCCGCCCGGCGGGGACCGGCGGGCGCGCGACCCCGGCCGGAGCACCGCCCGTCTGAGAACGACCCGAGGAACCACCAGTGACAACGATCACCCCCGATTCCGGGAACCACGGCCCCACCCGGGCCTCACCCTCCCGCCGACCTCCCGCTCAGCCGTCGGAACCCGCCCCGGACGCCACCCCCTCTTTTGGCTCCGGGCCGGGTGGGCCCGGTACGCTCACCGCCGTGCCACACGCTGATCAGTACCGAACCGCCCAGCAGGACGCCCCCGCGCGGCAGCCCGGAGCGCCCCGTCCGGAGAGGCCCCACCCGACCCCCCTGGGGGATCTGGCCGCCCGGCTGGGGGTGAAGAACCCCGCGGCGGCGGACACGGCGGTCACGGGCATCACCCATGACTCCCGCGCCGTGCGCCCCGGCGATGTGTACGCGGCCCTCCCCGGCGCCCGGCTCCACGGCGCCGACTTCGTGGCCCAGGCCGCGGACCTCGGGGCCGCCGCCGTCCTCACCGACCCCGCGGGCGCCGAGCGCGCCGCCGCGACCGGACTGCCCGTCCTGGTCACCGAGGACCCGAGAGGCCGCATGGGCGAACTCGCCGCCGAGATCTACGGACACCCCGGCGAGCGGCTGCTCCAGATCGGCATCACCGGCACCTCCGGCAAGACCACCACGGTCTACCTCATGGAGGGCGGCCTGCGGGCGGCCGGCCGCACCACCGGCCTGATCGGCACGGTCGAGACGCGGATCGGCGACGAGCGCATCAAGTCCGAGCGCACCACCCCCGAGGCCACCGACCTTCAGGCCCTCTTCGCCGTGATGGGCGAACGCGGCGTCGAGGCCGTCGGCATGGAGGTCTCCAGCCACGCCCTCGTGCTCGGCCGGGTCGACGGCTGCGTCTTCGACGTCGCCGTCTTCAACAACCTCAGCCCGGAGCACATGGAGTTCCACTCCGGCATGGAGGACTACTTCCAGGCCAAGGCCCAGCTCTTCACCCCGGCCCGCAGCCGGCGCGGGGTGGTCAATTTCGACGACGAGTACGGCCGCAGGCTCGCCCGCGAGGCGTCCGTGCCCATCACCACCTTCTCCACCGAGGGCCACCCGGACGCCGACTGGCGCGCCGAGGACGTCGAGGTCGGCTCCCAGGGATCCGTCTTCACCGTCGTCGGCCCCGGCGGCGAGCGGATCCCCGCCCGGGCCCCGCTCCCCGGGCCCTTCAACGTCGCCAACACCCTGGCCGCCGTCGTCGCCCTGGCCGTCGCCGGAATCGACCCGAAGACCGCCGCCGACGGCATCGCCGCCGTCCCCGGCGTCCCGGGCCGGCTGGAGCGGATCGACGAGGGCCAGCCCTATCTCGCCGTGGTCGACTACGCCCACAAGACCGACGCCGTCGAATCGGTGCTGCGCTCCCTGCGCAAGGTCACCGAGGGCAGCGTCCACATCGTCCTCGGCTGCGGCGGCGACCGCGACACCACCAAGCGCGGCCCGATGGGCGCCGCCGCCGCCCGGCTCGCCGACACCGCCGTACTGACCTCCGACAACCCCCGCTCCGAGGACCCGCTCGCCATCCTCGCCGCCATGCTCGCCGGCGCCGCCGAGGTGCCGATCCACGAGCGCGGCGACGTCCTGGTCGAGGCCGACCGGGCCGCCGCCGTCGCCACCGCCGTCGCCCGCGCCCGGCCCGGCGACACCGTGCTCATCGCCGGAAAGGGCCACGAGCAGGGCCAGGACATCGCCGGAGTCGTCCGCCCGTTCGACGACCGCCAGGTGCTGCGCGAAGCCATCCGCGCCTCCCTTCACCCGAAAACCCAGGGATGACCCAGTGATCGCCCTCTCCCTCGCCGAGATCGCCGAAATCGTCGGCGGGCAGTCCCACGACATACCGGATCCGGAACTGCGCGTCACCGGACCCGTCGTCACCGACTCCCGCGAGGTCCGCCCCGGCGCGCTGTTCACCGCCTTCGCCGGCGAACACGCCGACGGACACGACTTCGCCGTACGCGCCGTCGCGGACGGCGCCGTAGCCGTGCTGGCCACCCGGCCCGTCGGCGTGCCCGCGATCGTCGTCGACGACGTCACCGCCGCCCTCGGGGCCCTCGCCCGCGAGGTGGTCGAACGCCTCGGCGCCACCACCGTCGCGCTCACCGGCTCCGCCGGAAAGACCAGCACCAAGGACCTGATCGCCCAGCTCCTCCAGCGCAAGGGACCCACGGTCTACCCGGCGGGCAATCTCAACAACGAGATCGGCCTGCCGCTGACCGCCCTGCGCGCCGACGACACCACCGAACACCTCGTCCTCGAAATGGGCGCCCGCTACGTCGGCGACATCCGCTACCTCACCGGCCTGGTGCCGCCCAGGATCGGACTCGTCCTCAACGTCGGCAGCGCCCACATCGGCGAGTTCGGCGGCCGGGAGCGCATCGCCGAGGCCAAGGGCGAACTGGTCGAGTCCCTGCCCGAGGACGGCGTCGCGGTGCTCAACGCCGACGACCCCCTCGTACGCGCCATGGCCTCGCGCACCAAGGCCCGCGTGACCCTCTTCGGAGAGTCCCCGGACGCCGACGTGCGTGCCGAGAATGTCCGGCTCACCCGGCATGGTCAGCCCGCCTTCACGCTTCACACCCCTACCGGGTGCGGTGATGTGACCATGCGGCTGTACGGTGAGCACCACGTGTCGAACGCGCTCGCCGCGACCGCCGTCGCCCATGAGCTGGGCATGCCCGCCGACGAGATCGCCCTCGCGCTCTCCGAGGCCGGCACCCTCTCCCGCTGGCGCATGGAGGTCACCGAGCGTTCGGACGGCGTGACGATCGTCAACGACGCCTACAACGCGAACCCCGAGTCCATGAGGGCGGCGCTGCGCGCGCTGGCCGCCATGGGCCAGGGAGCGCAGTCCCGGGGGGGACGAACGTGGGCGGTGCTCGGCCTGATGGCCGAACTCGGTGACGAAGCGCTCGCCGAGCACGACGCCGTCGGACGGCTCGCCGTCCGGCTCAACGTCAGCAAGCTCGTCGCAGTCGGGGGCAGGGAAGCGTCCTGGCTGCAACTGGGCGCATATAACGAGGGTTCGTGGGGTGAGGAGTCGGTGCACGTGTCCGACGCACGGGCGGCGATCGACCTGTTGCGCAGTGAGCTGCGCCCGGGAGACGTCGTGCTGGTGAAGGCTTCGAGATCGGTGGGGCTCGAGCAGGTCGCGCAGGCGCTGCTCGACAACACGACAGCGCCTTCGGATGGGCAGGGTGCCGGCCGATGAGGCAGATCCTCTTCGCGGGGGCCATCGGGCTCTTTCTGACGCTCATCGGCACACCGCTGCTGATCAAACTCCTGGCCCGCAAGGGATACGGGCAGTTCATCCGGGACGACGGCCCGCGTACCCACGGCAGCAAGAAGGGGACGCCCACCATGGGCGGCATCTCCTTCATCCTGGCCACCCTGATCGCCTACGCGCTCGCCAAGGTGATCACCGGGGAGAAGCCGACCGTCTCGGGCATCCTGGTGCTCTTCCTGATGGCCGGCATGGGCCTGGTCGGGTTCCTGGACGACTACATCAAAATCGTCAAGCAGCGTTCGCTGGGCCTGCGGGCCAAGGCGAAGATGACGGGACAGCTGATCGTCGGCATCGCCTTCGCGCTGCTGTCCCTGCAATTCGCCGACCAGCGCGACCTCACCCCGGCCTCCACCAAGCTGTCGTTCATCACGGACTTCGGCTGGTCGATCGGCCCGGTGCTGTTCGTCATCTGGGCGCTGTTCATGATTCTCGCCATGTCCAACGGCGTGAATCTGACGGACGGTCTGGACGGCCTCGCCACCGGCGCGTCCGTGATGGTCTTCGGCGCGTACACCTTCATCGGCCTCTGGCAGTTCCAGGAGTCCTGCGCGAACGCCGCGCAGCTGACCAACCCGGCGGCCTGTTTCGAGGTACGCGATCCGCTGGACCTCGCGGTGGTGGCCTCCGCCCTCATGGGAGCCTGCTTCGGCTTCCTGTGGTGGAACACCTCGCCCGCCAAGATCTTCATGGGCGACACCGGTTCGCTCGCCCTCGGCGGCGCCCTCGCGGGTCTGGCCATCTGCTCCCGCACCGAACTGCTGCTGGCGCTCCTGGGCGGTCTGTTCGTCCTGATCACCATGTCCGTCGTGATCCAGGTCGGCTCGTTCAAGATGACCGGCAAGCGGGTCTTCCGCATGGCCCCGCTCCAGCACCACTTCGAACTCAAGGGGTGGTCCGAAGTCCTTGTGGTGGTCCGGTTCTGGATCATCCAGGGCATGTGCGTCATCGTGGGTCTGGGGCTCTTCTACGCGGGCTGGGCGGCCGACAAGTGAGTACGGAGCAGTGGCGGGGCAAGCGGGTCACCGTCGCCGGTCTCGGCGTCTCCGGGATCCCGGCGGCGACGGTCCTGCACGGCCTCGGCGCGCTGGTCACCGTCGTCAACGACGGCGACGACGAGCGCTCCCGGGCCCAGGCCGCCGAGCTGGAGGCGCGCGGCATCGCCGTGCGCCTCGGCGACGGCGCGACCCTGCCCGAAGCCACCGAACTCATCGTCACCACCCCCGGCTGGCAGCCGGACAAGCCGCTCTTCGCGGCCGCCGCCGAGGCGGGCGTCGAGATCTGGGGCGATGTGGAGCTGGCCTGGCGGCTGCGCGACAGCCGCCCGGGCCGCACCCCCGCCGCCTGGCTCGCCGTCACCGGCACCAACGGCAAGACCACCACCGTGCGCATGCTCGCCTCGATCCTCGAAGCGGCGGGCCTGCGCACGGCCGCCGTCGGCAACATCGGGGTCTCCCTGCTGGACGCCGTCCTCGGCGAGGAGGAGTACGACGTCCTGGCCGTCGAACTCTCCAGCTACCAGCTCCACTGGGCGCCCTCGCCGCGCGCCCACTCCGCCGCCGTGCTCAACCTCGCGCCGGACCACCTCGACTGGCACGGCTCCATGGCGGCCTACGCCGCCGACAAGGGCCGGATCTACGAGGGCAACACCGTCGCCTGCGTCTACAACGCCGCCGACCCGGCCACCGAGGACCTGGTGCGCGAGGCGGACGTCGAGGAGGGCTGCCGGGCGATCGGCTTCACCCTCGGCGCCCCCGGCCCCTCCCAGCTCGGCGTCGTCGACGGCATCCTGGTCGACCGCGCCTTCGTGGAGAACCGGCAGAGCCACGCGCAGGAACTGGCCGAGGTCGCGGACGTCAGCCCGCCGGCCCCGCACAACATCGCCAACGCCCTCGCGGCGGCGGCGCTGGCCCGCGCCTACGGAGTGCCCCCGGCGGCGGTCCGCGACGGACTGCGCGCCTTCCGGCCCGATCCGCACCGGATCGAGAAGGTCGCCGATGTGGCCGGCGTCGCCTACATCGACGACTCCAAGGCCACCAACACCCACGCCGCCGAGGCCTCCCTCGCCGCCTACGACCCCATCGTGTGGATCGCGGGCGGACTGGCCAAGGGCGCGTCCTTCGACGACCTCGTACAGAAGTCGGCGAAGCGGCTGCGCGCCGCCGTCCTCATCGGCGCGGACCGTGAGCTGATCCGGGAAGCCCTGGCGCGACACGCCCCCGAGGTCCCGGTCGTGGACCTCGACCGGACCGACACTGGGGCGATGCCGGCGGCGGTCCGGGAGGCGGCACGCCTCGCCCGGCCCGGGGACACGGTTCTGCTCGCCCCGGCCTGTGCCTCGATGGACATGTTCGTCAATTACAACAAGCGGGGCGAGGCGTTCGCACAAGCCGTACGCGACCTCGCCAACGAGCGCGCCTGACCGGCTCGACCTCCGCGCCGTGCCGTGTGCCCCGGGGACGGACCCGGGGCACACGGCACGCGTCAGGCACGACTGGAGGGGACAGCGTCCATGCCGGCCGATGACACCACCGCCGGACCGGGCCGCGACACCGGGCCCGCGCTCCCGCACGCCCCCGCGCGCCCGGGACCGGACCCCGTGAGCGGCCTCACCGGCGCCCTTCTGCGGCGGGCCCGCGCCTGGGCGCCCTTCCCGGCCCCCGCGCTCGCCGGCCTCCCCGCGGAACCGCCCGCGCACCGCCCCGGACTCGCCCTGCGCGGCGCGACGGGCCCGGCCCGCGGCCGCGCCCCCGCCCGGGGCGCCGCCCGGACGCCCCCCACCCCCGGACCGCCGCGCGGCAGGGGAGTGCGCCGGTTGTACGAGCGCGCCCGCCGGGCCTGGGACCGGCCGCTGACCGCGTACTACGTCATCCTCGGCAGCGCCATGCTGATCACCGTGCTCGGTCTGGTGATGGTCTACTCCGCCTCGATGATCAAGGCGCTGTCGCTCTCCCTGCCCGGCTCCTACTTCTTCCGCAAGCAGTTCCTGGCCGCCGTCATCGGCACCGGACTGCTGCTGCTCGCCTCCCGGCTGCCCTCCCGGCTGCACCGGGCCCTGGCCTATCCGCTGCTCACGGTGACCGTCTTCCTGATGGTCCTCGTCCAGATCCCCGGGATAGGGGAATCGGTCGGCGGCAATCAGAACTGGCTCTCCCTCGGCGGCCCCTTCCAGCTCCAGCCCAGCGAGTTCGGCAAACTCGCGCTGATCCTCTGGGGCGCCGACCTGCTCGCCCGCAAACAGGACAGACGGCTGCTGAACCAGTGGAAGCACATGCTGGTCCCGCTCGTCCCGGTCGCCTTCATGCTGCTCGGCCTGATCATGCTCGGCGGCGACATGGGCACCGCGATCATCCTCACCGCGATCCTCTTCGGACTGCTGTGGCTGGCCGGCGCCCCCACCCGGCTCTTCGCCGGAGTGCTCTCCATCGCCGCCCTCGTCGGATTCATGCTCATCAGAACGAGCGAGAACCGGATGTCCCGGCTGATGTGCGTCGGCGCCATCGACCTCGGCCCCCAGGGGGAGTGCTGGCAGGCGGTCCACGGGATCTACGCCCTGGCCTCCGGCGGATGGTTTGGTTCCGGACTCGGTGCGAGTGTGGAAAAATGGGGGCAACTCCCCGAACCCCACACCGATTTCATCTTCGCCATCGCCGGGGAGGAACTGGGCTTGGCGGGGACGCTGTCGGTGCTCGCCCTGTTCGCGGCTCTAGGCTATGCGGGTATCCGCGTGGCCGGACGCACGGAGGACCCCTTCGTGAGGTACGCGGCGGGAGGTGTGACCACCTGGATCATGGCCCAGGCCATGGTCAACATCGGTGCGGTGCTCGGTCTGCTGCCGATCGCCGGTGTGCCGCTCCCGCTGTTCTCCTACGGAGGGTCGGCCCTGCTGCCGTCCATGTTCGCTATCGGGCTGCTGATCGCCTTCGCGCGAGAGGATCCCGCCGCGAAGGCGGCCCTGGCCATGCGGCGGCCAGGGGTGAGATGGAAGACGATGAGACGGCGCGTTACAGAGCGTCCGTCCGGAGAGCGGTGAATTTCGGTGCATGTCGTACTCGCCGGCGGGGGGACCGCCGGCCACATCGAGCCCGCGCTCGCCCTCGCGGACGCCCTGCGCAGGCAGGACCCGACCGTGGGAATCACGGCCCTCGGCACGGAACGCGGACTGGAGACCAGGCTCGTTCCCGAACGCGGCTACGAGCTGGCGCTCATCCCCGCCGTGCCGCTGCCCCGCAAACCCACCCCCGAGCTGATCACCGTGCCCGGGCGGCTGCGCGGCACGATCAAGGCGGCCGAGCAGATCCTGGAGCGGACCAAGGCCGACTGCGTCGTCGGCTTCGGCGGCTATGTCGCCCTGCCCGGCTATCTCGCCGCCAAGCGGCGCGGAGTGCCGATCGTCGTCCACGAGGCCAACGCGCGTCCCGGACTCGCCAACAAGATCGGGTCGCGGTACGCCGCCGGGGTGGCCGTCGCCACGCCCGACAGCAAGCTGCGGAACTCCCGCTACATCGGCATCCCGCTGCGGTACACCATCGCCACCCTCGACCGGGCCCGGGTGCGCCCCGAGGCGCGCGCCGCGTTCGGCCTCGACCCCAATCTGCCCACCCTGCTGGTCTCCGGCGGCTCCCAGGGCGCCCGCCGCCTCAACGAGGTGGTCCAGCAGGCCGCTCCGGCGCTCCAGCGCTCCGGCATCCAGATCCTGCACGCGGTCGGTCCGAAGAATGAATTGCCGCATGTGGACAACATGCCCGGAATGCCGCCGTACATCCCGGTACCGTATGTGGACCGGATGGACCTCGCCTACGCCGCTGCCGACATGATGCTCTGCCGCGCCGGCGCGATGACCGTCGCCGAACTCTCCGCCGTCGGGCTCCCCGCCGCCTATGTCCCGCTGCCCATCGGCAACGGCGAACAGCGGCTCAACGCCCAGCCGGTGGTGAAGGCCGGCGGCGGACTCCTCGTCGACGACGCCGAACTGACGCCCCAGTGGGTCCAGGGCCATGTCCTTCCGGTGCTGGCCGATCCGCACCGGTTGTACGAGATGTCCCGCGCGGCCGCCGAATTCGGCCGCAGGGACGCCGACGACCTGCTGGTCGGCATGGTGTACGAGGCGATCGCGGCACGCCGCCAGGCGTGAGGCGGCGCGGTCCGGGGAGCCCCCCGGACCCCAGCCGGAAGGAGACCGGAGCGTGGCCGGACCCACCACCGCCGAACGCGGGGCCCGTAAACCCCCACGCCGACCGCGGGGGGCGTCCGGCCCGCCCCCCGGCGACCCCGCCCCGCGCCGCCGGCCGCGCCTCCCGGGCCGCCGCACCCTGCTCCTCGCCCTGGCGGGCGCGGCGCTCCTCGCGGGCTCCCTCTGGGTCCTGTACGGGTCCTCCTGGCTCCGTGTGGAGCGGGTGCGGGCGACGGGCGTCGACGTTCTGACGGCCCGGGAGGTCACCGAGGCGGCCGGAGTGCCGATGGGCGCTCCGGTGATTTCCATCGATACGGATGGAATTGAGGCCCGGCTGCTGAAACGGCTTCCCCGGATCGACTCGGTGGAGGTCTCCCGTTCCTGGCCGCACGGAATCACCCTGGAAGTGACTGAGCGTCAGCCCGTACTGCTGATGGAGAAGGGGAAGCGCTTCGTCGAAGTCGACGCGAAGGGCATCCGTTTCGCCACGGTCGACAAGGCCCCCAAGAACGTCCCGCTGCTCGAACTGGCGGCGGACGGGGCCCCGAGCCTGCGCCGCTTCCCGGCGGCCCGGCTGACCGAGGAGGCGGTCCGGGTCAGGGGCGAACTGCCCGCGAAGGCCGCCAAGGACGCGCGTACCGTCGCGGTGCGTTCATACGACTACATTGTCGTGGAGTTGACCGGAGGCAGGACCGTGGTCTGGGGCAGTCCCGAGGACGGCGAGGCCAAGGCCGAGGCGCTCACCGCGCTCATGAAAGCCGCGCCGAAGGCCCGGCACTTCGATGTGAGCGCCCCCACCGCCCCTGCCGCTTCCCCGAGTTGACGCACAAACGAGCTGGCCAGCCCCCTGGCTGGTCAGCGCAATGGCTGATCACATAGGGTGAAAAGAAAAACGGGAGGTTCGGCGTGTTCGTTGAACGCGCGCCACTTGTCGACTTAGTGTCCTGTTCGGAGAGTCCAACGGACAGACACACTGGTAACCCTAAACTTCAACGTTAGGGTTCGGGTCGGCGTTTCGGACCGTCCCATCGGCATCCGTCGTCATGGCGCGCAGACCGCGCGATGACGACACGTATCTCGAGGCGAGAGGCCTTCGACGTGGCAGCACCGCAGAACTACCTCGCAGTCATCAAGGTCATCGGTGTCGGCGGCGGTGGTGTCAATGCCATCAACCGAATGATCGAGGTCGGCCTCAAAGGCGTCGAGTTCATCGCCATCAACACCGATGCTCAGGCACTGTTGATGAGCGACGCCGACGTCAAGCTCGACGTCGGCCGGGAACTCACCCGGGGCCTCGGCGCCGGAGCCAACCCGGCCGTCGGCCGCAAGGCGGCTGAGGACCACCGTGAGGAGATCGAGGAGGTCCTCAAGGGGGCCGACATGGTCTTCGTCACCGCGGGAGAGGGCGGCGGCACCGGCACCGGCGGCGCGCCCGTCGTGGCCAACATCGCCCGGTCGCTCGGCGCCCTGACGATCGGCGTGGTCACCCGCCCGTTCACCTTCGAGGGCCGCCGTCGCGCCAATCAGGCGGAGGACGGCATCGCCGAACTCCGCGAAGAGGTCGACACCCTCATCGTCATCCCCAACGACCGGCTGCTGTCCATCTCGGACCGCCAGGTCAGCGTGCTGGACGCGTTCAAGTCCGCGGACCAGGTACTGCTCTCCGGCGTTCAGGGCATCACCGATCTGATCACCACACCGGGTCTGATCAACCTCGACTTCGCGGACGTCAAGTCCGTGATGTCCGAGGCCGGATCCGCGCTCATGGGCATCGGCTCGGCCCGCGGCGACGACCGCGCGGTGGCCGCCGCCGAGATGGCGATCTCCTCGCCGCTGCTGGAGGCCTCCATCGACGGGGCCCGGGGGGTGCTGCTCTCCATCTCGGGCGGCTCCGACCTCGGACTCTTCGAGATCAACGAGGCCGCCCAGCTGGTCAGCGAGGCCGCGCACCCCGAGGCCAACATCATCTTCGGCGCCGTCATCGACGACGCCCTCGGTGACGAGGTCCGGGTCACGGTCATCGCGGCCGGGTTCGACGGCGGCCAGCCGCCGGCCCGCCGGGACACCGTCCTCGGCGCGGCGTCCGGCAAGCGCGAGGAACCGCAGGCCGCTCCGGCCCGCGGTGAGAGCGCGCGTCCGTCCGGCCTCGGCACGGTGCCGGTCCGCGAGGAGCCCAAGCCCGAGCCGGCTCCGCTCGTGAAGGACCTGAACTCCTCCTCCCCCCAGGTTCCGCCGGCCCGTCCCTACCCGGACACCTCGGTCGAAGAGCTGGATGTACCGGACTTCTTGAAGTGACCGTGGGGCACGACGCGATAGACGCGAACGGCGCGCACTTCGCCTTCACCGACCGGTGGGGCGGGGTGAGCGCCGTTCCGTACGAGGAGCTGAATCTCGGCGGCGCGGTCGGCGACGACCCCGGCGCCGTACGGACCAACCGGGCGATCGCCGCCGGGAAGCTGGGGCTCGACCCCGGGCTCGTGGTCTGGATGAACCAGGTGCACGGAAAGGACGTCGCCCGGGTCGACGCCCCCTGGGGCGACGCGCCCGTTCCGTCGGTGGACGGCGTGGTCACCGCCCGGCGCGGACTCGCGCTCGCGGTGCTGACCGCCGACTGCACCCCCGTACTGCTGGCCGATCCGGTCGCAGGAGTGGTGGCCGCGGCCCACGCCGGCCGCCCGGGGATGGTCGCCGGGATCGTGCCGGCGACCGTGGCCGGGATGGTCGCGGCCGGCGCCCGGCCGGAGCGGATCGTCGCCCGCACCGGGCCCGCCGTCTGCGGCCGGTGCTACGAAGTCCCCGAGGCGATGCGGGCGGAGGTGGCCTCGGTCGAACCGGCCGCCTGGGCCGAGACCAGCTGGGGGACCCCGGCCGTCGACGTCACCGCCGGAGTCCACGCCCAGCTCGCGGCGCTCGGCGTGCGCGACCGGCGGGCCTCCGCGGTCTGCACCCGGGAGTCGAACGACCACTACTCGTACCGCCGCGACCGCACCACCGGACGGCTCGCCGGATATGTCTGGCTGGAGCCGCTCCCGGGGGAGCCGGACGCCGCTTCCCCGGCAGGAGAGAGCGCAGCATGACGGACCGCGACGACATTCCCGGCCACGACGGTGCGACGGGCCCCGGCCCGGCGGCCCGCCGGGCCGAACTCGCGGCCAACCTGGCCCGCGTGGAGGAACGTATCGCCTCCGCCTGCGCCGCCTCCGGCCGCGACCGGGACGAGGTGACGCTCATCGTGGTCACCAAGACCTACCCGGCCAGTGACGTCCGGCTGCTGCACGGGCTCGGTGTGAGGAATGTCGCCGAGAACCGAGACCAGGACGCCGCCCCCAAGGCCGCCGCCTGTGCCGATCTCGACCTCGACTGGCATTTCGTCGGTCAGCTTCAGACCAATAAAGTCCGTTCCGTAGCCAGTTATGCCGATGTGGTGCAGTCGATCGACCGCATGAAACTTGTCACGGCGCTCTCCGCGGCCGCCGACCGCACCGGCCGTGAGCTGGGCTGTCTGATCCAGGTCGCGCTGGACGCCGACGCCGGCTCGCGCGGGGAGCGCGGCGGGGTCGCGCCGGACGGGATCGAGGAACTGGCCGCGGCGATTGACGGAGCGTCAGGTCTGCGGCTCGACGGTCTCATGACCGTCGCGCCCCTCGCCGGAGCGTACGCCGGACGGGAACGGGCGGCGTTCGAGCGGCTGATGGAATTCTCATCCGGCCTGCGCATCGGGCATCCTGCTGCCAACATGGTGTCAGCGGGGATGAGTGCGGACCTCGAAGAAGCCGTGGCCGCCGGGGCGACACATGTACGCGTCGGCACTGCGGTACTCGGAGTCCGTCCCCGGCTCGGGTAACGTCGCCAAGAAGTCGGACCACAGCAGAAAATATGGTCATTCCCGTAGCAAAGCGGGCAGACCCAGTGGATCGCGGGCACTTGGTGACAAAGGCCGATCCACCACAGAGCGGAGGACTCAGAGCAATGGCCGGCGCGATGCGCAAGATGGCGGTCTACCTCGGCCTCGTGGAGGACGATGGGTACGACGGCCGGGGTTTTGACCCCGACGACGACTTCGAACCCGAGCCGGAGCCCGAGCGGGAGCACCGCAGGCACCAGCCCCCGCATCAGGTCGAACGCGAGGAACCGGTACGAGCGGTGCAGCCGCCGCCGCAGCGCGAGCCGATGCCCGTTCCCGCTTCGCTACCCGCAGAAAACGGACGTCCGGCACGAATCGCCCCCGTGGCGTCCATCACACCTGAACGTCCGAGCCTGGAGAAGAACGCGCCGGTGATCATGCCCAAGGTCGTGTCCGAGCGGGAGCCTTACCGCATCACCACGTTGCACCCGCGGACCTACAACGAGGCCCGTACCATCGGGGAACACTTCCGCGAGGGCACTCCGGTGATCATGAATCTGACCGAGATGGACGACACGGACGCGAAGCGACTTGTCGACTTTGCCGCGGGACTTGTCTTCGGTCTCCATGGCAGCATTGAGCGGGTGACACAGAAGGTGTTCCTGTTGTCGCCTGCTAACGTCGATGTCACGGCGGAGGACAAGGCCCGTATCGCAGAGGGCGGTTTCTTCAACCAGAGCTGAGAAGCACCACACCGGGACGACCCGGCCGTACGGCCGGACCACGAGAGCACAGGGGAGAAGCGCGGGATGGGCGTCGCACTGCAGGTGGTCTACATCGCGCTGTTGTGTTTCCTCGTCGTGCTGATTTTCCGGCTGGTCATGGACTACGTCTTCCAGTTCGCCCGTTCATGGCAACCCGGTAAGGCGATGGTGGTCGTCCTTGAGGCCACCTACACTGTCACCGATCCACCGCTCAAGCTTCTTCGGCGGTTCATCCCGCCGTTGCGTCTCGGGGGCGTGGCACTCGACCTGTCCTTCTTCGTTCTGATGATCATCGTCTACATCCTGCTCAATATCGTGGGTGGATTCGCGAGATGAGGGAGAGAACCGTGGACGATACGGTCTTGCCGACTGCCGACGACTACGTAGAGGTGAAGAAGAGATGCCGCTGACCCCTGAGGACGTGCGGAACAAGCAGTTCACGACCGTCCGCCTCCGAGAAGGCTATGACGAGGACGAGGTCGATGCCTTCCTCGACGAGGTCGAGTCTGAATTGACCCGCTTGCTCCGTGAGAACGAGGACCTGCGCGCCAAGCTGGCCGCGGCGACTCGTGCGGCCGCGCAGAACCAGCAACAGCAGGGCATGCGCAAACCCCCGGAGCCGCAGGACGGCCGGCAGGGACCGGGCGCACCGGTGCCCGCCGCCATATCGGGCCCGCCCGTCCAGCAGCAGCAGCCCCCGCAGATGGGTCCGCCCCAGCTGCCCGGTGGAGCGCCTCAGCTGCCGGCGGGTCCCAGCCACGGCAACCCGATGGGCGGCCCCGGCGGTCCCATGCAGGGCGGTCCGATGCAGGGCAACCCGATGCAGGGCAACGCCATGCAGGGAAACTCCATGCAGGGCGGCCCCATGCAGGGCAATCCGATGGGCGGCCCCGGTGGCCCCGGCGGTCAGATGCAGGGCGGCCAGATGCAGGGCGGCCCCATGGGCGGCCACGGTCAGCAGATGCAGCAGCCCGGTCAGGGCCCCGGCGGCGACAGCGCGGCCCGAGTCCTCTCCCTGGCGCAGCAGACCGCCGACCAGGCGATCGCGGAGGCCCGTTCCGAGGCCAACAAGATCGTCGGCGAGGCTCGTTCGCGCGCCGAGGGCCTGGAGCGGGACGCCCGCGCCAAGGCCGACGCGCTGGAGCGGGACGCGCAGGAGAAGCACCGCGTCGCGATGGGCTCCCTGGAGTCCGCGCGGGCCACGCTGGAGCGCAAGGTCGAGGACCTGCGGGGCTTCGAGCGTGAGTACCGCACCCGCCTGAAGTCGTACCTGGAGAGCCAGCTGCGTCAGCTGGAGACCCAGGCCGACGACTCGCTGGCCCCGCCGCGCACCCCGGCGGCCGCCTCCCTGCCGCCGTCCCCGTCGATGGCGTCCGCGGGCGCCCCGTCGATGGGTCACGCGATGGGCGGCGCTCCGTCGATGGGCCAGTCCATGGGCGGCAACCCGTCGATGGGCGGCGGTCCTTCGTACGGCGGCCAGCAGCAGATGTCCCCGGCGATGACCCAGCCGATGGCTCCGGTCCGGCCGCAGGCTCCGCAGCCGATGCAGCAGGCTCCGGCGCCGATGAGGGGCTTCCTGATCGACGAGGACGACAACTGAATGGCGCACACGCGCTGAGCGCGTAGCCGTCGGCAGACATGGGGCCGGGCCCGGGACGAATGTCCTGGGCCCGGCCCCATGTCGTGTGCCGTGTGCCGTGTGCCGCGTGTCCCGTGCCCCTGTGATGTGTCGCGCGCCGTGGACGGGCGCTCCGGTCGGAGCCGGCGACCGGCGCCGGAGCCGGACGTCGCGGGCGGGGAGCCGAAGTCCCGGTGGCGGCCGGTGCCGGCTTCGGGCGTACGCGAAGGGGGCCGGGTCCTTTCCAGGACCCGGCCCCCTTCGCTTCGAGCGGGCGGTTACAGCGGGCGGTTACACCTTGCGCAGATGGAAGGTGAGCGCCAGCGGCTCGTCCGTGAACGCCTCTCCGTAGCCGTCGCCGTCCGGCGCCGACCGGCTGAAGGTCTCCGCCAGCACCTCGTCCGCGATCAGCGGAGTGTGCGCGGTGAGCGCCTCGGCGGTGGACGGGTCCGAGGACGCCCACACCACGGCGATCCGGTCGGCCACATCGAGCCCGCTGTTCTTACGGGCCTCCTGGATCAGCCGGATCGCGTCCCGCGCCAGACCGGCCAGCCGCAGTTCCGGAGTGATCTCCAGATCCAGCGCCACCGTCGCGCCCGCGTCGGACGCCACCGACCAGCCCTCGCGCGGAGTCTCGGTGATGATCACCTCGTCGGGGGAGAGCGTCACCGTCTCACCGTCGACCTCCACGGACGCGGTTCCGTCGCGGAGCGCGGCCGACAGCGCGGCGGCGTCCGTCTCGGCGACCGCCTTGGCGACCGCCTGGACGCCCTTGCCGAACCGCTTGCCCAGCGCGCGGAAGTTGGCCTTCGCCGTCGTGTCGACCAGCGAGCCGCCCACCTCGGAGAGCGAGGCCAGCGAGGAGACGTTCAGCTCCTCCGTGATCTGCGAGCGCAGCTCGGGCGAGAGCGACTCGAAGCCCGTCGCCGCCACCAGCGCGCGGGACAGCGGCTGACGCGTCTTCACCCCGGACTCGGCGCGGGTCGCCCGGCCCAGCTCCACCAGCCGGCGCACCAGCGCCATCTGCCGGGAGAGCACCGGGTCGATCGCGTCCAGCTCCGCCGCCGGCCAGCTCGACAGATGCACCGACTCGACCGCGTCCGGGGTGACCGGGACCACCAGGTCCTGCCAGACCCGCTCGGTGATGAACGGGGTCAGCGGGGCCATCAGCCGGGTCACCGTCTCGATGACGTCGTGCAGGGTCCGCAGCGCGGCCGGGTCGCCCTGCCAGAAGCGGCGGCGCGACCGGCGCACGTACCAGTTCGACAGATCGTCCACGAAGGAGGAGAGCAGCTTTCCGGCCCGCTGGGTGTCGAAGCTCTCCATCGCCTGGGTGGTCTGGTCCACCAGCGCGTTCAGCTCGCTCAGCAGCCAGCGGTCCAGCACGGTGCGCTCGGCGGGCGCCGGGTCGGAGGCCGACGGGGACCAGCCGGACGTCCGCGCGTACAGCGCCTGGAACGCCACGGTGTTCCAGTACGTCAGCAGGGTCTTGCGCACGACCTCCTGGATCGTGCTGTGCCCGACGCGGCGCGCCGACCACGGCGAACCGCCCGCCGCCATGAACCAGCGGACCGCGTCCGCGCCGTGCTGGTCCATCAGCGGGATCGGGTCGAGGGTGTTCCCCAGGTGCTTGGACATCTTCCGGCCGTCCTCGGCCAGGATGTGCCCGAGGCAGACGACGTTCTCGTACGAGGACTTGTCGAAGACCAGGGTGCCGATCGCCATCAGGGTGTAGAACCAGCCCCGGGTCTGGTCGATCGCCTCGGAGATGAACTGCGCCGGATAGCGCTGCTCGAACAGCTCCTTGTTCTGGTGCGGATAGCCCCACTGCGCGAACGGCATCGAGCCGGCGTCGTACCAGGCGTCGATGACCTCCGGCACCCGGGTCGCGGTGCCCGAGCACTGCGGGCAGGCGAAGGTGACCTCGTCGATGAAGGGACGGTGCGGGTCGAGGGCCGACTGGTCGGCCCCGGTCAGCTCCGTCAGCTCGGCCCGGGAGCCCACACAGGTGAGGTGGTTCTCCTCACAGCGCCAGATCGGCAGCGGGGTGCCCCAGTAGCGGTTGCGGGAGAGCGCCCAGTCGATGTTGTTGTTCAGCCAGTCGCCGAACCGGCCGTGCTTGACCGACTCGGGGAACCAGTTGGTGTTCTCGTTCTCCTCGATCAGCCGGTCCTTGACCGCGGTGGTGCGGATGTACCAGGACGGCTGCGCGTAGTACAGCAGCGCGGTGTGGCAGCGCCAGCAGTGCGGATAGCTGTGCTCGTACGGGGTGTGGCGGAAGAGCCGGCCGCGCTCCTGGAGGTCCGCGGTCAGCCGCTCGTCGGCCTTCTTGAAGAAGACTCCGCCGACCAGCGGCACGTCCTCCTCGAAGGTGCCGTCCGGGCGCACCGGGTTCACCACGGGCAGACCGTAGGCGCGGCAGACCTTGAGGTCGTCCTCGCCGAACGCGGGGGACTGGTGGACCAGACCCGTACCGTCGGAGGTGGTGACGTACTCGGCGTTGACGACATAGTGCGCCTCGGCCGGGAACTCGATCAGGTCGAACGGGCGCTCGTAGGTCCAGCGCTCCATCTCGGCGCCGGTGAACGAGTCGCCGGTGGGCTCCCAGCCCTCGCCGAGCGCCTTCTCCAGCAGCGGTTCGGCGACGACGAGCTTCTCCGTGCCGTCCGTGGCCACGACGTAGACGACCTCGGGGTGGACGGCGACGGCGGTGTTCGACACCAGCGTCCACGGGGTGGTCGTCCACACCAGCAGCGCCGCCTCGCCCGCCAGCGGGCCGGAGGTCAGCGGGAAGCGGACGAAGACGGAGGGGTCGACGACCGTCTCGTACCCCTGGGCCAGCTCATGGTCCGAGAGGCCGGTGCCGCAGCGGGGGCACCAGGGGGCGACCCGGTGGTCCTGGACGAGCATGCCCTTGCCGAAGATCTCCTTCAGCGACCACCACACCGAGTCGATGTACTCGGGCTTCATGGTCCAGTAGGCGTCGTCCATGTCGACCCAGTAGCCCATGCGGTCGGTCAGCGCGGCGAAGGCGTCCGTGTGGCGGCTCACCGACTCCCGGCATTTGTCGTTGAACTCGGCGATGCCGTACGCCTCGATGTCCTTCTTGCCGGAGAAGCCCAGCTCCTTCTCGACGGCCAGCTCGACCGGGAGGCCGTGACAGTCCCAGCCGGCCTTGCGGGCGACGTGATAGCCGCTCATCGTGCGGAACCGGGGGAAGACGTCCTTGAAGACGCGGGCCTCGATGTGGTGCGCGCCGGGCATGCCGTTGGCCGTGGGCGGGCCCTCGTAGAAGACCCACTCGGGGCGGCCCTCGGACTGGTCGAGGCTCTTGGCGAAGACCTTGTTCTCGCGCCAGAAGTCGAGCACGGCGTGCTCGAGCGCGGGCAGGTCGACCTGGGCGGGCACCTGGCGGTACTGGTACTGCGGGGGTGTCATCGAAGCTCCTCCGGCGGACTGCGATCTCTTCCGTCGGAGGGACGAGAGCCTGACTGCTCCCGCGGTACCACCCTCCTTGGCGGCGCACGCGGCACCGCCCCCTCATTGGGGTCGCGACACCGGGTCTAGTCACCTCGCGGTTTTCTTCCGGCGGCTCCGGGGTGATGCTTCACATCGCGCTCGCCCCCGGGCTCGCACCGTCCCCGGGTCGCTCATGGCTGCGTACGACGCTACTCGTCCCCATCCAAGCCTTTCGCTCCCCCAGTGTAAGGGGCTCGGCGCGGCGGCCGGGACCGGATATTCCGGGGCGTCGCGCGGGGGGCTCCCGGGCCTTCCCGCCGGGGTGCGGGAGGCCGTCGCGGGGCGGGGGGCGCGCGGGCCGGTCCCGTACGCCGTACAGGGCCGGGGCGTGACCCGAATGGTCAGACGCGCGCCGGTGAAGTCCCCGGCCGGGCGGCGAGGCGGATTACCGGGCGGGGAGCTGGGCACAACGGTTGCAGGTCCGTTTCGGCGGGCCGTGGTGGGGCGCGGGCGCGGCGTGCTCCGTTTGCCGCGGCGCTGGTGTCGATTTATCGTCCCAGCACGATTCGCGAGCAAGATCACAATATGTGAAGGGGCCGCGGCCATGGTGGCGAAGAAGACCGCCGAGAGCGATCCGGCGTCCACGAATTCCACCGCCGCCCCGGCTCCGGCCGGGGACACGACGGGCCCGGCGTCCACCGGAGCGACGGCGGACGGGAGCGCCGCCGGGCGGGCGGCTCCAAGGAAGGCCGCGAAGAAGGCGGCCAAGAAGACGGCGGCCGAGAAAGCGCCCGCCAAGAAGGCGGCCAGGAAGGCGCCCGCCAAGAAGGCCGCGGTGAAGAAGACGGCGGCCAAGAAGGCAACGCCTCCGCCCGGAGAGACGGACGGGGCTGCCGGGGAGACGCCCGCCAGGAAGACCGCGGCGAAGAAGACGGCCGCCAGGAAAGCAGCCAACAAGACGGCGGCGAAGAAGACGGCGGCCGGGAAGACCGCCGCGAAGAAGGCCGCCCCGGCGGCCCACGGGGCGGCCGAGGCCGCACAGCAGACAGGAGCCAGAACGGTGCGAGCGAAGAAGACCGCGGCGGCCGCGCCCGTCGGGAGCGGCGGTACGGCGGTGCCCACGGCCCGCGCGGCGGCGACGGCCCCCGGGGAGCTGGCGGTCCGCCCCGGCGAGGACCCATGGACCCCGGAGGAGGTCGCCGAGGCCCGTACCGAGCTGGAGGGCGAGGTGAGCCGGCTGAACGCCGAGCTGACCGCGTCCGAGGCGGCCCTCGCCCATCTGATGCGGGACTCCGGCGGCGGCTCGGGCGGCGACGACGCCGACACCGGCACCAAGAACATCACCCGCGAGCACGAGCTGTCGCTCGCGGCCAACGCCCGCGAGATGCTGGAGCAGACCGAGCGGGCTCTCCAGCGGCTGGAGGCCGGCACCTACGGCGTCTGCGAGAACTGCGGCAAGCCCATCGGCAAGGCCCGTATGCAGGCATTCCCCCGGGCCACGCTCTGTGTGGAGTGCAAGCAGAAGCAGGAACGCCGGGGCTGACTCCGTACGTGTGTGCCGTACCCTCGTGGTCAGTCAGGCACCTAGGTTGAGGGACTCACGTGGCAGAGGCGGAGCGCACCATCGGTACGCCGGATGTGGACGACGAGGCTGAGGCGTCCGCCGAGCAGCCCCGAGGCAGGCGAAGAGTCGCCGTGCTTCTCTCGGTCGCGGCGGTCGCGTATCTGATCGACCTCGTCACCAAGATGATCGTGGTGGCCCGGCTGGAGCACCACGCGCCCATCGAGATCATCGGGGACTGGCTGAGGTTCGAGGCGGTACGGAACGCGGGCGCGGCCTTCGGCATCGGCGAGGCGTTCACCGTGATCTTCACCGCCATCGCCGCCTCGGTGATCGTGGTGATCATCCGACTGGCGCGCAAGCTCTACAGCCTGCCCTGGGCCCTCGCGCTCGGTCTGCTGCTCGGCGGGGCGCTCGGCAATCTCACCGACCGGATCTTCCGCGCGCCCGGAGTCTTCAAGGGCGCGGTCGTCGACTTCATCGCCCCCGCGCACTTCGCCGTCTTCAATCTGGCGGACACCGCGATCGTCAGCGGCGGCATTCTGATCGTGATCCTCTCCTTCAAGGGGCTGGACCCCGACGGCACCGTCCACAAGGACTGAGCGGGCCGAGGGTGCGCACGGGTCCGGGCGGAGCCCCGCGGTCCGGAGCCCGCGGTCCGGAGCCCGCGGTCCGGAGCCCGCGGTCCGGGGTCCGGCCGGGGCCCTCGTCACGGGGACCGACCGGGTCGGCCGCCGGGACAAGGCATACTCGACGGGTGAGTACCCTTCCCGAGATCCGCACCCTGCCCGTACCCGACGGCCTTGAGGGCGAGCGCGTCGACGCCGTCATCTCCCGTATCTTCGGGTTCTCCCGCACCAAGGCGGCCGAGCTGGCCGCCGCCGGGAAAGTGCTGGTCGACGGCGCGGCCGTCGGGAAGTCCGAGCGGGTCCACGGCGGCGCGTGGCTGGAGGTCGAGATGCCCCAGGCCCCCGCGCCGGTCCAGATCGTGGCCGAGCCGGTCGAGGGCATGGAGATCGTCCACGACGACGACGACATCGTGGTGATCATGAAGCCGGTGGGCGTCGCCGCCCACCCCAGCCCCGGCTGGACCGGGACCACCGTGATCGGCGGCCTCGCCGCCGCCGGGTACCGGATCTCCACCTCCGGCGCCGCCGAGCGCCAGGGCATCGTGCACCGGCTCGACGTCGGCACCTCGGGCCTGATGGTCGTGGCCAAGTCGGAGCGCGCGTACACCCTGCTCAAGCAGCAGTTCCGGGAGCGGACCGTCGACAAGCGCTACCACGCGCTGGTGCAGGGCCACCCCGACCCGATGAGCGGCACCATCGACGCCCCGATCGGCCGTCACCCCAACCACGACTACAAGTGGGCGGTGACCGCCGAGGGCAAGCCGTCGGTGACCCACTACGACCTCCAGGAGGCGTTCCGCGCGGCCTCCCTCCTCGACATCAAGCTGGAGACCGGGCGCACCCACCAGATCCGGGTCCACATGGCCGCCCACCGTCACCCCTGCGTGGGCGATCTCACCTATGGCGCGGACCCGACGCTGGCGAAGCGGCTGGGGCTGACCCGGCAGTGGCTGCACGCGGTGCGGCTCGGCTTCGAGCACCCGTCGGACGGCCGCTGGGTGGAGTTCGAGATCGGCTACCCCGACGATCTGCGCCGGGCGCTCGACACGATCGCGGAGGAGAGTGCGTGACCCCGGGCGGCCTCCGTACGGTGCGGATCGCCGACGGTCCGGCCGACCGGGCCGCCTGCTTCGCGATCCGCGAAGAGGTCTTCATCGCCGAGCAGCGGGTCCCGGCGGAGATCGAGTACGACGCCTTTGACGCGGCGGACGCCGACACCGTGCATGTGCTCGCGGTCCGCGAGGACGGCCTTCCGCTCGGCACCGCCCGGCTGCTCCACGGACCCGCCGCCGCGGACCGCGCCGGCGGCGACGCCGGGGTGGGCGTGCTGGGCCGGCTGGCGGTCACCGCCCCGGCCCGCGGGCTGGGCGTGGGGGCCGCGCTGGTCCGCGCGATCGAGGAGGCGGCCCGGGCCCGCGGGCTCGCCGCGGTGGATCTGCACGCCCAGACCCACGCGCTCGGGTTCTACGAACGGCTGGGGTACGCGGCGTACGGCGGGGAGTTCTCCGAGGGCGGCATCGGCCACCGGGCGATGCGCCGGGCTCTGTAGCCCGGCAGTCCTGTCGCCCGTTAGTCCTGGAGGCGGCCCCCGGTCCCGCCCGCTCGCCCGGTCCGCGCATGATCCCTGGCCCGCCCGGTCCGCCTCCCGGTCCGCCGCCCGGTCCGCCGCCCGGTCCGCCCCCCGGGCCGCCCCCCGGGCCGCGTGCGCCCGCGCCCGCCCGGCCCGAGGCTCGCCCGGCCCCAAGGGCCCGCCCGGCCCGGATCGCCGACACGGGCCGCCGGGCGGCTAAAGCCGCATTTCGGGTGAATCGGATGTTCCGCATGGCAGGCTGTGGCCTGATCGTGGCGGCTCATCACCCCCGGAGGGCACCTCGTGGACCAAGTCGCACTGCTGCTGGCACTGCTGCTCGGAGCCGTGGTGACCGTGCCGCTGGGGGAGCGGCTCGACCTCCCCGCGCCCGTGCTGATGACCCTCGCCGGGGCCGGGGTCGCCTTTCTGCCCTTCGCGCCGACCGTCGACGTACCCCCTGAGTTCATCCTCCCGCTGGTGCTGCCGCCGCTGCTCTACGCCGCCGTCCAGCGCACCTCCTGGCGGCAGTTCACCGCCCATGTCCGGCCCATCCTGCTGCTCGCCGTCGCCCTGGTCTTCGTGACCACGGCGGCCGTCGCGGCGGTCGCCCACGCCATCGTGCCCGGTCTCCCGCTCGCCGCCGCCGTCGCGCTCGGCGCGCTGGTCGCGCCCCCCGACCCGGTCGCCGCCACCCAGGTCGCCGGGCGGCTCGGACTGCCCCGGCGGCTGGTCTCCATCCTGGAGGGCGAGGGGCTCTTCAACGACGTCACCGCCATCGTGCTCTACCACGTGGCCATCGCCGCCGCCGTCAGCGGATCCTTCTCCTGGCCCGCCGCCGGGGGACAGCTCGTGCTCTCCGCCGTGGTCGCCGTCGCCGTCGGCCTCGGACTCGGCTGGCTCTCCAACAAGCTGATGGCGCTCCTCGGCGACCCCACCCTCCAGGTCGGCCTCTCGCTGATGGTGCCCTTCGTCAGCTATGTCCTCGCCGAGGAACTGCACGGCTCCGGCGTGCTCGCCGTCCTCACCACCGCCCTCTTCCTCGCCGAGCACGCCGCCGACGCCGACGACGTCATGGGACGGCTGGCCGGGAACACCTTCTGGGAGATCATCGACACCCTGGTCACCGGGGTCGCCTTCGGACTCATCGGACTCGAACTCCACATGGTCTTCGGCACCGTGGAGGACGGCCGGCTCTCCGCCCTCCTCGGCTGGGGCGCGCTGATCACCGCGGTGGTCGTCGGGGTGCGGCTGCTCTGGCTGCTGCCCGCCACCTGGCTCGCCAAAAGGCTCCACAGCCGCCGCGACTACGACGAGGACATCCCCGTCAGCTGGCGGGAGACCGTCGTCGTGTGGTGGTCGGGGATGCGCGGGGTGGCCTCCGTCGCCCTCGCGCTCGCCATCCCGCTGACGACGGACGGCGGCGATCCCTTCCCGGCCCGCTCCGAGATCGTCTTCATCGCCTTCGTGGTGATCCTCGCCACCCTTGTCGTCCAGGGGCTCACCCTGCCCTGGCTGGTCCGCCGGCTCGGGGTGCGCGCCGACGCCGGCGCCGAACGCGAGCTGGAGCACCGCCTCGCGCTGCGGGCGGCCCGCGCGGCCCGGCACCGGCTCAGGGAGATCGAGGAGGTCGAGGAGCTGCCCGAGGAGGTCAGCGAACGGCTGCTCCGCGGGGCGTACGAGGTGGGGGCGAGGATCAGCCCGGACATCATCGAGGAGGACCGGCGCGACTGGTACGCCAAACGGATCGAGCGGGCCAGGACCGTCCACCGGATCCAGCGCGAGATGATGTCGGCCGCCCGCCACGAGGTGCTCTCCGCCCGCAGCGAGCCGGGCGCGGACCCCGAGGTGGTGGACCGGGTGCTGCGGCATCTGGACGTACGCAGCCTGCGCTGAACCGGCCGGCCCCCGGGACGGGCGCCTCCGCCGTCCCGGGGACCGTACGCCCGTCAGCCCCGGCCGGTGCGCGGCCGGTCGTCCTCGGCCGGTCCGCCGGCCAGGTCCACGACTCCGGCCGGCGCGCTCGCCGGCGTCTTCCCGTCGCGGCGGGCCCGGTCCTCGGTCCCGCCGCCCGGCTCCCGGCCCGCCCGGCCCAGAGGCTCCGCCGCAGGTCCGGTCGCCACCTTCGGCAGCGCGTACGGATGGTGCTCGTGCAGCCAGCCGACCAGCTGCTCGCGCACCGCGCACCGTACGGTCCAGATGTCGTCCGCGTCCTTCGCGGTGACCACCGCGCGGAGCTGGATCGTGGTGGGCGTGGTGTCCGTGACGGCGAGCGACCAGTCACGGCGGTCCCACGCCGGGCACTCCCGGACGATGTCGTGCAGCTTCTCGCGCATCAGCGCCACCGGGGCGGAGTGGTCCAGATGGAAGAAGACCGTCCCGGTCATCTGCACCCCGCCGCGCGACCAGTTCTCGAACGGCTTGCTGGTGAAGTACGAGACCGGCATGGTGATCCGCCGCTCGTCCCAGGTCCGTACGGCGAGGAAGGTGAGGGTGATCTCCTCGACCGTGCCCCACTCGCCGTCGACGACCACCGTGTCGCCTATCCGGACCATGTCGCCGAACGCGATCTGGAATCCGGCGAAGAGATTCCCGAGGGTCGACTGCGCGGCCACACCGGCGACGATGCCCAGCACGCCCGCCGACGCCAGCATCGAGGTGCCGACCGTCCGCATCGCCGGGAAGGTCAGCAGCATCGCGGCGACGGCCACCACCCCCACCACCGCGATGACGACCCGCTGGATCAGGGTCACCTGGGTACGGACCCGGCGGACCCGGGCGGGGTCGCGGGTGGCGTTGGCGTAGCGGCTGTAGGTGGACTCCACGACCGCGGTCGCGATCTTGACGACCAGCCAGGCGGAGGCTCCGATCAGCACCAGCGAGAGCAGCTGTCCGATGCCCGCCCGGTACGGTTCGAGGCTGGTGATCTCCGCCTTCCGGTAGGTCGCTCTCAGCAGCGCGGCGCTCAGCACCACCTGCAGCGGAAGGCGGCAGCGGCGCAGCAGACCCCACAGCGGGGTCTCCGGGTGCCGGGCGTCGGCCCGGCGGAGCAGCAGGTCGGTCAGCCATCCCACGAACAGCGTGAGGACGACCGTCCCGCCGAGGACGATCAATGGGCGAAGCACGTTCTCCATGTCTTCGAACGTAACCTGACCGCATGCACATCATGCTTCTTCATTCCACATACGGTCTCCGCCCGGCGGTGGGCTCCGCCGCGGAACGGCTCCGGGCCGCGGGTCACCAGGTGTGGACGCCCGATCTCTTCGAGGGCCGGACCTTCGACACCGTCGAGGACGGGATGGCCTTCAAGGACGGGCTCGGCAAGGACGAGCTGCTGAAGCGGGCGGTTCTGGCCGCCGCGCCCTACTCGGACCGGGGACTGGTGTACGCCGGGTTCTCGCTGGGCGCGTCCATCGCGCAGACCCTGGCGCTGGGCGACGAGAAGGCCCGCGGGCTGCTGCTGATGCACGGCACGTCGGACATCGCCGTGAACGCGTCGGTGGACGAGCTGCCCGTACAGCTGCACATCGCGGACCCCGATCCCTTCGAGCCGCACGACTGGCTGACCGCCTGGTATCTGGGCATGGGGCGGGCGGGGGCCGACGCGGAGGTCTACCGGTATCCGGGCGCGGGGCATCTCTTCACCGACCCGGAGCTGCCGGACTACGACGAGGAGGCCGCCGAGACGGCCTGGCGGGTGTCGCTCGGCTTCCTGGAGTCGCTGGACTCCTGACGGCGGGCCCCGGTCCGGCCCCGGGCCCGGACCGGCAGGCGAAGGACACGCCCCCGGTCCGGGCCCCCGGTCGGGCCCGGACCGGTGTGCGGGTCAGCCCTTCAGGGCCTTGTCGATCGCCTCGCGGAAGTCCTCCGCGGTCCTCGGGGCGTTCTCCGAGCCCGCGGCGGTGACGTTCTTGCCGTCCATCTTGATCGTCGGAGTGCCCTGGACACCGCTCTTGTCGAAGGTGTCCGACATCTTCATCGCCCAGGCGTCGAAGGTCCCGCCCTCGACGTCCTTCTTGAAGCCGGCGTTGTTCTTCAGCTCCGGGACCGAGTCGGCGATCTCCAGCATGTAGGAGTCCTTGGCGAACTTGTCCTCGCTCTCGGAGGGGTGGAAGTTCTTCGAGTACAGGGCGGCCTTGTACTCCATGAACGCGTCGGGGCCGACATTGAGCGCCGCGCCCAGCGCGCTCAGCGCGTTCTTGGAGCCCTCGCCGTCGTCCATGTTGTCGATGAAGGTCGCGCCGACGTACTTGACCTTGTACTTCCCGGCCTCGACGTCCTTCTCCAGCTCCTCGCCGACCTGCTGCTCGAAGGTCGCGCACATCGGACAGCGGGAGTCCTCGTACAGCTCCAGCGTCTTCTTGGCGCCGGCCTTGCCGATGACGACCTCGGTGCCGTCGGCGCCGCTGGTGTTCTTGGGGGCGGTGACGTTCTTGGCGTCCTTCGCCTTGTCCCAGGCGCTGGGCTCGTTCGCCTGCATCACGGCGTAGCCGATGCCGCCCGCGAGGGCGAGGACCGCGACCGTGGACCCGGCGACGACGAGCTGCCGGCGGGCCCGCTCCTTCTTGGCCGCCCGCTCGCGCTCCTCGCGCAGCCGCTCGCGGGCCGCCGCCTTGTTGGTCCTGCTGTTACGTGCGCTCATGCTGATTTCACTCCGGAAGATGTCGTATCGGGGAGAGGTGATACGGGGAAAGGGCCAGAAGGGACGGGCGGCGCGGACCGCCGGGCCGCACGGGGCCGCCGGGCGGGGCGCCGGGGAGGCGCGGGCTCGGATCAGGGCCGCGCGAAGGCACGGCCCCGGTGGGGGAGCCCTGCGGGGGTACGGCTCAGACGAGGGCCGCGGCCGGGCGCGGAGGACCCCGCCGCCCGACGGAGTGGACCAGCTCCCGGGTGCGGGAGACGGCCGGGCGGGCCAGGACGCGCAGCCGGCGGCGTACGGCGGGATGCGCGGCCGCCGCCACGGCGACGGCGATCAGCAGCGGCCGGAAGGCGAGCGCGCCCACCGTCCGCACCAGGGCCGCGAGGGCGGCCTCGCCGTGCCGCAGCCAGGCCGCGGCGAGCAGTCCGACCGACACATGGGCCGCCAGCAGCAGCCAGGGCAGCGCCGGGTCGGGAGAGGCCGGCAGGGCGGCGGCCCCGCCCGGAGCGGTGCTCACCCCCGGCAGTCCGCCGCCGACGCCGCCGCAGAGCACATCGAAGCCCAGCGCCCGCAGCGAACCGGCGACCGGTCCGCCGCCGGGGCCGTAACAGAGGTCCTGACCTGTGGTGAAGACCGTGTCGGCGGCGAGTTCGAGCGGGACGAGCAGACTCGCGATCCGCCAGAACCCCCGCTCGCGGCCCGAGAGCGCGTACGCCACGGCGAACACGCCCGCCGACAGCCCGGCGACCGTGGTCCACGGCAGCGGGGTCCGGGAGAGCAGCACATGGGAAGCGGCGGACAGCGTCACGACCAGTGCCGTGAAGATCGCCGCCCGCACGGCCCTGAGCTGTGCTCCCGATACGTCCATCGCCATCCGAGTGTGTCATGTCTCCGTGAGAGGAGTCTTAAGCCGTCCTGTCGTGCGCCGGGCCGGTCAGAGGCCCGGGATCCGGCCGTTGCGGAAGAGGTCGACGAAGATCTGATGGTCGGCCCGCGCCCGTGCTCCGTAGCCGTGGGCGAAGTCCACCAGCAGCTCCGCGAAGCCGCTCTCGTCCGCCGCGATCGCCGCGTCGATGGCCCGCTCGGTGGAGAACGGCACCAGCGAGTGGCCGCTCTCGTCGTCCGCCGCGCCGTGCATGGTGGCCGTGGCCCGGCCCAGGTCCGCGACGACCGCGGCGATCTCCCGCGGATCGTCGATGTCCGACCAGTCCAGATCCACGGCGTACGGAGAGACCTCGGCGACCAGCTGACCGGCCCCGTCCAGCTCGGTCCAGCCCAGCCAGGGATCGGCGTGGTCCTGGAGCGCCCGCTGGGAGATCACGGTGCGATGGCCCTCGTGCCGGAAGTATCCGCGCACGGCCGGATCGTCGATATGGCGGGAGACCGCCGGGGTCTGCCCCTGCTTCATATAGATCACGACGTCGTTCTCCAGGGCGTCGCTGTTGCCCTCCAGCAGGATGTTGTACGAGGGCAGGCCGGCCGAGCCGATGCCGATTCCGCGCCTGCCGACCACGTCCTTCACCCGGTAGGAGTCGGGCCGGGTGAGGCTGGACTCGGGCAGCGTCTCCAGATAGCCGTCGAAGGCGGCCAGGACCTTGTACCGGGTGGCGGCGTCCAGCTCGATGGAGCCGCCGCCGGGGGAGAAGCGCCGCTCGAAGTCGCGGATCTCGGTCATCGAGTCCAGCAGCGAGAACCGGGTGAGCGAGCGGGCGTCCCGCAGGGCGTCCAGCAGCGGGCCCTCGGCGGTGTCCAGGCTGAAGGGCGGGACCTCGTCCTCCTTGGCGCCGCTCGCCAGGACATGGATCCGCTCGCGGTAGGCGGCGGCGTAGATCCGCACCAGCTCGCTGATCTGCTCGTCGCTGAAGGCCTTGGTGTAGCCGATCAGCGCCAGCGAGGCGGCCAGCCGCTTCAGGTCCCAGGTGAAGGGGCCGACATAGGCCTCGGCGTACTTCCCGTAAGCCCCTTCAGGGTGGAACGCGTCACACGCAGAGGCGGAGCGGGTCAGTACCTTGGCAGGCTTCCGCGCTGCAACCAGGGCAGGCACGGGCCTAGCCACGCTTCCAAGCACTTCCCGCGCCCGTCCTTGTCTCTGAGTGCGTCCAGCCGACCACCGAGCCCCCGGCAAAGTGACTGCACAAGCTCGATGCCCCGCCCCCGTTCCGCGTTGTCGTCTAGGCGTCGGTATGGGCGCGCGCGAGACCGGTCATGGACCATCACGACCAAGGACCCGTTGGAAGCCTCTACGAGCGCCACAGAGCCGATCTCGTGCGCCATGGGGACATGCTGCATGGTGTTGGCCATGAGTTCAGCCACGATGGACTCGGCAGCGTCGGCCGTCTCTTGGGAATGCCCCCACGAAAGGGCGATCTCAGCGGCGATCTTCCGGCAGGGGCGAACCTCCCGGAACGCGGGGTCGGCCCCACAGTTGAAGGCCCATGTGATGAACCGCCCATCAGGCCCATGTGGACGTTCCAACAGGCCCATAGCGTCGGCAACTTCGGTCAACGTCGGCGTTCTGGATGCAATCCCAGCTTCAGGCATAAGCGCAGCCTAAATGCCCGCGATGGTCACGCACAGCCCCTCACGCCGATATCGCCAGGGCACGCCACCCCTTACGGCCGTCGTAACCGACCCTGCCGAGTGCATCCCCATCGCACTTTCCAGCTCAGCGCGGGTGGTCGCGTCGGCCTGGTTAGCGAGTAGGCGGAGTGCGCCCCATGCCTCCCCCGTGGAGGGGAACGTGAGCGAACCGGTTGACTCGGGTAGTGCCCATTCCAGAGTGATCACGGAAGTACGGTACGCCCCGAAACCCGCGCACAGACTGAGTTGCTACGGTGTTCCGATCTCTGAACGCTGCACTCAGGGGTGCTCCCCGCCCCTTCGCGGGGTCGTTCTGGTGCGCCGTTTCTGGTGTTCTTGCTGGTCAAACAGTCATACCATCCTGAAAAACGCGATCACACTCAGCATGCATATTTCATGCTTGGGCCGGGATCGCCAGACAGGTCATCATCTGAACTTTCGCAGCGCCCCACCCTCACCCCGGACACGAGAAAAGCCGTCCACCACCAGGGCGGACGGCCTCTCAAGTCGGTTCGGACTACTCGGAATCGCTCAGCGCCCGATACAGCGTCGCACGGGACACCTTCAGGGCCTTGGCAATGGCCGTGACACTCTCCCCCGCAGCCTTGCGCGCACGGGCCGCAGCGAGCTTGTCAGCGTCCATCACGGCCGGACGGCCCCCCGTACGCCCCTGTGCCTTGGCGGCGTCCAGGCCGGCCCTGGTGCGCTCTACGATCATGTCTCGCTCAAGCTCGGCGAACGCCACCATCATCGTGAAGAAGAACTTCCCCTCACCCTTCGGCGAGTAGCTACCGGCGAGCGTCCCTGTCAGGATGCGCAGGCTGATCCCCCGCGAGTGCAGATCCTCGGCGATGGTCAGCACGTCCTTAGTGGAGCGCCCCAACCGGTCCAGCTTCCACACGCACAGGGTGTCACCCTCCCGCATGTAGTCGAGGGCGGCTATCAGGCCCGCACGGTCGGCATTCTTGCCAGATGCCTTGTCCTCAAATACCCGCGTGCAACCCGCGTCGCTCAGCGCGTCCGCCTGAAGCTGTGCGTCCTGTGCGTTGGTGCTCACTCGCTTGTAGCCGATCAGGGTTCCGGTGTTCGTGTTCGTCGTCATGCAGGAATCGTCTCAGAACCCGTCTCAGAACGCTAGGGGTTTCGAGCATGTTTTGAGACGGGTTTTGCTACAGGGTTTCGCGGGTTGGGAGCGGTCGGCGGGGTCGTCTCATAAACCATCGTTTGATAGACGCTCCGCCGACCGTCACACAGCGCAACGCCCCGCACAAACGCCCCAATGAGCCATACGAAAGAAAAGCCTCCCTGCCGTGCTGGACCACCAGGGCAAGGGGGACCCTCCCCAGGGGGGTGCGTGGGGCGCAGCGCGCAAAGAGGGCCAGTCGCGGCTACCGGAGCCCGTCTCCCTGCCGTGCGTAGAGCATCGGCTTCCACTCGTCCAAGAGCTGATCCTTCTTCGACGCGTTGCACAGCACACAGACCACGCGCATGTTCGCCACCGTCGAGAGTCCGCCCCGCGATATCGGGATCAGGTGATCGATCACGCCTCCCTCCGGCAAAGGGGCGGAGCAGTGGAAACACCCAGCATCTCCGTGTGCCTCCCGCACTCGACGCTGAACCGTGACCCGCCGCGCGGCCGTCCGCTGCACCTTCTGACAGGCCCGACACACCCCGTCCCGGAACTTGAGCGCTACAGGCTTCCCGCAGCGACGGCACGGCACTGGCTTCGGGTCGGTCCTGGCGCGCTTACGGACGTGCTCAGCGGCGCGACGGCACGCATCAGAGCAGTACGAACGATCCCGTCCGCCAGACAGCCCCACCCGCTCAGTGCAGTTCGGACCCTGACACGGCCTGAGTGCGGCCTCCTCCCGTTCCCGCTGCTGACGCTTCCGGCGCTCCGCCTCCCGTGACGCGTCCACCTCCTCCCCGCAAGGCAGGCAATACAGCGCCCACGATTCCCGCCCGTGCGGCCGGTCGCAGCGATGGCAGCGCGGCGCGCCCACGGCAGCACGAGCCGCCTCCCGTGCCTTCTTGGCAGCCACCTGCAACCGTACCGACTCGCGACACAGGACCGCCCCGCACGTCCTCCGGTCCTCACGGGCGCGCGGACCACCGCACTCCGAACACGTGGCGCGTGACTCCTCAAGGGCCGACAACCGACCCACCTCCCCAAAAAGATGATCATGAACCCTTGTCGCGAGACGGCTGAAGGCCAGTAGCCGCAAGGGGAAGGGGGTACCCGTGGGCGGGGTCTAAAGAAGCAAAGCAGAGTAATCCAAACCCACCCCCCTCAGCGTCGATCCACCATTCCCCCGACGAAACGATGACCGACGTTCGAACCCCTTGACCCTACGCGCAGCCACCAGTGCGCCCCCTCAGGGGCCGTACGCGGCACTCTGGCAACGCCGAACGGCCCGCCGTCGGGATCGGTCGACAACGGGCCGCTATGGGGTTCAGGCAGGGCTTACAGGCCCTCTAGTTGTGCAATGCCGTCCAAGAGGTCCTGCCGGATCTCGTCATGCTGTTCTGGCGTCAGTCGTGCGGACGCGCGGGGCGGCTCTTCCGTCTCGGCTGTGATGATGGTGGCGAATTCGACAGCAGCGTCCTCAAAGAATTCTCCCAGGTTGATATCGCAGCGTTCGCCCAATGGAACCCGTGCGCGACGCACTTCGGGATTCCATACGGTTACGGTTGCTCCCGTCTCCCGGAGCCATTCTCCGCGCTGCTCTTCGTTCCAGCGGTGCCACCGGTCGCGGAACTTCTCCCCGGTATCGACGGTCACCCATCCAGATTCCGTCTCCGGTACCGCTTCGAGTTCCGCAATTCGTGTTGCCGTGTCTGCGTACTGTCGTCTGAAGCGTTCAAGGGCTTCCGGTGTCGAATACATGCCTGCTTTGCGGTCGTCTTCAAGCTCGGATAGGAATGCGCGCATCCTGTCAAGGTCAGCGCCTGTCCTATTTCCCGGGTGGTAGATGCGCTCAGTCGCATTCAGGCTCCCTATGCGATCCCGAACATCCTGATCCACATGCTTGCTCAGCTCTTCGGCGCGCACGCTCACATTCGAATGCGGATTCTGCAACGTGCCACGGCAGCGCAGAATGACCATGCCCGGTTGGTTCGTCCCGCCGTTGGTCCGCTTCAAGTTTCCCTTGCAGACTCCGCAGCGAGCGACGCCGTACAGCCAGTGTCTTCCGGCCGTGGGCTTTCGGGGCGTCGGGGGTGCAAGAGCAAGGAGGGCAGCCGCTTGTTCCTCTTCGCTGACGATCGGTTCCCAGACCTCAACAGGAATGCCCTCTTCGCGGACGAGCCGCTTAGTCAGCGGATCAATTTGATGACCGATGATTGTGGGAGACTCCATGATCACGCGGATTGTGCGGCTTGACCATGCTGCTGCTTTCGGTTCCTTCTTTCCGCTGTTGTGGACCCGGGGGGAGGCGACTCCCCGGGATTGTAGGTCGGCGGCAATGGCTGTCATCGCACCGCCTTCATTGATCCTCTCCACGATTTCCCGAATGACCTTTGCTGCCACGTCATCCCGGACTAGAACTTTGCCGGCCCCGTCGGGGTGTGGGGCGGGCTTCAATCCGTAAGGGACGCGTCCCCCCGTCCATCGCCCGACCTTGTGGAGATATCGTCGCGCGTTGCGAACGCGGGTCCGGATATTCTCACGCTCCCATTCGGCAACGGTGGCGAGAATGGACGCCTGCAACCGTCCGGCCGGAGTGCTCAGGTCGAATGTGTCATGAATGGATACAAGTACCGTTCCGGCTTTCTCGGCGGCGCGCACCATGTCCATGAATCCGAAGAGGCTTCGGGCAAGGCGGTCGATCTTCCATACGATCACGACGTCGTCTCGCTGCCACTCTTCGAGAAGGCGAGACAGCCCCGGGCGCTTCGTCGGCTCAAGAGCCCCGCTCACTCCGTCATCCACATACACGACCACGGGGACACCTGCCCAGCGTTGGGCCGCCAAGGCGCGCCCGTCGGCTTCCTGGCGCTCAACTGACGTGCTGTCATCGGTGGTTCGACTCAGTCGGATATACAGCCGGATCGTTCTCGGTTGGGTGGTCACGCGGAGACCCTACCGTTAAGAGCCTCACGAGACATATGACTCGTCGAAGTCATTGACATTGAAGATCAGCCGGCCGTTGGAATCCATGTACGTGCCGAAGTTCTCCGCGTGGAGATCGCCGTGGATCCACACTCTGCTGGTGCGCTCGTCCAGATACGGCCCGCTGTGGATGCCGTGGTCGCCGCGCCCGGTGTGCTCCTGCTCCAGATCGCGGTAGAACAGGGAGGCGGTGCCCCGGTAGAAGGCGAACGCCGAGGCGGCCATCTTCCGGAACTTGACCCGGAAGGCGGCCGGGTCGGCGGCCAGGAGCTCGCCGAAGGCGGTCCCGATCACGGTGAGAATCTCCTCACCGCGATCGACGGCCGTGACCTCGGCGGGGTGCGGTACCGACATCGCTGCGTGCCTCCTGGGGCAGAACGGAAGGATCCCGGGCCGGGCCCGGGAAGAGGGGACGTTCCCGCAGTCTCCAACGTTCGAAGGGTCCCGGGAGTGCCCCCGCGCGAGCGCCCTCCGGCGGCTTTCGGACGCCCGTGCGGACCCCGTCCCGGACCGCCGCCGGGAGCCTCGTCCGTCGGTGGGGAGTCGTAGACTTCGACGCTGTCTCCCCAGACACTCCGCCGCCACACGTCGCCCGCTCCTCTGGAGGCCCCTGCCGTGACAAAACCGCCGTTTACGCATCTGCACGTGCACACCCAGTACTCGCTGCTGGACGGCGCGGCGCGGTTGAAGGACATGTTCGACGCGTGCAATGAGATGGGCATGTCCCATATCGCGATGACGGACCACGGCAATCTGCACGGTGCGTACGACTTCTTCCACACGGCGAAGAAGGCGGGGGTGACGCCGATCATCGGGATCGAGGCGTATGTGGCCCCGGAGTCGCGGCGGACGAAGCGGAAGGTCAAGTGGGGTCAGCCGCATCAGAAGCGGGACGATGTGTCCGGTTCCGGTGGTTATACGCATAAGACGATCTGGGCGGCGAATCGTACGGGTCTGCACAATCTGTTCCGGCTCTCCTCGGACGCGTACAAGGAGGGGTGGCTCCAGAAGTGGCCCCGGATGGACAAGGAGACGATCGCCCAGTGGTCGGAGGGGCTGATCGCGTCGACGGGGTGTCCTTCGGGTGAGCTGCAGACGCGGCTGCGGCTGGGGCAGTTCGACGAGGCGCTGAAGGCGGCGTCGGAGTACCAGGACATCTTCGGCAAGGACCGGTACTTCCTGGAGCTGATGGATCACGGCATCGAGATCGAGCGGCGGGTGAGGGACGGGCTGCTGGAGGTCGGGAAGAAGCTGGGGATCCCGCCGCTGGTCACCAATGACTCGCACTACACGTATGTGGAGGAGGCGGCGGCGCACGACGCGCTGCTGTGCATCCAGACGGGGAAGAACATCTCGGACCCGGACCGGTTCCGGTTCGACGGCGCGGGCTACTACCTGAAGTCCACGGACGAGATGTACGCGGTGGACTCCTCGGACGCGTGGCAGGAGGGCTGCCGCAACACGCTGCTGGTGGCCCAGCAGATCGACACCGAGGGCATGTTCCAGGCCCGGAACCTGATGCCGAAGTTCGACATCCCCGACGGCTACACCGAGATCACCTGGTTCCAGGAAGAGGTCCGGGTCGGCATGGAGCGCCGGTTCCCCGGCGGGGTCCCGGAGGACCGCCGGCAGCAGGCGGAGTACGAGATGGACGTCATCATCAAGATGGGGTTCCCGGGGTACTTCCTGGTGGTCGCCGACTTCATCATGTGGGCCAAGAACCAGGGCATCGCGGTCGGCCCCGGCCGTGGCTCGGCGGCCGGCTCGATCGTGTCGTACGCCATGGGGATCACCGACCTGGACCCGATCGAGCACGGGCTGATCTTCGAGCGGTTCCTCAACCCCGAGCGCGTCTCCATGCCCGACGTCGACATCGACTTCGACGAGCGCCGGCGCGTGGAGGTGATCCGTTATGTGACCGAGAAGTACGGCGCGGACAAGGTCGCCATGATCGGCACCTACGGAAAGATCAAGGCGAAGAACGCGATCAAGGACTCGGCCCGGGTCCTCGGCTATCCGTACGCGATGGGCGACCGGCTCACCAAGGCCATGCCCGCCGACGTCCTCGGCAAGGGCATCGACCTCTCCGGCATCACCGACCCGAAGCACCCGCGCTACAGCGAGGCGGGCGAGATCCGGGGGATGTACGAGAACGAGCCGGATGTGCGGAAGGTGATCGACACCGCCAAGGGCGTCGAGGGCCTGGTCCGGCAGATGGGCGTGCACGCGGCCGGCGTGATCATGTCCAGCGAGACCATCACCGACCACGCGCCGGTCTGGGTCCGGCACACCGACGGCGTCACCATCACCCAGTGGGACTATCCGCAGTGCGAGTCGCTCGGCCTGCTGAAGATGGACTTCCTGGGTCTGCGCAACCTGACGATCATGGACGACGCCATCAAGATGGTGAAGTCCAACAAGGGCGTCGAGCTGGAGATGCTCGCCCTTCCGCTGGACGACGCGCCCACCTTCGAACTGCTCTGCCGGGGCGACACCCTCGGCGTCTTCCAGTTCGACGGCGGCCCGATGCGCTCGCTGCTGCGGCTGATGAAGCCCGACAACTTCGAGGACATCTCCGCCGTCTCGGCCCTGTACCGGCCGGGCCCGATGGGCATGAACTCCCACACCAACTACGCCCTGCGCAAGAACAAGCAGCAGGAGATCACCCCGATCCACCCGGAGCTGGAAGAGCCGCTCCGGGAGGTCCTGGACATCACCCACGGCCTGATCGTCTACCAGGAGCAGGTCCAGAAGGCCGCCCAGATCATCGCCGGGTACTCGCTCGGCGAGGCCGACATCCTCCGCCGCGTCATGGGCAAGAAGAAGCCCGAGGAGCTGGCGAAGAACTTCACGATCTTCCAGGCGGGCGCGCGGAAGAACAAGTACTCGGACGAGGCGATCCAGGCCCTGTGGGACGTCCTGGTCCCGTTCGCCGGATACGCCTTCAACAAGGCGCACTCCTCCGCGTACGGACTGGTCACCTACTGGACCGCCTATCTGAAGGCGAACTACCCCGCCGAGTACATGGCCGCGCTGCTGACCTCGGTGAAGGACGACAAGGACAAGTCGGCGGTCTATCTCAACGAGTGCCGCCGGATGGGCATCAAGGTGCTCCCGCCGAATGTGAACGAGTCGCAGGCGAACTTCGCCGCCCAGGGCGACGATGTGATCCTCTTCGGCCTCACCGCGGTCCGCAATGTCGGCGCGAACGTCGTCGACTCGATCATCCGCTCCCGCAAGGCCCGGGGGAAGTACGCCTCCTTCCCGGACTTCCTGGACAAGGTCGAGGCCGTGGTCTGCAACAAGCGGACCGTGGAATCGCTGATCAAGGCCGGGGCCTTCGACGAGATGGGCCACACCCGCAAGGGCCTGGTCGCCCACCACGAGCCCATGATCGACAACGTGGTCGCGGTCAAGCGCAAGGAGGCCGAGGGGCAGTTCGACCTCTTCGGCGGGATGGGCGACGAGGGCGCCGGGGACGAGCCGGGCTTCGGACTCGACGTCGAGTTCTCCGACGTGGAGTGGGAGAAGTCCTATCTCCTCGCCCAGGAGCGCGAGATGCTCGGACTCTATGTCTCCGACCACCCCCTCTTCGGCATCGAGCATGTCCTCTCGGACAAGTCCGACGCGGCGATCTCCCAGCTCACCGGGGGTGAGCACGCGGACGGCGCGGTGGTCACCATCGGCGGCATCATCTCCGGCCTCCAGCGCAAGATGACCAAGCAGGGCAACGCCTGGGCCATCGCCACCGTCGAGGACCTCGCGGGATCGCTGGAGTGCATGTTCTTCCCCGCGACCTATCAGCTGGTCTCCACCCAGCTGGTCGAGGACACCGTCGTCTTCGTCAAGGGACGGCTCGACAAGCGCGAGGACGTGCCCCGGCTGGTCGCCATGGAGCTGATGGTCCCCGACCTCTCCTCGGCGGGCACCAACGCCCCGGTCGTGGTCACCATCCCCACGGTGAAGGTGACCCCGCCGATGGTCACCCGGCTCGGGGAGATCCTCAGCCACCACAAGGGCAATACGGAGGTCCGGATCAAGCTCCAGGGCCCCCGTTCGACCACGGTGCTGAGGCTCGACCGGCACCGGGTCCAGCCGGATCCGGCGCTCTTCGGCGATCTGAAGGTGCTGCTCGGCCCGTCGTGTCTGGCCGGATGACCTGTCCGACCGCACGGAAGGGGCGCGCCCGTATCGACGGGCGCGCCCCTTCCGCATGCCGCGGCTGAGCCGTGGGGCGGGTCAGTTGTGGCCGAAACGCCGCTGGTGCTTGCGGGCGACGTCCGCCGGGCTGCCCTGGGCCGGCGACTGCGGCTGGTTCTGGGTCTGCGACTCGTAGGCGGTGGACTTGGCGTCCTCCTTGCCGCGTTCCGCGGCGGACGAGCGGTCCTGCTGATGGCCGCCCTTGCGATTCTTGTTCTTGGCCATGGTGTGCCTCCATCGGGGGTTCTCGGGGCCAGGGCCGCGACCAGACTCACATATGGGGCGTTGCGTCGCATTTTGGATCATTGCTATGGGTAAGGGACCTTGTTGTGAGTCCCCGGACAGGTTCCGCCACGCCGATGATCGAGTTCCGGCCGTTAACCCCCACACGGTCGGGCAGACTCGAAGGAAACCCGGAACAATCCCCGGTCCGGAACCGCCGCCGGGAAGCGCACGTCTCCCCGATTCCCGGATCCGCCGATTTCTCAGCCCGTCACGATCGCTTCGCATCTTTTTCAAGATCCATCAGTTCATTTCCAAGATCCGCAAGCATTCCGGGATCTCTTCTCGTCCCCAAGACCTTCAGTGACCTTCAGTCCCAGAACCTCTGAGTACCCGAAAGAGGGTGGAGCGCGTGGACCGCTGCGTTGTGCTGGTGGACGCCGGCTATCTGCTCGGCGCTGCCGCGAGTCTGCTCGCCGGGGAACCGACGCGTTCCCGGATCACCGTCGACCACGCCGCCCTCATCCAGGGCCTGCGTGAGCTGGCCGAGGCCGATACGGAACGCCCCCTGCTGCGGATCTACTGGTTCGACGGCGCTCCCGACCGGGTGCCCCAGCCGGAGCACCGGCGGCTGCGGGTGATGCCCCGGGTGACGGTCCGCCTCGGCGCGCTGACCCGCAGCGACGGCCGCTGGGCCCAGAAGGGGGTGGACGCGGCCATGCACGCCGAGCTGACCGAACTGGCCAGAAATCGCGCCTGCTCGGATGTGGTCCTGGTGACCGGCGACGGCGATCTGCTGCCCGGTCTGATGTCCGCGAAGGAGCACGGCGTCGCCGTCCACCTCTGGGCGGTGCAGGCCGCCGACGGCGACTACAACCAGTCCGAGGACCTGGTCGCCGAGGCCGACGAGCGCCGGGTGCTGGACCGGGCCTGGATCACCACCGCCGTACGGGCCAAGGAACTGGGCGCGGTCTGCGCCCCGCCGCCCGTGCCCCGCCCCGAGATCGCGGCCATCCTCTCCGCCCCGCTGCCCGAGTCCGCCCTCGCCGCCGCGCAGGCGGCGGCCCCGGAGGCCGCGCGCAACGGCTCCGGGACCGCCCCGGCGGACGGCGCGGAGCCGGCCCCCGCCCCCTCCGCCGCCAAGGGGGTGCCCACCCCCAAGGATCTCGCCAGCCTGCGCGCGCCCGGGGCGCACGCCCCGCAGCATCCGGCCGGCGCCACCCTGCGCTGGTCCTCCGACCGGGGCTGGGTGGAGCGCCCCGGCGGTCCGCTGGGGGAGCCGCCCGAGACGGCCTCCCTGCCCACCCTCGCCCAGCTCACCAGCGCCGAACAGCGCTGGGCCGACCGCGAGGAGGACATCACCACCGTCGGCGGCGATCCCTTCGAGGTCGGCCAGGTCTTCGCCCGGCGCTGGATGGCCCGGCTGACCGAGAACGGACATGTGCAGAAACTGTCGACGATGTACCCGCGCGTTCCGCACCGGATCGACGGCGAACTGCTCCGCTACGCGGCGCGATTCGGTCTGCTCGCCCACAAGGACGATCAGATCGACGAGCACGACCGTTATGCGATCCGGGCGGGATTCTGGCGGGAGATCGATGTACGGGCGGCGGCGGAACACGCCCCCGCCGGGGAGTAGCGCCGGCGACCCCGTACTCTCGTACCTCGTGAGTACGGTGTGCGTGGTGCGGCGACTGGTCAAGACGTACCCTGCCGCGCGCGCCCGCCGAGGAGTCCCGGCGACGCCCGAGGTGCGGGCAACGGACGGCATCAGCCTCGAAGTCCGGGGCGGTGAGATCTTCGGACTGCTGGGTCCCAACGGAGCTGGCAAGTCCACTCTCGTCCGGCAGCTGACCGGTCTGATGCGGCCCGACTCGGGCAGCGTCGATGTGCTCGGCCACGATCTCGTACGCCATCCGGAACGGGCCTCCCGGCTCATCGGCTATCTCGGTCAGGAGTCCACCGCGCTCGACGAGCTGACGGTGGCGCTCGCCGCCGAGACCACCGGGCGGCTGCGCGGACTGACCACCCGGGACGCCCGCGCCGAGCGCGACGCCGTACTGGAGGAGCTGGGCCTGACCGAACTGGCCGGGCGCCCGCTGAAGAGGCTCTCCGGCGGTCAGCGCAGGCTCGCCTGCTTCGCCGCCACGCTGGTGGGGGAGCGTCCGCTGCTCGTCCTGGACGAGCCCACCGCCGGCATGGACCCGGTGGCGCGGCGGGCGGTGTGGGCCGCGGTCGACCGCAGACGGGCCCAGAACGGCGCGACCGTCCTGCTGGTCACGCACAATGTGATCGAGGCCGAGACCGTCCTGGACCGGGTCGCGGTGCTGGAACGGGGCCGGGTGATCGCCTGCGACACCCCCGGCGGACTCAAGGAACGGGTCGCGAGCGAAGTGCGGGTGGAATTGGTGTGGCGGGAGCGGGCGCCGCTGGAGGTGCCGGAAGTGGCCGCCCTGCGTGAGTCCGCACAGGAGTCCGGGCGCCGCTGGGTGCTCCGGCTGGCCCCGGACGAGGCGCGGGCGGCGGTCGCCGCCGTGACGGGCGGCGCGGCATTCGCGGCGCTCGACGACTTCACGCTGGCGACGCCCAGCCTGGAGGACGTGTACTTGGCGCTCGGGGGGAACGCGACGAAGGGGCTGGTCAAGGCGTGAGCATCGTGCCCGTGGAGGCGGTGTCCGGGCGGACACAGATCAGGGACCGGCATTCGGAGGCGGTGACGGCGCCCGCGCCGCTCGCGCCCCGGGCCCGGCTGCTGCCCGCGATGGGCGCGGTGTACCGGGCCCAGCTGTCGAGGGCTCGGGTGGCCCGGATCCCGCTGCTCTTCGTGGCGACCTTCCAGTCCGTCGGGATCATGGTCCTGATGCGCGGGGTCGTCGACGGCGGCGCGGAGGCGCGGGCCGTGGTGGCCGGCTCGTCCGTGCTGGTCGTGGCGTTCGTGGCGCTCAATCTGCTCGCCCAGTACTTCGGGCAGCTGCGGGCGAGCGGCGGACTCGACCACTACGCCACCCTGCCGGTGCCGCCCGCGGCCGTGGTGCTCGGCGCGGCCGGTGCGTACGCCTCCTTCACCGTGCCCGGCACCGTGGTGACCGCCGTGGCCGGCAGTGTCCTCTTCTCGCTCCCGATGACGCATCTGTGGGTGCTGGCAGCCGTGATCCCGCTCGCCGGGGCGGCGCTCGCCGGTCTCGGGGCGGCGCTGGGCCTGCTCGCCCCGCGTCAGGAACTCGCCACTCTGCTCGGTCAGTTGGGCATGTCCGCCGCCCTGCTGCTGGGCGTGCTCCCGGCCGACCGGCTGCCCGGGGTGATCTCGTACGCGCGTGATCTGCTCCCGTCCACCTATGGCGTCGAGGCGCTGGCCAGGACCTTCGACCCGAATCCCGACTGGGCGGGAGTCGCCTTCGATCTCGGGGTCTGCGCGGTGGTCGGCGTGGTCTCGCTGGCGGTGGCGACCTGGGCGTACCGGCGGGCAGCGGTCCGGTGAGGCGCGGTCCGCGCCCGCCTGGCACGATGGCGGGGTGACCGCACCTCTGACGCCGCCCCCGCCGAACGACAACCCGTGGCAGGCTCCCCCGCCGCCCGGCCCGGCGTACGCGGCCCCCGGCGATCCGGATCTCCGCTCGGAGCTGCGGGACGGCCTTCTGGTGGCGTCGGCCGTGACCGTCCTGGGCATCGCCCTGGGGCTGCTGTGGCTCTGGCTGGCCCCGCGTGTGCCGCTGATCTCCGACGGCGAGGCGGTGTTCCTGAAGAACACCGAGGGCGAGGCGGCGGTCGGCGCGGACGGCGTCTTCGCGCTGCTGGCGCTGGGCTTCGGCGCGCTGAGCGGCGCGGCCGTCTACTTCCTCCGCCGCCGCGGCGGCATCGTCCTGGTGATCGCGCTGGCCCTCGGCGGACTGCTGGCCTCCGTGCTGGCCTGGCGGCTGGGCGTATGGCTCGGTCCGACGTCCGATGTCGCGGCCCACGCGAAGGAGGTCGGCAGGGGCGTCACCTTCGACGCTCCCCTCAAGCTGGGCGCCAAGGGCATGCTCCTGGCCTGGCCGCTGGCCGCCGTGCTCGTCCATCTCGTGCTCACGGCCCTGCTCACCCCCAGGGACCCGGACCCGAAGCCGGCCCCGCTGCCGGACTGGTCCCCCCAGGACAAGTGAGCGCCCGCGGGCCGGGGAGGGGCCCGCGGACGCGGTACGGCTCAGCGGTACGGCTACGCGGGCCTGCGCCCGTGGTTCGCCTTACGCGTGCGCCATTTGCGCTTACGGGTGCGTTTCGACACGGCCCCTCCTCGGTTCACGGTCTCCCTCCTCAGGGGAATACCGGAGAACCGGGCCCCCGTCGAGCCCCTGAACCCGCCCGATCCGGGCCCCGGCGAGCCGCCGCGCTCCTCCGGTCCGCGTCCCGGTGATCCCCGGGTCCGGTCCGGTCCGCGTCCCGTCGCCGAGACCCTGGGCCGATCCGGTCCGCGTCCTGCCCGCCCCCGGGCCCCGGAGAGCCCTCACGCCCGGCCGATGCGGGCCACCACGGCGCCCGTCAGCCCCGCCAGATCCCCGGGCGACAGCTCCACCTCCAGCCCCCGCCTCCCCGCCGACACACAGATCGTGGGATGCCGCGAAGCCGTCTCGTCCAGCACCGTCGGCAGCCGTCGGCGCTGGCCCAGGGGCGAGATCCCGCCCCGGACGTATCCCGTCGTCCGCTCCGCCGCCGCCGGGTCCGCCATCACCGCCCGCTTGCCGCCGACCGCCGCCGCCAGGGCCTTGAGATCGAGCTGTCCGGCCACCGGCACCACCGCGACCGTGAGCGCGCCGTCGACCTCGGCCACGAGCGTCTTGAAGACCCGCTCGGGGGAGACCCCGAGCGCCTCGGCGGCCTCCTCGCCGTACGACGCGGAGGCGGGGTCGTGCTCGTACGCGTGCACCGTGAACGGCGTGCCCGCCGCCGTCAGGGCCACTGTGGCGGGGGTGCCGCCGGTCTTCCTGGCCTTCTTCGCCACGTCGCCGGGTCCTGTCCGTTCAGTTGGGGTTGGTGGGCTCCTGCGTCAGCTGCACCGCGGGCAGCGAGGGCAGATGACGGATGACCGCCGTCTCGGCGCGCAGCAGCCCCAGCTCCTCCCGCAGCCGCGCCGCGGTGTCCGGGGCCTCCAGCAGCCGCTGCTTCGCGGGGGTGTCCAGCACCGCCGCCGCCGCGACCAGGTACGAGACCACCGACGGCTCGTCCGGCAGCTCCGCGCCCGTGGACAGGGTCCGCTCCCGCGCGCCCGCGAGCCGCTTCTGATAGGCGCGGAAGGCCCGCAGCACTCCCTCGGCGAGCGCCCCCGCGCCCTCGCCGGTCTCCTCCGGGATCTCCTCCAGCTCGGCCGTCAGATAGGGCCCGCTCGCGTCGACCGAGAGCAGCCGGACCCGGGTCGTCCCGGTGGCGAGGACCTCGAAGCTGCCGTCCTCGCGCTCCCGGACGGTCGCCGCGTCCGCGACGCACCCCACGGGGTGGAACGAGCGCATCGGGTCCTCGCCGAAGCCCGCGGCCGGCCCCCGCTCCGGCAGCGAGGTGGGGTCCGGCAGACCCGGCGCGGTCGTCGCGACCTCCCGGCCGTCGCGGATGGCGACCACGGCGAAGAGGCGCGGCTCGGACGCGTCCGTCTTCAGCAGCTCGCGCATCATGGCGCGATATCGCTCCTCGAAGACGTTCAGGGGCAGGACGAGCCCGGGGAACAGCACCGAGTTCAGCGGGAAGAGGGGCAGTCGAGCGGTGGTCACAACCGACTAGCCTAATGGCCCGCGGGCCCGCTCCGTCCGGTGGAAGACCCCAGAGGCGTCGTGGACGCCACCTGGATCCGCACACCGTCGCGGGCGTCGAGGAACTGGCCGAGCGGATCGTCGGAGAATCGGTTCCAGGGGAACGAGGTCGCCCGCGTCCCGATCAGCCGGAACTGCTCCAGCGCCTCCGCCCAGCGCCCGCGCCCCACCAGCACGTACGCGGTCAGATTCCGCACCTCGGCGGGCCAGGGATCCCCCTCGGGGTAGCCGCCGGAGAGGGTGATCGCCAGATCGGCCGCCGCGTCGACCCGCTCGGCCTCCAGGGCGTGGGAGAGCCGTACCGGCTCCAGCACCCCGGCGGCGGAGGTGTGGCACTCCATCCGCGCGAACGCCGCCCGCACCGGCAGCGCCCGCACCAGCGAGCCCGGCAGCGCGTCCGCCGCCGCCTTCTCCGCGAAGTCGAAGCACTCGCGGTGCGAGCCGTACCACTGGGCCGACAGATAGCGCAGCGCCGCCACATGGCATCCGTAGTGGTGCGAGGAGCGGCGCACCGCCTGCTCCCAGAGCGCCTCGAACGCCGTGTGGGTCGCGTGGGCGCCGCGCGCGTGGTCCAGCGCGATCCGCCAGGGCACCGGGTCGGCCGGGGCCGCCTCCGCCGCCGCGTCGATGAGCGGGCCGACCTCCCGCAGCCGTTCGGCCCGCGCCGGCGAGTCCCACGCCCTGCGGATCGCCAGCTCCGCCTTGACGATCAGGGCGTCCGGATCGCGCGGCGCGGCCGCCAGCCACGAGGAGAGCCACTCGCCCCGCGAGTGGGCGAAGACGGCCAGCCGCATCACATAGCGGTCCCGGCTCTCCCACTGGGCCGCCTCCCGGGTGGTGGCCAGCAGTTTCGCGGCGGGCTCGAACTCGCCGACCGCCGCCGCGACCAGCGCCGGGCCGAGCCGGTCGTCGGGCGCGTCGAGCAGCACCGCCTCGGCGGGCGGCAGACCGTCGGCGAGTCTCGGTGTGTGACGGATCATACGAGCGGTGCGCAGCAGTGCTCGAAGCAATGACATGGTGCGGACCATTGAAAACCGCAGGTAGGGGCCGCGCCAGAGGATGGCTGTGAAGCTTTGGTGGCGGCCGGAATGGTTGTCCTGGGAAAAGCCAAGAGACTGTAAAGAAACGCCGGAGCGGGTGACCGAGCGGGCCCGCCGCCCGTCTCACCCCCGCTCCCCGCCCACCCTCGGCTCAGCTCCGGACTCCGTCCACCCCCGGCTCAGCTCCGCTCTCCCTGCACCCCCGGCTCAGGAGTGCACCCTCGGCTCAGGACTGCATCCCCGCCTCAGCAGTTCACCCCCGGCTCAGCAGCCTCGTCGCCCCCGCCGCCACCGTGGTCGCCAGAATCCACCCCAGCATCACCAGCACCGCCCCCGCCCACTGCCAGTTCCCCTCCAGCCGCCAGAACCCGTCCTGGCCGAGATTGATCACGGGGATCAGCAGATCCAGCGCGTAGAGCGCCGCGTTCCACTGCGGATGCTCCTCCTTCTTGATCGGATCCGGATCCACCTGGGAGAAGGCCAGCGCGCCCGCCGCCCACAGCACCGCCATCCACAGCGCCGCCCGGCCGGGCCGGTAGCCGTACGCCACCGTCCAGTCCTGGAGATAGCCCCACAGCTTCGCGGCCAGCGGCAGCGTCTCGCGGCGGCGGCGCTGCTTCGCCAGCAGCACCTCGCGCGCGTCCGCGTCCTCCCCGCTGTTGCGCAGCACGGTCGCCAGCCGCTCGTACGGCTCCGGGGAGTACTCGGGCGTCGCCGACGCCACCCACTCCAGCCGGCGGCTGAGCGGGAACTCCTCGTACGGCACCAGGTTCTCGTAGACGAAGCCGCCCATCGCGAGCCCGCCCGGCCCCGGCCAGCTCGCCGCCAGATCGACCAGGGTGATCACCTTCGCGCCGTTCAGCACCACCCGCCCCTCCTCGGGGCGCTGCGCGTTGAACCGCAGCTCGGGGCTGACTATCCGGCGCAGCGACAGCTCCTCGCCCTGGCTCATCACGAAGCGCGCCCGGTGCAGATCGACCGCGTCCCCGAACCGGCCGTCGTCCAGCCGCACCCCGCCGTAGCACTCGAAGGGCCGCAGCCGGGTGTTGCGCCGGTGCGCGTCGTCGATCCCGATGCCGAACGGGGGAGTGGTGTTCGGATCGCCCGTGGTCTCGCTCACCCACGCGCCCGTCATGTACAGCGTCCGCTCCACGCTGAGCTGGGGCGCGTTGAACGCGCGGCGCTCGGCGGCGGCCCGCAGCCGGCTGCCGCGCAGACTCAGCGACACCCCGACCTTCGCGCCGCGCAGACTCACCTCGCCATAGGTCTCGATCAGCTCGGCCTGGAGGTCCTGCGCCACCGAGAGACCGTCCGCGGTGATCGCCCGGCCCCGCCGGTCCGGCCGTACGTGGATCTGGTTGATCAGCAGATCCGTGCCGATCTGCGCGTCGGTGAGCCGGATCCCGTGCTCCACCCGGCAGCGCGGCAGATGCAGATCGCCCTCGGTGCGCAGCCGGGCCGCCTCCAGCCGGGGGATCGCGCAGCCCACCATCCGCACGGTGGTGAAATGCGCCTCCGGCAGCCACACCTCGCTCTCGAACCGGCAGCCGTACAGCTCCACATAGGGCGAGACGCTGCCGCCCGCGAGCTTGAGCGTGCCGGTGATCGCGGCCCCGCGCAGCTTGAGCGCCGCGACCCGCCCGGGGTGCGGCGACGGCCCGCTGAGCAGCAGCCGCGCCACGATCGAGGCGCGCACGCTGCGTTCGGATCCCCAGGGGCGCGGCGAGAAGGCGTCGTTCAGCAGCGGATCGGGATCGCTCAGATCGTAGGTGCTCCCGTTCCGGAACGCGTTCCACATCCGCTGCTCGGTCGGGGTCAGCCCGTCCGGGGGTCCGTCGTCCGGCGGCTCAGTCAAGGCCGCTCCTCCGATTCCTCTGTGTGCATCAGTCGTCGCACACCGTGTCGTACAGTCGTTCTTCCCGCTGAGTGACCGGGTGAACGCTAGTGGTCATCCGATCTTGCGAGGGCCCGGCGACGTGTATCAGCCAGTGATACGCGGAACGGCAGCCGAATCCGGTCTGCGAGAATTGACCCTGTGATCTCTCGAATCGATCTGCGCGGCGACGCCCTCCCCGAGGGGGCCGCCCTGCGCGCCCTGCTGCCCCGTGCCGAGTTCGACGTGGAAGCCGCCCTGGAGAAGGTGCGGCCCATCTGCGAGGACGTGCATCATCGCGGCACCGAGGCGCTGATCGAGTACGCGAAGACCTTCGACGGCGTCGAGCTGGAGCGCGTCCGGGTGCCCGCCGAGGCCCTCGCCCGGGCCCTGGCGGAGCTGGACCCGGAGGTCAGGGCCGCCCTGGAGGAGTCCGTCCGGCGGGCCAGGATCGTCCACCGCGCCCAGCGCCGGAGCGAGCACACCACCCAGGTCGTCCCCGGCGGGACCGTCACCGAGAAGTGGGTCCCGGTCGAGCGCGTCGGGCTCTACGCCCCCGGCGGCCGGTCCGTCTACCCCTCCTCCGTGATCATGAACGCGGTCCCGGCGCAGGAGGCCGGCGTCGAGTCGATCGCGCTCGCCTCCCCGCCGCAGAAGGAGCACGGCGGTCTGCCCCACCCGACGATCCTCGCCGCCTGCGCCCTCCTCGGCGTCGACGAGGTGTACGCGGCGGGCGGCGCCCAGGCCGTCGCGATGTTCGCGTACGGCACCCAGGGCCCCGACGGCTGCCCCCCGGCGAACATGGTCACCGGCCCCGGCAACATCTGGGTCGCCGCCGCCAAGCGCTACTTCACCGGCCGGATCGGCATCGACACCGAGGCCGGACCGACCGAGATCGCCGTCCTCGCCGACGCGAGCGCCGACCCGGTCCATGTCGCCGCCGACCTGATCAGCCAGGCCGAGCACGACCCGCTGGCCGCCGCCGTGCTGGTCACCGACTCGACCGAGCTGGCCGACGCCGTCGAGCGCGAGCTGGAGCCGCAGATCGCCGCCACCAAGCACGTCGAGGACCGGATCGTGCCCGCCCTGTCCGGCCGGCAGTCCGCGATCGTCCTCGTCGACGGCGTCGAGGAAGGACTGCGGGTCGTCAACGCCTACGGCGCCGAGCACCTGGAGATCCAGACCGCCGACGCCCCCGCCGTCGCCGCCCGCGTGCGCAACGCCGGAGCCGTCTTCGTCGGCCCCTGGTCGCCGGTCTCCCTCGGCGACTACTGCGCGGGCTCCAACCACGTCCTGCCCACCGGCGGCTGCGCCTGCCACTCCTCGGGGCTCTCCGTCCAGTCCTTCCTGCGCGGCATCCACATCGTGGACTACACGCGCGACGCGCTCGCCGAGGTGACCCACCACGTCGTCACCCTCGCCGAGGCGGAAGACCTGCCCGCGCACGGCGCGGCGATGAAGGCCCGATTCGCCTGGAAGGTGCCCGGCAAGTGAGGATCGACGACCTGCCCATCCGCGAGGAGCTGCGCGGCAAGTCCCCGTACGGCGCCCCCCAGCTGGACGTCCCCGTACAGCTGAACACCAACGAGAACCCCTACCCGCCGCCCGAGGCGCTGGTGGAGCGGATCGCCGAGCGGGTGCGGGAGGCCGCGCGCGGGCTCAACCGCTATCCCGACCGGGACGCCGTCGAACTCCGCACCGAGCTGGCCGCCTATCTCACCCGCACCTCGGGACACGCCGTCGGCGTCGAGAACGTCTGGGCCGCCAACGGATCCAACGAGATCATCCAGCAGCTGCTCCAGACCTTCGGCGGCCCCGGCCGGACCGCGATCGGCTTCGAGCCCTCGTACTCGATGCACGGTCTGATCTCCCGGGGCACCGGCACCGGCTGGATCTCCGGTCCGCGCTCCGACGACTTCACCGTCGACCTGCCCGCCGCCCGGCGCGCGATCGCCGAGCACCGGCCCGAGGTGGTCTTCATCACCTCGCCCAACAACCCCACCGGCACCGCCGTCGACGCCGAGACCGTGATCGCGCTGTACGAGGCGGCCCAGGCCGCCCGCCCGTCGCTGGTCGTGGTCGACGAGGCGTACGTCGAGTTCAGCCACCGCCCCTCGCTGCTGCCGCTGCTGGCGGACCGCCCCCATCTGGTGGTCTCCCGCACCATGTCCAAGGCGTTCGGCGCGGCCGGACTGCGACTGGGCTATCTCGCGGCCTGCCCCGCGGTGGTCGACGCCGTACAGCTGGTCCGGCTGCCGTACCACCTCTCCGCCGTCACCCAGGCCACCGCGCTCGCCGCGCTGGAGCACACCGACACCCTGCTCGGCTATGTCGAGCAGCTGAAGACCGAACGCGACCGCCTGGTCGCCGAGCTGCGCGCCATCGGGTACGAGGTCACCGATTCCGACGCCAACTTCGTGCAGTTCGGGCGGTTCCCCGACGCCCACGACGCCTGGCGGCGCATTCTCGACCGGGGCGTCCTGGTCCGGGACAACGGCGTCCCCGGCCGGCTGCGGGTCACCGCGGGCACCCCCGCCGAAAGCGACGCGTTCCTCGACGCGGTCCGTGAGTTGAAGAAGGAGCAGAGCGCATGAGCCGCGTGGGCAGGGTGGAGCGCACCACCAAGGAGACGTCCGTCGCCGTCGAGATCGACCTCGACGGCACCGGAAAAGTCGATGTGTCGACCGGGGTCGGCTTCTACGACCACATGCTGGACCAGCTCGGCCGGCACGGGCTGTTCAACCTCACGGTGAAGACCGAGGGCGACCTCCACATCGACTCGCACCACACCATCGAGGACACCGCCCTCGCCCTCGGCGCCGCCTTCAGGCAGGCCCTCGGCGACAAGGTCGGCATCTACCGCTTCGGCAACTGCACCGTGCCCCTGGACGAGTCGCTCGCCCAGGTCACCGTGGACCTCTCCGGCCGCCCCTACCTCGTGCACACCGAGCCCGAGAACATGGCGCCGATGATCGGCTCGTACGACACGACGATGACCCGGCACATCCTGGAGTCCTTCGTCGCCCAGGCCCAGATCGCCCTGCACGTCCACGTCCCCTACGGACGCAACGCGCACCACATCGTGGAGTGCCAGTTCAAGGCGCTCGCCCGGGCGCTGCGCTACGCAAGCGAGCACGACCCGCGCGCCGCCGGGATCCTCCCCTCCACGAAGGGCGCGCTGTGAACGGCCTCTCCACCGTCCTGATCGTCCTCGGGCTCTTCCTCCTCGGCGGCGTCTACTCCTTCGCCAAGCAGGAGCAGCCCAGGAGCGTCGTCGTCCTCCTCTCCATCGGCGCCGCCATGTGTCTGGTCGCCGGCATACTCCGGATGAGCGTGTGGTCATGAGCGCACCCAAGAAGGTCGTCGTCTTCGACTACGGATTCGGCAATGTCCGCTCCGCCGAGCGCGCCCTCGCCCGGGTCGGCGCCGACGTCGAGATCACCCGCGACTTCGACGCCGCGATGAACGCCGACGGACTCCTCGTCCCCGGCGTCGGCGCGTTCTCCGCCTGCATGGACGGACTGCGCGGGGCCCGCGGCGACTGGATCGTTGGCCGCCGGCTCTCCGGCGGCCGTCCGGTGCTGGGCATCTGCGTCGGCATGCAGATCCTCTTCGCGCGGGGCATCGAACACGGCGTGGAGACCGAGGGACTCGACGAGTGGCCCGGCACGGTCGGCCCGCTCAAGGCCCCCGTCGTCCCCCACATGGGCTGGAACACCGTCGAGGCCCCCGCCGACAGCGCCCTCTTCGCCGGACTCGACCCCGACGCCCGGTTCTACTTCGTGCACTCCTACGCGGCGCACGACTGGGACCTGGAAGTGACCAACCCCGCCATCCGCGCGCCCCGGGTCACCTGGGCCCGCCACGGCGAGCGCTTCGTCGCCGCCGTGGAGAACAGCGCGCTGACGGCGACGCAGTTCCACCCCGAGAAGTCCGGCGACGCCGGCGCCCAGCTGCTGACCAACTGGATCGGAACACTGTGACCAAGCTCGAACTCCTCCCCGCCGTCGACGTCCGCGACGGCCAGGCCGTCCGTCTCGTCCACGGAGAGTCCGGTACGGAGACCTCCTACGGCTCCCCGCTCGACGCCGCCCTCGCCTGGCAGCGCGCGGGCGCCGAATGGCTGCACCTGGTCGACCTGGACGCCGCCTTCGGCACCGGCGACAACCGCGCGCTGATCGCCGAGGTCGCCGGCGCGATGGACATCAAGGTCGAGCTGTCCGGCGGCATCCGCGACGACGCCTCGCTCGCCGCCGCCCTCGCCACCGGCTGCACCCGGGTCAATCTGGGCACCGCGGCCCTGGAGACCCCCGAATGGGTCGCCAAGGTCATCGCCGAGCACGGCGACAAGATCGCGGTCGGCCTGGACGTCCGCGGCACCACCCTGCGCGGCCGCGGCTGGACCCGCGACGGCGGCGACCTCTACGAGACCCTCGCCCGTCTCGACTCCGAGGGCTGCGCCCGCTACGTCGTCACCGACATCGCCAAGGACGGCACCCTCCAGGGCCCCAACCTGGAGCTGCTGAAGAACGTCTGCGCCGTCACCGACAAGCCCGTCGTCGCCTCCGGCGGCGTCTCCTCGCTGGACGATCTGCGAGCCATCGCCTCCCTCGTCCCCCAGGGCGTCGAGGGCGCGATCGTCGGCAAGGCCCTCTACGCCAAGGCCTTCACCCTGGAGGAAGCGCTCGCGGCGGTGTCGGCGTGACCGAGGTACGACGACTCGCCTCCGACGCCCCCTGGGAGGAGCGGTTCGGCTACTCCCGGGCCGTCGAACTCCCCGGCGGCCTCGTCCTGGTCTCCGGCTGCACCTCGGTGATCGACGGCGCGATCGCCGAGGGCGGCCCCTACGACCAGGCGGTGAACGCCTTCAACGCAGCCCTCGGCGCGCTGAAGCGACTCGGCCTCGGCGCCGCCGACGTCGTACGCACCCGGATGTACCTCACCCACGCCCGGGACGCGGACGAGGTCGGCCGCGCGCACAAGGAACTCTTCGACGCGGCCCGCCCGGCCGCCTCCATGCTCGTCGTCTCCGGCCTGATCGACCCGCGACTGGTCGTCGAGGTCGAGGTCGAGGCCTATCGGAGTGAGCCCGTATGACACTCGCCGTCAGAGTCATCCCCTGCCTGGACGTCGACAACGGCCGGGTCGTCAAAGGCGTCAACTTCCAGAATCTGCGCGACGCGGGCGACCCCGTCGAGATGGCCAAGCTCTACGACGCCGAGGGCGCCGACGAGCTGACCTTCCTCGACATCACCGCCTCCTCCGGCGACCGCGAGACGACCTACGACGTGGTGCGCCGCACCGCCGAACAGGTCTTCATCCCGCTCACCGTCGGCGGCGGGGTCCGCGCGGCCGACGACGTGGACCGGCTGCTGCGCGCGGGCGCCGACAAGGTCGGCGTCAACACCGCCGCGATCGCCCGGCCCGAGCTGATCCGGGAGATCGCCGAGCGCTTCGGCCGCCAGGTGCTGGTGCTCTCCGTCGACGCGCGCCGCACCCCCTCCGGCTCCTTCGAGGTCACCACCCACGGCGGCCGCCGGGGCACCGGCATCGACGCCGTCGAATGGGCCCACCGGGCCGCCGAGCTGGGCGCGGGCGAGATCCTGCTCAACTCGATGGACGCCGACGGCACCAAGGACGGCTACGACACCGAGATGATCGCGGCGGTCCGCCGGCATGTCACCGTGCCCGTGATCGCCAGCGGCGGCGCGGGCCGCCTGGCGGACTTCGCCCCGGCGATCGACGCGGGCGCCGACGCGGTCCTGGCCGCCTCGGTGTTCCACTTCGGCGATCTGCGCGTCGGCCAGGTGAAGGACGCGCTGCGCGAGGCCGGTCACCCGGTCCGCTGAGCCTGGTGGGCCCGGGTCGGGTCCGCCGAGCCCCGTGGGCCCGGGTGGGTCCGGTGCGCCGAGCCCCGTGCCCCCGGGTCCGGTCCGCTGAGTCCGGCGGCCCGGGTCCGGTGCGCGAGCGACGCACCGGACCCGGGCCGCCCGGCCGTTCCGCCGCCGAAGGCCCCTCCGGACGACCCTCGTCCGCCGGTCCCGGGCCGCCCGGATCGCGCCATCGCGGCGACCGGACAGCGGGCCAGACGGCCGAAAGTGGTGTTCTTCGGGCCCCGGAGCCGGGCTAGCGTGCTGCTGGATCCCTTGTGGACCCGCGAGTAACACGTGAACAGCGAGGAGCAGCATGGCGGCCCGTCCCATCGCCGATCTGTTGGAGCTCAGCCCCGACTTCATCAAGGATCCCTACCCCGTCTACGCCGCGCTCCGCGCGCGGGGACCCGTTCACCAGGTGCGCGATCCCAAGGGGACGGAGCTGTGGATCGTCGTCGGACACGACGCCTGCCGCACCGCCTTCACCGACCCCCGGCTCAGCCGCGACTGGATCAAAAAAGGGCCCCCCAACCCGGCCATGGGCGTCGGCCCCGATCTGCCCGCCCTCACCAACATGCTCATGTCGGACCCGCCCGACCACACCCGGCTGCGCCGGCTGGTCGCCCGCGGCTTCACCGCCCGCCGGGTCGAGGCCATGGCCCCGCGCGTCCAGGAGATCGCCGACGAACTGCTGGACGCGATGGCGGCGAACGAGGAGCGCCGGGCCGATCTGGTCGCCTCCTTCGCCTTCCCGCTGCCGATGACCGTCATCTGCGAGCTGCTGGGCGTGCCCGAACTCGACCGCACCGCCTTCCGCGGCTGGTCCAACGAGATCGTCGCGCCCACCGACCCCGAGCGCCAGGGGAACGCGTTCCGCGAGATCGCGGCCTACCTCCGCGAGCTGGTCCAGGAGAAACGCGCCCGCTCCGGCGACGATCTGCTCAGCGCGCTGATCCATGTCGTCGACGAGGGCGGCGACCGGCTCTCCCCCGACGAGCTGATCGGCATGTCCTTCCTGATCCTGGTCGCCGGGCACGAGACCACGGTCAATCTCATCGCCAACGGCATGCGCGCGCTCTTCGCCCACCCCGACCAGCTCGCCCAGGTGCGCGCCGACCCGGACCTGCTCGGCGGGGCGGTCGAGGAGATGCTCCGCTACGAGGGCCCGCTGGAGAACAGCACCATGAGGCTGGCCCTGGAGGACGTGGAGATGGGCGGGACCGTCGTCCCCGCGGGCTCCACGGTCCTGATCTCGGTGGCCGACGCCGACCGGGACCCGGCGCGCTTCAAGGATCCGGAGCGGTTCGACATCCACCGGGACGCCCGGGGCCACCTCGCCTTCGGCCACGGCCTCCACCACTGCCTGGGCGCGCCGCTGGCCCGTCTGGAGGGCCGGATCGCCGTCCGCGGCCTGCTGGACCGCTTCCCCGCCCTCACCCCGGACACGGACGAGGGGGAGCTGTCCTGGCTCCCCGGGATGCTGATACGCGGCGTACGGGAGCTGCCGGTCCGCTGGTGAGGGCCCCGCGCCCCGGGGGCCTTCGGCACGGGCCGGGCCCGGGGCCGTACGGGGCGGCGGGGACCCGGGCGGACGGGACCGTACGGGAGAACCGGGCCGCGGGGCGCCGGCCGGGGCCGGCGGAGAGCCCCGGACCGCCCGGGCCGGGCCGTCCGAGGCGTCTGAGGCTCGAGCGGCTTCAGAGGGGCATGCCGAGCGAGGCCTTCCGCACCCGCTCCACCGCCTCCTCGTCCCCCGCCAGATCCACCTGGGCCGCGTCCTGCCGCCCGAAGACGAAGACCGTCAGCTCACCCGGCTCCCCGGTCACCGTCACCACCGGAGCCCCCCGGTGCGCCACCGCCGTCTGCCCGTCCGGGCGGCGCAGCACCAGCCCCACCGGCGACTTCCGGCCCAGCAGCCGGGCGCTCTTCTCCAGCCGCGCCCACAGCGCGTCCTGGAACACCGCGTCCAGCGGCCGCGCCGTCCAGTCCGGCTGGGCCCGGCGCACATCCTCGGCGTGGACGAAGAACTCCACGGTGTTCGCCGCCTCGTCCACCTGCTTGAGGGCGTACGGGGAGAGCCGCGGCGGCCCGGTGCGGATCAGCTGGATCAGTTCCTCGTACGGCTTGGCGGCGAACTCCGCCTGCACCCGTTCCAGCCGGTCGCGCAGGACGGAGAGGAGCAGTCCGGCGGCCGCGTCGGCGCGGCGTTCGCGCACCACCGTGTGGGCCGCGAGGTCCCGGGTGGTCCAGCCCTCGCACAGGGTCGGGGCATCGGGGCCCGCCGCTTCCAACAGATCGGCGAGCAGGAGCCGTTCGCGCTTGGCATGGGTCGACATACGGCCAGCCTACGGCGACCGCGCCCCGTTCGCCCGGCGGGCCGTGCGTCCCCGGGCCCCGCGCGGACCGCACCGGGGGCCGCCCGCGCCGCCCGCATCCCGCCCGGACCGCCACCGGGCCCTGCCCGGACCTGCCCGGACCTGCCCGGACCGTCTCCGGATCCCGCCCGGGCCCCGCCGGGGTCCCGGAAGCGTCAGCCGGGGTCCGCCCTGTGGACAACGGGCCGCCGGCCCGCCGGGGCGCGGCACAATGGAGGGCATGACCAGCAGTGTCCCCGCCAGTTCCCTGGATCCCGCCGTCGCCGCCCGCCTCAAGCGCGACCCCGGCGGCCTCGTCGCGGCCATCGCCCAGCAGTACGACACCGGTGAGGTGCTGATGCTCGGCTGGATGGACGACGAGGCCCTGCACCGCACCCTGACCACCGGCCGCTGCACCTACTGGTCCCGCAGCCGCCGGGAGTACTGGGTCAAGGGCGACACCTCCGGTCATGTCCAGCACGTCAAGTCCGTCGCCCTCGACTGCGACGGCGACACCCTCCTGGTCAAGGTCGACCAGGTGGGCGCGGCCTGTCACACCGGCGACCGCACCTGCTTCGACGCCGGCTCCCTCCCGCTCGGCGAGTAGGGTCGACCGCCATGGACCTGGAGACCTTCCGCAAACTCGCCGTCGACCGGCGTGTCATCCCCGTCAGCCGCCGCCTCCTCGCGGACGGCGACACCCCGGTCGCGCTCTACCGCAAGCTCGCGGCCGAACGCCCCGGCACCTTCCTGCTGGAGTCCGCGGAGAACGGTCGAGCCTGGTCCCGTTACTCCTTCGTGGGCGTGCACAGCGCCGGCACCCTCACCGAGCGCGACGGCCGCGCCCACTGGCTGGGCACCCCGCCCGTCGGCGTCCCCCTCGACGGCGATCCGCTCGCCGCGCTGCGCGCCACCGTGGAGACCCTGCACACTCCGCGCGACCTGGCCTCCCAAATGCCGCCCTTCACCGGCGGCATGGTCGGCTACCTCGGATACGACATCGTCCGCAGGCTGGAGAAGATCGGCCCCGGCGACCGCGACGATCTGCGGCTCCCCGAACTGACCATGCTCCTCACCTCCGATCTCGCGGTGCTCGACCACTGGGACGGCACGGTCCTGCTGATCGCCAACGCGATCAACCACAACGACCTCGACACCGGCGTCGACGAGGCCCACGCCGACGCGGTCGCCCGGCTGGACGCCATGGAGCGCGACCTCGCCCGGCCGCTCGCCTCCGCCCCCGCCGTGCTGCCCCCCTCCGAGCTGCCCGAGTTCTCCGCGAAATGGGGCGGCGAGCAGTACCAGGACGCCGTCGAGGACATCAAGGAGCGCATCCGGGCCGGCGAGGCGTTCCAGGTGGTGCCGTCCCAGCGGTTCGAGACCGACTGCACGGCGAGCGCCCTCGACGTCTACCGGGTGCTGCGGGCCACCAACCCCAGCCCGTACATGTACCTGTTCCGCTTCGACGGCTTCGACGTCGTCGGCTCCAGCCCCGAGGCCCTGGTCAAGGTCGAGGACGGGCACGCGATGGTCCACCCCATCGCCGGGACCCGCCCGCGCGGCGCGACCCCGCAGGAGGACCAGGCCCTCGCCGACGAGCTGATGGCCGACCCCAAGGAGCGCGCCGAGCATCTGATGCTCGTCGACCTCGGCCGCAACGACCTGGGCCGGGTCTGCGCCCCGGGCAGCGTCGAGGTCGTCGACTTCATGTCCATCGAGCGGTACTCCCACGTGATGCACATCGTGTCGACCGTGACCGGCCGGGTCGCCGACGGCAACACCGCCTTCGACGTGCTCACCGCCTGCTTCCCCGCGGGCACCCTCTCCGGCGCGCCCAAGCCCCGCGCGATGCAGATCATCGACGAGCTGGAGCCCTCCCGGCGCGGACTGTACGGGGGCTGCGTCGGCTATCTGGACTTCGCGGGCGACTCCGACACCGCGATCGCCATCCGTACCGCGCTGCTGCGCGACGGAACGGCGTATGTGCAGGCCGGAGCCGGTGTGGTGGCCGACTCCGACCCGGTCGCCGAGGACACCGAATGCCGGAACAAGGCGGCCGCGGTGCTCCGCGCCGTCCACACCGCCAACCGGCTGCACGACCGTACCGCCCGGTAGCCCCCCGACCGCCCGACGAGCGCCGGGGGGCGTAAGGGATAGTGGGGTATGTGAGTGCTGTTCCCGTACCCCAGCCCCGCGCCACCCCCGCTTCGGCCGCCGCCGCTGACAGCGGCCGCCGGAGCCTCGCCGCGGCACTGCTCCTCGGCGCCGTCGGCGCGACCGTCGTCCTTCTCACCTCCGGCCAGATCTGGGCCGAGGGCACCGCGGCCGTCGGCGGCGGAGCCCTGCCGCTGGACGCCAAGGGCAGCGAGGTCACCGGTGTCCCCACCGCCCTCGCCATCGTCGGTCTGGCCGCCCTCGTCGCCGTCTTCGCCGTCCGCCGCACCAGCAGAGTCCTCGTGTCGGCGCTGCTCGCCCTGAGCGGCGCGGGGGCCGGCCTCGCCGCGTTCCTCGGCGCCTCCGACCGCGAGGCCCTGGACCACCAGGCCGCGCGGACCGTCGGCGACTCCTCCGCCACGGTCGACGCCCTCACCCATACGGCCTGGCCCTACGCGACCACCGCCGGAGCCGTGCTGATCCTGCTCGCCGGGCTCCTCGCGCTCCGCTACGGCGCCCGCTGGCCCGCCATGTCGGGCCGCTACGAGCGGGACGGCTCGCCCCGGGCCCGCAAGCCCGCCCCCGTCGACCCCGACCGGCCCGAGGACCTCTGGAAGGCCCTGGACCGCGGCGAGGACCCGACCGGCTGACCGCCTGCCCGCCCGCACCCCCGTACGGGCAACTCCATGCCCCCGGACGCGTACCGGAACGCGGCGTACGGGACAATGGGCGACGAGCCCCGGCACCGTCCCGGACAGCGGCTCGGCGGCACGGAGCCGCGCTCTTCCCGGAGCGCCGGCGCCGCGCCCACCACGGACTTCACAACGAGGAGCAACTCATGTCGGCCTCCGCCCACGGACACACCCCGGCCGCCTGGACCGGTGTCGTCATCTCGTTCATCGGCTTCTGTGTCGCAGGCGTCTTCATGGTCGCCGCCAACCCGCTCGGCTTCTGGGGCGGCATTGTGATCATCTTCGTCGGCGGGGCCGTCGGCCTGGGGATGATGATGGCGGGCCTCGGCATGCCCAAGAAGTCCGCCGAGCAGCTGGAGGCCCGTGAGCGGGCCACCGTGGCCGCGCGCGCCCGCGGCGGGGCCTCCGTCTGACCTCCGGGGGCCCGACGGCGCGAGGCGCGGACCGGCACCGCCGGGCCGCGCCTTCGTACGCCCTTCGCCCCGCCCCGGTGAGTCCCGCCGCGAAAGCTTGCGGGCAAGCTCCCGGGAAAGCCGCCGGGAAAGCCCCCGAGCAGGCCGCCGGGAAGGCGCGGACTCGCGCGTTCCGGGGGCCCGCGGAGCCCGGCACGGGGACAATCGCCGGGTGGACGCCATGACTCCCCCCGTCGCCCCCGGGCCGCCGCCCCGACCCGCCCCGATGGCCCGCCGTCTCGCCCCGCCCCTGGCCACGCTGGCCGCGGTCGCCGGGGCCTTCGCGTACGTCGGCGCGGTCGACCCCAACGAACCGGGCCACTACCCGGTCTGCCCGCTGCTGAGCGTCACCGGCGTGTACTGCCCCGGCTGCGGCGGCCTGCGCAGCGCCCACGCCTTCGTCACCGGGGATCTCCCCGCCGCGCTCGGGGCCAACGCGATCGCCGTCGTCGGATATCTGGTCTTCGCCGTGGTCTGGGTGATCTGGCTGATGAGCGCCCTCAGGGCCAGACCGTCGGGACTCTCCCTCTCCCCGGTGTGGTGGTGGTCGCTCGGCGGGGCGGCCCTGCTGTTCAGCGTGGTCCGGAACCTCCCCTTCGGCTCCGTGCTGGCCCCCTGACGTCCCCAGGGGTGGCCGCCCGCAGTCCCATCCAGTGGGACGGCCGTCAACCGGATGCGAGGCCGGAGCCCCGCTGCGGATACCATCGACATGGCTGATCCTTAACCATCAATCGTTCCGGAAGGGGGCCGCTCGGGTGAGTGTGCTCGACGAGATCATCGAAGGCGTACGCGCCGACCTCGCGGAACGGCAGGCGCGCGTCAGCCTCGACGAGCTCAAGGAGCGCGCGTCCCAGGCTCCCGCGGCCAAGGACGGCGTGGCCGCGCTCCGCGGCGAAGGCGTCCAGGTGATCTGCGAGGTGAAGCGCTCCAGCCCCTCCAAGGGCGCGCTCGCCGCGATCGCGGACCCGGCCGGACTCGCCGCCGACTACGAGGCGGGCGGCGCGGCCGTCATCTCCGTGCTGACCGAGGAGCGCCGCTTCGGCGGCTCGCTCGCCGACCTGGAGGCCGTGCGCGCACGGGTGGACATCCCCGTGCTGCGCAAGGACTTCATCGTCACCGCGTACCAGCTGTGGGAGGCCCGTGCCTACGGCGCCGACCTGGTGCTGCTGATCGTCGCCGCGCTCGAGCAGGAGGCCCTGGTCTCGCTGATCGAGCGCGCCGAGTCGATCGGGCTCACCCCGCTGGTCGAGGCGCACGACGAGGACGAGATCGAGCGGGCGGTGGCCGCCGGCGCGAAGATCATCGGCGTCAACGCGCGCGATCTGAAGACCCTCAAGGTCGACCGCTCCACCTTCGAGCGCGTCGCCGACGACATCCCGGCGCACATCGTCAAGATCGCCGAGTCCGGGGTGCGCGGTCCGCACGACCTCATCGCCTACGCCAACGCCGGCGCGGACGCGGTGCTCGTCGGCGAGTCCCTGGTCACCGGCCGTGACCCCAAGGCCGCCGTCGCCGACCTCGTCGCGGCCGGCGCCCACCCCGCCCTGCGCCACGGGCGGAGCTGAACCTTCCGTGCCCGCCGCCCAGAGCCGTCCGCGACCCGTCCCGGGGGAGGGGTACGCGCGCCTCGCGCGCGGCTGCCGCCCCCGGGGCTGCCGCGCGCCGGCCAGGCGGGTGCACGGCCGCCGGGTCCGCTATGTGATCGGCTCCGAGCCCGGCCAGGTCAACGGCATGCGATGGCGACGCGCGGCCGCCGCGCACCACTGACACCGGCGAAGCCCGGCCCCGCTCCGGCACACCGGCCCTGCGCTCCGGCGTAAGGCCTCCGCTCCGGCGCGCGGGTCCCGCGCCCCGGCGCACCGGCCTCCGGCGTACCGGCTTCGGCCCATCGGCCCCGGCTCCGGCGTACCACCGGTCCTCCGGTACGCGCCCCCGGGCCGCCCGGCCGTCCGCCGGCGCCGCGGTCCGCTTCCCGCCCGGGCCCCGGGTCCGGCTCGCGAGCCGGACCGGCCCGCCGCGGGCGTGGCGTCGGCACACCGTGTCACCGTGCGCACACCGTGTCCTTTGCACCTTTCACTCTTACGGGGCTCACCGGCCCCGCCCGAGGAGTACGTCGGATGTCTTCTGACTTCTTCATTCCGGACCCTGACGGTCAGGTCCCCACCGCCGCCGGCTACTTCGGCGCGTTCGGGGGCAAGTTCATCCCCGAGGCCCTCGTCGCCGCGGTCGACGAGGTCGCCGTCGAGTACGACAAGGCCAAGGCCGACCCCGCCTTCGCCGCCGAACTGAACGATCTGCTGGTCAACTACACCGGCCGGCCGAGCGCGCTCACCGAGGTCCCCCGGTTCGCCCAGCACGCGGGCGGCGCCCGGATCTTCCTCAAGCGGGAAGACCTCAACCACACCGGCTCCCACAAGATCAACAACGTGCTCGGCCAGGCGCTGCTCACCCGGCGGATGGGCAAGACCCGCGTCATCGCCGAGACCGGTGCGGGCCAGCACGGCGTCGCCACCGCGACCGCCTGCGCCCTCTTCGGGCTGGAGTGCACCATCTACATGGGCGAGATCGACACCGAGCGCCAGGCGCTCAACGTCGCCCGGATGCGGATGCTCGGCGCCGAGGTCATCCCGGTGAAGTCCGGCAGCAGGACCCTCAAGGACGCCATCAACGAGGCGTTCCGCGACTGGGTCGCCAATGTGGACCGCACCCACTACCTCTTCGGCACGGTCGCCGGACCCCACCCCTTCCCGGCCATGGTCCGCGACTTCCACCGGGTGATCGGCGTCGAGGCGCGCCGCCAGATCCTGGAGCGCGCCGGACGCCTCCCGGACGCGGCCGTCGCCTGCGTCGGCGGCGGCTCCAACGCCATCGGGCTCTTCCACGCGCTCATCCCCGACGCCGGCGTCCGGCTGATCGGCTGCGAGCCGGCCGGCCACGGCATCGAGACCGGCGAGCACGCGGCCACCCTGACCGCGGGCGAGCCGGGCATCCTGCACGGCTCGCGGTCCTACGTCCTCCAGGACGAGGAGGGCCAGATCACCGAGCCGTACTCGATCTCCGCCGGGCTCGACTACCCGGGCATCGGCCCGGAGCACTCGTACCTCAAGGACATCGGCCGCGCCGAGTACCGCGCGGTCACCGACGAGGAGGCGATGGGCGCGCTCCGGCTGCTCTCCCGCACCGAGGGCATCATTCCGGCCATCGAGTCCGCGCACGCGCTGGCCGGCGCGCTGGACGTCGGCCGTGAGCTGGGCGAGGACGGGCTGCTCGTCGTCAACCTCTCCGGCCGGGGCGACAAGGACATGGACACCGCCGCCCGCTACTTCGGGCTGTACGACGGGGAGGACGCGAAGTGAGCGGACAGCTGCGGCTTCTGAACGAGACGCTGGCGGCGGCGAAGGCGGAGAACCGCTCCGCGCTGATCGCCTACCTCCCGGCCGGATTCCCGACCGTCGACGGCGGCATCGAGGCGGTCAAGGCCGTCCTGGACGCGGGCGCCGACGTGGTGGAGGTGGGTCTGCCGCACAGCGATCCGGTCCTCGACGGGCCGGTCATCCAGACCGCCGACGACATCGCCCTGCGCGGCGGCGTCAAGATCGCCGATGTGATGCGCACCGTCCGCGAGGCCCACGCGGCCTCCGGCAAGCCGGTGCTGGTGATGACGTACTGGAACCCGATCGACCGCTACGGCGTCGAGCGGTTCACCGCGGAGCTGGCGGAGGCCGGCGGCGCGGGCTGCATCCTGCCCGACCTGCCGGTGGAGGAGGCGGGGCTGTGGCGCGAGCATGCTGAGAAGCACTCGCTGGCCACCGTCTTCGTGGTCGCGCCGAGCAGCCGGGACGCCCGGATCGCCCGGATCGTCGAGGCCGGTTCCGGCTTTGTGTACGCGGCCTCGCTGATGGGCGTCACCGGTACCCGCGCCTCGGTGGGCGCGCAGGCCCAGGACCTGGTCGAGCGCACCCGCGCCACCACCGACCTGCCGGTCTGCGTCGGCCTCGGGGTCTCCAACGCCGAACAGGCGTCCGAGGTGTCCGGCTTCGCCGACGGGGTGATCGTCGGATCCGCCTTCGTCCAGCGCCTCCTCGACGCCCCGGACGGCCCCGCCGGCCTGGTCGCCGTACGGGAGCTGGCCGCCGAGCTGGCCCGGGGCGTACGACGGGGGCGCACCGGAGCGTAGGACGCGTCGCTCGTACGCGATCGCTCGTACGGGTGGATCTGGGACCGGGGAGGCGCGTACGTGCCTCCCCGGTTCGTTTGCGGGATGTGAGCGACAACAATCAGGAACGGCAGGGGACCGCGCGAGAGCGGCTCCAGAGGGAACGCGAGCGGGAGAAGGCCCGTGAGAAGCGGCGGCGGACGCTGATCGTCTCCGCGGCGGTGGTGGCCGTTCTCGGTCTGGCCGCCGTCGTCGGAGTGATCGCGGCGACCGCCGGATCGGACAAGGACGGCGGCTCCTCCTCCGGCCCGCTGCTGGCGCCCTCGGGCGTGGAGGGCGAGGAGCAGCTGGCCATCCCCGTCGGCGCGAGCGACGCGCCGTCCACGCTCACGGTGTGGGAGGACTTCCGCTGCCCGGTCTGCGCGCAGTTCGAGAACGTCTTCCGCGAGTCCGTCCACGAGCTGACGAAGTCCGGTCAGCTGAAGGTCGAGTACAACCTCGCCACGATCATCGACGGCAATATGGGCGGCACCGGCTCGCTGCGCGCGGCCAACGCGGCGGCCTGCGCCCAGGACGCGGGCAAGTTCCCCGAGTACCACGACGTGCTCTTCCAGAACCAGCCGCAGGAGTCCGACGACGCCTTCGGGAAGAACAGCAGGCTGATCGAGCTGGCGGGGAAGGTCGACGGGCTGGACACGCCCGCGTTCCGCGCCTGTGTGCAGGACGGCGCGCACGACTCCTGGGTCGCGAAGTCGAACGCGGCCTTCGCCAAGGGCGGCTTCCGGGGCACGCCGACCGTGCTGCTGAACGGGGAGTCGATCTTCCCGGACAAGGCCGGTCTGCAGATCTCGGTGGCCAATCTGGAGAAGTGGGTCGCCGAGGCGAACAAGGGCAAGAAGCCGGGGACCCGGACGCCGGCCCCGCCCGCCTCCACCCCGCCCGCCTCCGCGCCCCCCGCCTCGGATCCGGCCGCCTCCGCACCGCCGCCGGGAGCGGCCGCGACGCCGTCCGCGCCCACCCCGTCGGCGACCCCGGCGGCCGCCACGGCTCCCTGACCGGGCCGGGCCGCACGGGTCCGGCGGTCCGCCGCCGGGCCCCCGCCGCGCGGCCCCGTTATCCATACGTTGCCCGGGCGGGTTGCCGGGTCCGCCGTGCGGCAGGGTAGCGTCGGTCCTGCCATGGAACTTGCCTACATTCCCAGCCCGTCGAGCGGCGCGATCCATCTTGGACCGCTTCCGCTGCGCGGCTATGCGCTCTGCATCATCGTCGGCGTCTTCGTAGCCGTCTGGTACGGCAACAAGCGGTGGATCGCCCGTGGCGGCAAGCCCGGCACGGTGGCCGACATCGCCGTCTGGGCGGTGCCCTTCGGCCTCGTCGGCGGCCGCCTCTACCACGTGATCACCGACTATCAGCTCTACTTCAGCGACGGTGAGAACTGGGTCGACGCCTTCAAGATCTGGGAGGGCGGGCTCGGCATCTGGGGCGCGATCTCCTTCGGCGCGGTCGGCGCCTGGATCGGCTGCCGCCGTCGCGGCATCCCGCTCCCGGCCTGGGCGGACGCCCTCGCCCCGGCCATCGCCTTCGCCCAGGCGATCGGCCGCTGGGGCAACTGGTTCAACCAGGAGCTGTACGGAAAGCCGACCGACCTGCCCTGGGCGCTGAAGATCAGCGAGGGACCGAACCGGGAGGCGGGGCTCTACCACCCCACCTTCCTGTACGAGTCGCTGTGGTGTGTGGGCGTCGCGCTGCTGGTCATCTGGGCCGACCGCCGCTTCCGGCTGGGCCACGGCCGGGCCTTCGCCCTGTACGTCGCCGGATACTGCGCGGGCCGCGGCTGGATCGAGTACATGCGGGTCGACGAGGCGCACGAGATCCTGGGCCTGCGGCTCAATGTGTGGACCTCGATCGTGGTCTTCGTCCTCGCCGTGGTCTACATCGTCGTCTCGGCGCGGCTGCGGCCGGGCCGCGAGGAGATCGTGGAACCCGAGCGGGCCGGTGTCGGCACCGGCGCCGGCGCCGAGGGCGGCGCGGACGCGGACGCCGAGGCGGAGGGCGGTTCGGCCAAGGGCTCAGGGTCGGGCTCGGGCTCTTCCGGGTCGGGCTCTTCCGGGTCGGGTTCGGCCGGGTCCGGGTCTTCCGGGTCCGGGTCCGAGTCCGGATCTGGGTCGTCCGGATCGGGTTCCGGGTCGGCGTCGGCCTCGGCCGAGAAGGGCTGACCGCGCCGGAGCGCGGGGCACTCGACTGACGACGAGGCCGCCGGGAGCACCCTCAGAGGGTGCTCCCGGCGGCCTCTCGCCGTTCCCCCTGCCGCCTCTCCCTGCGGACCCTTCCGTATCGGCCGGATTTACCCGTCGGAAACAGACCTTCGGCAGAATCCGGCGATATGAAGATCGAACAGGTGGACTGGGCACATCCGGACGCGGTCGCGCTGCGCGCCCGGCAGCGGGCCGAGATCGCGGAGAGATACGGCACCACGGACAGCGAGCCCGGGCCGGCCCCGTCGGCGGCGGACATGGCGGTGTTCCTCGTGGCGTACGACGAGGACGGCGCGGCCGCCGGGTGCGCCGGACTCCGCCGGCTGGGGGAGCGGACCGGCGAGGTCAAGCGCATGTACGTCGCCCCGCCCCGGCGCGGCTCGGGCATGGCGTCGCGGATTCTGCGCGAGCTTGAGGAGTGGGCCGCCGGACAGGGCTGGACCGCCCTGCGGCTGGAGACCGGGGACGCCCAGCCCGACGCCGTCCGCTTCTACACCCGCTCCGGGTACGAGCGGATCCCGAACTTCGGCGCGTACGCCGGGGTGAGCGGCTCCCGGTGTTTCGAGCGGCGGCTGGGGGACGGGGTGGGCGCGCCCCGGTCCTGAGCGCGCCCCCGCCGGGCCGGCGCGGCCGGTGTCGTGGGTGCGGTCGGTGCGGTCGGTGCGGTTGGTGCGGTTGGTGCGGCGGGTGCGGCCGGTGGTCTAGGGGGAGGGGTCCTCCCGGTGGGCGAGGGCGAGGGTGCGCCGTGCGGCCGCCACGATCGCCGCGTCCACGAAACGGCCGTCCGGCAGAGCGAGGGCGCCCTCGCCCGCCGAGGCCGCCCCGACGATCTGCTCCGCCGCCTCGATCTCCCCCGGCGTGGGCCGGAAGGCCCGCTCGATGACCGGGAGCTGCCGGGGATGGATGGCGGCCCGGCCCAGGAAGCCCTGCGCACGGCCGTGGGCGCAGGACGCGTAGAGGGCGTCCAGGTCCCGGATGTCGGGGAACACGGACTGCGGCGGCGGGGGGAGACCGGCCGCGCGGGCGGCGACGACGATCCGCATCCGCGGCCAGTCCAGCGAGGAGCCGTCCCGTACGCCCAGGTCGGCGCGGAGGTCGGCCTCGCCGATCGAGACGCCGCGGACGGCGGGGTGCGCGGTGGCGATGGCGTACGCGTGCTCGATCGCGAGCGCGGACTCCAGCAGCGGATGGAGCGGAACGCCGGGGGCCAGTTCCGCGATCCGGCGAATGTCAGTGGCGTGTGCGACCTTGGGAACACGGAAGGCGCCGAGGCCGGGAAGTCCGGTCAGCGTCTCGATGTCCTCGGGGGAGTTGATGCGGACATGGACGGGCAGTGGCTGATGGGCCGTGAGGAGTTCCGCCGTCGCGGCGAGGGCGTATTTCCTGCGGTCGGGGGAGACCGCGTCCTCCAGATCGACGATCACCACATCGGCGCGGGAGGCGATCGCCTTGCGCACCACCTCCGGCCGGTCGCCGGGGGCGTAGAGATAGGTGAGGGGGGTGGTCACACCGCCCCCCGGGCCCGCAGACCGGCGATGTCGTCCCCGGTCAGGCCGAGTTCGCCGAGGACCTCGTCGGTGTCGGCCCCGTGCGGCCGCCCGGCCCAGCGGATCGCTCCTGGGGTCTCGGAGAGCCGGAAGAGGACGTTCTGCATACGGAGGGGCCCGAGTTCGGGATCGGGCACCTCGGTGACGGTGTCCAGCGCCTGGTACTGCGGATCGTCCATCACATCGCGGATGTCGTAGACGGGGGCGATCGCCGCCTCGGCCTTCTCGAAGGCCGCCACCGCGTCCGCCCGGGTGCGGCGGGCGATCCAGCCGCCGACCGCCGCGTCCAGCTCCTCGGTGTGCTCCGCCCGCCCGGTCCCGGTGGCGAACCAGGGCTCCTCGGTCAGCTCGGGCCGGCCGACCAGGTGCATCACGCGTTCGGCGATCGACAGGGCCGAGGTGGAGACGGCGACCCAGTGTCCGTCGGCGGTGCGGTAGGTGTTGCGCGGCGCGTTGTTGCGGGTGCGGTTGCCGGTGCGTTCCTGGACATGGCCGAGCTGGTCGTACCAGAGCGGCTGGGGGCCGAGCACGGTGAGGATCGGTTCGATGATCGCCAGGTCCACCACCTGGCCGCGCCCGGTGGCGGTGCGGGCGGTGAGGGCGGTGAGCACGGCGTAGGAGGTGGCGAGGGCGGCGATCGAGTCGGCGAGTCCGAAGGGAGGGAGGGTCGGCGGGGCGTCGGGCTCGCCGGTCATGGCGGCGAAGCCGCTCATGGCCTCGGCGAGGGTGCCGAAGCCGGGACGGTGGGAGTAGGGGCCGAACTGCCCGAAGCCGGTGACCCGGGTCAGCACCAGCCGGGGGGCGACGGCGCTCAGCTCCTCCCAGCCCAGCCCCCACTTCTCCAGAGTGCCCGGACGGAAGTTCTCGATGATCACATCGGAGGTGGCGGCCAGCCGCAGCAGGGTGTCCCGGCCGCCGGGGGAGGAGAGATCGAGGGTGATGGTCCGTTTGTTGCGGCCGAGCAGTTTCCACCAGAGGCCGACGCCGTTCTTGGCGGGCCCGTGCCCCCGGGACGGATCGGGACGGCGGGGGTGTTCGACCTTGATGACCTCGGCGCCGAAGTCGCCGAGCATGGTGGCGGCGAGCGGCCCCGCGAAGAGGGTCGCCAGATCCAGGACGCGCAGCCCCCGAAGGGGCGCGGGAGCGGTGGGGGCGGTCTGTGTCATGAGGCGGTGTCGATCTCCTGGCGGTACGGCATGGAGGTGGACGCGCCCGGGCGCTGGACGCACAGGGCGGCGGCCGCGGTGGCCCAGCGCAGGGCCCGTTCGACGGGCTTCCCCTCGCCGAGGGCGACGGCCAGGGCCCCGACGAAGGTGTCGCCGGCCCCCGTGGTGTCCACGGCGGTGACCTCGGGCGCGGGGACGGTGAGCGGTTCGGCGCCCCGGGCCGCGTACAGACAGCCCGCCCGGCCCAGGGTGATCACCACCTCCGGGACCCGGCGGAGCAGCGCCTCGGCGGCCGCGCGCGGGTCGGCGAAGCCGGTCAGGGCGGAGGCCTCGTGCTCATTGGGCGCGAGCAGGTCCACGGCGGCGAGCAGTTCGGCAGGGAGCGGCTGGACGGGCGCGGGGGTGAGCACGGTCCGCACCCCGTGGCGGCGGGCGGCGAGCGCGCCGTCGAGCGCGGCGGAGAGGGGGAGTTCCAGTTGGAGCAGGAGGGTGGCGGCGGTGGCGATGAGGGCCTCGTCCCCGGGGGCGAGACAGGTGACGGTCCCGTTCGCGCCGGGGACGACGACGATCGCGTTGCCCCCGTCGTCGTCCACGACGATGTGCGCGGTGCCCGAGGGCCCCCGCGCGGTCCGCAGCAGATCGGTGTCGACGCCCGAGGCGACCAGGGTCTGCCGCAGCAGCGCGCCGAAGTCGTCCGAGCCGACCGCGCCGATCATCGAGACGTCCCCGCCGGCGCGGGAGGCGGCGAGGGCCTGGTTGGCCCCCTTGCCGCCGGGCACGGTGCGGAACTCCCGTCCGGTGACGGTCTCGCCGCGCCCCGGCGCGGCGGCCACCCGGGTCACGAGGTCCATATTGGTGCTGCCGAGCACCACGACGGCGGTCATGGGCGGAGTGCCTCCTGATGGGTGAGCCGGGCGAGCGCGTCGAAGCCGATGCCGTCGAATCCGCCGACGGAGGTGGCGAGCCGATTGCGCAGCGGTTCGGTCCAGCGCCGGGGGAGGGCGTCGGGCCGGCCGGCGAGCAGGCCCGCGAGCGATCCGGCGGTGGCCCCGTTGGAGTCGGTGTCCCAGCCCCCGGAGACCGCACGGCAGATGGAGCCGGTGAAATCGCCGTCGGCGTGGGTCAGCGCGGCGGCGAGCAGGGCGGCGTTGGGGACGGCGTGGACCCAGTGGCAGTCGCCGTAGACGGAGTGGAGCCGGTCCACGACGGCGTCGAACCGGTCCTCGGCGCGGGCCTCCTCGATGCCGAGGCGGACGGCCCGGGCGAGCCGGGAGCGCGGGGGCACCACGGCGAGCCCGGCGGCGAGCGCGCCGTGCACATCGACGCCGCCGCCGGCCGCCGAGGCGATGGCGGCCGCGACGAACATCGCGCTGTGCACACCGTTCGCGGTGTGGGTGAGCGTGGCGTCCCGATGGGCCTGCTCGGCGGCCGCGCCCGGGTCGCCGGGGCAGGTCCAGCCGTGGACGTCGGCGCGGATGGCCGCCCCGATCCACTCCCGGAAGGGGTTGCGGCGGAGCGCGGTGAGCGGGGGTTCGATCCCGGAGAGGAGATTGCGGTAGGCGACGCGTTCGGCGGTGAAGGCGCGTCCGGCCGGGAGTTCGTCCAGCCACAGCCGCGCCACGTCGGCGGTGCGGAAGCCGCGTCCGTACCGCTGGAGCAGAAGGAGGTTGAGCAGGGGGTAGTCGAGGTCGTCGTCCTCCGGCATGCCGTCGATGTTCTCGGCGAGCGAGGTGGGCGCGGAGCGCCGGTTCCAGGGGTGCGCGCGGGCCAGTTCGGCGGGGAGCCCCTCGGCGGTGAACCAGGTGCGCAGCGGCCAGTTCCCGGTGGCTCGGGCGAGCGCGCGGATGCCGTGCAGCGGAAGCTTCTCCACCGGTTTGCCCAGCAGACAGCCCGCCGCCCGCCCGAGCCACGCGGCGTGCAGCGCCTCGACGGTGAGCCCCGCCCCGGCCGGGGAGATCCCGGCCCGGTCCGCTGCCGGGACCCCGGCCGCCGACACCACGGGGGGTGGCACCACGAGGTGTGACACCACGACGGCGTGGGCGCTCGACCGGTTCGGGGGAGGGGGTGGCTGAGCTGGAGCTGGAGCTGGAGCGGGGGTGGGCGCCGGGGCCGGGGCCGGGGGTCGGGAGGCGGTGCGGTGGTCCGTCCCGGAGGCGGGCGCGGTCGGCGTGACGGGTGAGGCGGGCGTGACGGAGGAGGCGAGCGCCGCTCTCGTGCTCACCGCCGGCTCCTGAGCGATCGCCGGGTCCGGCTCCTGAGCGGCGGGCGGGGCCGGCTCCCGAGTGATGGCCGGGTCCGGGGCGCGGTGCGCCGGGCGGGCGGGCGGGGCGGGCCAGTCCGGGCAGGCGGCGCGGATGGCGGGGAGATCGGTGGGCTCCAGCGCGGCCAGCGGGGCCGGCAGAGCGGCGAGTTCGTCCAGAAGCCGGTCGGCCAGGGCCCGCAGGGCGGGCGCGGCGGGCGCCGGGGAGGCGCCCGCCGCCGGGGGCGCGCACGGGCCGCCCGCCGCCCGCCACACGGCGGCGATCCCCGCCGCGTCCCGGCCGTCCTCCGCAGCCTGCCGCAGCTCGTGCCCGACGAGGTCCTCCGGCTGCACCCAGGTCAGCCGCAGCGCCCCGGTCACCGGGCGTCGTCCTCGTCGTCCGCCGTCAGCCCGGCGAACGCGGCCTCGTGGGCGCGCCGCCGCTCCCCGTCGCGGGCGAACACCTCCCGGGCCACCGAGGCCAGCTCCACCGCCGGGGCGCGCAGATCGAGACGGCTCGCCCCGGAGACCCGCTTCGCCCACTCCCGGGGCACCGCCTCCTCCCCCCGCAGCGCCCCGGCGACCGCCCCGGCCATCGTGGCGATGGAGTCGCAGTCCCGGCCGTAGTTCACCGCGCCCAGCACGGTCCGCCGGTAGTCGCCGTCGCCGGCCAGCAGCATGCCCAGGGCGATGGGCAGCTCCTCCACGGAGTGCACCCGGGAGGGCCGGCGGGCCGCCAGCGAGGGGGCGCGGTAGTCCGGCCCGACCGTGTCGAAGGGAGCGACCGCCGTGCGCAGCGCGCCGATCGCCGCCTCGGGGTCCGTGTGCCGCGCCGCCTCCAGCGCCACCGCCTCGATCGCCGCCCGGGTGCCGTCCTTCGCCAGGCCGAGGACGGTGTCGACGACCGAGGAGGGCGTCGCCCCCGGCAGACACGCCGCCGCGACCGCCGCCGCCAGCACCCCCGCCGCCTCGCGCCCGTACGAGGACTGATGGGCGCCCGCGATGTCCAGCGCCTCGGCGTAGGCGGCCTCCGGATTGGCCGCGTTGACCAGTCCCACCGGGGCCATGTACATCGCCGCGCCGCAGTTCACGATGTTCCCGGAGCCGGCCTCGCGTGGATCGTGGTGGCCGTAGTGGAGCCGTGCCACCAGCCACTTCTCGGCGAGGAAGATCCGCTGGAGCGGGAGCGCCTCGGCCTCCAGCTCCGGGATCCAGCGGGGGGTGGAGATCAGGTCCGGCACCAGGTGGTCCGCGATGTCATGGGCGTCGAGATGGTCGCGGACCCTGACGTACACCCTGATCAGGGCATGGGTCATCAGGGTGTCGTCGGTGACGTGCCCGTCGCCCTTGTGGTACGGGGCGATCGGGCGGGCGGTGCGCCAGTCGTCGCCGTGCCAGGGGCCGACGACGCCGCGGACCGGGCCGCCGTGGCGTTCGGCGATCTGCTCGGGCGTATAGCCCTCCACCGGACCGCCGAGCGCGTCGCCGACGGCCGCGCCGATCAGACTGCCGGCGATCCGGTCATCGAGTGCCGGATGTGCGGGAGATGTCTGGGTCATGTCGGAATTGTCCACCCGGGGCGCTCAGTTCCGTGTCTGCGAGCATCCCGGCGAGTTCCACCAGATCCGTCCCGGCGAGCCGGGGCAGCGCGCACCCCGCCAGGGTGCGGCAGGCGTCCCGCCAGCCGGCCGGGATCGCGTCCCCGCCGCCGAGCGCGCCGGTCAGCGCCCCGGCGAGCGCCGGGGCCGAGTCCGCGACCCGGGAGAGACAGGCCGCGGTGGGCACCGCCTCCGCCACCCGGCCCCGGGCGGCCGTGGCGATGGCGAGCGCGACCGGCACGGTCTCGGCCGCCGCGATCCCGTAGCTGTAGACGTGGTCCACGATCTGATGCTCCAGCAGGGGTACGAGATCGAACGCGGCGTCGGCGTCCCGGGCGAGCCCCACCGCGTGCCGGGCGTTGCGCCCGATCTCCGTGGCCTCGGGCAGCTGGGCGAGGGCGGCGTCCACGGCGTCGTCGACGGCCGCGCCGCCGAGGGCCGCGGCGACGGCCGCCGCCATGGCCCGCGCGCCGTGCACCCCGTCGCCGTCCTGGGTGTAGCGCGCGTCGAACTCGGCGAGCGCGGCCGCCGACGCCGGATCGCCCGCGTGGACGACGGCGAGGACGGCGGCCCGGACACAGGCCGCGTCGTCGAAGTAGTGCGGGTTGTCATGACCGGTGGCGGGCGGGCGCAGCCCGGTGGCGAGATTGCCCAGTCCGGCGCGTACGGAGATCCGGGCGCGGAGCGGGAGTACGGCGGACTCCACCTCGGGGGCCCGGGCCGCGGCCGCGGCGACCTCGCCCGCCAGGGAGTTCCAGGCGAGGTCGACGGCGGCGCGCATCCGGCGGCCGGGGGTGAGCCCGGCGAAGAGCCGCCCGGCGGCGAGGACGGTCTCGGCGGTGAAGGCGGCCCACTCGGCGTCGTCGGAGGGGCCGAGCCGCAGCGGCTCGGGGGGCTGGTTGAGGGCGATGGGGACGGGGAGGGTGGTGGTGGCGTTCTGCTCCGCGAAGGTGTCGAGTTCCCGGGTGAGTCTGCGGGTCCACTCCGGCATCCGCGCCGCCCGGTGCCGCGCGGCGGGCCACCCGGCGGCGTCCCCCGCCGCGAGGCCCAGCAGCAGCCCCTCGACGGGCCGTGCCCGTCCGCTTCCCGTCCGCCGGGCGCGGCGGAACACGAGGCGCTCCCGCCCGGGCCGGCCGGCCGCCCCGGCGGCCTCGCTTCCGCTTCCGCTCGCGTCGGACGGGCCGGGGGCGTCCGACGCGCTCGGGGGAGCCGCGGAATCCGGGGGCTCCGGGGGCTCCGGGACGGCCGGGTCGGTGGCGGTGCTGGTCATGACGCCGCCCGGGGCTGGTCCTCGTCGGGCGTCAGCAGATCGGCGACGTCCAGGATGTGATGACCGCTCATGGAGGGGAGGCAGCTCCCGCGCACCGGGCCGATCGCCGACGACCACTCCGGCGGAATGGCCCGTACCCCGGACACCGCGCCCGCCAGCGCTCCGGCGACCGCCGCCGTGGTGTCGGCGTCGCGGCCCATGTTGACCGCGGTGAGCACCGACGTACGGAAGTCGCCGCGGGCGGCGGTGAACGCGCCGAAGGCCAGGCCCACCGCCTCCGGGGCCAGATCCGTCCAGGGGTAGCCGCCGATCACCACCGAGGAGCGGACCGCCCGCTCCATGGTGAGCGTGTCGGCGTAGTCGCGCTGCGCGGTCACCACCCCCCGACGCAGCGAGCGGGCCGTCCACGAGTCCATCGGGATCACCGAGAGCGCCGCGCCGATCACCCCGGCCGGGCCCGCGCCCGCCATCGCGGCGGCCACCCCGGCGGCGACCGCCTGTCCGCCGTAGATGCCCTCGCCGTCGTGGCTGACCGTCCCGTCGATCGCCACCAGCCGGGCCGCCTCCAGGGGCCGCCCGGCCGCGAACACGCCGAACGGGGCCGCGCGCATCGCCAGACCGTCGCTCCAGGCGTGCCGGTGCTGGGCCGAGATGGGGGCGGCGAGTCCGCGCCGCAGATTCTCCAGGGTGCCGCGCTCGCTGAACCCGGCGCCCCGGAACGGCCCCTCGTCCAGATCGGCGATCCAGTGGTGCCAGGCCGTCTCCACATGGGCGACGGTCAGCGCCGAGCCGTGGCGGGCGAGCAGCAGCCCGGAGAAGATCGCGTACTCGGTGTCGTCCGTGCCCGCCGGGTCGTCGTTCACGAAGCCCTCGATCCGCCCCCACCGGCGGCGGATCTCGGACGGCCGCAGATTCTCCGCGGGGGCGCCGAGCGCGTCGCCCACCGCCAGGCCCAGCAGTGCTCCGTACGCGCGCTCCCGCGCGGAGGGCGGGGCGGGGGCGGCGGTCGGGGCGGGGTCCGGCGCGGGGCCGGTCGTCGGGAGGGCGGGGCCGGGCCCGGGCGGATCGGGCGGACTGACTGCGGCCAACTCCATGGGACGGGCCCCTTTCGCGCGCGAGCCTGGTTGCTGAATCTGTGCCCCGGGTCGTCGTCCGCGAGTCGAAGAAACCTTTCTGTCACCCCCTCGACGCGAGGTAAGTATGGCCTGGCTTGCTGGCGCGCCCCTTACTTCGTGCGTACTTTCGATGATGTTCGAACGGTGCGGAACGATCAGTTCCGCATCTGGGGAAGGGGAGAGCTGTGTCCATCATCGAGACCGAGGCGCCACTGCACGAGGCGCACCGCGACAACCACACCCACCGTGACGTCAACGGCGGCTGGCTGCGTCCCGCGGTCTTCGGGGCGATGGACGGACTGGTCTCCAACCTCGCGCTGATGACGGGTGTGGCGGGCGGCGCGGCCTCCCAGCAGACCATGGTGATCACGGGTCTCGCGGGTCTGGCGGCGGGCGCGTTCTCGATGGCGGCGGGGGAGTACACCTCCGTCGCCTCCCAGCGGGAGCTGATCCAGGCGGAACTGGAGGTCGAGCGGCGCGAGTTGCGCAAGCACCCGGTCGACGAGATGGAGGAGCTGGCGGCGCTGTACGCGGCGCGCGGGGTGGAGCCCGCGCTCGCCCGCGAGGTGGCGATGCAGCTCTCCAGGGATCCGGAGCAGGCGCTGGAGATCCACGCCCGGGAGGAGCTGGGCATCGATCCGGACGATCTGCCCTCGCCGACCGTGGCCGCCGTCTCCTCCTTCGCCTCCTTCGCTGCGGGCGCGCTCCTGCCGGTGCTGCCGTATCTGCTCGGCGCGACGACGCTGTGGCCCGCGGTGCTGCTGGCGCTGGCGGGGCTCTTCGGCTGCGGCGCGCTGGTGGCCCGGGTGACGGCGCGCGGCTGGTGGTACAGCGGTGCGCGCCAGCTGCTGCTGGGCGGTGCGGCGGCGGCGGTGACCTACGGCCTGGGCATGGCCTTCGGCGCGGCCCTCTGACCTGTGGGCCCGCGGGGCCCGTACGGACCCTGTGGGCCCGTGGTCGTGCAGGGCCCTGCGAAGGGCCCGGGCGGGGCCCTGCCCGCGCCGGCCGCCCTCTGCCCGGGCCCTGCCCGCGCCCCGGCCGCCCCCTGCCCGAGCCCCGGCCGCCCCCCGGCGCACCGCCCCCCGCCCCCGGGGCGCGACCTCCTCGGCCCAGTGCGCGCGAGCCGTGAGCCCCGCCCCCTCGGGGCGAGGACCGGCCGGGGCGAGCCGTCCCGGGTTTTGGGCGGGCCCGGGCCGGGTAAAGCCCCGAACCCCGCCCCTCGCCACTCCGGAGGAAGGGATTCCCCTCCCGTGCCCCGCGCGTTATGCGGAGCGCGGAGCCGAAGCCCCCGCCCCTGGGGCGGCCCCGTCGCCTCTGGGGTGAGACACTATGCAAGGCACCGCAAAAGTAGCCGTAACTCGTCGGTTTCACATCCTTCATCACCGGGCATGAGCCGAGGGCGCCGCGGGCAATGAAGCCTGCTTTGCGAAGGTCCTGCGGATACCGATCTGTCCGATTGCGACCCACCTGTACCGCTGAGCGCGGTGTCCGCATGCTGGAATGAGCTATCCGCTTTCCGAGAACCTCTCCATCATGTAACCTGCACGAAATTTCGCGGAGGGCCAACGTCGTCCCTCGGTACTGAACATGCCACGACGACGACGGGAGAGCCGATGCGTTCCGACGCCTGGTCGCCCATGGACGGTCGCCCCGCTCCTCAGGGGATGTACGACCCCCGTAACGAACACGACGCCTGCGGCGTCGGGTTTGTGGCCACCCTGACCGGTGTTGCCAGCCATGAGCTGGTGGAACAGGCGCTGACAGTACTGCGGAACCTCGAACACCGGGGTGCCACCGGTTCGGAGCCCGACTCGGGGGACGGCGCCGGAATCCTGTTCCAGGTGCCCGACGCGTTCCTGCGCGAGGTCAGCCCCTTCGAGCTGCCCGAGGCCGGCGCCTACGCGGTCGGCATCGCCTTCCTCCCCGAGGCCGGCACCGCGGACGCCGTCTCGCGCATCGAGACGATCGCCGCCGAGGAAGGGCTCACCGTCCTCGGCTGGCGCGAGGTCCCCGTCACCCCGGACCTCCTCGGCAACGGCGCCCGCGCGACCATGCCTGTTTTCCGCCAGATCTTCGTCGCCGACGGTGCCGAGACCGAAGGCGACACCGGCACCACGGGCGACACCGGCACCGGCAGCACCACCGCCACCGGCACCGCCGCCCGGGCCACCGGCATCGCGCTCGACCGCAAGGCCTTCGTCCTGCGCAAGCGCTCCGAGCGCGAGGCGGGCGTCTACTTCCCGTCGCTCTCCGCCCGCACCATCGTCTACAAGGGCATGCTCACCACCGGCCAGCTGGAGCCGTTCTTCCCGGACCTCTCCGACCGCCGGCTCGCCTCCGCCGTGGCCCTCGTCCACTCGCGGTTCTCCACCAACACCTTCCCGAGCTGGCCGCTGGCCCACCCGTACCGCTTCGTCGCCCACAACGGCGAGATCAACACGGTCAAGGGCAACCGCAACTGGATGCGCGCCCGCGAGTCCCAGCTCGCCTCCGGCCTCTTCGGCAGCGCCGAGCTGGACCGGATCTTCCCGGTCTGCACCCCGGACGCCTCCGACTCCGCCTCCTTCGACGAGGTCCTGGAGCTGCTCCACCTCGGCGGCCGCTCGCTGCCCCACGCCGTGCTGATGATGGTCCCCGAGGCGTGGGAGAACCACGACTCCATGGACCCCGCCCGGCGCGCCTTCTACCAGTACCACTCCACGATGATGGAGCCCTGGGACGGCCCCGCCTGCGTCACCTTCACCGACGGCGTCCAGGTCGGCGCGGTCCTGGACCGCAACGGTCTGCGCCCCGGCCGCTACTGGGTCACCGACGACGGCCTCGTCGTGCTCTCCTCCGAGGTCGGCGTCCTCGACATCGACCCCGCCAAGGTCGTCCGCAAGGGCCGCCTCCAGCCCGGCCGGATGTTCCTCGTGGACACCGCCGAGCACCGCATCATCGAGGACGACGAGATCAAGGCCGGTCTGGCCGCCGAGCACCCCTACGAGGAGTGGCTCGACGCCGGGACCATCGAGCTGGAGGACCTGCCCGAGCGGGAGCACATCGTGCACACCCACGCCTCGGTCACCCGCCGCCAGCAGACCTTCGGTTACACGGAGGAGGAGCTCCGCATCATCCTCGCGCCGATGGCGAGGACCGGTGGCGAGCCCCTCGGCTCCATGGGAACCGACTCCCCGATCGCGGCCATCTCCCAGCGGCCCCGGCTGCTCTTCGACTACTTCACCCAGCTCTTCGCCCAGGTCACCAACCCCCCGCTGGACGCCATCCGCGAGGAACTGGTCACCTCCCTGCTCTCCACGCTCGGCCCGGCCGGCAATCTGCTGGAGCCCAACGCAGCCTCCTGTCGCAGCGTCACCCTCCCCTTCCCGGTCATCGACAACGACGAGCTGGCCAAGCTCGTCCACATCAACGCCGACGGCGACATGCCCGGGATGAAGGCCGCCACCCTCTCCGGCCTCTACCGGGTCGGCGGCGGCGGCGACGCGCTCGCCGCCCGGATCGACGCCATCTGCGCCGAGGCCGACGCGGCCATCGCCGAGGGCATCCGGCTGATCGTCCTCTCCGACCGGCACTCCGACGCCGAGCACGCGCCGATCCCCTCCCTGCTGCTCACCTCCGCCGTCCACCACCACCTCATCCGCACCAAGCAGCGCACCCAGGTGGGCCTGCTGGTCGAGGCCGGCGATGTGCGCGAGGTCCACCATGTGGCGCTGCTGATCGGCTACGGCGCCGCCGCCGTCAACCCGTACCTGGCCATGGAGTCCGTCGAGGACCTGGTCCGGGCCGGCACCTTCATCGACGGCATCGAGCCCGAGCGGGCCATCCGCAATCTGATCTACGCCCTGGGCAAGGGCGTGCTGAAGGTCATGTCCAAGATGGGCATCTCCACCGTCGCCTCCTACCGGGGCGCGCAGGTCTTCGAGGCCATCGGCCTGGACGGGGCCTTCGTGGAGCGGTACTTCAACGGCACCGCCAGCAAGATCGGCGGCGCGGGCCTCTCCGTCGTCGCCGACGAGGTCGCCGCCCGCCACGCCAAGGCGTACCCCGTCTCCGGCATCGCCCCGGCCCACCGCGCGCTGGAGATCGGCGGCGAGTACCAGTGGCGCCGCGAGGGCGAGCCGCACCTGTTCGACCCGGAGACGGTCTTCCGCCTCCAGCACTCCACCCGCAACCGCCGCTACGACATCTTCAAGCAGTACACGGACCGGGTGAACGAGCAGTCCGAGCGGCTGATGACCCTGCGCGGGCTCTTCGGCTTCAAGTCCGGCCGGGAAGCGATCCCGATCGACGAGGTCGAGCCGGTCTCCGAGATCGTCAAGCGGTTCTCGACCGGCGCGATGTCGTACGGATCCATCTCCCGCGAGGCCCACGAGACCCTCGCCATCGCGATGAACGAGCTGGGCGGCAAGTCCAACACCGGCGAGGGCGGCGAGGACCCGGAGCGGCTCTACGACCCCGCCCGCCGCTCCAGCATCAAGCAGGTCGCCTCCGGCCGCTTCGGCGTCACCAGCGAGTACCTGGTCAACGCCGACGACATCCAGATCAAGATGGCCCAGGGCGCCAAGCCCGGCGAGGGCGGCCAGCTGCCCGGCCACAAGGTCTACCCGTGGGTCGCCAAGACCCGGCACTCCACCCCCGGCGTCGGGCTCATATCCCCGCCGCCGCACCACGACATCTACTCCATCGAGGATCTCGCCCAGCTGATCCACGACCTCAAGAACGCCAACCCGCGGGCCCGGATCCACGTCAAGCTGGTCTCCGAGGTCGGCGTCGGCACCGTCGCCGCCGGCGTCTCCAAGGCCCACGCCGACGTGGTGCTGATCTCCGGACACGACGGCGGTACGGGAGCCTCCCCGCTCACCAGCCTCAAGCACGCGGGCGGCCCCTGGGAGCTGGGCCTCGCCGAGACCCAGCAGACCCTGCTGCTCAACGGATTGCGCGACCGGATCGTCGTCCAGACCGACGGCCAGCTCAAGACCGGCCGGGACGTCGTCATCGCCGCCCTGCTGGGCGCCGAGGAGTTCGGCTTCGCCACCGCGCCGCTGGTCGTCTCCGGCTGCGTCATGATGCGCGTCTGCCACCTCGACACCTGCCCGGTCGGCATCGCCACCCAGAACCCGGTGCTCCGCGACCGCTTCTCCGGCAAGGCCGAGTACGTCGTCAACTACTTCCGCTTCATCGCCGAAGAGGTCCGCGAACTCCTCGCCGAGCTGGGCTTCCGCACCATCGAGGAGGCCGTCGGCCACGCCGAACTCCTCGACACCGAGCGCGCGGTCGACCACTTCAAGGCCCAGGGCCTGGACCTCGCCCCGCTCTTCCACGTACCCGAGCTGCCCGAGGGCGCGGTGCGCTACGCCCTGATCGAGCAGGACCACGGACTGGCCAAGGCGCTCGACAACCAGCTGATCAAGCTGGCCGTCGACGCGCTGAGCGCCGACTCCGCCGAGAGCGCCCAGCCGGTCCGCGCCCAGGTCCCGATCCGGAACATCAACCGGACCGTCGGCACCATGCTGGGCCACGAGGTGACCCGCAGGTTCGGCGGCGCGGGACTGCCCGACGACACCATCGACATCACCTTCACCGGCTCGGCCGGCCAGTCCTTCGGCGCCTTCCTCCCGCGCGGAGTCACCCTCCGCCTGGAGGGCGACGCCAACGACTACGTCGGCAAGGGCCTCTCCGGCGGCCGGGTGATCGTCCGCCCCGACCGGAGCGCCGACCACCTCGCCGAGTACTCCACCATCGCGGGCAACACCATCGGGTACGGAGCCACCGGCGGCGAACTCTTCCTGCGCGGCCGCACCGGCGAACGGTTCTGCGTCCGCAACTCCGGCGCCACCGTGGTCTCCGAGGGTGTGGGCGACCACGGCTGCGAGTACATGACCGGCGGTTACGCGGTGGTCCTCGGCGAGACCGGACGCAACTTCGCGGCCGGGATGTCGGGCGGCGTCGCGTACGTCATCGACCTCGACCGGGACAACGTCAACTCCGGCAACCTGGGCGCGGTCGAGACCCTCACCGACTCCGACAGGCAGTGGCTGCACGATGTCGTGCGCCGCCACCAGGAGGAGACGGGCTCCACCGTCGCCCGGACGCTGCTCGCCGACTGGCCCGCCGCCGCCGAGCGCTTCAGCAAGATCATCCCGACCACGTACAAGGCAGTGCTCGCCGCCAAGGACGCCGCTGAGCTGGCCGGTCTCTCCGAGCAGGAGACCACCGAGAAGATGATGGAGGCGGCGATCAATGGCTGACCCCAAGGGCTTCCTGACCACCGGGCGCGAGACCGCGTGCACCCGCCCGGTGGGCGAGCGTCTCAAGGACTGGAACGAGGTCTACGTTCCCGGCTCCCTGCTGCCGATCATCAGCAAGCAGGCCGGCCGGTGCATGGACTGCGGCATCCCGTTCTGCCACAACGGCTGCCCGCTCGGGAATCTGATCCCCGAGTGGAACGACTACGCCTACCGCGAGGACTGGGCGGCCGCCTCCGAGCGGCTGCACGCCACCAACAACTTCCCCGAGTTCACCGGGCGGCTCTGCCCCGCGCCCTGCGAGTCGGCCTGTGTGCTGGGCATCAACCAGCCCGCCGTCACCATCAAGAACGTCGAAGTCTCCATCATCGACAAGGCCTGGGACTCCGGCGACGTCACCCCGCAGCCCCCGGAGCGGCTCTCCGGCAAGACCGTCGCCGTCATCGGCTCCGGCCCCGCCGGCCTCGCCGCCGCCCAGCAGCTGACCCGGGCCGGCCACACGGTCGCGGTGTACGAGCGCGCCGACCGCATCGGCGGACTGCTGCGCTACGGCATCCCCGAGTTCAAGATGGAGAAGGTCCACATCAACCGCCGCATCGAGCAGATGCGCGCGGAGGGCACCAAGTTCCGCACCGAGGTGGAGATCGGCCGCGACATCGACGCGGCCAAGCTGCGCCGCCGTTACGACGCGGTGGTCGTCGCGGCCGGCGCGACCGTCTCCCGCGATCTGCCCGTACCGGGCCGTGAGCTGAGCGGCATCCACTTCGCGATGGAGTATCTGCCGCTCGCCAACAAGGTGCAGGAGGGCGACTTCATCGCCCCGCCGATCACCGCCGAGGGCAAGCACGTCGTCGTCATCGGCGGCGGCGACACCGGCGCGGACTGCGTGGGCACCGCCCACCGCCAGGGCGCGGCCTCCGTCACCCAGCTGGAGATCATGCCCCGGCCGGGCGACGAGCGCGCCGCCGGCCAGCCCTGGCCGACCTTCCCCATGCTCTACAAGGTCACCTCGGCCCACGAGGAGGGCGGCGAGCGGGTCTACTCCGTCTCCACCACCCACTTCGAGGGCGACGACGAGGGCCGGGTGCAGGCCCTGCACCTGGTCGAGGTCGAGTTCGTCGACGGGAAGCTCACCCAGAAGCCGGGCACCGAGCGCAGCATCCCGGCGCAGCTGGTCACCCTCGCGATGGGCTTCACCGGCACCGACCGGGCCAACGGCCTGGTCGAGCAGTTCGGCCTGGAGCTGGACGAGCGCGGCAACATCGCCCGGGACAAGGAGTACGCGACCAACGTCGACGGCGTGTACGTCGCCGGGGACGCGGGCCGGGGCCAGTCCCTGATCGTCTGGGCCATCGCCGAGGGCCGCTCGGCCGCCCGCGGCGTGGACCGCTATCTGACCGGCGCGAGCGATCTGCCCGCACCGGTCCGCCCCACGGACCGGGCGCTCACCGTCTGACGTCCGAAGGGCCCACCATCGTCCCGTACAACGGCGTGCGGAACTGACAACGGCGCCTGCCCCGTCCCCGACCGGACATGGGCGGGCGCTGTTGCGCGTCCCCGGCCGGACCGCGGCTCTCGCGGTCCGGCCGCCGGCCGTCCGGGCCGCCCGGTCGTCGGGGTCGTCGGGGCCGTCGGGGCTGTCAGCCGGCCGGGGCCTCCGCCGAGGTCCGGTGCTCGGGGGCCCGCTCCTTCGAGGCTCGCTGCTCGGGGGCCTGATCCTTCGCGACCCGTTCCTCCGAGACCCGTTCCTCCGAGACCCGTTCCTCCGAGACCCGGTCCTTCGAGGTCCGGTCCTTCGAGGTCCGCCGCTCGGCCGGCGCGGGCTCCCCGGGCCCCGGGGCGGCCGGGGCGGCCGGGGCGGTGCCGGGGCGCAGCATCCACCGCACCAGCACCGCGGCGAGGACCAGGGCCGCCGCGATCGCGCCCACCAGCGTCTGCCAGGCCCCGGTGAACTCGCCCGCGATCTCCGCGCCCCGGCCCGTCACCACCCGGTCCGCCGCCGCCCGGTCGCCGAGGCCGGACTCCACCAACGTCATCAGCGCCGCGCCGAAGCCCGCCAGCACCAGCGTGCCCACGACGCTGCGGCCCGTGGAGAGCAGCCCGGACGCCATGCCCATCCGCTCGGCGGAGACCGAGCCGAGCGCCTGGGCGTCGAACTGCCCGAGCCCCAGCCCGTTGCCCGCCCCGATCAGCAGCAGCGGCGGGGCGAGCGCGGCGGCGCCGGCGTCCGGGGCCAGCACCAGCGCCAGCCAGAGATTGCCCGCCGCCGACAGCAGCAGCGCCGCCGTCGCGAGCCGTCGCGGGGGCAGCCCCCGGGCGACCAGCAGACCGCTGAAGGACGGCAGCGCGAAGACCGGCACGGTCATCAGCAGCATCAGCGTCCCGGCCCCGGCCGCCGTGAGACCGCCCGTGCCCTGGAGATACGTCGGCAGGAAGACCAGCACCCCGGTCGAGCCCAGCGTGACGGCCATCGCGGCGACCAGCCAGCCGGAGAACCTCCGGTCGCGGATCAGCGACAGATCCAGCACCGGGTTCGCCGCGCGCCGCTCCACGGCGACGAAGACCGCGAGCAGCGCGGCCCCCGCACCCAGCGGGCCCAGTACCGCGAGACTGACCCAGCCGGCCCGGGAGCCCTGGGTCAGGGCGAACATCAGCAGGGCCAGACCGGCGATGAAGGTGACCACCCCGGGGCGGTCCACCGTCGGCCGCTCGGCCGCCCGCGACTCCGGAATCAGCCGGGTGAGCAGCAGGATCAGCACTCCGGCGGCGCCGAAGAGCAGAAACGAGGACCGCCAGCCGAAGGCTCCGACCAGCGCGCCCGACAGCGTCGGCCCCAGCGCTATGCCCACGCCCGCCGTCGTCCCCACCGTCGCGAACACCCTCGGCCGCGCCGTCTCGTCGTACATCCCCGCGAGGATCGCCACCCCGCCCGCCATCACCGCCGCCGCGCCGACGCCCGCGACGGTCCTCGCGACGTCCAGTACGAGGATGCTCTGCCCGGCCGCGGCGGCCAGGGTCCCCGCCGCGTAGAGCGCGATCCCGATCGCGTACACCTTGCGCCGCCCGAACAGATCGCCCAGCGAGCCCGCGACCAGCATCACCGACGAGGCCGCCAGCACATAGCCGGTGACCACCCACTGGAGCGAGGCTCCCGAGGCGTCGAGATCCCGGCCGATCTCGGGCAGGGCGACGGAGGTTCCCGTCATCGCCATGGGCAGGACGAAGTAGCCGAGGAGGACGGTCAGCAGACCGAGGACGGAGCGGGACGGGCGTGGTGGGTTCATGGCCACACCCTCACGCCTCAACTTAAGTTGAGGTCAACCCTCTCCCCGTACTCGCTCGCGGAGGTCAATCCGGACAGCGGGTGTCTGGATGGGGTGATTGGCTTGGGGTATGACAACGACCTCGTGGGCCGACTTCCTGGCGGCCGAGCCCGAACTCGCCGCCACCGTCCGGGCCCGCTTCGAACGACACCGGCACCATGTGCTCGCCACCCTCCGCAAGGACGGCTCGCCCCGGGTCACCGGCCTTGAGGTGATCTTCCGCGACGGCGAGCTGTGGCTCGGGATGATGCCCGGCTCGGTCAAGGCCCTCGACCTCCGCCGCGACCCGCGCCTCGCCGTCCACGCCAACCCCGGGGCCGACGACTCCATGGACGGCGGCGATGTGAAGATCGCCGGCCGTGCGGCGGAGGTTCTGGACGCCGCCGAGATCGCCCGCTTCGGCGACGCCATCGGCCAGCCCCCGCCCTTCCACCTCTTCCGCGTCACCCTCACCGAAGTCGTCCGCACCTCCGTGCGGGGCGACCACCTCCTGATCCAATCCTGGCGCCCCGGCGCCCCCGCACAGACCCGCACCCGCGACTGATCCCCCACCACCCGCCCACCCCTCACACCGCCCGGGCCCGAGCGGATCGCGCTCAGGTGTGTCGTGGGGCTCCGCCCCGGGCCTCGCGCCTCGATCGCCGACCGGGCTGAGATGTGGAGCCCGCGCCCCGTATGCCGGCGGTCCGGGAGGACAAACCCAGCCCGTCCGGCGTTTGAGGACGGACCTGGGCCCCGAGGTGGGTGGGTGAG